>CAWBBP010000011.1:0-255666 GCA_963787055.1 uncultured Actinomycetota bacterium
CAACCCCACCGGAGCCACCCTGGCCACCGGAACCGCCACCGGCACCATCACCAACGACGACATCACCGCACCCAACCCCGGACCAGGCGGGACAACCGACCTTCCGATCGCCGCGCACGAGAAGGTCCTCGCCGCCTACTTCCCGGAGTGGGGCATCTACGGCCGTGACTTCCAGATCGCCGACGTCCCGGCCGACCAGATGACTCACCTCATCTACTCGTTCCTCAACGTGACCAGCGACGGTGAGGTGGTGCTCTACGACAGCTACGCCGCTGTCGAGAAGCGGTTCAGTGCCGCCGACTCGGTCTCCGGCGAGGCGGACCTCTGGTACTACCCGCCGGGTGATCCACGCGCCGAGCAGACGGTGTGGGGCAACTTCAACCAGATCGCCCAACTCAAGGAGAAATACCCACACCTGCGCACGAGTGCGGCGATCGGCGGCTGGACGCTGTCAGGCAACTTCAGCACCGTCGCCTCGACTGCCGAGGGCCGCGAGACCATGGCCAACTCGATCGTCTCCTTCCTGGACACCTACCAGATGTTCGACGGGGTCGACTTCGACTGGGAGTACCCCGGCGGCGGCGGCCTGGACAGCAATTCGGTCAGCGCGCAGGACGGTGAGAACTACGCCGCGTTGCTGGCTCTGGTCCGACAGAAGTTGGATGTCCTCGGCGAGCAGAACGGGCGCACCTACGAGATCTCGGTGGCAGCCCCAGGCGGCTACGACAAGATCGCCAACTTCAATGCGGCCGGCCTGGCACCCAGCGTCGACTTCTTCAACGTGATGTCCTACGACTTCCACGGCACCTGGGAGAAGACCACCGGCCATCAGTCCGCTGTCACCGGTGACCCCAACGGTTACGACATGGCGACCGCGGTGTCGCTCTACCTCGCTGCCGGCGTCGATCCCGGCAAGATCGTGCTCGGAGCGCCGATGTACACCCGCGGCTGGAGCGGCGTCGCCGACGGTGGCGACGGCGGTTACCTGGAGCCCGCCAGCGGCGGCGCACCCGGCACCTTCGAGACCGGCGTGTACGACTACAAGGATCTGCTGGCCCAGGTTCAAGATCCGGCCAGCGGCTGGGTGCTGTACTGGGATGACAACGCCCAGGCTGCCTATCTCTACGACCCGACGCGGAAGCTGTTCACCTCGTTCGAGACCCCCACCTCGGTCGCGCAGAAGGCGCAGTGGGCCGAGGATCTCGGGCTCGGCGGAATGATGTTCTGGGATATCAGCAACGACGCCACCGACTCACCGGAGAGTCTGATCACCGCGGCATACCGTTCGTGGGTGCTCGGCCAGGACCTGGCGAGCATCCGCGCCGAGTCGAGCCTGACCGGCGAGCGGATCATCGGCGGCGACGGGATGATCACCGAGATGGGGCCGCAGAACGGCGGGAGTTCGGTCAACGTCTGACCCGGGCGGCCGTTCCCGGCGCGGTGTCCTCCAATCGGGGGACACCGCGCTCCCCCGGCACGAGGTCCGGTCGGTGGACGGCGCGGGAAGCCTTTCGGCGGCAAGGTCGGTGTAGGCCGACAACCTCGGCCCCGATCATCAGGAGGCAGCCACCATGAACCGCTCCGCATCGCATCGTATGACCGCCGCATTGTCCGCCGCCCTGGTCACGCTGGGAGTCCTGGCCGCCGGCGAGGCCCTCAACCCGTCGCGGCCGGAATACCTGGCCGACTACGGCTCCCACCAGACCGCTGAGATCACCGGCCAGGACGCCCGCACCCCAGGCATGTGACGGATGGCCCCGTCGCGGGGCAACGCCGGTGCCATATCGTGGCGGTTATGGATTTCGCCATGTCCGCCAAGGCGGCCGATTACCACCAGCGTCTCACCGAGTTCATGGTCGGCGAGGTGCTGCCGGCCGAGAAGTCCTACGACGAGTACCGGGCGACGGCCGGTCCGGGTGATTTCACGGTCCCGCCGGTTGTCGAGGACCTGAAGAAGAAGGCCCGGGAACGCGGGCTGTGGAATCTGTTCCTGCCGTCGGAGTCGGGCCTGACGAACCTGGAGTACGCCCCACTGGCGGAACTGTCCGGCTGGAGCACCGAGATCGCCCCGGAGGCCATCAACTGCGCGGCTCCGGACACCGGGAACATGGAAGTTCTGCACATGTTCGGCACCCCGGCGCAGAAGAAGCAGTGGCTCGAGCCGCTGTTGGCCGGTGAGATCCGCAGCGCCTTTTCGATGACCGAACCCGCGGTCGCCTCCAGCGACGCCCGTAACATCCAGACCGCGATCACCCGCGACGGCGACGACTACATCATCAACGGCCGCAAGTGGTGGACTTCCGGCGCCAACGACCCGCGCTGCAAAGTACTGATCGTGATGGGCCGCACCAATCCCGACGCCGCCTCGCATCAGCAGCAGTCGATGATCCTGGTGCCGGTCGACACCCCCGGGGTGAACATCCTGCGCTCCACCTCGGTGTTCGGCTGGCAGGACCAGCACGGCCACGCCGAAGTGGTCTACTCAGGAGTCCGGGTTCCGGCATCGAACCTGCTCGCCGAGGAGGGGATGGGCTTCGCGATCGCCCAGGCCCGGTTGGGCCCGGGCCGGATTCACCACTGCATGCGGGCGATCGGGGTGGCCGAGCGCGCGCTGGCTTTGATGACCGAACGCGCCCGCACCCGAATCGCATTCGGCAAGCCACTGGCCGAACAGGGCATGGTCCAGCAGCAGATCGCGCTGTCCCGCAACGAGATCGACCAGGCCCGGCTGCTGTGCGAGAAGGCGGCCTGGACCATTGACCAGCACGGCAACCGGGCGGCTTTCAGCCTGGTGGCACAGATCAAGTCGGTGGCGCCACTGATGGCCTGCACCGTGATCGACCGCGCCATCCAGGTGCATGGCGGTGCCGGTGTCAGCGACGACTTCCCACTGGCCCGAATGTACGGCTGGCAGCGGGCCATGCGGATCTTCGACGGCCCCGACGAGGTACACCTGCGGACCATTGCGCGCGCCGAACTCGGCCGCGACAAGAGCCCGTTGGCGACGGCGGTGACCAGCGGGTGACATCAGTACCCGAAAGACTCTCCGGCGCTTGGAACTTCCGCGACGTCGCCGAAACCGCGGGCGTGGCTCCCGGCAGATTGTTCCGTTCCAGCGAGTTGAGCAACCTCGACGCAACCGGCCGTCGACTACTGGCCGAGTTGGGCATCTGCGATGTCGCCGATCTCCGCTCGCACGCCGAGTTGCAGCGCCGCGGCGCCGGGGCGGTCCCCGACGGTGTTGTGGTGCATCACCTTCCGTTTCCCGAGGTGTCCCACTCGCATGACACCGATGCCGAGGCGCCACACGAGTCCAGCTGGCAGAAAATGATGACCGAGTACTCCGACGAGGACCCGGCCGTCGCTGCGTCCCGCTGGATGACCGCCGAGTACGAACGCTTCCCCACCCTCGGCGGCGCACTGCGTGCCGTTCGGCAGATCATCACCACGATCGGCGACGACCGGCCGGTGCTGGTGCACTGCTTCGCGGGCAAGGACCGCACCGGGTTCGCCGTGGCCGTCGCCTTGGAGGCGGCCGGGGTCGATCGCGACGCGATCCTGGCCGACTACCTGCGCAGCAACGACGCCGTGGCCACGCTGCGCCGGCACATCCTCGAGACCATGGGTAGCCGCGACGGAATGACCGACGAGGTCATGTCCTTCGCCGAGTCCCGGCTCACCGACGAGGTTCTCGGGGTACGCGAGCAGTATCTGGTCAGTGCGCGCCGGGTGCTCGACGAGACCCACGGCGGACTGGCCGGGTATCTGGCCGCCGCCGGGGTGAGCGACGCTGACGTCGCCCGTTTACGGGCTCAACTACTGGGTTAGTTCCCAGGGTTACTACCACTGGATTAAGACCACTGGGTTAAGACCACGCCGACAACCCACACTGCGGTGGCCACCAGCCCGGCGGAAAGTTCCACTCCGACCGACAGTGCCGCGCCCTTGACGGCGTGAACGGTCGATGCCCATGCCCGCCGCTGATCGCGGCGGGTCACCAACTCGGCCAGGTAGACGCCGAGAACGAACCCGATGACCAGACCGACCACCGGGATGACGAAGAAGCCGATAACGCCGAGGACTCCTCCGGCGGCCAGGGTCCGGCCACCGACATCGGCGGCGCGCATCCGCTTGACCGGCCACAGGTACTTCACCAGCAGCCCGGCCGCCAGCACGGCCGTGACCGCACCGAGCACCACCCAGCCGACCGTGCTCCGTTCGACGAACGCCCACGCTGCTATCGCAGCCCAGACCAATAACGTCCCCGGGAGCAGCGGCACCAAAATGCCGACCAACCCGACGGCGATGGCCAGCGCAACCAGCACAACCCCGCCAGTACTCACGCCACGAACCTACCCAAGGACTCGCTCGTGCACGCCCGGCGAGTCGTCACGCTCGAAAGCCAGCAACGGCCGATGGCCGGTGCTGAAGAAGGGGTTGGCAACTGCTCATCGTTTACTGAGCAATAGCTAGCGTACATACGTTCTAACAAGTAGACTTATGGAGTGAATCTGACCCAGTGGGCACGGCTGCAGGGAGTACACCCGCAGACGGCGTATCGCTGGTTCCGTGAGGGGACCTTGCCGGTTCCCGCGGTGCGGGTGAATTCGCGGTCGGTGTTGGTCTCTCCTGAGTCCGTGATGGCCACCCCGACCACTGCGTTCGGGTTGTACGCGCGGGTCTCGTCACATGACCAGAAGTCCGACCTCGATCGCCAGGTCGCCCGGCTGTCCACTTGGGCGGCGCAAGCCGGCGGCCAGGTGGTGCGTGTTGAAGCCGAGATCGGTTCCGGGATGAACGGCTCACGTTCGAAAGTCCGTCGGTTGCTCGCCGACCCGGCAGTAACCACCGTGGTGGTCGAGCACCGCGACCGGCTGGGGAGGATGAACACCGAGCTGGTGGAAGCTGCGTTGTCGGCGCACGGCCGGCGGCTGGTGGTGCTTGACCACGGTGAGGTCGACGACGATCTGGTGCGCGACATGGTGGAGGTTCTCACGTCATTGTGCGCACGACTGTATGGGCGTAGAAGTGCCCGAAACCGTGCCTTGAAAGCAGTCGGCTGCGCGCAGCGAGACATCGGACCGCAGGCGGTTATCGCCGCGGAATCTGTCGTAGCCCGCCGGGAGAGTGACTGACATGGCGGAATCAGCTGTGCGCGTGGTTGTTAGTCCCACACTGTCAGAGGACTACGACCGCCGTTACGTTGTCGTCGACGCCACCACCGGCGCGATCATCGACGACGCCCCAGGCTACGGGTACAAGACCCCGCAGAACGCCCACCGAGCGCACGCCTATAAGTCCGTGTCACCGGCGAAGAAACGCCAGCGCGAAGGCATCAACAAAAGTGTCCGCCGTTGGTGCGTCAAGCATTCCGACTTCATGGGCGACATCGAGCAGGCCATGCTCTACGCCATGAAAGATGGCGAAACTTTCACCGAGGCTGACGTCAGCGCACTGCTGAAAGAGCGATCCCTGGAGCCACCATTCACGGTCAAAGAACTGATGAGGCACTGGTGAGTACGGGTAAGCCGTTGCGGAAGATCTCCGATCCGCTGGTCGCCGCGGGCCCGTCCGGGTGTCGGTTCCGGACCCGGCTGCATCTGTCCGACACCGAAGCCGCCGCGTTGGTGGAGATCGGTGAGTTCCTCGGTGGTTGTTATCGCCGCGAGCTGGCCGGGCGTGTCCGTTTGGGTCGGATAGACCGTGACGGACATAAGCAATGGCGTGCGACGCGCAAGCAGGCGTTGACGTCGGTGTCGTCGTCACGGTGGGCGGGCGCGATCACACGCGCGGTGGAAGACCAGTACCAGTTGGGAATGCGCGGCTTGGCGGCTCGCGTCGCCGATCTCCATTCTGCGGTCGATGTCCTTGAGAAGCGTTGCTCCCTGCGCCCGGGTGAACTCGCTGACGATGCCGGAGACTCCCGTCGCGGGAAACGTAAACGCGGATACGCCACGGCGTCTGAGAGGTTCGCCAAGACCCGCCGGCTGGCGATCCTGCAGCAGCGACTCGTCGTCGCAGAGCAGGAACTCGCCGCGGGTCGCCCGTCGATCACGATGGGGGGAAAACGGTTGTGGCGCCACCGCGCCAACCTGACCGCGGCGGAGATGGACGAGCAGCAGTGGCGGGATCGGTGGGACGCTGCGCGCATGTTCCTGACCGCTGACGGAGAGACTGGAAAGCCTGGCGGTAACGAGACCATTCGTGTCGATATGCAGGGTCGGTTGCAGGCAAAAGTTCCCGCCGCGCTGGTCGGTAAGTTCGGCGGGCACCTCCAGTTCGCCGCTCGGGTCGGGTTCGCTCACGGTGGGTCTGAGTGGGCTGCGCGGGTCGAGCAGCGCAAGGCGGTGCGCTACGACATCGTTTTCGATCCGCAGCGCGGCCGCTGGTATCTGGATGCGTCCTGGGCGATCACCCCGGAACCGTCCCTCGAACTTGAGGAGCTCCGCGCCGGGCGGGTTCTCGGTGTCGACCTCAACGCGGATCATCTCGCCGCGTGTGTGCTGGATTCTTCGGGCAACCCTGTCGGTGAACCGGTCACGATCGCCCTCGAGGTCAAGAAGTGGCGTGCCTCCCACCGTGACGGGCACCTGCGCACGGCGATCACGGAGCTGCTGAACGTAGCGGAGCGCAATCATTGTGTGGCGGTCGCGGTGGAGAACCTCAACTTCGCCGATTCCCGTGCCACGGGTCGCGAAACGCTGGGTCGTGGTGGTCGGGGTAAGCAGTTTCGGCGCATCGTGGCTGGTATTCCCACCGCCAAGTTCCGTGATCGTTTGACCGCGATGGCAACCCGCCGCGGTATTCCGATCATCGGTGTCGATCCCGCTTACACGAGTAAGTGGGGCGATGAGCATTGGCGTAAGCCGTTGCAGCAACAGACTTCCGGAGAGGTCACCCGCCATCACGGCGCGGCGGCCGCTATCGGTAGACGTGGTCTCGGTAAGCCGATCAGGCGTCGGCCGGCAGGACCCCGTACCCAACAGAGGATGGGTGTGGGCACTCCACCGGCTAGACCTGTGAGGATTCCGAGATCGCAGGGAGTTCGGAAAGCCCCGGTCCACCGCCGCGCCCATGAGGCATGTCGGTCCACCGGGCAGCGTCGATCTCCCGCGGCCAAGACCGTTCGGGCCGCAACTGAACAGAACTCACTTCTGCTCAGTGACTAGGAACGGTGAGAGCTTGACGATCGCGCGCCGGGATGTCTACTGCTGTCGGAGAATCGCCCGATGTGACCATCACGGAAATTACCTCCCTGGGTCGGCGGGCCTCAAACCTAGCCACGAGGCGGGCGCCGCGGTAAGGCTACGGCTCCAAGACGACCTTGCCGTACACCCGTCCAGCAGCAAGCTCATCTAGGGCACGTCGCCCTTCGGCGAGCGGATAGCGTTGGGGCGCGGGTGGCCTCAGCCCTTCGGCGACCAGTCCAGCCACCCCGTCGCCGTACTCCGACTGGGCGCCGGGGTTGGCGGTGACGAACTCCCGCCAACCCACCCCGAGCACCCCGGCGTTGCGCAGCAACAACCGGTTGACCTTGACCGACGGGATGGATCCGGCAGCGAACCCGAGGACCAGCAGCCGGCCCTCGACGGCCAGCGCACGAACGGCCTCGTCGAAGGGTTCCCCGCCGACCGGGTCCACCACCACATCGACACCGCGGCCGCCGGTGTGCTCGCGGACCTGCTTCGACCAGCCCTCGGTCATCGGTAGTACGACATCGGCGCCCAGATCCGTGACGAAGTCGAGTGCCTCCGGGCGGTGCACCACCGCCACCACGGTCGCGCCCATCGCCTTGGCCACCTGGATCGCCGCGGTCCCCACCCCGCCGGCCGAACCCAGAACCAACACCGTCTCCCCCGACTGCAGCGCAGCACGGCGGCCCAGCGCGAAGTACACCGTGATGTAGTTGACGAGCAGCGAAACCGCTTGTCCGTCATCGAGTTCCGGCGGTGTCGGCATGACAGCGGACAACGGGATGCTGGCCTGCTCGGCGTAACCGCCGAGCATCACCGGTCCGAACACCCGGTCCCCGGTGGCGAACCCCGACCCGTCGGGCGCGGCCCGGACGACTCCGGCGACCTCAGTGCCCGGAATGAACGGTGGATCGATTCGCAGCTGGTACTGCCCTCCGATCAGCAGCAGGTCCGGAAAGCAGACACCCGCGGCGCGGACGTCGACCAGCACCGAATCCGGCGCCGGCGACGGATCCGCGACATCGGTATAGCGGAGTCCGGAGGGCCCGCAGAGCTCTTGGGCAACAAGAGCTTTCACGCGTTAGAGCTTGAACGCGGCGGGTTCGGGTGCGGACAAGTCGTCGATCTGCGACCAGTTCGCGGCGATATCGTCGACGGTGGGAACCTGCTCGAAGGTCACGCCCTTGTTCTGGAACAGCGCCGTGCGCTGGACCTTGCCACCGCCCACGATGAACACCGAGGCGGAGTCCGGCACCTCCTCGGTGCACAGGTAGGCGACCACCGGAGCCACGTATTCCGGGGTCAGTTTCTTGAACACCTCCGGCGGCAGGATGTCCTCGGTCATCCGGGTGGCGGCGATTGGCGCCAGCGCGTTGGCCTTGATGTTGTACTTGGCGCCCTCCTGGGCCAGGGTGTTGATCAGACCCACCAGACCGAGCTTTGCGGCGCTGTAGTTGGCCTGGCCGAAATTGCCGAACAGCCCACTGGTCGACGTCGCGACGACGATGCGGCCATAGCTCTGCTCGCGGAAATGCGGCCAGGCGGCGCGAATCACGTTGTAACCGCCGTAGAGGTGGACCTTGAGCACAGAGTCCCAAGCCTCGTCGGTCATCTTGTGGAAGGTGCCGTCGCGCAGGATGCCGGCGTTACTCACCACGCCGTGGATGGCACCGAACTCATCGAGTGCGGTTTTGACGATATTGGCCGCGCCCGCGGCATCGGCGACGGAATCGTAGTTGGCGACCGCGCGACCGCCGGCGGCCTTGATCTCATCGACCACCTGGTCGGCCATCGAGTGCCCCGCGCCGGTACCGTCCCGCGCCCCGCCGAGGTCGTTGACGACGACGCTGGCGCCCTCCTTGGCCAGGGTCAGCGCGTACTCGCGACCCAGTCCGCCGCCTGCGCCGGTGACGACGATGACTCGATCCTGTACTCCGGGCATGGGAATCCTCTCTAGCCTGTCGGGCGGGGCCAATCACCGCCGTGGGCCATGGTAGCCAGTGACGCCACCGGCGATTCCGGCCGCCTCGTGCGAGGCTGTCGGGTATGGAATGCACCCGTCGCCAACTGCTCGCGGCCGGGGCCGCAGCGACCGTGCTGACGGCATGCGGCCGTCCGAGTAACCGGGCACCCGTCGTGCTGGTCGACTCGTCATCACCAATCCCGATCGAGGACGGGTTGGCAGCGTTGGAGGACCGCTACAACGCGAAGATCGGTTTCTACGGCCGTCATCTCGGTTCCAACCGGACCCTCGGGTACCGCGCGGACGACGTGTTCGCCACCTGCTCGACGTTCAAGGCCTACGTAGCCGCTGCGATCCTGCAGAAGGTGCAGCGCGGCGACCTGAAGCTGACCAACGAGGTGTTCATCGATCCCGCGTTGTTCGTCCCGGCCGCCTCACCGATGACCGAACCCAATGTCGGCGGCTGGATGCCGCTGTCGGATCTGGGTGCCGCAGCGGTGCGCCAGAGCGACAACACCGCCACCAATCTGATGCTCGAGATCCTCGGCGGCCCGCCGTCGGTCACCGAGTTCGCCCGGGCCGTGGGCGACGACCGCACCTCAATGGTGCGCTGGGAACCGGACGTGAACACCGCGCTGCCGGGCGATCCCCGCGACACCACAACGCCGCGGGCGATGGGCACCGGCTTTTTGACCATGCTCACCGGCGATGTACTCGACGAGTCGCACCGCGCTCAGCTCAACGCGTGGATGAGCACCATCGTCACCGGAAACACCCGGATCCGGGCCGGCCTGCCGCCTGGCTGGGGCATCGCGGACAAGACCGGGGCCGGCGAATACGCGAGTACGAACGATATCGGGGTGGCCTCCGGCCCGAACGGCGAACGCCTGGTGCTGGCGGTGATGACCCGGACCCGGACGGACGATCCCGATGCCGCCCGGGCGGAGCCGCTGATCGCCGAGGTCACCGCACTGACCGTGCCGTGGTTGCTCGGTCAGGCTTGACGCTGGGCGATGACGAAGGTGGAGAACCCGTCCTGGTAGTCCTCCTCGGGCACTTCGGTCCAGCGGTCCAGCCGGCGCATCTCGTCGGTCGAGACGGTGCCTGAGGCGTCCCACCCGTGGCCGGCCAGCCACTCGGTGGCGTCGGCCCGGTGCGGATCGTTGTAGGTCAGGTCGGCGATGTCCACGTTGCGCTCGATGCCGAGGTCATCGGACATCTTTTGCCACCGCTGCCGCATCCGCTCACGGCGCTGCTCGTCGTGATGGCGAACCGCTTCCACCGACAGCCTGCTGCCTGGGGCGCTGAGTTCGGTGATCTGCCCGAAAAGACGGTCCTGGGCGTCGGCGGGCAAGTACATGAGCAGCCCTTCGGCCAGCCATGCGGCCGGCCGGGCGGGGTCGAAGCCCGCCGCCGTCAGCGCCGCCGGCCAGTCCTGCCGGAGGTCGATCGGAACCTCGCGACGCACCGCGGTGGGTTGGGCCCCGTGCTGGGCCAGGGTGGCGGCTTTGTACTCCAGCACCTTGGGTTGGTCGATCTCGTAGACCACAGTGCCCGCCGGCCAGTCCAGCCGATAGGCGCGGGAGTCCAGACCGCAGGCCAGAATGACGATCTGCCGGATCCCGGCGGCGGCGGCGTCGGCGAAGAACGTGTCGAAGAACAGCGTCCGCACCGCCTGGTAGCCGAGCATGTTGTCGAAGATGGCGGCAGCCTGTGGATCGGCCTCGGCAATCCGCTCGGCCAGTGAGTCGTCGAGAAAGTTCTCCCACATGCCGGTCCCGGCGCCGGCGACCAGGAGACGCGCATACGGGTCACGGATCAGCGGGTCGGCGCTGTCGGTCTCGCGGGCCCGGGCGGCGGCCACCATCACCGCCGTCGAGCCCACGCTGGTGGCGATGTCCCAGGTGTCGTCGTGGCTGCGCAGATTGCTCATGAGGTGCTCCCAACTACCGTCCGGAGACCCATCGTAGCGAAAAGTTAGACAGGCTATCCGCCGCCCGGAAGGCAGCCGGCCACCACCAGTCGGAGGAATTCGTCGGTCACCGCGAGCATCTGCCGGGTGTCGCCCACGAAGCCGGCGTAGAAGCCCAGTCCCCACAACATCGCGATCAGCATCTCCGAGACCACCCCGGCGTCGGTATCGGCGGGTAGCTCACCGCGGCACATGCCGTCCCGGATCACCGCGATCATGAAGTCACGGGTGTGGTCCAACGCGCCTTTGCCGTCGCTGAGCAACTCGGGGTGGCGTTGCGACTCCAGCATCGACACCACTAGGAATCCCGAGACGGTCCGATCCTCCTCCTGAGCCTGCCCCGTCGCCCTGACGAAGGCCTCGATCCGACCGGCGAAACTCTGCTCCCCCCAGGCTGCGGCGATCCCGGTGGTCACCATTGCGGTGGTCTGTTCGGCCACCTGCTGGAACAGGATGGCTTTGGTGGGAAAGTGGTGATTGATGGCCGGGCGAGTCAGGTCGGCGCGAGTGGCGATCTCCTGGAAGGTCGCCGCGTCGTATCCGATCTCACTGAACACCCCGCGCGCCGCGCGCAGGATACGGCCGCGCGTTTCGCCGGCTTTCGCCGCCGGTGGCCGACCGGGGCCACGACTAGCGGGGTGCGCCACAAACCGATTCTGCCAGACGCAAGGACCTTCAGGCGGCCAGCGATTGCCGGTGGGAGCGATCAGGTTCTGATCACCGCGACGAAAACCATTGTCGGACAAAGAAAAAACGGTTGCACATCGACCGGACTGGCTTAGAGCAGCTTGCGCAGAATCCTCATCGCCCGACCGGTGTATGGCGGATACAACAGGCCGGGGTCCGGTTTCGCCGGTTTGGACAGCACGGCCCTGCGGTGGCTGAGCGCCTCGAAACCCCACCGCCCGTGGTAGGCGCCCATACCGCTGGCGCCGACCCCGCCGAATGGCAGCGTCGGCACCAGGCAGTGCATGGCCAGGTGGTTGATCACCGCCCCGCCGGACGGCATCCGGTCGATCAACTCACGGCCCGTCCGCTGATCGCCGGTGAAGACGTAAAGCGCCAACGGCTTGGGCCGGGAATTGACGAACTCGACCGCCTCGTCGGTCGATCCGACCGGGATGATCGGCAGGATCGGCCCGAAGATCTCCTCGCTCATCACCGGGTCGTCCGGGCCGGGGCCGAGCACGACGGTGGGCTCGATCCGCAAGGTGGCGCGGTCCGACCCACCGCCGGTGACCACCGTCCCGGCGGTGCCGGCGATCAGCGATACCAACCGGTCGAACTGGCGCTCATTGACGATCCGCAACGACGGGTCCTGCTGATCGGCGCGGAACCGGACGATCGCCGCCACGATCTTGTCGGTGAGCGGTCCCACGATCGACCGGTCGGCCAGGACGAAGTCCGGCGCGATACAGGTCTGGCCGGAATTGAGCAGCTTGATCCAGGCGATCCGGCGGGCTGTCACGTCAAGGTCGGCGTCAGGCAGCACCAGCACCGGACTCTTACCACCGAGTTCCAGCGTCACCGGGGTCAGGGTGGAGGCGGCGGCAGCCATGATCTTGCGGCCCACCTCGGTTCCGCCGGTGAACAACGCGTGGTCGAAGCCCTGCGACATCAGATCCTGGGTCACCTCGGCGGCGCCTTCCACTACCCGGATGGCCTCCGGATCGAGGTACCGGGGCACCAGTCGGGCGATCAGCGCGGAGGTCGCCGGTGCCAGTTCGGAGGGTTTGATCACCACGGCGTTGCCCGCTGCCACCGCACCCACCACCGGCGACATGCTCAGGAAGAACGGGTAGTTCCACGGCCCGATCACCAGGACCGTGCCAAGCGGGTCGTACTGCACCCACGCCCGACCGGGCATGTGAGCCAACGGTATCGGCTGTTTCCGCGGCTTGGCCCAGGCCCGAAAATGCTTGCGGGCGAACGTCGCCTCGGCCTTGGTGGAGGCGATGTCACCGAGCCAGGCCTCGAAGCTGGAGCGGCCGAGGTCTTCGGTGAGCGCAGCCGAGATCTCGGCCTCGCGCTCCGCACACATCAACTCGATACCGCGAAGTTGCCGTTCCCGCCACTGCGCGGAACGGGTCCGGCCAGTGTTGAACACCGCCCGGACGTCGGCCAGAATTCCCGCGGAGTCGCCCTGCCGGGAATCGCCGTTGGTCAGCTGGGCAGTCATCGCATCTCCTCGATCATCGTCTGTGTCCCATCATCGTCCCGGCGGTCCCGCCCCTCAACGTGCCGCACCATCGGTTACCGCCGCCGGGTTCCGGTAAGAACCCGGTAAGAAACTGCTCCCGCCGTCCTGATCCGCCCGGGTCACCGGAGGCTTAAGGTCTGATTTCATGCCGACCGTTGCAGCCCGGGACTCGTTCTTCGAGACCGGCCTGCAGATTCTGGCCGACCTCGGCTTCGGCGGACTCAAGCTGGCCGAGGTGTGCAATCGCCTCGGCGTGACGACGGGTTCGTTCTATCACTACTTCACCAGTTGGAGCACCTACACCCAGGAGCTGATCGAGTACTGGAAGCAGGACCGCACCGACCGCCTCAGCGAGATGTTCAGCCAGCAAAGTGACCCCCGGAAACGGATGCAATTGATCATCCAGTCGGTGCTCTCGCTGCCGCACAGCGCAGAGGCCGCCATCCGGGCTTGGAGTTCGATAGACCCCCAGGTCCACGCCGTACAGGCCGAGGTGGATCGGCAGCGCTTCCAGGTCTGCTACGACTACGCGATCGAGATCGTTCAGGATCATCGCCAGGCCGAGGTCTTCGCCCAATATTCGGTGTACGTGCTCGTCGGCTACGAACAAACGACGCTGGCCCGGGATCGGGCAACCTACGAGTGGATCTGCAATCAGATCGTCGATCTCCTGGAGACCGGCCGTTTCGACGGGGTGCCGCCGCTCGGCTGAGCGGGCCGGCGAGCCGGCGCAGCGGTGGCGGCGTGGTGGCTGTGAGCGTGGCCCGGCGGCGACCGGACCGCGGGGCCTCTACGATCCAGCCATGACCACCCCCGCCGAATTGACTCGGCGGATGGCGACCCGCATCCGGGAGCGCGACCCCGAGGGCGACGGCGCAAGGCGGGCGCTGCGCGCGGCGATCTTCATCCCGATCGGCGCCGCGATCGGCTTCGCGGTCGCCGGCGACACCCAGACGCCGTTGTTCGCGCTGGTCGGCTCCATCGCCTTGCTCATCGCCGCGGATTTCCCGGGCACTACCGGCACCCGGGCGCTGGCCTACTGCGCTCTCGCGGTGGTCGGCACGGTCCTGATCACCGCAGCCACGCTGGCGGCCCCGCACCCGTGGGTGGCGGTGCCACTGTGTTTCGCCGTCGGCACGCTGGTGATCTTCCTCGGTCTGCTCAGCGATGTGGTCGCGGCGGGCCAACGGGCCGCGCTGATGACCTTCATCCTGCCGGTCTGCATCAGACCGCCCGGCCCTTTGGGCGACCGGCTGTTCGGCTGGTTCATCGCGCTGCTGGTCTGCGTGCCCGCCGCACTGCTGGTGTTCCCGCCGCGCCGGCACAGCGAACTGCGCCGGCAATCCGCCCGGGTGTGCAGCGCGCTGGCCGATCGGATCGAGGGATCCGTGTCCGCCGGTGAACTCGACGCCGCGATGGCGGATCTTCAGAAGACGTTCCTGAACAATGCCTTTCGTCCGGTCGCGATCACCGCGGGCAGCCGGTCGCTGATTCGGGTGGTGTCCAACCTGAAGTGGTTGTGCGACCGCGTCGACTCCAACTCCGCCGCTTTGCTCGGTCCGATGGCGGCCTCGGGGGTCCGGGTGCTGCGCGAATGCGCCGACACACTGTCCGGACCGGAACGGGCCGGGGCGGACGCGGAGTTGACCACCGCGGTGGCCGAGCACCGGGCCACGGCGATGCGTCACTACGGCGAGCACATCGAGGACATCCTTGCCGAACCCGATGACGTCGCCGCTTTGGAAATGGGCCGGATGCTGTTCAGCCGGCGCACCATGAGCGCCACCATCGGACTGACCGGCAGCACCATCGCCTACGCCGCCGCGGCCGACGGCCGGCCGGTGTGGGCCAAGCTGCTGGGCCTGAAACTTCCCGAGACCGGGATCGCCGACCGGGTGTCGTCCAAGCGGACCACGTTCGCGGCGCTCGGCGGATACCTGAAAACCAGGTCGATCACCGTCCTCAATAGCCTGCGCACCGGTCTGGCGCTGGCACTGGCGGTCACGGTCACCTTCATCTTCCCTGTCCCGAACGCTCCCTGGGTGGTGCTCGGCGCGCTGTCGGTGCTACGCAGCAGCGCCGTGACGACCGGCACGACGGCGGTCCGCGCCGTCGCGGGAACCACCGTGGGGTTCGTGATCGGCGCCCTGGTCATCGGTGTCCTCGGGGTCGATCCGCCGGTGCTGTGGACGCTGCTGCCGATCGTGGCCTTCGGATCCACCTACGTCTCGCGGGTCGGCTCGTTCACCGCCGGCCAGGCGATGTTCACCATGATGGTGCTGATCGTCTTCAATTTGATGCAGCCGACCGGCTGGCAGGTCGGCCTGGCCCGGATGGAAGACATCCTGCTGGGGGCGGCGGTCGGCATGGTGGTGTCGGTGTTGATGTGGCCGAGAGGTGGCGCCGCAGCCGTTCAGCGGGCAATCGCGGGCGCTCTGATATCGGGTTCGCACTACCTGAACGCAGCGGTGACCCGGGTCACCCGGGGGGCCTCCGAACAAGCCGACGACGCCGTGACCACCCTGGGCAACGCGACCCTGGTCGCGGTGCGGACCTACGGCGATGCCGTTCGCGACTACCTCTCGGAGAACGCCGGCGCCATCGACCCCGCCATGCTCGACACCGCCAACCGGATACCCCGATTGCGCGCCGCCGGGGATGTCATCGCCGATGTCATACCGCCCCCGCTGGGGGTCTACCCCCGGGCCCGTCGGGTTCTCGAGGACCACACCGCCGCGGTGTGCGCCCGGCTCGAGGGCGACGGGTCGACCGAGCCGCTGCCGACGATCAGCGACGATTTCGTCACCGCACTGCGCGCTGAGGCCCGGTCCGGCGAGCTGGCGGCCGCCGCGGCGCTGCCGTTGGTGACCGCGGCCGCCAACGTCGGCGAGTTGGAATTGCTCTACCCGGCGCAGGTGCCGGCACCCGCGCCGACCGGGCCCTGACCGCCGGTCAGCCGAGCACCGCCTGCGCCACGGCGCGGGCCTCCGCCGGTCCGGCGGTCGCCAGCACCGCCTCGGCGGCGTCCCGGCACTGCTGCAGGCTCACCGTTGCCAGTTTCGCGCCCACCGGGGTGACCGCCGACGCGGCCGCCGACAGCGATGTCACACCCAGGCCGGTCAGCACGCACGCCAGCAACGGGTCGGCGGCGGCCTCGCCGCACACCCCCACCGGTTTACCGAAAGCCGCTCCGGCGCGCGCGGTCTGGGCGACCAGGGCGATCACACCCGGCTGCCACGGATCGGTGAGGGTGGCCAGGTCCGCCGACATCCGATCGGCCGCCATCGTGTACTGCGCCAGGTCATTGGTCCCGATGGAGAGGAACTCGACATGCTCGAGAATCTTGTCGGCCAGCAATGCCGCGGCGGGCACCTCGATCATCACGCCCGGATGCAGATCCCGCTCGCGGGCCAGGTCCGCGAACCGGCGGGCCTCCTCCGCGGTGGCGATCATCGGGGCCATCACCCACGGCGCGTTACCGGTCTGGGCGGCCGCCTCGGCGATCGCATCGAGTTGACGGGCCACCAGGTCGGCGTCGATCTGGATGATCCGGAAACCCCGCACACCCAACGCCGGGTTGGCCTCCTCGGGATTGGTGACGAACTTCAGCGGCTTGTCCGATCCGGCGTCAAGTGTCCGGATCACCACCTTGTGGCCGGCGAACGCCTCGAGCACCTCGGCGTAGATCGACGCCTGCTCCATGACCGTCGGCTCGCTGTCACGGTCCAGGAAGCACAACTCGGTACGGAACAGACCGACACCCTCGACCGGGGCCTGACGCGCGGCGCGGGCCGCCGACCCGTCGGCCACGTTGGCCAGAATCGAGACCGGATGTCCGTCGGACGTCGCCCCGGGACCCGTCCAGCCCGCCATCGCCGCTGCCGCGACGTCGGCCGTCGCGACCGCCGCCGCCGCCTCGGCCCGGTCCGGATCGGTAGTGACGGTCCCCCGACTGCCGTCCAGCAGGACCATCGTCCCCACGCCCACATCGTCGAGGCCGTGCACCGCGACCACGCATGGGATACCCAATTGGCGGGCGATGATGGCGGTGTGGCTGGTCGGCCCGCCCAGCGTGGTGGCCAGCCCGACCACCCGGTGCGGATCCAGTCCGGCGGTATCGGCCGGGGCAAGGTCCTCGGCGCACAGGATCGACGGCTCGGCCGGCTCCGGGACGCCCGGCTCGGGCAGGCCGGCCAATTCGGCGATGACGCGGTCGCGGATGTCCTTGAGGTCGGTGACCCGCTCGGCCATCAGCCCACCCATCTTGGTGAACATTTCGACGAACTGCGCGGCCGCCTCGGCCGTCGCGCGAATTGCGGGCCGACCCGATTTGATCGCGTTCTCCGCCGACCCCAGCCATGCCCGGTCCTGCGCCAGCTGCGCGGTGGCGGTCAGTACCTCGGAGGCGGCACCGCTGGCCGTCGCGGCTCGGTCCCGCAGGCGCTGTGCCACGGTGGAGGCGGCTGCTGCGAATCGTTCCGCCTCAGCGGGACGCTCCGCCTCCGGCAGTTCGCCGCCGCCGGGGGCGAGTTCATCGATCGACGGCAGACGATTGGCTCGGATCACCGGTGCGAAGCGGACGCCCGGGACCACCGGAACCCCGCTGAGCACCGCGGTATGTGGCGAAGTCATGCAGTGGATTACAACAAACCGTTGACACCGGCACAGGTGCGGCGGTAAAACAACATATATTCACATAAATCATGGATGAAACAACACCCGCTGGAGGGCTGTGTACCCGGAGGAACGCCAGCAGGCCATCGCCGCCCGGGTGATGTCTCAGGGCCGCGCCTCGGTCGCCGAATTGGCCCAGACCTACGACGTCACCACCGAGACCGTGCGCCGCGACCTGGCCGTCCTGGACCGCGCCGGGGTGCTGCGCCGGGTGCACGGCGGGGCGGTCCCGTTGCGGGCACTGCACCTGGTCGAACCCAGCATCGACGAACGGGAGGCCACCCGGGCCGAACACAAGCGGGCCATCGGCCGGGCCGCCACGGAATTCCTGCCCCGATCGGGTGCCATCCTCTTCGATGCCGGCACCACCACCGCGCAGGTCGCCGCCCTCCTGCCGACCGACCGGGATCTGCTGGTCGTCACCAACTCGGTGCCGGTCGCCGCCCGGGTGGCCGCCCTGGGCCCGGTATCCCTGCACCTGCTCGGCGGTCGGGTTCGCGGGCTGACCCAGGCAGCGGTCGGCGAGCAGGCCGTCCGCACCCTGGAGTCGCTGCGCGTCGACATCGCCTTCATCGGCACCAACGGGATCAGCCTTCGGCACGGGCTGTCCACACCCGACCCGGAGGAGGCTGCCGTCAAACGCGCCATGGTCAGCTGTGCCAATTTCGTTGTGGTGGTGGCCGATTCGTCGAAGATCGGCCAAGATGAGCTAGTGAGCTTCGCGCCGATCGATGCTGTCGACGTGCTGGTGACCGATTCCGAGATCAGCCCCGCCGACCAGGCCGGACTCGCCGGGTACGGACTGGACGTCGTGATCGCCGGAGGCAAGTGGTGATCGTCACCGTCACCCCCAACCCCAGTATCGACCGGACGGTCACCCTGCCCGGCGAACTGACGCGCGGTGCGGTCCACCGGGTGAGTTCGGCCTCCTCCGAACCGGGCGGCAAGGGCGTCAACGTCGCCCGCGCGCTGGTCCTGGCCGGCGTCGACACCGTGGCCGTTCTGCCCGCCGGGGAACACGACCCGATCCTGGTGGGTCTACAGACGGCCGGAGTCACATTCCACGCCGTGCCCATCGCCGGCCCGGTACGCACCAACCTCACCGTCACCGAACCCGACGGCACCACGACGAAGATCAACGAACCCGGTGCCGTCCTGACCGTCGCCGAAGCCGATGCGTTGGCACGCGCGGTCACCGAGCGGGCCCGCTCGGCACGATGGGTGGTGCTGTCCGGGTCGCTTCCGCCGGGCCTGCCCGCATCGTGGTACGCGGACATGGTGGCGGTATTGCGTCCCTACGGCTGCAAGGTGGCGGTGGACACCTCCGATGCGCCCCTGGCCGCGCTGGCCTCCGATCTCGACCGCGCCGCACCGGATCTGCTCAAGCCCAACGCCGAGGAGCTCGCCGGACTGGCCGGCGTGTCGGCCACGGCGCTGGAGAGCGCCGTCGCCCGGGGCGATGCCGGACCGGTGGTGCGGGCGGCGCGGCGATTGATCGACCGCGGTGTGGGCGCGGTGCTGGCCACCCTCGGGGCGGCCGGGGCGGTGCTGGTCGACGCCGACGGCGACTGGCTGGCCACCCCGCCGCCGATCCGGCCGAGCAGCACTGTCGGGGCGGGCGATTCCTCGCTGGCCGGCTACATCCGCGCCGAGGCCGAGGGTGCGGGTCCGCCGTCTCGGCTGCAGATGGCGGTGGCCTACGGCAGCGGTGCCGCGGCGCTGCCCGGCTCGGCACTTCCGTCACCCGCCCAGATCAATCTCGACGACGTGGCCGTCACGTCGGTCCGGACCACCCCCGCTGAACGCCGATCCGAAGGTGCGCCATGACGAAGACCCCCATCATCACGACCGATCTGGTGTTGCTGGACACCGCGGCCGGGACCGACAAACAGGCGGTGATCGCCCGGTTGGCCGGGCTGCTCGCCGATGCCGGCCGGACCGGTGACGGCCCAGCGGTGGCGCAGGCCGCCCTGGCCCGGGAGGCCCAGTCCGCGACCGGCCTGCCCGGCGGAATCGCCATCCCGCACTGCCGGTCGGCGGCGGTGCGCGAACCCTCGATCGCCTTCGCCCGGCCGGCACCACCGGTGAATTTCGGTGCCAACGACGGGCCGGCGGACCTGGTGTTCCTCATCGCAGCCCCGGAGGGGGCCGGCTCCGAACACATGAAACTGCTTTCCAGCCTGGCCCGGGCGCTGGTCCGGCCGGAGTTCGTGCAGTTACTGCGCAACGCCCCCACCGCCGCCGACGTTGTGGCGCTCGTCGACGGCGTCGTCCACCCGCAGCCTGCCGAACCGCAGGCCACACCGAAACCGGCCACTCCGAAAACAGTCCCGGGACGAGCCACCTCGATCATCGCGATCACCGCCTGCCCGACCGGAATCGCGCACACCTACATGGCCGCCGACGCGCTGAAGCTGGCCGCGGAACGGGCCGGGGTACAGCTCACCGTCGAGACCCAGGGTTCGGCGGGCAGCACGCCGTTGACCGAAGCCGCGATCACCGGCGCCGACGCCGTCATCTTCGCCACCGACGTCGGCGTCAAGGACCGCCAGCGCTTCGCCGGCAAACCGATGATCGCCTCAGGTGTCAAGCGGGCCATCAACGAGCCGGACACGATGATTGCCGAAGCGGTTACCGCAGCGGCCAATCCGAATTCGGCGAGGGTGGAGGGCTCAGCCGCTGCGACGACGGGCGGTACCCCGGCTGGGAACCTGGGCTGGGGCACCCGGCTACGGCAGATCCTGCTGACCGGCGTCAGCTACATGATCCCGTTCGTCGCTGCGGGTGGACTGATGATCGCACTGGGCTTCCTGCTGGCCGGCTACGACATCGCCAACACCCCGGACGGGGCATCGGCCTCCCTGGCCAACACCATCGCCACCACCAACTCGCTGACCAACCTGCCCGACGGCGGACTGGCCCAGTACCTGGGGGCGGTGCTGTTCACCCTCGGCGGTCTGGCCTTCGGATTCCTGGTGCCGGCGCTGGCCGGCTATATCGCCTACGCGATCGCCGACCGGCCCGGTCTGGCGCCAGGGTTCACCGCCGGTGCGGTCGCGGTGTTCGTCGGCGCGGGCTTCATCGGCGGGATCGTCGGTGGCCTGATCGCAGGATTCGCCGCGCTATGGATCAGCCAGAGGTCGGTGCCGCAGTGGTTCCGCGGCCTGATGCCGGTAGTGGTGATCCCGTTGCTGGCATCGCTGATCGTCGGGCTGCTGATGTTCCTGCTACTGGGTCGCCCCTTGGCGGCAATCACCTCGGGGCTGACCAACTGGCTCAACGGCCTCGGCGGCGGATCGGTGATCCTGCTCGGAATCATCCTCGGCCTGATGATGTGTTTCGACTTGGGCGGCCCAGTGAACAAAGCGGCCTACGCGTTCGCCACCGCCGGGCTCAGCATCGCCGAGCCGAGGTCCCTGCAGATCATGGCCGCCGTCATGGCGGCCGGTATGGTGCCACCGCTGGCGATGGCCCTGGCCACCACCCTGCGGCCCGGATTGTTCAGCGAACCCGAACGGGAGAACGGCCGGGCGGCCTGGCTGCTGGGCGCGTCGTTCATCTCCGAGGGAGCGATCCCGTTCGCCGCCGCCGACCCGTTCCGGGTGATCCCGTCGATGATGGCCGGCGGAGCACTGACCGGCGCGCTGATCATGGCCTTCGATGTGACGCTGAAGGCCCCGCACGGCGGCATCTTCGTCTTCTTCGCCATCGGCAAGCTGGCCTGGTTCCTGGTGGCACTGGTCGCCGGTACCGTGGTCGGTGCGCTGGCGGTCATCGCGGCAAAGCAGTTGACCGGCGTGCGACCGGCCGTCACTCCGTCTGCCGAAAGTGCGGTGCCGGCGTGACGGTTCGGGTAGAAATCTCCATACCGTCGGCCCCGGCCGCAACAGCACCTGAAGGAGCCAGCATGCCCAGCAAAACAGTCACCGTCGGTTCGGCGGTCGGCCTGCACGCCCGCCCGGCCGCGGTCATCTCCGAGGCTGTCGTCAATGCCGGGATTCCGGTGACACTCTCGCTGGACGGCGGCGAACCGGTGGACGCCGGTTCGGCACTGATGATCATGACCCTCGGTGCCGGAAACGGCGCTCAGGTCACCGTGGCCGCCGACGATGAGGCCGTCGTCGCCGCAATCGCCGAGCTTGTCGAGAAGGATCTCGACGCCTGAACCGTTGCGGGGACCTGTCTAGGCGAGGCCCTTGAGCATCAGGTTCCAGTACATGAACGGCAGGCCGTACTTCTTCAGGTACCAGTAGGCGCGATGGGGCGCAGTCGGGTTGAGAACGGGGAACGACGGCTTGAGGTTGAAGTCGTAGTCGAACTCCGCCAGGAGCATGTCGTGCGCTGACGTCACGATCGGGCATGACGCGTAGCCGTCGTAACTTCCGGTCAGCGGCCGGCCCGCAAGATGCGCGTCGATATTCTCCACGACCACCGGCGCCTGCTTACGGATCGCCGCTCCGGTCTTGGAGTTCGGCGTCGAGCCGGCATCCCCGAGCGCGAACACGTTCGGGTAGCGGACGTGCTGCATGGTGTGTTTGTCCACCTCCACGTACCCGAGCGCGTCACCGGTGGACAACCTGCTGGTCTTGATCCAGTCCGGAGCCGACTGCCGGGGCACCGCGTGCAGCATGTCGAAGGACAGGGTGGTGTCGGTGCCGCCCTCGGCGAGGGCACTCACCGTCACCTTCCGCGAGTCGACGTCGATCGCGGTGATCTCCGACGCGGTGTGCAGGTGGATCCCGTAGTCGGCGATCACCCGGTCCAGGGAGTCGGCGATCGCCGGGATGCCGAAGATCCGCGGCGTGGGCACCACCAGGTGCACGTCGATCTTGTCCAGCACGCCCTGCTTGCGCCAGTGGTCGGCGGCCAGATACGCGATCTTCTGGGGCGCGCCGGCGCACTTCATCGGACCGGAGGGCATCATAAACACCGCGGAGCCCGAACGCGTTCCGCGGATGAAGTCCCAGGTCCGCGGCGCCAGGTCGAATCGATAGTTCGAGGACACCCCGTCGCGGCCCAGCGCATCCTGAAGACCGTCGGTCTTGTTCCAGTCCAGTTGAATCCCCGGGCACACCACCAGGACGTCGTAGCCGTAGGTCGACCCGTCGTCACTGGTGACCGTGTTGGCCTCCGGGTCGATCTCGGCGGCCGCCTTCCGGATCCAGGTCGCACGCTTGGGCATGACCGCGGCCTCGGCGCGCTCGGTGGCCGAGGCCTTGGCCTGCCCGCCGCCCACCAGCGTCCACAACGCCTGGTAGTAGTGCTTATCGGAAGGCTCCATCACCGCGACGTCGGTATGACCCTTGCGCAGCAGTCGGGCCGCCACGGTGATGCCCGCGGTGCCGCCACCGACGACGAGGACCCGATGTTTGGCTGTGGTGCTCACGATGGTGCCTCTCTGTCTACCGGGACCGCCGGAAATCAGGCGTTCTGGGTTGCTTCGTCCCAGGCGTTGTAGCCGCCGAGCAGGTCGCTGACATCGGCGAACCCGTGCTTGCGCAGCAAGCTGGCCGCCATCGACGAACGATATCCGCCAGCGCAGTAAACAACGGTGGGCTTGCGCGGGTCGAGCTCACCTAGCCGCTCCGGGAGTTGGCCCACCGGAATGTTCACCGCCTCGCCGATCATACCGGCGACCGCCTCGCCCGGGTTGCGCACATCGACGAGCTGCAACTCCGGCACGTCGGCGATCCGCTCCCCGAGGGCGTTGGTGGTCAACCGGGAGGCGACCTCGACGTCGCGCTGATTGTCGAACATCACCGCGTAGGGATCCTTGAGGTAGCCCACCACTCGGTCGAAGCCGATCCGGCCCAGCCGGTTCTTGCCCTCGAGTTCACGCTCCGGGTCGGTGATCAGGATGAGATCATCCTCGGGCTTGACCACCGAACCGGCGAACTCCGCATAACGGCCCTCCAGTCCGATGTTCACCGCGGCCTTCAGGTGCCCCAGTGCGAACTCCTCCGGATCCCGGCCGTCGACCAGGATCGCACCGTTCTGCACGGCCTCCTTGACCTCGTCGTAGGTCATGGCCTTGGGCATCTGGGACTCGTCGAGCAGCTCGCGGCCCTTGCGGTTGAGGATCGCGTTGTACACGAAGTAGCCCGGCGCGGGCGGCTGGCCCTCGGTCACCAACTCGACGAACTTCTCCTTGGAGGAGGCGCGCAGCGCGTAGTTGGTCTTGCGCTGCTCGCCCATCGTGGACCACAGCTCCGTCGACAGGTTCTTGCCGCAGGCCGAACCGGCGCCGTGGGCCGGGTACACCCGGGTGGTGTCAGGCAGGGTCATCAGCTTGGTGTGCAGTGAGTCGTACAGCTTGTCGGCCAGTTCTTCCTTGGTGAACCCGATCGAGCCCAGCAGGTCGGGCCGGCCGACATCGCCGATGAACAAAGTGTCGCCGGTCATCACGCCGTACGGTTCGGTGTCGCCGACCTTCTCGTAGACGACGATGCTCATCGACTCCGGGGTGTGGCCGGGGGTGTGCCGGAACTCCAGCTGGACCTCGCCCAGGGAGTAACGCTCACCGTCCTCGACTGACATGACCTCGAACTCCGGCTTGGCCACCGAGGAGTAGACGATCCTGGCGCCGGTGGCCTCGGCGAGTTCCAGGTGCCCGGAGAGGAAGTCGGCGTGGAAGTGGGTCTCGATGACCAGTTCGATGGTCATGCCGGCTTGCTTGGCGTCGGCGATGTACTCGCTGACGTCGCGCTGGGGGTCGACCACGACGGCACGGCCGGTGGTCTCGTCGCCGATCAGGTAGGACGCGTGCGACAGGCAGTCCAGGTAGTACTGGTTGAACAGCATTCTTTCTTCTCCTCGGATCTGGTTTGGTTCAGGAAAGAGACAGGAACAACTTCTCGAGTTCGGCTTCGGTGAGGGGGGTGCCGTCACCCTGGGTGCCGGCGGCGCATTCCCGCATACCGCAGGCCACCAGCTTGAACCCGGCCCGGTCAAGGGCCTTGGAGACCGCGGCCAGTTGGATCACCACGTCCTTGCAGTCACGGCCCTGCTCGACCATGCCGATGACGCCGGCCAACTGACCCTGCGCGCGACGCAGGCGGTTCAGGATCTCGGCAGCACTGCTTTGGTCTGCCAACATGGGTTCCGCCTCCCTTCGACTCACATACCACCAGGGGTATCACTGAGGACCAGATTACATACCCCCGAGGGTATGCGCAAGGGGTGGGTCCGCAGTGGCCGCCTCCCCAGGGTTCGGCGGGAAATCGGGACGACGGAGCTAGAGCCACCACCGCTCGAGAACCAGCGCCAGTCCGTCGTCGCCGTTCGGCGCGGTGACCTCATTGGCAGCCGCGATGGCTTCGGGATGGGCATTGCCCATCGCGACCCCGTGACCGGCCCAGCGCAGCATCGGGACGTCATTGGGCATATCACCGAATGCGACGACGTCCTCGGCGGTGATCTCCCAGGGCCGCGCCACCTCCTCGACGCCGACGGCCTTACTGATCCCGATCGTGCTGACCTCGACGAGTCCGTCGTTGGTCGAATAGGTGATATCCCCCAGCATGCCGACATGCCGGTTCAACACCGCCGCCAGTTCGGAACTGGGCATACCCGGTTTGCGAACCAGCAACTTGACCGCCGGGGCACTCAACAGGTCGCCGTAGGACACCTCGGTGTTGTCCGGGTTGAGCCAGGCGTGCTCGTAACCCGGCGCACTGACGAACTGCGGCGTGGCGGTGTCGTGGGCGCTGCGGCCGATACGTTCGGCGGCCAGCCCGACCCCCGGCACCAGCCGGGCGGCGATCTCGGCAAGCTCGGTCAGCACGTCCACCGACAGCGTCCGCGCCGAGACCACCCGGTCGGTCGCCGAGTCATAGATCACCGCACCGTTGGCGCACACCGCCATCGGGGCGAATCCGAGCGCATCCACCACGGGGGGAATCCACCGCGGTGGGCGACCGGTGGCCAACACGAACTGCGCCCCGGCCGCGACTGCAGCGCGAACCGCCTGCCTGGTGCGCGCGGAGACCCGCTCATCGGGGGTCAGCAGGGTGCCGTCGACATCACTGGCAATGAGCGCGGGCAGCATCAGCGGTGCTCCGCCACGTGGATGACCGCCACCGCGGCGCTGATCTCGATGGCCCGAAATACCGGTTCCATCAGCCGGGGGCCCCACCGCCGCGCTGCTCTCGGCGGGCGGCGCGCTCGAGCATCTCGGCCGCTTCCAACTCGGCGGCCCGGGCCGGGGTCGGCGCCCCGCCGCCGAGGCGGTGCGGCACCCAGAACTCACCCGGTGGATACGGACCGTAGTCTTCCTGGACCTGCTCGAGCAGATGCTGCATCCGCGAGCGCAACAGCGCGGTCAACTCGGTCGGCGGCAGCGTGGGCTGGATCGGCTCACCGACGGCGATCGCGATCGGGACCTTGGGACGCCACATCTTCTTGGGATGGTCCTTGGTCCAGATCCGTTGGGCACCCCAGACGATATGCGGGATGATCGGCACGCCGGCGTCGATCGCCATCCGCGCCGCACCCGACTTGAACTCCTTGAGTTCGAAGCTGCGGCTGATCGTCGCCTCGGGGTACACCCCGACCAGCTCACCTGCGCTTAGCGCCCGCACCGCGGCGTCGAAGGACGCCGCGCCGCTGGCCCGGTCCACCGGGATGTGGCGCAGCCTGCGCATCACCGGACCGGTGACCTTGTGGTCGAACACCTCCTGTTTGGCCATGAACCGCACCAGCCGGCGAGGACGGTGGCGGTAGAACGGCAGGCCGGCGAAGGTGAAGTCGAGGTAGCCGGTGTGGTTGATCGCCACCACCGCACCGCCGGTGGCCGGCAGGTTCTCCATCCCGGTGATGGTGAAGCGCAAGCCCTGGGTGCGCCAGAGCAGCCGAACACCCGCGATAACAGTCCCGTATGCCGGCTCCACAGCGGTCAGCCTACCCGGGGACGGTTAGGATCATGAGCGGCTCAGTCAGCATCGGGAAGGGGATCCGTGCAGGTCACCAGCATCGGACACGCGGGGTTTCGGATCGACACGCAGGCGGGCAGCGTGTTGTGCGACCCGTGGGTCAACCCGGCGTATTTCGGCTCGTGGTTCGTCTTCCCCGATAACAGCGGCCTGGACTGGGCCGCCATCGGCAATTGTGACTACCTCTACATCTCCCACCTGCACAAGGACCACTTCGACCCCAGGCTGCTCGCCGACCACGTCAACAAGGACGCCGTCGTGCTGCTGCCGGACTTCCCGGTGCCCGATCTCAAGCGCGAACTCGAGGCGCTCGGCTTCACCCGGTTCTTCGAGACCACCGACTCGGTCAAGCACCTGGTCAGCGGACCCAAGGGCGAACTGGAGGTGATGATCGTCGCGTTGCGCGCACCGGCCGATGGCCCCATCGGGGACTCCGGCATCGTCATCTCCGACGGCACCACCACGGTGTTCAACATGAACGACTCCCGGCCGCTGGGTCTGGACATGCTGTCGGAATTCGGACGTATCGACGTGCACATGCCGCAGTACTCCGGCGCGATCTGGTACCCGATGGTCTACGACATGCCGGAACGCGCCAAAGAGGCCTTCGCCACCCAGAAGCGTCAGCGCGGCATGGATCGCTGCCGTCAGTACATCGCCGACGTCGGGGCGACCTGGGTGATCCCATCGGCCGGGCCACCCTGTTTCCTGGATCCAGCCCTTCGCGGTCTCAACGACGACAAGGGTGACCCCGCCAACATTTTCCCCGACCAGATGGTCTTCCTCGAACAGATGCGGATCCACGGCCACGAGGGCGGCCTGCTGATGATCCCGGGATCCGTCGCCGAATTCACCGGCCCGCACCTCCATTCGCTGACCCACCCGGTTCCGGTCGAAGACGTGGAGAAGATCTTCACCACCGGTAAGGCCGATTACATCGCTGCCTACGCCGACCGGATGGCTTCGGTGCTGGCGGCCGAGAAGGCCGGGTGGGCGCCTGCGGTGGGCGAACCACTGCTGGAACCGCTACGGGCCCGATTCGAACCAATCATGCTGGCCAGCGACCAGATCTGCGATGGCATCGGGTATCCGGTGGAACTCAAGATGGGACCTGAGACGGTCGTTCTGGACTTCCCGAAACGCACTGTGCGCGAGCCTGTTCCGGACGAGAAGTTCCGCTACGGCTTCGAGATCGCCCCGGAACTGGTCCGGACGGTGCTACGGGACAACGAGCCGGACTGGGTCAACACCATCTTCCTGTCCACCCGATTCAGAGCCTGGCGGGTCGGCGGTTACAACGAATATCTGTACACCTTTTTCAAGTGCCTGACCGACGAGCGGATCGCCTACGCCGACGGCTGGTTCGCCGAGGCGCACGACGACACCTCGACCGTCACCCTGGACGGCTGGGAGGTCCAGCGCCGTTGCCCGCACCTGAAGGCCGACCTGTCCAGGTTCGGCGTGGTCGAGGGCACGACCCTGACCTGCAACCTGCACGGCTGGGCATGGGACCTCAAGACCGGACGGTGTCTGACCAGCAGAGGGCACGAACTGCGCTGTTCGAAAAAGGCATGACGCACCCGCCGCGGCAGTATTACGACGACGGTCTGGTTGCGCTCGATCGGTACGCGCTGACGTTGCGGCGCTATCACTTTCCCTCCGGCACATCGAAAGTGATTCCGCTGCGTTCGATCCGGGGATACAAGTCCGAACCGCTCGGGCTGTGGATGCAGCGGTTCCGGATCTGGGGCAGCTCGGATCTTCGTCGTTGGCTACCACTCGACGTGGGCCGCCCGCTGCGATCCACACTGGTGACCCTCGAAATGCCGGGCACCTGGCCCAGCCCCGCGTTCACCCCGGCGGACCCGGAGACCTTTCTGACGACGCTCGCGGAACTTCTCAACCAATAGGTCTCCCAGCACCGCTCACCGCTTCAGCGGCGCGGTTTCCTGATAGAACCGATCGGTATTCACCTGCCACGGGTCCACCCGCTCGCCGAAGTACAGGGCGACGCTCTGCAGAGCACTCAGCATTGCATGATCTTGGTTGTCATAGTGGTGCATACCGTTGCGTCCCATCGTGAAAAGAGATGGGAAGTGGCCATTCAGGTACCTATTCACCTGCTTTACACACCTCTCGCGAGCCCGATCGTAGATCGGATACGCGAACTCAGACCTGCCGACCATGACCCGCTCGGTCGTCGTGGCATCGATGCCGAGTGCGCGAAGATCCCTCTCGGCAATAGCTTTCATGTCTGCGTCGGTGGCCGAACACAATTGATCGTCCGGCTTGACGAAGTACTCAAGTCCGAGGAACGCTCCATCCCAACCTTCCGGAGCGAGCTGATCCGACCACCGGCGGTAGTTCTGAATCCGCCCTACCCGAACGTTGCTACCGGGGGTGTAGATCCAGTTGAACGGCAGGTTCAGACGAGTCTTAAGAGCGACCGCGACCACTATCAGTGACCGATGCTTCAACGCCGCGGCCATCTCCATAATGTGTTGTGGTGGGCGGGGATTCAAGGCGTCGACCAGCAGACGAAGTGGCATGCTTGAAAACAGGGCATCGCCGGTCAGGATCTCGCCGTCGTGCAGTTCGACGGCCCACCTGCCTTGGTCGAAGTCGACCTTGACGACTTGAGCGTTGAGGCGTGGAGCGACTCCGGCATCCGCCAGTCGCGCGGCGGCCGCCTCCCAAACCCGGCCCGGCCCCTGCCGGGGATATCGGAAGACATCCTGCTGGACGGGATTCTCCCTTTTGCCCACTCGCCAGTCGATCGGCTTGATCCGCTGGTTCGCCCAGTCGCTCGTGATGTCGTCGGTGTCGGTGAGCCAGGTCTTGCGGACGTAACCGTCGAAGAACTTCTCGTACCAATAGGACCCGAATGTGTGGACACCCCATGCTCGGAAGCTCGCCGAATCGCCGCTCACGCGCGGTCCGGCCCGGAATCTGGACCACAGGAAACTGCTCAGACCCCGCATGCCGCGCCACGGTCCCATCTGAGTCAGCAGATCGCTCCCTACCAGGGGGTAGCGCACATGGTGCCCGTCGACGAGCATCGCGGAGCGGCGTCGCACCGAGATCCACTGGTCATACGGAAGCAGAGACTTCCAGAGGTCCAAGATCTCCTCACTGTGCGTGAAGAATCGGTGACCCCCCATGTCGACACGCCAGCCGTCCTGACTCAAGGTGCGTGCGAGGCCGCCGACCTGTCCCGACGCTTCGAGAACCACTGGCGTTACGCCCTTTTCGACCAGCCTGATCGCGGCGGTGAGTCCGGCTGGACCTGCGCCGATGATCAGTGGGCTCCCGGTTGACTCGGTCATGGGCTATCGACCGTGCAACTGAGGGAGTCGGCGATACTCGGCGATGAGACCGTCGATGCGATTCACGTCGAGTTCGATGAGCGGTGTCTCCAGGAAGAGAAGCTGGGCGTACTGAGTTTGATACGGCAGGAATCCGCTAAGTAGAGGCTCAGGCGTGGTCCGGATGACCATGTCGACTTCTCCGATGTCGAATGCATCGTTGATGTCGCACTGTTCCCGCCGAGCGCGTCGATCAGCCGCCCGCAACTCGTCACCCGCGTCGTAGGCAGCAAGAAGGTTGATCCGGAAGGCTTCACCCGTCATCGTCGATTCCAGGCCCCGCGCCGCCGCAACGAACTCCTCGGGCAGCAGACCACGATCGCCGTGGAGGCGAACGCTGCAAGCGGCAGCCTCAAAACTGGCGGGAATCAGGTTGGACAGGAAGTGGATCGACGCGGAGTAGATCGCCTCCAATTGGGAGTCAGGCCTCGACAGATTCGCGCGACTGAGGTTGTACACCGATACGGTCTGGACACCGTTTCGCTGCAGCGCCAGGAGGATCTCCGTGACCTTCTCTGCGCCGCGCAGATACGCATCGGTCAAGGTGGCGCCGTGGCCCCGAGCCCAACGTCGCAATCCATCCGGAATCAAACCCACATGAACGGGCGACTGGCCCACCTGACTCACCTCCGCCTGTCCACGCGCCAGATGCCCAGAACCGCGAAATTGGAACTCGGCTGGATCATGACACATCTGGACCTAGATCTCTACTAGATCCGACGATTCGTTCCCGCCCGGCGAAATCGCACGCCGGCCGCGCCGACAGCGCCGGGAGTGTCAGGAAACCCAGGGTCGACCGCTTGAGGTTGCGGGCATCCGGCCAAGTCCAGGGCTTCGTCGGTCACGGGCCGGGGGTGGGCCTACAGGGGTGGGCCTACAGGGGTGGGCCTAGAAGTTGAGCCCACTTCGCCGGGCGTGGACTCTCACATTTGGCAGGGGCATCTCGGTGACTAAGCGCCTCAGGGCTCCCACACCAGCTGACGCAACTCCGAAAAGTCCTCTCCGGCAGTGTCGTACACCCGCACGATGCCCTCATCGCCGACCTTGAGGAACGTGCTCTCCCCATACGGGGTGTAGCGGGTCGCACCGATCCCGATCAGAACCTGCCGGGGATGCCCACTGGCCACCATCAGCGCACCGACATCTTCCAGGGGGGTGTCCGGCGAGCCCTTCTGATTGGCCAGTCGCTCGACGATCCAGTCCAGCAGCACCTCACCGTAGTAGGAATAGCCCAGCAGAGGGCTGTCCACGCCGTACTCGTGATGGGTACCGTCGGCGGTCCGTAGATGACACAGCAGTCGGAGGGTGGCGGTCGGCCCGTCCGGAGTCAGGTCATGTGCCTCGAAGAACTCCCGCGCGACGCCTTTGGAAGCCGGTCCCCAATTCTTCTTCTCGCTGATCTTGCGGGCGTTCGGCCGCCGGATCGAGCAGTCGTTGAACGCACCCAGCGCAAACGGCCGCAGAGTTGACACCGTATCGCCCGCCCACACCACCTCACAGGCCAGGCCGACCTCCGGCTCGATCTGCAGGTTCAGCGGCCCGTCCGCCGCAGTGGTTTTCGGCACGATCAACGCATCGTGGGACAGCGGGAATTCGCCCAGCAGTCCGTCGTGCCCGGGGACGTACCACGGGAAGATTCCTTTGGGGGCGTTACCGTCACCCTCCACATTGGTGAAATCAACTGCCTCGCCAGCTTGTTCGAGATGGCCGGCGAAATTCCCCGCGACACCGAAGCCGAACCAGCCGCGCAGGTCGTCGAGATCCAGTTCGATCATGACGGCGCCAGCACATCGGTGCCCACGAACGGAACCAGGGCGGCGGGCACCCGCACGCTGCCATCCGACTGCTGATGGTTCTCCAGGATCGCCACCAGCCACCGCGTGGTCGCCAGGGTTCCGTTGAGCGTCGCGGCGGTCTGCGGCTTGCCGTTGACGTCGCGGTAGCGGGTGGCCAGCCTGCGGGCCTGGAATGTGGTGCAGTTCGACGTCGAGGTCAGTTCGCGGTATACCTGCTGGGTGGGCACCCAGGCCTCGCAGTCGAACTTGCGGGCTGCCGATGACCCGAGATCGCCTGCAGCGACATCGATCACGCGATAGGGGACGTCGATCAGCTCCAGCATCTGCCGCTGCCAGCCCAGCAGGCGCTGATGCTCGGCCTCGGCGTCCTCGGGCTTGCAGTAGACGAATGCTTCGACCTTGTCGAACTGGTGCACCCGGATGATGCCGCGGGTGTCCTTGCCGTAGCTGCCGGCCTCCCGGCGGAAGCACGAGGACCAGCCGGCGTAACGGCGCGGACCGTCGGAGAGGTCCAGAATCTCGTCGGCGTGGTAGCCGGCCAGCGGGACCTCGGAGGTGCCGACCAGGTAAAGGTCGTCGTCGGGCAGGTGGTAGATCTCGTCCGCGTGGGAGCCGAGGAACCCGGTGCCGGCCATCACCTCGGGTCGTACCAGTACCGGCGGAATCATCAGGGTGAAACCGTTATCGGTGGCCAACCGGACCGCCAGTTGCAGCAGGCCCAGTTGTAGCAGCGCACCGCGACCGGTCAGGAAGTAGAACCTCGAGCCCGATACCTTCGCGCCGCGTTCCATATCGATCAGTCCGAGGGCCTCACCGAGTTCCACATGGTCCCGCGGGTTCTCGATCACCCGGGGCTCTCCGACGATGTCCAGCACCGCGTAGTCATCCTCGCCGCCGGCCGGCACGCCCTCGATGATCACGTTCTGGATGGCCAGATGCGCTGCGGTGAAGGCAGCCTCGAACTCAGCCTGCCGTGCCTCGGCGTCCTTGACCGCGCCCGCGAGTTGTTTCGCCCGGTCCAGCAGCGCCGGGCGCTCGTCCGGTGTCGCCGACCCGACGTTCCTGCTCGCCGCTTTCTGCTCCGCCCGCAGCGTGTCGGCAGCCGAGATAGCGGCCCGACGGGCGGTGTCGGCCTCGATGAGAGCATCCACCAGCGCGGGGTCTTCGCCGCGGCTGAGCTGTGAACGGCGCACCGCATCGGCGTCCTCGCGCACCAGTTTGAGGTCGATCACATCCAGAACCCTACTTTCGGTTCCGCCGGCCATTGCCCGGCACCTCCGGAACGGCGGCACAGCACAACCCCGTAACGGTCCATGACCAGCACTTGTCACACCGCTCTGCAGGCCTGCCACAATGGTCGCGATGGTGCAGTTATCTGAACGGCCGGCGGCCGACGAGGCAGCCCCCGGCGCGGAACGGCCCCGGGGGCGGTTCGGCAGCCTTCGTGCCACCTCCACTCGGCGCGCCCTGCTGCTGACGGCGCTGGGCGGTCTGTTGATCGCCGGCACCGTCACCGCGCTCCCGATCGGCGGGCAGGGGCCACTCCGCGGGGTGGCCGTCAGTGACACCCTCGGCTCCTCGGCCAATCCCACCTTCGCCGACGCCAAACCGGGGGACTGTCTGAACTGGCCGGACAATGCACCGGATGCGGCCTCGATCGTCGACTGCACGGCCGACCACCGCTTCGAGGTCGCCGACTCTGTCGACATGGGAACCTACCCGGGTACGGAGTACGGACCGGACGCCGAGCCGCCGGCGCCGGCGCGCATCCAGGAGATCAGCCTGGAACAGTGCCAACCCGTGGTGGAGCGCTACCTCGGTCCCCGCTACGACCCCAACAGCCGGTTCAGCATCAGCCTGCTGTGGGCTGGCGATAAGGCCTGGAAGCAGTCCGGGGAGCGTCGCATGCTGTGTGGTTTGCAGCTTCCCGGCCCGGGCAACCAGCAGTTGGTGTTCACCGGCAGGGTCGCCGATCTGGATCAGTCCAAGGTCTGGCCGGCCGGCACCTGCCTGGGAATCGACCCGGCCACCAACCAGCCCAACGATGCTCCGGTCGACTGCTCGGCACCGCACGCGATGGAGGTCACCGGTGCGGTCAACCTCGCAGAACGGTTCCCCGACGGATTGCCGACGGAGGCCGACCAGGATGCCGTCATCAAAGAGGCGTGCACCTCGCTGACCGACGCCTACCTGGCGCCCACCCAGTTGCGTGACACCACCTTGACCCTGATCTACGCCACCGTTTCCTTTCCCAGTTGGACCGCCGGCAGTCGGCAGGTGTCCTGCAGCATCGGTGCCACCCTGGGCAACGGCGGCTGGGCGACGCTGATCAACAGTGCCAAGGGTCCGTTGCTGATCAACGGACAACCCCCGATTCCCCCGCCGGCGATCCCCGAGGAGCGGCTGAACCTGCCGTTACCCCCGTTGATGCCGGGGGACGCGCCGGGATGACCCCCGAGCGTTTCGATGAGTTGGTCTCCGATGCGCTCGACCTGATTCCCCCGGAACTCGCCGCGGCGATCGATAACGTCGTGGTGCTGGTAGCAGATCGCGATCCGGAGGATCCGGAGTTGCTCGGCCTCTACCAAGGCATCGCGCTGACCGAACGCGACTCGAGCTACGCCGGTGCACTGCCGGACACCATCACGATCTTCCGGGAGAGCCTGCTCGAGATCTGCGATACCGAGGAGGACGTCATCGAGGAGGTGGCCATCACCGTGGTCCACGAGATCGCCCACCATTTCGGAATCGATGACGAGCGCCTACATGAACTGGGTTGGGGCTGAACGCCTTACCAGGCTGGGTCCGACACCGGCTCAGCGCTGCGGGTCGCCGCCCCAGTGAAAGCTGTTGACGTACTTTCCCATGTCCTGGGCGAGTTGCAGGTTCGCTCCCGATGGCGGCCCCGGACCGAAGTCGGGTCCGAAGGCGTGATACGGCCCGGTGGCGAAAGCGATGAGCGCGAGGTCGTTCTTGACGGCGGCCAGCACCACGATCCGGACCCGACTGTAGGTCGCACTCGTGCTCTGCGGCCACGCGTCGGCCACCTCGCCATAACCAGGCTGATAGCCGACCATCGCATTGGGAATCTCGTAGTCGAACTTGGCGTCGGGATAGGCCTTGCGGACCACTGAACGGGCCACCTCGCGTGCCGAGCGTCCGTTGGCCGGCTCCGAGAACAGCTGCATGACACCGCCGTCGCCACCGGTGAATGTGGCTGTGACACCGTTCTTCTCGGTCGAGATCAGGTAAGCCGACCCGGGGGCCGGGTAGGACACCGTGAACGTCCCGTCGGGGGCGGCGAACCGCGGCAGAGCCATCACCGGTGTTCCCGTCGGCGGCCTGCCACAGTCGGGCGGGCACATATAACGGGCGATCTTCGGAGTCAGCACCAGTGCCGCCGCAGCCAGCAGCACCGCGGCCGAGACGATGCCGAATCCCCAACCGCCCAAAAGCCATCGAAATCGCGGCCGCCGCAGGACGGGGGCGATATAGGACGTCGACGGCAACGCGTAACCGGGGTAGGACGTCTCCGCCGACCCGGTATCGGGCGCGGTCGCGCCCCCGTCCCCCACGGCCCGCTGTGGACGCAGCCCGCGCCGGTCCCGTCTCGACTCCCCAGACGATGCCCGGGTGGCCGCGCCGCAGGCCGGGCAGAAGGCCATATCCGGCACCACCATCTCGCAGTGCGGGCACAATAAGGGCTGGTCCCACTCGATGGGGTCATGGGCTTCATGTAGCAAAGCCAGTTGCAGTGCCAGTCGCAGCCCGAGCAGTTCCACGACGGTGATCGCGACGTGCGTGATGACCATGGGGAGTTGGGGCAGGCCGATGATTCCGGCGACGCCCACGGCCGCGTGGGTCAACAGCGCTGCGACTGCCAGCAGCCCGAGCATGAGCCCGACCCGACCGGCATGGGCCCCACCCCGGCGGAACCACAGTGCGATACCCACCATTCCGCCGGCCGCCGCGGCGCTGATCGGGACCGTCACACCGGATAGGACGGCCTCGATCAACAGACCCCCCACCGGCCGTCTGCGCGCGATGAGCCCGGTGGCGAGCTGAGGGGCCAGCCGGGTCAGCGTTGCCGCGGCGGAGAAGGCCAACGCGGACAGCGCCCCGATCATGAAGCCGTCCAACGACTCCCGACTCGGCGGCCGCAGCAGGCGGATCACCACCGTCGGCACGGTCATCAGCAACATCCCGACCGCCGGGATGACAAAGCCCTCCCGGAACAATCGGTGCAACGCCAATCCGACCGCCATCGGTACCCCGTAGTTGCGTGCGACCAGGTGCCCGCTCGCCAGCACCCAAGCCGTTCCGAGCAGCAGGCCCAGCAGCGCGGCGAGGATCAGCGACGCCCGCGGTAGATCCCGATCGGCACCGGATGCGCGCAGGTAGAAGACGAACAGCAGGGGAAGGGCGAGGGCGCCGATCGCGATCCCGATGGCGGGTAGCCGCAGCAGTGCGGCGACCAGAAGGCCGGTCGCGGCGATGATCAGGATCGCCCGGAACGGCCGACGCGATCCACTGGGTAGTTGCGGGAACAGCGAACTGGCCAGAAAGGGTCGCAGCACCCGCTCGGCCGGCGCGGCACCGAATGTTCCGCGGCGCAACCACACTGCGCTCTTCGAGGGTTCGGCGGCCGGATTGCAGCCGCAGAGTCCGCAGAAGTTGCCAGCCGGCACCGCCACCTTGCACCGCCGGCACTCGACGGTGGGTACCGGTATCTCCGCAGTGGTCATGGCAGCAACTTCTGGAGCACCAGGATGTTGCGCACCAGGTTGTCGACGTTGGGCGTGCCCAGCCCGGTCACCAGGTCGTAACCCGGCCCGGCCAGGGCGACGGCGTTGCCACCGAGGACGATGTCGCGGAAGGCCGGCAACCGGGCCCCCTCGGCGACCCGGTAGAGCAGAGGGTTGAGGTCACCGAGGGGCCGGCCGCCGTTCTCGGTGAGGTACTGGTTCATCACCGCGGCGAACCCGGCCCATACCGGGGCCGCCAGGGAAGTACCGCCACCGACGAGAACCTGCTGGTCGAAGACGATCTTCACCCCGGTGAACGGGTCGGCGACCGCCGCGATATCCGGGGTGAGCCGCTGTTGGGCCCCCGGGTTGAGCGCAACCGCTCCCTGCCAGGACGGCCGTTCGAACAGGGCCGACACTCCGCCCGCCGATCCCTGCGACAACGGCGCGTCGAACCAGGCCTGTTCGGCCAGCCAGCCGCCGGCCTCGTCGGTCGACAGGGTGGTGCCGCCGACATTGGTCATTTCGGGTATCGACGCCACCGCGTCCAGACCGATGTTGTCGGCGTGCGGCGGCGAGGACCATTCGTCGCCGCCCTTGCACTCCAAGCCGGCGAGGTCGCCGCTGGCGTCGAATGCGCTGGTTCCCTGCGCCTGCGCCGCGGCCAGCGCCGCCCGCACCGGGACCAGATCGGGGGCGGTGATGAGCTTGTCGCAGCCCCAGCCGATGGAGAAGCTCCACACCGCTCCCGGATAGCGGCGGGAGGTGTCCTCCATCATCTGGGCGATCTTCTGGTAGGCGCCCTCACCCTCGACCGTCGGCCGGGCGTTGACCAGAACCTTCTTCGCGTCAGGGGCAACGGCGTGGATCGCCTGGAGGTCCATGGTGGCCTCCCCGCGGCGGGCCGGCGGTTGGCCGCCGACCACATCGGGGGTGAACGACGGCAGACCGAACGTCGAGGAGAACAGGTCCATATCGGCCTGGTCGAATCCGTCGAAGGCGAACACCACCACGGTGACCCCTTTGCCGGTGTAGCCGGCATCGTGCAGGGGCTGGGCGTTGTAGGTGCGCAGCAGCGACGTCGGGGTCAGCCCCTGCTCCGGAACCTCGGCCGGCAGGACCGGAGGCCTCGATTCGTGGTGCGGGGTGTAGCTGAGGATGCGGCCCAGCCCGGCGACCTCGGCACGCACCGATTCCGGCACGGCCGGCTGCTGGGGAGATGCGTAGAAATCCTGGCCGCGCCGACCACGGTATTCGCGCACGTCGACGTCAAGGGCCGCCGCCACCGCAGCCGCCGATCCCTCGACTACAGCCCAGGAATCGCCCTGACGCCAGCGCACCCCGAGACCCTGACGTTCAGCCCAATCCAGCAACCGGTGTGGCCGCACTGAACTGTGCAGGGCTGCGGTCAGCTGGACGTGGCGATCCCCGGCTGACCCGAGATCCACCGAACTCGCCAGCAGGGAGGCGTACGGACCACCGATACGTTCCGCGGTATCGGGCTCACCGTGATCGGACGCGATGAACGAACTGCCCGCCACGACCAAGGCCAGCAGTACCGCGAACAGCGTCCGCGACCTCACCGGCGGCGACACGTCATGATTCAGCGGCCAGCGCCGAGGATCAGCCGCCGGTGACGACGTTGCCGGGCAGGGCGGTCGGCGCCGGCCGCGCCTTCACCGTCGGCGAGAACGAGTTGTTGCCACCGGGCCCGACGGCCTTCTCGGTCGGGGCCGGCTCGGCCGGTGCGCTGGATTGCGTCGGTGCGGTGGTCTCAGCGGGCTTTTCCTTGGTGTCGGAGCTACAAGCGCTGAGCGCACCCATCCCGAGGATGGCGGCCGCTCCGGCCGCGAGAGCGAAGTGCCGAGTCAAATTTGACCGCATGATCAATTTCCTACTTTCCTGCCCCAGAGATGGGCCTACCCGAAAATCATACGTCCGCACCATTCGTCGTCTCGCGCCGTCGGGGCGGGGACTCGCGGCGCTGGCGTCGTGACGAACGCGAGGAGGCCCGCGCTGCCGCCCCGCAGGCCGGGCAGAACGCCATACCGGGGACCACCCGGTCACAGTGCACACACAACACGGGTTGCCCGGTGGACGGATCAGGCTGTTCGTGCAGCAAAGCGAGTTGCACGCAGACGCGCGCGGCCAGCAGTGCGATCACCGCCATCAGGATGTGCAGTCCGAGTTGCGGCCACTTCGGCAGCCTGGACGCCTCGATCGACCAGACCGCCGAATAGATCAACACCGCCAGAGCGGTGAACACCATCAGCAAGGCTCGCACCTCCCCGGCCCGTTCCCCGGCCCGGCTACCCGGGCGGAACCACAGCAGGATTCCGATCAGTCCAGCCACCGCCGCCGCGGTCAACGGAACCGTGACGCCGTAAAGCACCGCCTCGATGAACAACCGCATCGGCCGGACGTTGTCGATGAGTCCCGACACGTACTGCGGCGCCATCCGGGTGGTGGTCGCCGCCCCGGTGAAGGACAGTGCGCCGAGCGCACCGATGACGAACCCGTCAAGCGCCTCGCGGGGCGGCTTGAGCAGCCGGACCACCACCGCCGGCAGCACCATCAGCACGGCCCCGCCGACCGAGATCAGCAGGCCCACCCCGATGACATTCTGCAGGAGGAAGCCAACGGCCATGGGGATGCCGTAGGAGCGGGCAACCAGACCTCCGGTTCCCAGGCCCCAGCCGATCCCCAGCACCGCCCCCAGGACTGGTGCGATGACCAGTGCGTGATCGGGCAGGTCCCGGAGGAGATTCGACTGCCAGAGATAGATCACGAAGAGCAGCGGAACGCCCAGGGCGACGAGCGTGACCAGTGGTCCGGTCCACCGGAGCGCCGAACAGAACACGACACCGGCCATCATCGCGACCATGCCAACCCGGAACGGGTTGCGGTAGGCCTGCGGCAGATGCGGGAACAACGTGCTGGTGACCATCGGCTGCAGCACCCGTTCCCGCGGCGCCACCGCGAAGACCCCTGGCCGCAGCACGGCCAGGCGCTGGCTGGCCGACCTTCCCAGCTGCGCTCCGCATTCCCCGCAGAAGCGTCCGGCCGGAACGGTCGTGCGGCACTGGGCGCACACCTGCGTGGGTACAGCGTCGGCGGACGCCGGCGACGGTGACGTCATCGAGCCCTCAGCCCATCGGGTCGGCGGCCCGAATGGCGTCCTGCACCGGGTGAATGTCGGGTTCCGGATAGAACGGCGGGGTCATCGAACCCCATTGCACGCAACTCCAACGCCCATCGGTGATCGGCGCCAAGGTCACCGCCTCGGTGTTGGCCAGGTGATGGTCGAGCACGAAGCTGCCGTCCACACCGGCCAGGGTGGCGGCGGCGAGACGAATCGCCGCGCCATGGCTGACGACGATGACGTCCTGACTCCAGTCACGGTCGTCGAGATAGCTCAGCCGCAGTTCGGTGAGAACCGGCAGGTATCGGTCGAGGACATCCCGGCCGCTCTCGCCGCCCGGCATCGCGGCATCCAGGTCACCCTGATGCCAGCGCTGGTAGACCGTGTTGAACTCGGCGATCGCGGCATCGTCATCGCGATCCTCCAGTTCGCCGGCCTGCACCTCGTGAATCCCGTCGACCTGCACGGCGGCAACGGCGAACTCGGTACCGATCGCCCCCGCGGTCTGCGCGGCGCGGCGAGCGACGGAATGCAGCAGCAGGCCCGGCGGGTGGGCGCGGGACCGGGCGAAGGCCTGCGCCTGTTGCACTCCGAGGTCGGTGAGTTCGGCACCCGGCGGCCTGGTGTCGAGCCGACGCTGCACATTGGCATGTGTTTGGCCGTGCCGGACCAGGATCAGCCGACCGGTCATCGCCGGCCCTCGGACAGCCGGCCCAGCCACTGTTCGGCGTCGTCGGCTTCAGGCGGCAACGCACCGGTGGCCCCACCGGTCGGCCAGGATCCGAGGTAACGGACATCGGCGCAGCGCCGGTACAACGCCTTGAGTGCTTCGGCAACCGCACTGTCCCCGATATGGCCGACGCAGTCGAGGAAGAAGATGTAGGTGCCGAGTTCGGTTCGGGTGGGCCGGGATTCGATTCGGATCAGGTCGATGTCACGGATACCGAACTCGCTCATCGCCGAGACCAGCGATCCGGGCGTGTTGTCGATACGCAGCACCACCGATGTCCGATCGGCTCCGGTGCGCGGAGGCGGCGGACCCGGCCGGCCGACCAGGACGAAGCGGGTCCTGGCGTTGCGCTCGTCCACGACCGCGTCGGCGAGAGAGGACAGTCCGTAGCGGCGTGCCGCCAGGGCGGTGCTGACGCCGGCGTCGGCGCGGCCGTCCGCAACATCTCGGGCCGCCGCGGCATTGGAGTTCGCCGGCACCACCTCAATCCGCGGGAGATGCTCGGCCAGCCAATGGCGTACCTGGGCGGCCGCGACGGGGAACGCCGCGACCGTCCGGACCTGTTCGGCAGCCATCCCAGGCCGGGTGACGATGCTGAAGGCCACCTCGAGGGTCAGTTCCGCGTAAATCTGCAGCGGCGACCCACCGGCCAGGCTGTCCAGGGTGGACAGCACGCTGCCTTCGATCGAGTTCTCGATCGGCACGCACGCGAAGTCCGCGGCGCCGGAACGGACCGCCTCAAGGGCGTCGCGGGTGCTCTCCGTCGGCAGCGGCTCCCACTCGCCCGAGCCCGGCACCATATCCCCGGCGGTCATCGTCAGCAGCGCCGCTTCGCTGAACGTCCCCTCCGGTCCGAGGTAGGCGATACAGGGCACGGCTCAACCTTATCCGGTCGAGGATCGGCGACCGGCCCGCCCGCGGCCCGCTACCGTGGCTGCGTGAGCGCCAGCCAGGGCGAGGTCGGCGAGCCCGACCGGCGTGCGACGCGCATCGAAATCGCCGTCATGCTGGCAGTGACCTTTGGCGTCAGCGCGATGGTCGCCGTCTTGCAGCTGACCGACGCGGTGCTGTCCGGCCTTCCGGGCCGCCGGATCCGGCTGAACCCCGACCAGTCGCAGTACGACCTGATCAACCTGGGCCTGAACCTTGTCTCGATCGCCCAACTGCTGGCCTGGGGCGGACTGGCGCTATACCTGTTGTGGCGCAGCGGAATCCGACCTGCCGATATCGGGCTGGGCCGGTTGCGCCCGCGTCCCGACCTGCTCGGCGGCCTGGCTCTCGCGGCGCTGATCGGCATCCCCGGGCTCGGGCTGTACGTGGTCGCGCGAGCCCTCGGTCTCAATGCCGAAGTGGAGGCCTCCGGATTGCACAGCTCGTGGTGGCGCATTCCGGTATTGCTGCTGGCCGCGTTCGCCAACGGCTTCGCCGAGGAAGTGGTGGTGGTGGGCTATCTGATCACCCGGTTACGGCAACTCGGCCTGACCCGGTCCAGGTCGGTGGTCCTCACCAGCGTGCTGCGCGGGATCTACCACCTGTACCAGGGCTTCGGGGCGGGCTTGGGCAACGTGGTGATGGGGCTGGTCTTCGGATACGCGTGGATCCGAACCGGCCGACTGTGGCCGCTGGTCATTGCGCACGGGCTCATCGACGCGGTGGCATTCGTCGGATACGCGCTGCTGTCCGGCCAGCTGGACTGGCTGCGCTGATCCGCTGCCACCGGGGCGACCAGATCCCGTGCGCACGAGTATTCCGGGCGTACATTTGTCCCGGTGAACGACGACCGGCCGCCCATCTGGGATGCGCCGACCGATCGGATCCCGCGGGTGTCCCCGCTGGCGTGGTCCCGACCGCCGGAACCGTCGCAGGTCATTCGGCGCGATCCCTCCCACCGCCCGCCGCCGCCCCGGCCACCGGCCCCGCCACGTCATTCCCAACCGGCCCCGCCCCGCTTCCCCCGGCCGGAAGCGACTCGCCCTCCCCCACCGGCACCACCACGTCGCCGCCAGCCGCCTCCACCACCGGTGCACCGACCGTCTCCAGCGCAGTCCTTTCCCGCGGTTCCCCCACAACGGCAAGCGAGTCCGGCGGTCCGCACACCGGCACCACGGCGTGGGACGCCTCCCGGCCCGCCACCCCCGCGGGCGCCGGTAGGCAGGCCGTCTCGGAGCCGAGCACCGCAGCCTGCCAACATCAAGCCGAAACCCCGCTGGGGCAGGCGAATCATTCTGAGCGCGTTGACTTTCGGACTTGTCCTCTGCACGGCGACGCTGGGCATCGCGATCTGGGTCGAGGGGTCGCTGCGACGGGTGACGGTGTTCAGCGACTACGTCGGCCGACCTCCCGCGGGCAGCGGCACCAACTGGCTCCTGGTGGGCTCGGACAGCCGGGCGGACCTGACCCCGGATGAGCAGGCCGAGCTGTCCACCGGCGGCGACCTCGGCAACGGTCGCACCGACACCATCTTGCTCGTGCACATTCCCGGCATCCGCTCGGCCGAACCGACCACCATGGTGTCGATCCCCCGGGATTCCTACGTCAACATCCCTGGTTGGGGCATGGACAAGATCAATGTGGCCTTCGCCGAAGGCGGTGCGGCCCTGCTCGCCCAGACCGTCGAGGAGGCCACCGGACTGCATCTGGACCACTACGCCGAGATCGGCTTCGGCGGCTTCGGCGGCGTGGTCGACGCCCTCGGGGGCGTCGACATCTGCCTCCCCGAGCCGATCATCGATCCATTGGCCGGTATCGACCTGTCCGCCGGCTGCCAGACCCTTCGCGGCCCCGACGCCCTGGGCTACGTCCGCAGCCGAGCCACCCCGAGGGCCGACCTGGATCGGATGGTCCACCAGCGGGAGTTCATGGCCGCTGTGCTGCGCCGGGCCGGCAGTCCGGCGGTCTGGCTCAACCCGTGGCGTTGGTATTCAGTACCGCATGCCGCCGTCTCGGCGCTGACCGTGGACTGGGACTCGCACGTCTGGAATCTGACGATGCTGGGGTGGGCGCTGCGGGGATCGGCCGGCACTCTGACCGTGCCGATCGGCGAGTTCGCCGGAAACGATTCCGGTTCGGTGGTGATCTGGGACTCCGAGGCGGCCGGGGCGTTGTTTGAGGCACTTCGCACCGACGCTCCGGTCCCGCAACTGGTGCTGGACGGCCAGCCGTGACAGGCGATCAGTCCCGACCCGCTCCGGTCAGCCCGTTTTCCAGCCATTCCCTGGTCCGGCCGGGATGGTTGGTGGCGATCCACCCCACGCCGATATCGCGGCAGAACTCCACATCCTCGTAGTGGTCGACGGTCCAGCAATACATCGCCCGGCCCTGCGCCGCCGCACGGTCCACCAACTCCGGGTGCTCCCGCAGAGTGGTGATGGACGGGCCGACCGCGGTGGCGCCGACCGTGGTCGCCGCGCTGCCGCCCAGGTAACGGGAGGTGTCGCCAAGCAGCACGGTGGGCAGCAGTGGAGCGGCACGGCGAATGCGCCAGACCGCGGCGGCGGAGAACGACATGACCACCGCACGGGAGAGATCCGCCGATGGCGGTGCAGCCAGGCCATAGCGGTGCAACAGGGCGAGCACCTTGTTTTCCACCAGTGCGCCGTAGCGCACCGGATGTTTGGTCTCGATGAAGATCTTGACCGGCCGTTGCCAGTCCAGCACCAGTTTCACCAGATCCTCAAGGGTCAGCAGCCCGGTGTCACCCGTTCCGGCGCCGGACCGCCGGCTGCCGTGCCATGCGCCCCAGTCGAATTGGCGCAATTGTGCCAACGTCAGGTCACTGACGAAGCCCGTCCCGGTCGAGGTCCGGTCCACCCGGCGGTCATGAACGCACACCAGGTGGCCGTCACGGGTGAGTCGAACGTCGCATTCCACCCCGTCGGCACCCTCGCGCAGGGCGAGTTCGTAGGCGGCCAGGGTGTGCTCGGGACGGTCCGCCGATGCACCGCGGTGGGCAACCACGAATGGGCGCGCCCCATGCGCTACAGCGTCCGTCGACATGAGCCTATGCTGCCGGTTCCCGGTCCCTGGACTCAACAACCGAGGGTGTTTCGTCGGGTTCGGCGAACTCAGCTGCGGTCTCACCGGTGGGTGCGGGCCCACCGGACGGAGTGTCGACCGAGTCGGCCGCAACGATCACCCACCGATGTTGCGGCCGGTCCACCGGTTTGCGGATGAACCCGTCGAGGACCCTCCACAGCAGCAGCAGGACAGCAAGTCCGGCCAGGTAGGCGATGATCATCGTGACGGTGTTGTCGGCCACCGCCTGCGCCTCGGTTGCCGAACTGGTCCAGATTGCCCATGCCGAGATTCCCGTCGAAAAGATCCACGCGATCCACCACAGTGCGATCGGGCCGCGCTGGCGCCCTTGAATCTGCTCGGCGTGGGCCAACTCAATCACGAACACCGGCGCCCACACCAGATTGACGACCGGGGTCATGCACCCCGCCCACAGCGCCCACTCCGACCGGGGATCGTCCCGACCGTGATTGCCGAACGCCGCGGCCCGCCGGGCGATCAGCCACGAAGTCATGACCGCGGCGGTGATCGCGACCGCGACGATCGCCGCGAGGCTGATCAATGCCCCCAGCAGCAGCGCACCGATGGCGATGACCGGGGGCAGCAGTGTGGTGCGGTTGATCAGCAAGAGCAGATAACGCACAACGTGCGCGGCTGCCGCCAAAGCGAATATCACCGATGCCGCCAGCAGGACGGCACGCAGCACATTCGGCGACGGACCCTTCCGCGGCGCCTGATCGCTCTCGGCGGCCGGCGGCATGATCCGGTCGATCAGGCCCCATCGCGGGATGGCCTGGTAGCGCGGTGTCGGCCCCAGCGGCCGGGGCGCGTGGCGGGGAGGCGGCGGAGGCCCGGGTCGGACCGCGATCCATCGGAACCCGAATGGCCGCCGGGCCGGTGGCGACGGCGCTGAGCCCGCCGGCGGGTTGGTGGGGCGGGCCACCTGCTGCTCGACCGGGGCGAGCAGCGGGCCGTGGCAGCGCGGGCACCATGCCCGCTGATGATCGCGCACATTCCACCGCGTCCCGCACCGGGAACACACCTGAATCACCGCATCAGCCTAGCGATCGGGTGCCCGTTCGGGCGTCGGCCCGGCCTCGCGGACCCGGCCCCGAGGCCCAAACATTTGTGGCACGCGGTGCCGGTTCGGTGCCGGCATCAGTTGAGCAATGACTCCGCCATCCACAGTTTCCACAGGTTTATCCACACCGCCGGTCTGCGGCAGAACCCCCGCTGAACCGGTCAGGGACGGCATCGGGACACCCCCCACTGTGGACAACACTCCGCCCAGACACGCCCGCGATCCACAGCCGCATTCCGCGACAGCGAAATCGGTTGACGGGCTAACTGCCGGACCGACCACAGCGGCGCACCGAACGACACGCCGGGTGGCCGTGCCGTCCGGCCATCTGCACCTTTGAAGGACCGGTCCGGCACCGGTTATGATCGCGCTTTCGGGGTTGTGATGAACCTCACTGGTCTCGCAGGGGGATGGGTAGTTGAAGACACAGGCGAGGGACCTCTGATGGCGACCCGGCCATTGGACTCCCGCTCGGCGTCCGCCGCGTCGCCATGGTCGCTGTGCTCGTCGGCTTCCAACCGGTCCTACCTGGTCGCTGCGATGCGCGCTGGCGCCATCGCCCTGGTCCTCCTCGGGATTCTTGCCCTGCTGGTCCTGCTCTGAGTCCTGCCCCGGGTCCCGGCCCGGGAGCGGGCCGGACGCCGGCCATCGCCGCCGGCGTGACCGTCCTTGCGGTGTGTGCCGTCCATAGAGCAAGGTTGTGGGCGCGGAGTGAACCGTCGCGAGTGCACAGTGCGAGTGTCCAAGAGTTGAGCGTGACCAAGAATTGCGAGTGACCAAAAGACCAAAAGAGAGGAATCACGTGGCTGACTACACCCTGCCCGATCTGGATTGGGATTACGGCGCCCTGGAGCCGCATATCTCGGGCCAGATCAACGAACTGCACCACAGCAAGCACCACGCCGCCTACGTCGCGGGGGCCAACGCCGCCGTCGCCAAACTCGAAGAAGCCCGCGCCAACGACGACCACGGCGCCATTTTCCTCAACGAGAAGAACCTGGCCTTCCACCTCGGCGGTCATGTGAACCATTCGATCTGGTGGAAGAACCTCTCCCCCCATGGCGGCGACAAACCGACTGGCGATCTGGCCGCGGCCATCGATGACGCGTTCGGTTCGTTCGACAAGTTCCGGGCGCAGTTCACCGCGGCCGCCAACGGGCTGCAGGGCTCGGGCTGGGCGGTGTTCGGCTACGACAGTCTCGGGAACCGGCTGCTCACCTTCCAGCTCTACGACCAGCAGGCTAACGTGCCGCTGGGCATCATTCCGCTGCTCCAGGTCGATATGTGGGAGCACGCCTTCTACCTCCAGTACAAGAACGTCAAGGCCGATTACGTCAAAGCCTTCTGGAACGTGGTGAACTGGGAGGATGTCCAGAACCGCTACGCCGCGGCGGTCTCGAAGACGAAGGGCCTGATCTTCGGCTGACCGATCCCTGACGGACCGTCGATGAGGGGCGTCGCGCACTGCGCGGCGCCCCTCCGGCCGTCGTCCCGGGGCTGCAGCCGTCGATTTAGCAGTCGTGGCCTCTTGTCTGCCAGCGTGGCGGTACCCCATGCTGTTCGGAACCGACCCGCTGTCGTGTCGCACTGGGATGTCGTTGAGTGTCACGGAGGGCGAGATGGATTCATCCGGACCTGTAGTCGAGATCGCACCCTTCCATTCCCGGGGAGCCCTCAAGGGCTTCGTGGTGTCGGGCCGCTGGCCGAACTCGACCAAGGAGTGGGCGCAACTGTTGATCATGGCAGTCCGCGTCGCATCGCTGCCCGGACTGCTACCCACCACGACCATTTTCGGCGTCCGCGAGGAGCTGCCGGAGAAGTCCCAGCCCGGAACCGTGGGCCTGGTCCTGGCCGAAGGCACCGTGGTCGGCGATTCGGCCGTGCAGGCCGGGCACTTCGCCGATTGGCAGCCACCGGCACTGCTGATGCTGCACCCGCCCTCCGAGACCACCCCGTCGCTGCCGGAGTGTTCTGGAGCGGCCTCCGGTTGCGTGCTCCTTCCGGGCCTACCGCACCTCGGCCTGGAACACCGGGCCGCCTGGGTGGAAGCCGAGGCCGACGGAACGGTCACCGGCATGGTCAGCCGGGTCGGGGTCGACCCGATCAGCCACCCGGACACAGCAATCCTGGCGATGTTGCTGGCCGCTTAGTCGGGTCCGGGAACCTGAGCTAGGGCTGAGGTTTTCCTGAGGCTATCCAGCAAATGGCCTCGCTAGGGCGACCCGACGGGGGCGTCGTTGCCGATCGCCGTCTGCGGCAGTCCAGCCAAGCTTCGGAGCGCCCGCTCGCGGCGTGAACGAAACGCGACGAATTGCCTGATTCCCGTCGCATACACACAGGCTCTGGCCGTGCGACCCGCCTCTGACACCCCAGCGAAGCGATTGCCCAACCGGGATCGAACCGCGACTCGCCGGGCGGTCCGAGAGTTTGCACTTGGTTGTTCGGACAACTACCGCTAGATTAGTCAGCAAATACGCTGAGAGTTCCGACGGCTAGTGATCGCATCTGGAGGTCATTCGATGAGCACGACGTTCGCAGCGCGGTTGAATCGCCTGTTCGACGTGGTGTACCCACCCGGTCGGGGCCCGCATACGTCCGCCGAAGTGATCGCCGCCCTCAAGGCTGAGGGTGTGACCATGTCGGCCCCCTACCTTTCCCAGCTGCGCTCCGGCAACCGCACCAACCCGTCGGCGACGACCATGGCCGCGCTTGCCAATTTCTTCCGGATCCGGCCCGAGTATTTCACCGACGACGAGTACTACGAAAAACTCGACCGCGAACTCACCTGGCTGGCCCATATGCGAGACGAGGGTGTGCGCCGGATCGCGGCCCGCACCGTCGGACTGTCTCCGGAGGCCCAGCAGGACATCGTGGAGAAGGTCGACGAGCTTCGGCGCCGGGAACACCTGGACAACTGAGCGGTCATCCTTGCGCGGGCGGGATTCCGCTCCGATCGATGGCGCGGTACTGGCGTGCGATCTCAAGAATCCACTCCCGGTCCGAACAGTTGGCCGGCTGGCGTAACCACCGTCGGCCGGGATATGAATCGGCGGCCCGATCGTTTCCGGCCGCAATCCACTGAGCGATGGCCAGCGCCTGACCCGTCGGGCTGAGCGCGTCCGGCGGATCGGTCGCTTCGGGTAGTCGGGCCGACTGCTGCTCCGCCAGCATCCCCTCCAGGTAGAGCGCGTCGGAGATCAGCGACAGCCGCTCGGCGACCCGGAACACCAGTGGGCCGCGCGGACGAACCCCGATACCGATATCGGGATGACGGCGCTCCATCTCCCGCCGCAGCGGTTCGATGAGATGCAGCTCACGGCGCGCGCCGACCCAGTCCTCGACGGCCGGCAACAGCGCACCCGCCGCGACGACGGCCATCGCGCACAGCAGCAGAGTGGCGGCGGCTCCGACTCCGACCAGGTGGTTGCCGACCGATGTCGTGCGCAGAGCGCGGATCAGGACGAAACCGATTGCCGCGACGATCAGCGCGATGCCGGCGGTGAAGACGAACAACGCCCGGCCCCGGCGGCTGGGATTGGACAGCCGCACACCGACCCAGGACACCAGGGTCAGGGCCAGCAGTACGTAGAGCAGCGGCACCAGCCAGTCCAGCGCGGTGTTGGGTGTGCCCAGATTGCGGGCGAGGTACTCCCGGGGCGCCATCTCCGGCTGGCGCTCACCGGCCATGAACAGCACGAGAGTCACCGCTGCAATCACACCCGCCAGGCTGTACTGGATCACCGCGAGCCGGCGCGTCACCGCCGGCCGGCGGGAGGAGGCGACAGTGGTGATCATCACGCAACTTCCGGCGGCCGAAGCCACCAACGCCATCTGACTCAGGCCCACCGAAATGTTCGGCCAGCGCAGCGCGGCGTCAACCAGCAGGGTCAGCGGAGGCCAGTTCAGCACGGCCATCACCGCCAGGCTGCCCAAGGCAACGATCATGGCGCTGCTGACCACCGACTGCTGGTTGACCAGGGCCCACCCGATCCGCAACCCGGTCGCCAACCCGAGCAGGCCGGCGATGACCCAGACGATCAACCAAACGCCTCTCCGAGGCGAACCTGCACGATCGAGGACCGGTCACTACGCAGTCGCCCGAGACGGTAGAGCAGCAGGGCGGCGAAATCCTCGGCTTGCTGCTCGACATCGTCGCCGCCCGGACCCATGCACCCGGTGCGCTGGTTCAGCATGTAGCCGATCAGGTCGTCACTGGCGAATTCGGCCGACTCGCGGGCGACCTCGGCCACCGGGATGCCGTCGTGCCCGAGCACGAGATGGCCGAGTTCATGGGCCAGGGTTCGGTCCGCGGTGGGCAGCCCGTCCTGGATCAGAAACTCATCCCTATCGGCGTACTGACGCCACTGGCCCGACACACCGGGCGGCAGTTCGGCAGTGTTGACCTCAATGGGCCGCTGGCGATGCGCGCCGACAGCGGACACCAGCCCGGCCAGGCTCACCTCGCCGCGCGCCGGTGCCAGCGCGAGCACGTCGTTCACCGCCCTGGTGACCGTACGGTCGGCGGTCATTGCAGGAAGCGGCCGGCACCGGCGGTGCGCAGCAGGTAACCCGCCTTGGCCTGGCGGTAACCCAGCAGTCCGCCGAGCGCTGTCAGACCGACCAAGGCCGCCAGGCCCGGCAGGGCGACCGCGGCCAACTCGGCGATATTTGCGTTCCGCAGGTACTCCGGATAGCCGAGGCGCACGGCTTCCGGGGGTTGTCCGGCGGGGTTGGTCTGTGGCGGGCCCGATGAACGGTCCCGGGGCCCGGCCGCGAGTGGCGCGGCGCCGGCCCGCGCCGGCGGCCCCTGTGCCGGCGGACCCGGGGCAGTCACGGCGACCGCGACCGGGGCGCCAGGCGACGCGGCAGGTGCCGGCGCCCCGGCGGCGGACGGCCCAACCGCGATGAGATCGGGGGCCGGGAGTTGCACCGCAGCCCCGCCCGCAAGTTGAGTCAGCGGTGGGATGACCGTCACCGCCTCCTGGAACGGGACGAAACCCCCGTTGTCGACCTCGGGCCGCGGTGCGGGCGGCGACACGGCGATGAAGGGCCACCAGGGGCAGGGCCAGTAGTGGGTCTCCCCCTGCACCCCATCCGGAGTGCGGCCCGGCGCGGACCGGGGCCGCCCGCCGACCACACGTCCCTCCCGCACGGCGGACACCGTCGGGGCGGGCGGCGCCGGGGAGGCACTGCGAGCGCGGGGCCTGCGTACTGCGCTGGCGTTGCTGTCATCGCGACCGGGGCGGTCGGCCGCGCCGGTGCCGGGCGTCCGGCCGGAGTCCGCGGGATCGGCCCGCGCGGATGCCATCACGCCGATGCCGACTCCACTGGACAGCACACCTGCGGCGATCACCCCACTGATCACCGTGGCGCACCGTCGGCACCGCTTCACGAACACTCCCTGGCATCACGGGGCGCCAACTGGGCGCGGGTTTGCGGAGACCGATTGATTGTGGCATATCCGCAGGTCGGGAAATCACGGCTTGGCATGGACGCTAGGGTCTAGACCACGGTCGGCAGCTCATCGGGCTACCACCGGCCACCTACCCGAAAGGCAGTTGCGATGGGCCTGTTCACCAAGCGGAAGAGCCGCGCAACCCGGCGTGCCGAGGCCCGCGCGCTGAAGGCCAAAGCCAAGATGGAGGCCAAGCTCGAGGCCAAGAACGAGGGCAGGCGCATCAAGGCCGCCCAGCGGACCGGGGACAAGGCGGTCAAAGCCCAACTGAAGGCCCAGCGCGATATCGACCGCACCGCGGTCAAGGTGGCCGAGACCCAGCTGCGGACCGCGCGGGAAGGAAAGTTGCTGGCACCCAGCCGGATCCGTCGCACCCTGACGGCTTCGCGGCTGCTGGCCCCCATCGTGGTGCCGGTCGCCTACCGGGCCGCGATGGCCGCAAGAGGGGTGATCGACGAACGGCGGGCCGACCGCCTCGGTGTTCCGCTGACCCAACTGGGCCAGTTCTCCGGGCATGGCGGGCGGCTGTCGGCTCGCATCGCCGGAGCCGAACAATCGCTGCGCCTGGTCGCCGAGAAGAATCCCAAGGACAGCGAGACGAAGCAGTTCGTATCGGCGATCACCGACCGACTGGCCGCGCTGTCGGCGGCCGTGACGGCCGCGGAGAACATGCCCGGCCCCCGCCGACGGGCCGCCCAGACTTCCATCGGCGAACAACTCGACGGCATCGACGCCGACATCATGGCCCGCCTCGGTGTGCTTTAGTGCTACCGGTACTTCTAAGAACGTTGCTCGGGGCGCTAGTGATCGCGACCGTGACCTCGGGGGCTCCGACGGCGGCGGCACATACCGTCCTCACCGCCAGCGACCCGGCCGCCGACACCACACTGACCGTCGGCCCGGCCCGGGTGACCGCGACGTTCAACGAGGCTCTGCAGCCGACATTCGCCGCAATGACCGTCGTCGGGCCGGACGGCAATCTCTGGTCGTCAGGCGATCCCGAGGTTCGCGGTGACGTGGTCAGCGTCGCTGTCCGCCCACTGGGACCCGCCGGCCGGTACACCGTCAACTACCGGGTCACCTCCGCGGACGGACACGTCGTCGTCGGGTCCTGGTCGTTCACGATGACCGCGCCGGGCACCGGAACCTCCGTTCCGGAGGCGGCGGCACCACCGAAGGATCGGATTCCGTTGTGGCCATTCGTCGTTGGAGCCGGGTTGCTGATCACCGCAACCGCCGTCTGGGGGTTGCGACGAAGGTCGTGAGAGCAGCCCCTGGCATGATGGGACTCATCCGGCACCGAGGCGCGGCGGCACGCTGCGCAGGAGACTAAAGGAGCGGCAGATGGCAGAACCGCAGGACGGGCCTCAAAACGGCACCGGGGCGATCCCGCCCGCGCCGGCCAAGAAAGCGGCCGCGAAGAAGGCCGGCAAGGCGGTGCAGAAGGCGCCCGTGAAAAAGGTGCCGGCCAAGAAGACGGCCGCGAAGAAGGCTCCAGCCAAAAAGACACCCGGCAAAAAGACACCGACCAGAAAGGTGGCGCCGCAGGCCGCCAAGAAGGCACCCGCGGCGCTGGCTCCCAAGCCGCCGCAACCCGCCCTCGAACCTGCGCCTCCGCACGCGGCGCTGACGGTCGGCAGCGCCGGACCGGTTGCCGCCCCGAAGGTCGCGGCGCCGAACCCAGGGGTCCCCGCCCGGCCGGAGGTTCCCAGTGCCCGTACCCGCCTTCCGGTCACGATGGCACTGGCAGCCCTCGGCCTGGTGGCGATGGTGCTGAACCGATTCCGCCGCGGCTGAACCCGTGGGTGTCGACTTCCGGCCGACCGCCGATCTCGTTGATGACATCGGCCCCGACGTCAGAAGTTGCGATCTGCAGTTTGTTCAGTTCGGGGCCCGTCGTCAGTTCGCGGGCCCGATCGCGACGGTTCGCTGCTTCGAAGACAACGCGCTGCTGAAATCCATCCTGTCCGAACCGGGCGACGGTCGGGTCCTGGTGATCGATGGGGGCGGTTCGCTGCACACCGCACTGGTCGGCGATGTCATCGCCGAGTTGGGACGTACCAACGGGTGGGCCGGACTCATCGTCAACGGAGCGGTTCGGGACGCGGCGACGCTGCGGACCCTCGATATCGGCATCAAGGCCCTGGGCACCAATCCGCGCAAGAGCGCCAAGACCGGTGCCGGCGAACGTGGAGTCGCGGTGAGCCTCGGCGGGGTGGACTTCATACCCGGCGATCTGGCCTTCAGCGATGAGGACGGGATCGTGGTGCTGGCACCGCATTGACGGGCGCAACCAGCAACATTCGGTGCCTTCACCGCCGCCCTGGCACCCGTTGTGGACCAACCGTACGGTTCGGCTTAGGGTAGGCGGAATGTCGGACCAGTACCCGCCGACCCAAACCACGGTGCGCAAAATGGCACAGTTCTGCCTGCTCGCCGGAGTGTTGATCGCCGCACTGCTGTTTCCGGTGGTGGGCGGTGCCGGGGTCGCCAGCAACCACGCCTCCGATCTCGTGGTCCGCGGGTCGGCCGATATCGTCGACGGCGACGTTCCGGCAGTTTCGACCATGGTCGACGCGGCGGGAAAGCCGATCGCGTGGATTTATCTGCAGCGACGCTGGCAGGTTCCCACCCACCGCATCGCCGACACAATCAAACTCGCCATCGTCTCGATCGAGGACAGGCGCTTCGCCGACCACAACGGCGTCGATCTTCAGGGCACCCTCACCGGTCTGGCCGGGTTCCTCCAGGGAGCGGTGGACACCCGCGGCGGTTCCACCATCGAGCAGCAGTACGTGAAGAACTTCAACCTTCTGGTCAACGCGGAAACCGAGGCCGAGCGACAAGCGGCAGTGGAGACCACTCCGGCCCGCAAGTTCCGCGAGATCCGGATGGCGCTGGCGTTGAACAAATCGCTGAGCAAACCGGAAATCCTGACCCGCTACCTGAACCTAGTCCCGTTCGGCAACGGCGCCTATGGAGTTCAGGACGCGGCCCGGACCTACTTCGGTATCAATGCCGCGGATCTGAACTGGCAGCAGGCGGCTCTGCTGGCTGGCCTGGTCCGGTCGACAACTGCGCTGAATCCCTACACCAATCCGCAGGGTGCCCTGGATCGGCGAAACCTGGTGCTCGACAGCATGATCGAGAACCTGCCGGAGTTGGCCGACGATCTTCGCGCCGCCCGGGAGAAACCACTGGGCATTCTGCCGAAACCGAGTTCGCTGCCGCAGGGCTGTATCGCCGCCGGGGACCGCGCATTCTTCTGCGACTACGCCCTGGAGTACCTGGCCCGTGCGGGTATCAGCGAACAGGACGTCGCCCGCAATGGCTACCTGATCAAGACCACCCTGGACCCGGTCGTGCAGAAGAGCGTCAAGCAGGCGATCAATTCGGTCGCCAGCCCCACACTGGACAGTGTCGCCAGTGTGATGAGCGTGATCCGGCCCGGGAAGGATGCGCACCGGGTTCTGGCGATGGGCGACAACCGCGGATACGGCCTCAAACTGGACGCCGGTCAGACCGTGCAGCCCCAGCCCTTCACCCTGGTCGGTGACGGTGCCGGCTCAATCTTCAAGATCTTCACCAGCGCCGCCGCCCTGGATATGGGGATGGGCATCAACGCGATGCTCGACGTTCCACCGTTCTTCCAGGGCAGGGGCCTGGGCAACAGCGACACTCCGGGCTGCCCGCCGCAGACGTGGTGCGTGAAGAACGCCGCCGGCTACCGCAGCCCGATGAGCATGACCGACGCCCTGGCGTCTTCTCCCAACACCGCGTTCGCCAAGTTGATCCAGCAGGTCGGCGTGGACCGCACAGTCGATATGGCGGTGCGCCTGGGTCTGCGGTCCTACGCCGAACCGGGAACCGCGCGCGCCTATGTGCCCAAGAGCGACGAGAGCCTCGCGGACTACGTCAAGCGGGAGAACATCGGCTCCTTCACGCTGGGCCCGTTCGAGGTGAACGCTCTGGAACTCTCCAATGTCGCCGCCACCCTGGCGTCGGGCGGCACCTGGTGCCCGCCGAGCCCCATCGAGAAGGTGTTCGACCGGCGTGGCAATGAGGTGACGTTGCCGACGCCGAAGTGTGAACAGGTAGTCCCCGAGGGTCTGGCCAACACCCTGACGAATGCACTCTCGAAGGACACCGCACCGGGCGGCACCGGGGCGGCCGCTGCCGGGTCGGTGGGCTGGGGGCTGCCGATGGCGGGTAAGACCGGTACCACCGAATCGCACCGCTCCTCGGGGTTCCTGGGCTACACCAACCAACTGGCCGCCGCGAGCTACGTCTTCGACGACTCCCCGAAACCGGCTGCGCTGTGCGCCTTCCCACTGCGCAAGTGCGGAGGTAACGGCGACCTGTACGGCGGTACCTCCCCGGCCCAGACCTGGTTCCTGGCCATGAACCCGATCGCCACCAACTTCGGCCCGGTGACCCTGCCGCCGACCGATCCGCGATACCTCAACGGTGCTCCCGGGGTGGGAATCCCCAGCGTGGTGGGCCTGAACCTCGACGCCGCAAGAAAGCGCATCAGGGACGCCGGGTTCGAGGTGGCCGCGCAGTCTGCTCCGATCAACAGCAACGCGGCGAAGGGCACTGTGGTCGGCACCACACCGACGGGTGCGGTGCTACCGGGCACCATCGTCACGATCAACACCAGCAACGGCATCTCTCCGGCACCGGTGTACAGCGCACCCGCCCCGGTCTACAACCCGAGAAACGACACCAGTTACAACGACTACAACGAAGCCCCTCCGCCGCCCCCGCCGGCCGATGCGCCGCCGCCCCCACCGGGCGTGAACATCATCAACATTCCCGGCCTGCCGCCCATCACCATCCCGGCATTTCCGCCGCCGCCACCGCCGCCGGGGCCCGAACCCCTGCCGCCACCACCCCCGCCGGAACCGCTGCCGCCGCCCCCACCTCCGGAGGCACTGCCTCCTCCCCCACCGCCTCCCGCGCCACCACCGCCGGCGCCGTTGCCGCCGCCACCACCGCCGGGCGAGCCACCGCCACCGCCGCCGCCTTAGCGGTTCGCAGCGCGGAGGACGCCCGGGCGGTGTTTAGCCCGGTTTAGCCCCGGTTTAGCCCAGCGGCCGATTCGGCCGCACCCCGCGATAGATGCCGCGGCGCACGATCAACGGCATAAGCACCCGTTGTACCGGCCACGCCGGTATCCGGAACGGACGCCCGTTGGGGGCGAACACCTCGACCCCGTCGGACTGGATGCCGATCACCGACCCCCACCGGCGCCGTGGCGGCTTGTACGAGCGCAACGGCCTACCGGCCGGTTCGGCGAGAATATTGTGCGCCAGCAGGGCGTCGGCCCGGTTGCGGGCAGACGAGCGCAACGGGTCGGTCGCGGCGACATCGCCGATGGCGAAAACCCCCCGGTGACCGGGTACCCGCAACTCGGGGGTGACCGTGACGAATCCCTCCCCATCGAGCAGGTCAGCCGGTAACCAGTCGGTATTGGGGCGTACCCGGCCGATGGTCCACAGCACGGCATCGGCCCGAACCGCCGGCTGGCCGGTGCTCCAGCGCACCTCACCGCCAGTGATCGCATCGAGGGCAAAGCCGTCCGGCACCTCGGCGCGGTGGCCCGGATGCAGTCCGACCCCCAGCCGGATCAGTCTGTACCGCAGGTGATCCCAAGTCCGCGGGTGATGTTGCAGCAGCGGCCGCTGGTGCGGGAAGTACAGATCGACGCGGGTACCCGGCCATCGATCGGCGATATTCGCGGCGGCACTGACCGCTGCCGCACCGCCGCCGATGATGATCACCGACCGCGCGGCCGCCAGCCTGTCATGGGCCGCGATGAGCTCCGCGCCGACCTCGGCCGAGGACTGCAGTACCGGGCGGCGCCAGAATCCGTTACTCACACCCGTCGAAATAACCAGGGAGTCAAAGGGTTCGGCCACCTCGGCACCGTCGTCGCGGCGACAGCGAACCACCCGGCCGACAAGGTCAACCCCGGTGAGCCTGGCCTGCACGGTGCGTACCCGGTCCAGGCCCCGGTAGCGGTTGAACGGCACCCAGTAGTCCCGAGCCCACTCAGCCGGACGGGCCAGTCGCACACCGAGTTCCTGGCCGCTGACCAATCCGGGGCTGGCAGAGATGCCCACCACCTCGGCGGACCGGGCCAGCCGGATCGCCGTCAGCAGGCCACTGTCACCCAGGCCGGCGATGACGACGCGCTGCCGACCCGCACTCACCGCGCGGGCTTCCGGGGCAGACGCGGCACCAGACGCGGGACCCGGTCGATGACGCCCTGATAGTTGGGCCGGCGCTCGAGGCTCCGCTTCTCCATCATCGGAATGCTGGCGCCCATGAACATCGCCACCATGACCGCCACACCGACGAACAGCCACCACCATTCTTGCGGCGCAGCGGCGATCCCGAACAGCGCGAGGGCGAACCAGAACCCGATCTCGCCGAGGTAGTTCGGGTGGCGTGACCATGCCCACAATCCGGTCTCCATCACCGCTCCGGGCCGGCGCGCGGCAACGAAGCGGTGCATCTGGGTGTCCGCGACCAGTTCCAGAGTGACAGCGGCGACCCCGATCGCGAAGGCCATCCAGGCCAGCCAGACCACCCCGTCGCCGGGGCGGGTCACCGCGACGTAGACCGGTAGCATGCCGACGAAGACCTGCAGGGTGGGAAACAGGTGGATACCGACCAGATCGGCGAGGAACTCGAATCGGCCGGCGCCCTCCCGCAGGATCGGGTAGCGCCAGTCCTCGTGGTGCAGGCCGGAAAAGCCGTAGACCCAGTTGCCGGTCAGGCGCACCGCCCAGTAGCCGATCACCAGGGCCAGCAGCCAGCACCGCAGCGCGCCCGGCCCCTCGGTGCCGATCGGACCCTGCCACCACCAATAGCCGAACAGCAGTGGCGGGATCACACTCCAGTAGGCGTCGTAGAAGCTGGAGTTGCGGTAAACGCGGCTGAACACGAACACCACGAGGGTGGCCACGATGTCGGCGATCAGGGTGTCGAGCCACAACCGCCCGGTGCGCGGGCCCCAGAGCAGCCACGCCGCCGCCGCGGCGACTGCGACCACATAGGCAACCGCGACCACGGCCAATGCGCGGCCCTTACTCATCGGAGCGTTGTCGCCGTTGGTCATCCGAGTAGGCCTTCCGAAGGGTGGAGCCTGCCGGGATTCCCCGGCCGGGAGGCGGTAGCGCGACGAGAAGCATCGCACACCTTATGGATTCACCGGACAGGTGAAGACCGGTTCCGGGACGGGCGTTCCCGCCATCAGGAAAGTAATGAGGATCTGTTCCGCGCAGGCGTTCTGCGAGCTCGCCAGGTGTCCCGGGCCGGGGGCGATCACCAGCGACGACCCGCGGATCTGCTTGTGCAGCGATTGCGCCCACTCCAGCGGCGTCGCAGGATCCCCGGTCGTGTTCAGGAGCAGCACAGGCCCTGACCCCTCGGGGTTTACCGGGCCGGGTTTGCGGACCGGAGCGACCGGCCAGGATTCGCAGGGCGCCAATGACCACGCCCGGTTGCCGCCGCTGACCGGGCTCTCTCGAGCCCAGATCGGAGCCAACCGACCGGGCGCCTGCGGGTCACGTTCGGCCGCGAAGTCGGTGCACACCACCGCCAAGTATTCGGAATCCGCCGGATTCACCATGAGATCGGGCGAGTAGGCCGCCTCGATCACCGCAGGCCAACGGCCGGCCAAGGCGTCGCCGAGGACCTCGCGCAGTGCCGGCCAGCCGGTAGCCGGCATGTACTGGTACGACTCAACCAAGGCCAGCATCCGCGAGCCGGACAGCTCGCGGCCGTCGGCGTCGCGATAGGGCGTCTGGTCGAGTTGGGCGATGATGTCGGTGATCGCTTGAACCGCGTTTACCGCGGGACCGGGCAATGGACAGTCTTCTCGGCGCAGGCAATCCTCGGCGAACGCGATCACGCTGCGCTGCATACCCTTTGCCTGGCCGTGCCGGACGGCGCGGTAGTCCAATTCCGGTGCCATCACCGAGTCCAGCACGATGCGCCCGGTCCGCTCAGGGAACATCTGCGCGTAGAGCGCGCCGACAAAGGTGCCGTAGGAGTAGCCCAGGTAGCTCGTCCTGTCGAAATCCATGGCAGCGCGGATGGCATCCATGTCCCGAACCACTTTTTCGGTGCCGAGATGGCTCAGCGCCGAGCCGAAGTCACGTTCACACGCTGCTCCGATGCCGGCAGCGAGATCCTGTCTGCGTTGGCTGTCCGCCTCCGACAGCGGCATGCTGGGCTGGTTGAAGATCGCCGCCTGCTGTTGGTCGTCGAGGCAGGACACCGCGGGGCTCGATCCGCCCATGCCTCGCGGATCGAATGACACCACCGTGTAGACCTCGGTGAACTTCTCGTAGTACTCCCAGCCCCCTTGCAGGTCACCGACCCCACTGATGCCCGGACCACCGGGGTTCATCATCAGCAGTTGCGGTTTGTCCGATTTCGACGGAATCCGGGCCACCGGGAGGGTGAAGTTCTCGCCATCGGGCCGGGCGTAGTCGTAAGGCACGCTGATCGTCGCGCACTCGACCCCGTCGGCCGGCGCGTCCCCCGGCGGGCACGGCCCCCACGCGCTGAGTTCAGGCGCCTTGGCGGAAACATCGGCGCGAGGCGGGGCCGTACACCCGCCCAGGATTGCGGTGACCGTCAGCAGGCAGCCGACCGGACGAAGCCGGACCGCAGCGGCGAACATGAGCTCATCTCTAGCACACGGCCAGCGGGGCGGGGGCAGAGTCAGCTGACGGGTTTGGCCGTTCTATCGTGGCGGAATGAGCGGTGCTGTCGTGAGCGATGTAGATGCCGGCCGGGTCGCCGAACTGGCTCAGTCGGTCGTTGCCGAGCATGACCCCAAACAGGTTCCGGTCACGGAGTTTCTCGGTGCCTGTTACGACGCGGGGCTGTCCTGGGTGCATTTCCCGGTGGGGCTGGGCGGATTAGGGATCTCCCGCGGTCTGCAATCCGTCGCCGACGGGATCTTGCAGGGCGCCGGCGGACCGGTGCCGTTGGGCCTGAACCCGATGGGCTACGGGATGGCGGCGCCCACGGTGCGCGAGCATGCCCAGACCGACGACCTGAAGAGATTCTTCCTGCGCCCGTTGGCGACCACCGAGGACATCTGGTGCCAGCTGTTCTCCGAACCGGGCGCCGGTTCCGATCTCGCCGGACTGGCCACCTCCGCGGTTCGCGACGGCGACGAGTGGATCGTCAACGGGCAGAAGGTGTGGACCAGCCTGGCCCATAAGGCTCGCTGGGGGCTGCTGTTGGCCCGCACCGACCCCGATGCTCCCAAGCACAAGGGTCTGACCTACTTCGTCCTCGATATGCACGCCGCCGGCGTGCAGTGCCGGCCGCTGCGGCAGATGACCGGGCAGGCGGAGTTCAACGAGGTCTACATCACCGAGGCCCGGGTTCCGGACGCGCACCGTCTCGGCGCCGTGGGTGACGGCTGGCGGGTGGCCATGACCACTCTGATGAACGAACGCAGCGCGCTGGGCGCCAGCGGAAACCGCCGCGGCTCCGGTGCCATCGCCGACGCCGTGCAGCTGTGGGCCTCCCGCCCGGACCTGCACACTCCGGTGCTCCGCGACCGTCTCACCCAGTTGTGGTTGCGGGCCGAGGCGCAACGCCTCACCTCGGAACGTGCGAGGGCGACTGCTACCGCCGGCGGGCCCGGCCCGGAGGGTTCGATCGGCAAGATGGTGGGCGCTGAGCTCAATCAACGCATCTACGAATTCTGCATGGATCTCCTTGGGCCGGAAGGAATCCTGTACCACAGCTACGCGATGCACGGCGCCAACGCGGGTGGCGACTGGCGCGGCCCCATCCAGCAGCGCTACTTACGCAGCCGGGCCAACACCATCGAGGGCGGGACATCGGAAGTCATGCGCAACATCCTCGGCGAGCGGGTCCTCGGCCTGCCCGGCGACCTGCGTGCCGACGCCGGTATGCCGTGGAAGCAGGTTCCGCGTGGCTGAGTTCGCCTTCGACGACGAGCAGCTCCAACTACGGGCTGCGGTCCGCAGGTTCTGCGCCGACAACTTCGGCGAGGCTGCCGCGCGCCGACTGATGGAATCCGGGGAGGTCTTCGACGCCGCCGTGTGGCGCCGGCTGGGTTCCGAACTCGGTGTGCTCGCGATGTCGGTGCCCGAGGCGGCCGGCGGAGTCGGCGGTTCCCTGGTGGACCAGGCGGTCGCGGTCGAGGAGTTCGGCGCTGCCCTGGCAGGCGGGCCTCTGTTCGGCACCGTCTATCTGGCCATTCCGGCGCTGGCGGCCTGCCCCGCCGGTCCGGCCCGCGACGAACTTCTGAGGGCGCTCATCGAGGGCCAGCGCACCGCGGCCTTCGCGGTGGCCGATATCGCCGGCACATTCGATCCGGACCGGGTCGCGGTGACCGTCGAGGAAGGCACGCTTACCGGAACCGCGGGGCGGGTGGTCGACGCGACCGCCGCAGACGTGATCCTGGTCGCGGCACGCGGATCTGATGGCGTGGGCCTCTACGCGGTCGATGCCGGCGACGCCGAACGCACACCGCTGGTCACCATGGACCTCAGCCGCCCGCAGGCCGGCGTGACCTTCGACCGGGCTCCGGCCCGGCTGCTGGCCGGACCCGACGACGCCGGGCGGGTCATCACCCACGCCCTGCAGGTCGGCGCGGCGCTCCTGGCGATCGAACAGGTCGGCGCGGCGCAGCATCTACTGGACCTGTCGGTCGAGTACGCCAAATCGCGGTTGCAGTTCGGCCGGCAGATCGGTTCGTTCCAGGCGATCAAACACCGGCTCGCCGACATGCTCGTCGACCTTGAGCACGCCCGTTCGACGGCGTATCACGCGGTGTGGGCGCTGGCCGACGGCTCCGACGACCCGGCGTTGGCGGCCAGTATCGCCCAGGCCACCTGCTCGGCCGCGTTCAGCCGGATTGCCGCCGACACCATTCAGGTACACGGCGGGATCGGGTTCACCTGGGAACATCAGGCACACCTGTACTTCAAGCGGGCCGCCACCGATGCGGCACTGCTGGGCAGCGCCGAGCAGCACCGGTCCAGGGTTGCCGAACTGGTTTTGGACAACGCCGTCGCACACCATGGTGCGGTGACGGTGGCAACGGGTCGCCCGTAAGCTGGCCCCGGCCCCAAGGCCCCGGAGGATGGAGGAGAAGTGGCTGAAAGCGTGTCGGAGTCGGTGACGATCAACGCCTCGCCGGATGAGGTGATGGCAGCCATCGCCAATCTCGACGACTATCCCAACTGGAGTGACGGCTTTACCGGTGTGGAAGTCATCAGCACCCACGACGACGGCGGGCCCAAGGACGTGTCGTTCACCATCGCCACCCCGATCGGCAAGGACGTCTACGAGATCTCCTACATCTGGATGGGCAACGACTCGGTGAGTTGGACGCTCAACACCGATGATGCGGGTAAGCCCAAGTCGAGCATGATGAAGCGGCTCGTCGGCTCCTACACGCTGACACCGGAGGGCACCGGCACCAAGGTCACCTACGAACTGGAGATCGACCCCAAGATTCCGATGATGGGCTTCATGAAGAAGAAGGCCGCGGCCACCATCGTCGACAATGCGCTGCACGGGTTGAAGAAGCACGTCGAGGGCTGACATCCGGACGGACGTCACCTGATCGGCCGCGTTACCCCAGGATCGCGTCGATCGCGCGGTAGATGCGTTGTTCGCTGACCGGCCGGGCGGTACCGAGTTGTTGAGCCCACAGGCTCACCCGGAACTCTTGGATCAGCCGCGCGATGTCCCGGACATCGTCACCGGCCGCTCGGGCTGGCGAAAGTGCTTGCAGGAGTTGGCTGTAGGCGTCCTCGACGGCGTGCACGCGCTGCATGCGGTCCCGATCCGCGGACTGCCCGCCGGGTAGCCGCTCCAGCCGTCGGCAGATGGCGGTGAGGTACCGAGCCAGGTCGCCCAGGTGGGTGGCACCGGTCGTGGTGACGAATCCCGGTCCGATCAGGGTCGACAACTGGGCGCCGATATCGGCGACCGCGTCGGCATGGGCGGGCGGCGGTTTGGCCGGCAGCAGCAGGTGCACCTCCTGTAGCGCGGTCAGGACCTTCTCCGCCCGGCCGAGAATGTCGGCCGCGGTCGCAACCAATGCTTCGCGCACCCGGCGGCGGGCGGCCTCGAACTGGGCAGCGGTCCGCACCGGATCGCGCACCAGCACATCGATGGCGGCATCGGCGCAGTCATCCAGCAATGCCGCCAGCGACCCGTCCGGATTATTCGCCAGCACCAGCCGGCGACGGGTATCCAGACCCTTCTCCAGGGCTTTCACCGGCGATGGCGCCGACAGCCGCAGCAGCCGGCGCAGGCCGTCCCGCCCGGCCGCGTCTCGCTCGGCCGCCGTGGCGAAAACCCGGATATCGACCGCGGTCCCGGCATCGACCAGACCGGGGTAGCCATGCACCCCGCCACCGGCGACTGTTTGCGGCAACTCGTCGAGATCGTCGGGCCAACCGCGCAGACCGCTGCGCTCCACCCCCTCGGCGACAGCATCGGCGACCGCGCGGCGGGTCTGTCCGGCCAGTCGGTCCTGTAAGGCCTCGAGGTCCTTGCCGCGCGCGAGTTCCGCACCGTCGGGTCCCTCGACGGCGAAGGTCACCCGCAGATGGGCCGGCAGCTTCTCGAGGTCGAACGCCGTGATCGGGACCAGGACACCGGTACGCCGGTGCAGTTCCCGTTGCAGGGTCTCCAGCAATGGCTCGTCGGTCGGCTCGAGGTCGGCGAGCACCGCACGGGCGGTGTCCGGCGCGGGAACGAAGTTGCGCCGCAGGTCTTTCGGTAGCGAGCGGATCAGCGCGGTGACGAGTTCCTCGCGCAGGGCAGGTACCTGCCAGCCGAACTGTTCGCCTCCCAGCCGCGCGAGCACCGCCACCGGGACGTGCACGGTGACACCGTCGTCGGCGGCCCCGGGCTCGAACCGGTAGCTCAGTGGCAGGTCCAGGTCCCCGTCCTGCCAGCTGTCGGGGCGGTCGGCATCGGCATCATGGATCCGCAGCAGGTCCTCGCGGGTCATGGTGAGCAGATCGGGTGTGCGGTGGCGTTGTTTGCGCCACCAGCCGTCGAAGTGACGGGCCGAGACCACCTCGGCGGGGATGCGGGCGTCGTAGAAGGCGTAGAGCGCCTCGTCGCCCACCAGCAGGTCGCGCCGCCGGGCCCGCTCCTCCAGTTCGGCGAGTTCGGCGCGCAACCGGGCGTTGTCGGCGAAGAAATGGTGCCGGGTCTCCCAGTCCCCGTCCACCAGGGCGTGCCGGATGAACAGCTCCCGGGCCAGCACCGGGTCCACCCCGGCGTAGCCGACCCTGCGGCGGGCCGCCAGTGGCAGCCCGTAGAGGGTGGCCCGCTCGTAGGCCAGCACCGCGCCCTGCCGGGGATCCCAGTGCGGTTCGCTGTAACTGCGCTGCACCAGATCACCGGCGACCCGTTCGACGGCCTCCGGTTCGATCCGCGCCGCGGTCCGTCCGTACAGGCGGCTGGTCTCCACCAGATCGGCAACCACGATCCAGCGCGGCGGACGCTTGGTGAGCGCCGAGCCGGGCGCCAGCACGAACTTGACGTTGCGGGCGCCGGTGTAGTCCCGTGATTCGCCATCGCGGAGGCCCACGTGAGACAGCAGGCCGGACACCAGCGCGGCATGTACTCTCGCCGGATCGGCAGGCTCAGAGTCGGCACCCTCGTGGGCGCTCTTCAGGCCAATGCCCGCGGCGATACCGCGTAGTTGACCGGCCAGGTCCTGCCACTCCCTGATGCGCAGGTAGTGCAGAAACTCCTCCCGGCACATTCGCCGGAATGCGCTGCCGGACATCGCTTTGCGCTGACCGCGCAGGTATGCCCAGAGGTTGAGATAGGACACGAAATCCGAATGCGGGTCGGCGAATCGGGCGTGTTTGGCACGGGCGGCCTCCTCACGACCGGTGGGCCGCTCCCTGGGGTCGGGAATCGACAGTGCCGCCGCGAGCACCAACACCTCACCCAGGCAGCCTTCGGTGTCGGCTTGCAGGATCATCCGGCCCAGCCTGGGGTCCAAGGGCAACTGGGCCAGGCGTCGTCCGACATCGGTGATCGCCCCCGCGGTGTCGAAGGCGCCGAGTTCCTGCAGCAGTTGCACGCCGTCGTTGATGCTGCGGCGCTCCGGCGGATCCAGGAACGGGAAGCTCTCGATCTCACCGAGTCGCAACGCGGCCATCTGCAGGATCACCGATGCGAGGTTGGTCCGCAGGATTTCCGGGTCGGTGAAGCGCGGCCGGGCCGCGTGATCCTGTTCGGAGTACAGCCTGATGCAGATGCCCGGCGCGGTACGCCCGGAGCGGCCGGCCCGCTGGGCGGCGGAGGCCTGCGAGATCGGTTCGATCGGCAGCCGTTGGACTTTCGTTCGTCTGCTGTAGCGGGATATCCGGGCGGTACCCGGGTCGATGACGTAGCGGATCCCCGGAACCGTCAGTGATGTCTCGGCCACATTGGTGGCCAGCACAATCCGGCGGTGCAACCGACTGGGGTTGGGTTTGAAGACCTTCTGCTGATCGACTGTCGGCAGGCGCGCGTAGAGCGGCAGCACCTCAGCCTCCGCGACCGCGGCCCGCACCGCCTCGGCAGTGTCGCGGATCTCGCGTTCGCCGGACAGGAACACCAGCACATCACCAGGCGGTTCGATGGACAGCTCCGCCAGGGCGTCGATGATCGCCTCGGTCTGGTCGCGGGGTTCTACCCGGACGACCTCGTGATCGGGATCGTCGGGATCCTGGGATTCATCACCGTCGTCGCTCGATACCGGATCGGCAGCGGGGAGTTCCAAAGGGCGGTAACGGATCTCGACGGGATAGCCGCGGCCCGACACCTCAACGATGGGGGCGTCGGCACCCGATGCGGCGAAGTGCGCGGCGAACCGCTGCGGTTCGATGGTCGCCGAGGTGACGATCACCTTCAGATCCGGCCGACGCGGCAGTAACTGGCGCAGGTAGCCGATCAGGAAGTCGATGTTGAGGCTGCGCTCGTGTGCCTCATCGAGGATCAGCGTGTCGTAGCGCAGCAGTCGCCGGTCCCGCTGGATCTCGGCCAGCAGTATTCCGTCGGTCATCAGCTTGACCAGGGTGCGGTCGGAGGTCTGGTGGGTGAACCGCACCGTGTAGCCCACCACGTCCCCGAGTGGGGTGCCCAGTTCGTCGGCGACGCGCTGGGCGACGGTTCGGGCGGCCAGCCGTCGCGGTTGGGTGTGGCCGATGGTGCCGCGGATGCCACGGCCCAATTCCAGGCAGATCTTGGGCAGCTGGGTGGTCTTGCCCGATCCGGTCTCGCCGGCCACCACCACCACCTGATGGTCGCGGATGGCGGCGGCGAGCTCGCCGCGCAGTCGGCTGACCGGCAGGTCCGGGTAGGTGATCGCCGGCACGGCGGCCGCCCGCGCCGCGACCAGCGCCTCACCGGCAGTGATCTGGTCGGCGAGTTGACGCAGCGTCCCGGCGGCGGAGCCACGCACGGACCTCAGCCGCCGGCCCAGCCGGTCGGCATCGCGGACCGTCAGGCCATCGAGACGCGCCCGCAGGGCGCGCACGTCGTCCGGAGCCGGTTCAGACACTCACGCCACGATAGGCGGCCCGACCGGCATCGCCGGCAACCGGACTGGCCCTCAGGGCATCCGAAGGGCTAGCCTGGATTGAGATTTCATTCAATCCATCAATTGCCCATGGCGAGGACTCCCGTGCCCAACAGCTTTCCGGGCGGCACCGAACGGCCGCTCTATGAGATCAAGGCCAACCTGTTCAAGGCGCTGGCGCACCCGGCGCGGATCCGCGTCCTGGAGATCCTGTCGGCCAACCCGCGCCCGACCACAGTGGCGGAGATCCTCGCCGACACCGGTATCGAACCCACGCTGCTGTCCCAGCATCTGGCGGTCCTCAAGCGCCACCAGGTGGTTCGGGCCGAACGTATCGGCAACACGGTGCACTACGAACTGGCCCATCCTTCGATCTCCGATCTGCTGGTCATCGCGCGCACCTTCCTCGCCGACACCCTCAAGGCCCAGCGTCAACAACTCGAGGCCTTCGACGACCTGCCTCCAATCTGCAGTCGGCGGTGATCGCCGAGGCTGCCGGTGCGGTGTCGCGGCTGCTGCCGCACCGCAGTGACTACGCCGAACTGCCGCACTCCTGGCGGCGGGACATCCTCGCCGGTATCACCGTCGGCGTAGTGGCCCTGCCATTGGCCCTGGCCTTCGGTATCAGTTCCGGTGTCGGTGCGGCCGCCGGACTGATCACCGCGGTGGTGGCCGGACTGGTTGCCGCGGTCTTCGGCGGGTCGCACGTGCAGGTGTCCGGGCCGACGGGCGCGATGGCCGTGGTCCTGGCGCCGATCGTGGCCCTGCAGGGCGTCGGCAGCGTGGCGGTGGTGACGGTGACGGCCGGGGTCCTCGTCCTGATCGCCGGCGCCACCGGACTGGGCCGCGCGGTCACCTTCATCCCGTGGCCGGTGATCGAGGGTTTCACCCTGGGCATCGCCGCCATCATCGCGCTGCAGCAGGTCCCCGCCGCGCTCGGCGGTACGGCCCCCGCCGGACAACGCACGGTCCCCGCCGCGTGGACGGCGGTCATCGAGGCCGACTGGACGTCGGTATGGCAGAGCATGGCGGTCGTCGGTTTCGTCGCCGCGCTGATGATCGGACTGCCGCGGGCGCACCGCGGTATCCCGGAATCGCTGACCGCGGTGACCGCGGCGACGGCACTGGTGGCGGCCCTGGGCCTGCCGGTGGCCACCATCGGGGTGCTGCCGGCGAAGTTGCCCGCTCCCGTCCTGCCGCACGCCGACCTCGGTGCACTGCGCACGTTGATCGGTGCGGCCCTCGCGATCGCCGCCCTGGCGGCGATCGAATCGTTGCTATCGGCCCGGGTGGCGGCCGCAATGTCACCGACCGGGACTTACCACCCCGATCGCGAGCTCGTCGGCCAGGGCCTCGCCTCGGTCGCCTCCGGAGTCTTTGGTGGCATGCCCGCCACCGGTGCGATCGCCCGCACGGCGGTCAATGTCCGCTCCGGGGCGCGTACCCGGGTGTCAGCCATCACCCACTCGCTGCTGTTACTCGCCGTCGTGTATCTGGCCACCGGTCCGGTCTCGGCAATTCCGTTGTCCGCGCTGGCCGGCGTGCTGATCGTCACCGCGTTTCGGATGGTCTCGGCGACGACGGTTCGCAGGATCCTGAGTTCGACCCGATCCGACGCGACGACCTTCCTGCTGACCGCAGCCGTCACGGTCGGCTTCGATCTGATCGAAGCGGTGGAGATTGGCCTGCTGGTGACGGCGTTCTTCGCGCTGAGAACAGTAGCCCGGCGCAGCAGCGTGGTCCGCGAAGATTTGCCCGGACCCCATCAGCCCGGCGACGAGCGGATAGCGCTGTTACGACTCGATGGCGCGATGTTCTTCGCTGCGGCCGAACGTATTTCGAATACCATCGCCGCCACCGAGGACCGCGACATCTCGGTGGTCATCATCCGGATGTCTCAGCTGGGCATGCTCGATGCAACCGGCGCCCACACACTGGCCGAGATCACCGAGGATCTGGAGGCCCGGGGGATTACCGTGATCGTCAAGGGTATTCGGCCCGAGCACTTCACCCTGCTGGCCAATATCGGCATCTTCGACGCGCTGCGCCATGAGAACCATGTGATCGACTCTCTTGAGGACGCCATCGCCCATGCCCGCTCGCATGTGGCACGTTATCGGCTACCCGTAGGACCCGATCAGCGATCCCGGGTAGGCTCGCAAGCGGAAAGGTTGGCCATGACGACATTCATCATCGTCGGCGGGGTGCTGCTGCTGGCCGTCGGGCTGGTGGCCAGTCAGTTGTTCCGGCTCAGGGATTGGCTCAACCGGCAGCCGGCGTTGCCGTCGGCCGATCCCGACAACCCGGATCACCCGGAAAGCACGGCGCAACACTGAGTTTCACCGCGGAGGGTCACCGCGCCAACTGAAGCTGTTGACGTATTTGCCCATATCCTGGGCGATCTGCAGATTCGCCGGTGACGGCGGGCCGGGGCCGAAGCTGGGTGTGAACTCCCGGAACGGGCCCTTGGCGGCGGCGATCAGCGCGAGATCGTTCTTGACCGCGACGATGATGATGACCCGCAGGCGGTCGGCGGCCGCAGCCGCTCCCAACGGCTGGTAGTCGGCGACCTCGCCATAGCCGGGTTGGTAGCCCACCGTGGCATTGGGCAATTGGTAGGCCGTTTGGGCGTCGGGGAAACCGTCCTCCAACAGAGCTTTGGCGATCTGCTCCGAATCACGGCCGGCAGCCGGCTGGCTGAACAGTCGCAGTGTGCCACCGTCGCCGGCGGTCCACTCCGCGGTGATCCCGTTCGGCTCGATCTCGACGTCGTAGGCCGCACCGGGTGCGGGGTAGGACACCGAGAACTCACCGCCCGCAGAGGTGAACCGGGGATTGATCGCCACCGGCAGCCCGGTCGGGGGACGACCGCAGTCCGGCGGGCAAATGTACCGGCTCGGGACGTCGGCCACCCGGCTGTCCACCAGCGCCAGGACCATCATCCCGGCGGTCAGGATCAGCACCCAGAGTCCCAGTGTCCACAGGTATTTCGGGCCGTGCTCCCGCTTGGCGATATAGCGGCCGGGCGGTACGGCATAGCCGTCGAAAGATTCCGGCACCTCGGTCAGCGGGCCGCTCATCGGGTCACCGAACGAATGAGCAGGATGTCCTTCACCAGGTTCTCCACATTGGGACTGCCCAATCCGGTCACCATGTCGTAGCCGGGCCCGCCCGGACTGATGGCGTTGCCACCGAGATCGATATCGCGAAAGCCCGGCACTGCCGACCCTTTGGCCAGTTGATACAGCAGCGGGTTGAAATCACCGAGCGGGCGCATGTTCTGATCCCTGAGCAACTGGTTGATCACCGCCGCAAGCCCGGCCCAGACCGGGGCGGCCTGGGAGGTACCGCCGCCGACGACGACCTCCTGCCGGAAGACGAATTTGACCCCGGTGAACGGGTCGGCGACTGCGGAGATGTCGGGCACCAGTCGCCGGTCGACCGGACCTGCCTTGGCGTCAACGGTCTGCCAGTACGGCCGGCCGAACAGCGCCGAGGCGCCGCCTGCGGTGCCTTGGGTCAGCGGCACGTCGTACCACGCCTGCTCGGCCAGCCAGCGGCCCGTGGCGTCGGTGGACAGCGTGGTTCCGCCGACGGCCGTCATCTCCGGAAGCGAAGCCACCGCATCCACGCCCACATCGTCCGGGCTCGGCGGGTCCGACCAGCGCTTGCCGCCACGGCATTCCAGGCCGGCCATATCACCGGTGGCGTCGAAGGCTGTCGTGCCGTGCCGGAGTGCAGCCGCAAGAGCCGAGCGCACCGGGGCGAGATCGGCCGCGGTGAGCAACCGGTCGCAGCCCCAGCCGATCGAGAGACTCCAGATCGCCCCGGGGAACTGGCGGTCGACGGACTCCATGAGCTTGCCGAGTTTCTCGTAGGTCGCCCCGCCCTCGACCGTCGGACGGGCATTGACCATTACCAGTTTGGCGCCTGGGGCGATGGCGTGGATCATCTGCAGATCCATCGTCGCTTCGCCGCTCCGGCGATCCGGCACACCGCCGATGACCTGCGGGGTGAAGCGCGGAAGGTCGAACCAGTCGGCAAAGCTGTCCATATCCTGCTGGTCGAATCCGTCGAAGCTGAACACCACCACGGTGCTGCCCGCACCGGTGTAGCCGGCCTCGGTCAATGAAGTCACGTTGTAGGCGGTCAGCAGCTGGTTCGGCAGCAGTCCACCATCGGGGACATCGAGGGGCGGGGTGGGTGGTAGCCCCTCCCGGTACGGGGTGTAGCTGAGGATCCGGCCGAGGCCGGCGACCTCTCCGCCGGCCGACGGCGGGATCTGCGGCTGCTGCGGGGATGCGTAGAACACCCGCCCGGGGTCCGGGCCGCGGAGGGCCCGGTAGTCGTGCACCGCAACTCCGAACGCGTCGGCGACCGCCTGGGGCCGGCCCTCGATGATCGCCCAGGCGTCACCGGAACGCCAGCGCACCGACAGCCCGTGGTCACCGGCCCAGTCCATCAGCCGCACCGGTTGGGCGGACTCGTTCAATGCCGCGGTGATCTGCACCTGCGGCCCGCGGGCGGGCCCGAGGTCAGCGGACTCCGCGAGCAGCCGGGCGAACGGCCCGCCGATCTGGTTGGCGGGCGCCACCACCGACGGCCGGTCGGCCACCAGCACACCGAGTCCGATAAAAATCGCGCTCAACAGTGCAGTAGCCGGAACCGCCCACCGGCGCCTCGATTCCATGCCGACACCTCACAACGACTCCGTCAAGCCTAGATCGCGGTCAGCCCGCGCGCTCCGAAGGCAAGCCCCTCCCCCGCGAGCAGACACAAACTCGCACAAATGAGGCCCCTCCGGTGCGAGTTTGTGTCTGCTCGGCGGGGGAAGGGGCGCGGTATCCGCGCTACAGCACGTCGAGGATGTCGTTCTTCAGCGCCTCGGCCTGGGTGCCGAAGACCGCCTGCACGCTGTTGCCGACCTCGATCACCCCGGCTGCGCCGAGCGCCTTGAGCCGAGCCTGGTCGACTTTGGTTTTGTCGGCGACGTCCATCCGCAGCCGGGTGATACAGGCGTCGACGTTGACCAGGTTCTCCCGTCCGCCGAACGCGGCGATCAGCTGTTCGGCCTTACTGGAGGCGATGGTCGCGGTTGCCGCACCCGCACCCGCCACTATGGCGGTAGGAGCGTCGCTGCCCTCACTGAGGTTGGCCCGCTCCTCAGCCTCGAACTCACCCTCCGGTTCGCGACCCGGCGTGCGCATGTTCCACTTCGTGATGACGAACCGGAACAGCACGTAATACACCACGAAGAACACCAGGCCCATGCCGATCAGCAAGGGGACGTTCTTGGCCGCCGGGGCGGTGCCGTAGAGCAACAGGTCCATCAAACCGGCCGAGAACGAGAAGCCGAGGTGGATGTCGAGGGCATAGGCGATCGCCAGCGACAACCCGGTGAGGATCGCGTGGATGACGTAGAGCGGGAATGCCACGAACATGAAGGAGAACTCCAGCGGTTCGGTGACACCGGTCAGAAACGCCGTCAGACCGGCCGCGGACAGGATGCCGAATGCCACCTTCTTCTGCCGCGTGTTGGCCACGTGGATCATCGCCAGCGCGGCGGCGGGCAGACCGAACATCAGGATCGGGTAGAAGCCCGCCGTCAGATGCCCGCCAGTGGGATCCCCCGCTGTGAACCGCGGCAGTTCGCCCGTGACGACCGTCCCGTCGGGCTTGGTGTAACTGCCGTACAGGAACCAGATGTAGGAGTTCAAGATGTGATGCAGCCCAATGGGAATCAGCATCCGGTTGGCGAAACCGTAGGTGAACGCCCCGAGTGCGCCGGCTCCGCCGATGAACTTGCCCAAGCCGGTCAGTCCGGCATCGAAGAGTGGGTAGAAGTAGCTCATCGCGAACGCGACCACCAGAACGGTCAACGACACGATGATCGGCACAAATCGCCGCCCGCCGAAGAATCCGAGGTACGGCGGCAACTTGATGGTGTGGTAGCGGTCGAACAGGAAGGCGGTGAGGAGGCCGACGATGATGCCGCCCAGCACGCTGTAGTTGATCTGCGCCTGGTTCCCGGCCTTGTCCAGGATCCCGTCCAGCACGACCGGCGACATCGACTTGAACACCGCCTCCATCACCAGGTAGCCGACCACTGCCGAGAGTGCGGTGGACCCGTCGGCCTTGCGGGCGAATCCGATGGCCACACCGACGGCGAACAGCAAGCCGAGGTTGTCGAACAGCGCACCGCCGGCGGCGCTCATCGCCTCGAAGAATGGGCCGATCACCGGCGCGTCGATCCGGCCCAGCAGGTCGTCCTGGCCCAGCCGGAGCAGGATGCCAGCCGCCGGCAGCACCGCGATCGGCAGCATGAGGCTCTTGCCCAACCGCTGCAACTGGGCGAATCCCGGGATCCTCAGCCCTGATTTCGACTGTGCGGCTGGCGTTTTCGTCGCTTCACTCATCTGGGCACAGCCCTTCCTGTATCGCAGCTCAGCGGAAGCTTAGACCACAAGCACCCGATGTGAGCGGCGGTTTTGACCGAGTTCCAGCGGCATAATCACCGCACCGGGCGGTCGGAATCCCTATCCTTGTGCACACACGCCGACGAAGGAGCCCAGTTGAGTCTCACCCCGGTCCTTGCCCCTGTCGGGGGCCGCGCCCTCGCCCTCTCCGAGGTCCCCGACCCGGTCTTCTCCCAGGGCATGGTCGGCTACGGGGCCGCCGTCGACCCGCCCCGACAGGTCGTCGAGGCGGTGGCACCGGTCAGCGGCACCGTGCTGAAGTTGCTACCGCACGCCTACGTCATCATGACCGCCGACAAGGTCGGCGTCCTGGTACACCTCGGCCTGGACACGGTCGGACTCAACGGACAGGGATTCACCGCGCACGTCGTCCAGGGCGATGCCGTCGAAGCGGGCCAACGGGTCATCACCTATGACGTCCCGGCGATCGTCGCCGCCGGCCTGAGCCCGGTTGTTCCGGTGGTCGTGATGGACGAGCGCGAGGCGTCCAATATCTCGGTCTCCGACGCAGTTGCCGGTGCGGCCGAAATAGCCTCGGGCGCTGTTCTTTTCAGCGCAAAGCAGTAGCCGTCAGTGGAAGTCGTCATCCTGCGGGACTCCGACGAGATCGGTTCCGTGGCCGCCGATGCCATTGAGTCGCTATTGGCCCGCAAGCCGGAGGCGGTTCTGGGTCTGGCGACGGGCTCTTCCCCGTTGACGATCTATGACGAATTGGCGGCACGCTGTGCGGCCGGGCGGGTGTCGTTCCGCCGGGCCAAGGGTTTCACCCTCGATGAGTACGTCGGCCTGCCCGCCGGGCATCCGGAGCGCTATCGCAACGTCATCGACACCGCGTTCGTGTCCCGGGTCGACTTCCCACCGGGCGCGGTGGCCGGACCGGACGGTCTGGCCGACGACATCCCGGCTGCGTGTTCGGCCTACGAGGAGGCCATCCGGGCCGCCGGCGGCATCGACCTGCAGATCCTCGGGATCGGCACCGACGGGCACATCGGCTTCAATGAACCAGGCTCCTCACTGGCGTCCCGCACCCGGATCAAGACACTGACCCGGCAGACCCGGATGGACAATGCGCGCTTCTTCGACGGCGATCTGGACGCGGTGCCGACCCACTGTCTGACCCAGGGCCTTGGCACCATCATGGAATCCCGGCACATCGTGCTGGTCGCCACCGGCCGCAACAAGGCCGAGGCGGTGCATCAGCTGGCCGAGGGTGCGGTGAGCGCGATGTGGCCGGCCAGCATCCTGCAGCACCATCAGCATGTGACGGTCCTTCTCGACGACGCCGCCGCGCGGCGCCTCCAGCTCGCCGACTACTACCGGGAGACCTACCGGTCCAAACCGGACTGGCAGGGCATCTAGGTGCTGCTGACTGCCGCAACGGTGCTCACCGGCACCGAGGTGCTACGGCCGGGATGGCTTGCGGTGGACGGCGGCGTCATCACCGCCGTCGGCGCCGGTGAGCCCGCGCGTCCGGCCGACCACGACCTCGGTGCGACGACGGTGGTGCCGGGCTTCGTCGACACCCACGTGCACGGCGGCGGGGGCGGCAGCTTCTCCCATCCGGACCAGATCGCCGCAGCGGTCGAAATGCATCGCCGCCACGGCACCACCAGCCTGGTGGCGTCGCTGGTTACCGAAAGCCCCGACGACCTGCTGCGCCAGGTCCGGGATCTGGCCGAACACGTCCGGGCCGGGGAGATCGCGGGCATCCACCTCGAGGGCCCCTGGCTGGCCGCCGAGCGGTGCGGTGCGCATGACCCCGGGCTGCTGCGCGACCCCGACCCCACCGAACTGGACCGCGTCCTGAGCGCCGCCGGCGGGACGATCCGGATGGTGACGCTAGCCCCCGAGCGGGCCGGCGGCCTGGAAGCGGTCCGACGCGTGGTGGACGCCGGTGCGGTGGCGGCGGTCGGGCACACCGAGGCGACGTACCGGCAGACCCGGGCCGCGGTGGGAGCCGGGGCGACGGTCGCAACCCATCTGTTCAACGCGATGCGACCGGTCCACCACCGCGAGCCCGGGCCGGTGATCGCCCTGCTGGAGGATCCGCGGGTGACCGTCGAGGTGATCGCCGACGGCGTGCACGTCGACGCCGCGCTGTACCGCCACGTCGCCCGCTGCGCCGGACCCGACCGGGTGTCGCTGGTGACCGACGCGATGGCAGCGGCCGGGATGGCCGACGGCGACTACCGGATCGGCCCACTGGCCGTCGAGGTCTCCGACGGTGTGGCGCATCTGGCCGGCACCGACACCATCGCCGGCAGCACCGCGACCTTCGACCGACTCTTCCGGTTCGCGGTTGCCCACGCGGATCTGCCACAAGATGAGGCCCTGCTGCAGGCGGTGCGTCAGTCCTCGGTCAATCCGGCCCGCGCATTGGGGCTCCCGAGCCCCGAACTCCGTCCCGGTTGCCCCGCTGACCTGGTAGTTCTCGACGGTGATCTGGCCGTCTTGGCTGTGCTGCGGCGGGGAGAATGGGTTTTCAGCTCAATCTCGAGCGCCTAACGATTGGGTTTTGGCTCCGCATCTGCCCTCGCGCGCGTGGTGGACCCTGTGGTCTGGTGGGACAAATGAGTACCTCTTCGTTGCGAAAAACCGGACTCGCCGCTGCCGCCGCGTCGGCGCTGATCGCCATCGGCATCCCGTTGGCTCTCGCTGCGCCCACCTCGGTACCGCCGTCGGACGGCGAAGGCTACGTCAACTCCACCGCGCGGTGCACCTCACCGGACACCACGGTCATCTTCGGCAGTACCGAAACCTCGCGGGTGGCGATCTGCAAGACCGCCTCAGGGTCCTACCAGTACCGCGGTGTGCGGGTCAGTGATGGCGCCAAACTGATCACCGGCGCCTCGCAGACGTCCGCCAACTCCTTTGTCGCGGACTACAACGGCGCCAAGTACACCGTCACCCCGACGGCGCTGAGCGTCACCGCGAACGGCAACACGTTCCGCACCGAGACCTGGACCGACTACCACGGCCCGCAGGCGCCGGCATCATCGACATCGACATCGACATCGACGACCAGCACGCCGAGCACCTCGGGCAGCGCCACGTCGACGACCTCAGCAACGGCGTCCACCTCACCGAGTGCGACGACCTCGGCCCCCAAGACGTCCGCGACCCCGTCGACGACGACCGTGCCGTTGCCGCCGCCGATGCCGGCCGAGGTGGGCGGCGAGTCGTCGACCGAGTGACCGCGTCGGAAAGGTTACAGACCGGAAGGGTTACAGGCCAAAGGTTTTGGCGATGATATCGCGCTGGATCTCGCTGGTTCCGCCGACGACGGTTCCCACCACGGTGGCGCGCAACTGCTCCTCCATGCCAGCTTCCTCGGTGTAGCCCATACCGCCCATCATCTGCATGCCCTCAAGGGCGGCCAGCTTTGCCAACTCGGTGGCTTTGAGCTTCACCATGGAGGCCTCCCGGGGCATCAGTTTCCCGGGGTTCTCGTCGACCCGTTGCGCAACGTCGTGGACCAGCAACCGGGTCACCTCGATCTCGGTGGCCAGGTCGGCCAGCCGATGCGATAACGCCTGGAACGAACCGACCGGCCTGCCGAACTGTTCGCGTTGTGTGACGTAAGTCAGCGTGTCATCAAAGGCACGGCGGGCCTGGCCCAACGCGAGTGCCCCGACGATGACCCGCTCGGTGTTCAGACCCAGGATGAGTTGCTGCCAACCCTGGCCCTCCACCCCGACCAGCCGGTCGGCCCCGACGACGCAGTCGGTGAAGAACACGTCGTTGACCTCCAACCCCATCGTCGCGATCGGACGGATCTCGACACCCGGCGTGGACGTCGGCACCGACAGCATGGTGATGCCCTGGTGCTTTTGCCCGGTGTCGGCGGTTCGAGCCACCACCATGATGTGGTCGGAGATGTGGGCGTTGGAGATCCAGGTCTTCTGGCCGTTGATCCGGTAGCCGCCGTCTACGGGCTCGGCCCTGCACCGCAGCGAGGCCACATCTGAGCCTGAACCGGGTTCGGACATCGCTACCGCGGTGGGCATACCGGCCACCACTGCGCCGAGAATCTCCTCCTTGAGGTCCTCGCCGGCGAAGCTGAGGTACATGTGCGCAACGATCAGCGTCACACCGAAGCTGCCCAGCGGGATGCGGTTGTAGGCCAGTTCCTCGAGGAACAGGCAGGCGTCGAACAGCCCTCCCCCGGAGCCGCCGTACTCCTCGGGAATCGACAGCCCCAGGAATCCGAGATCGGCCATCTTGCGGGCGATCTCCAGATTGGTGTGACGTCGTCCGCCATCGGTCAGAGCCAGCCGCTGCTCACGGGAGCCGCACTCCCGTGCCGCGAACTCCCGGACCGTGGCGACCAGGCTTCGCTGCTCGTCGCTCAGTTGCAGGCTCATGGTTCCGCTCCGATCTAGAAGAACCAGCGCCGTTCGATCGGCGGCGCGGTCCAGGTGCCGTCGAGAACGGACTCGTCGGGCACGTACATCCGCAGGTAGGCCTCGAACCCGGCGCCGGCCGGCACCTTCAGCCAGTTGGCACCGGGATCACCGGGATCGCGGGGAGCGAAGATGATGTCGATCGAGCCGTCGGGCCGGGTCACCAGTTCATCGGGGCGGCTGCTGCTGACCGCATACCGCTGCTGCCCGTTCGGCACCAGTCGGCCGTCGCTGCCGTACACGGTGACCGACCAGAACGCGCCGACCGGCGGAGCCTCACCCGGGGCGAAATGCAATACGTAGGAACCGGTTCCGAACCCCGCGAGGGGGAACCGGTTGGCTCCCAGCAGGCCCGCCGAGTAGACCGCCTCCTCCGGAGTGTTGGCCACCAGACCGACCTCGGCGACGCCGGCCCGCAGCAGGTAGTCCGTGCCGTAATCGCCGATGGCCGCAGGCGGAGTGGCCCAGCCGCTGTTGTTGAACGCCGAGACGTACTGGGTGACGGTGGTCAGCAACGGAAGCAGCGCGGCGGTCACACGCACCGCCAGGTCGGCGGCGAGCGTGGACAGCAGACTGAGGTCGGCGTCGGCCACAGTCATTCCGGGGCCCACGCCGATCTGGGCGATGGCCGCCAGCGTGGGGGCGTCGATGGCCGGGGGCGGATTGAGCGCCATCGCGGCGCTGATGGAGTCGAGGTAGCCGATACCCGGTTCCGGGATCGGGATCACCGGACTGACCGTGCCGCCGGTCGGGGTGAGCGTGTATTGCTCCATCAGTGCGATCGCCGTCTGCTGGTCGGCCTCGTCACCGGCAAGGGTGCGGCCCAATGCCAGCATGCTGCTGTAGGGGACCAGGATGGTCTGTGCGCCCGGGATGTCGACCGGAGGCCCACCCTCCCAGGTGATTGCATACGTTCCGGGGCCGGAACCCGTTGTGCGGGAACCGATGTAGGCCGAGACGTTGGTGTAGGGATCGGTCAGCTGGAAGCTGAAGTAACGGTCACCCATATCGGGGATGGACAACACCACCGGCCCGTCACTGAGGTCGAGTTCGGCAAGTGAGTAGAAGGTGTCGACATTGGGTCGCTTGCCGCCGCCGATCGCCAGCCAGATCGGATCGACGTCGGGGTTGGCGAAGCTGGTCAACGAGTAGAGGGTGTTCAGAGTGCCCACCGTCTGGCGGACCCGTTGGTACTCCATCAGCGGATAGCCGTAGATATAGGCCTGAGCGGCCAGGATCGCCGATTGGATCGGGCCGGGGTCGGCCGGGACGACGGCCCTGGCCTGCGTGGTGTTCGCGGTCGCCGCAGCGGTGAGCGTCCGGGCGGGCGGCGCGGTGGCGGTCTCGACAGCCGCGCTCACCGAGGATTCGACGGCACCTGTTCCCACCGCGGAACTGCGGGGAACCACCCGCTGCGACGACCGCACCGGGCGCGCAATCGCCTCGGCCGCTGCCGGTCTGGGAGCTTCACCGATCGGCGGCCGCGGACTTGAGGAGCGGCTGGCGGCGGAAGGGGCCGGCGCCACGGCCGCCGGTGTCGCGGCGCGTCGGGCGGGTCCGCGCGAGCGCGCCGGGGAACTCGATTCCCGGTCCTGGCCGGCGCTGGCCGAACCGCGGCCAGCACTGTCATCCGCGGACGCCGAACCCAGGCCCGGCCCGGCGACCAGTGCCGCGCCCACACCGGCGGCCACCGCACCCGCTCCCAGGCCGGCCCGCAACCATGCCTGCCTCTTCGGATTCAATCCGCACCCGTCTTTCCCGTCGGCTCCAGGACGGATACTACGACCTCGGGTCAGGGAAATTCGATGTAGCGACCCACTCCGGCGGCCGGTGCGCGGTCCAGGATCAGCGAACTCAATGCCACATCGTCCATGGCGATCCCCATGTTCAGGAACATTCGCCGACCGGTCGCGGGCACCTCGTACTCGCCGGAGACGACCGCGGCCAGATGAGTGTCCGGTTTGGGCAGCCCGAAGAAGTACATCGTGTCGGCGACCGACCCGTACTGGCTGAGGTCGTCGACGCTGTAGACGACGGCGTCGTCGAACGCCTTCTGGGCCAGGGCGTCGTCGTAGTCCACCGGCAGCAGCAGCGCATTGGGATCGGTGTTGGTGCAGTCCAGCTTCGGGTCGAGCGGGACGGTGATGGTGGTGACCACCAGGTCGGCGCCGGCCACCGCATCGGTGGGCGAGCTGGCGACCCTGGTGACCCGCTCGCCGGCCCGGTCGAGCAAGTCCCGGGCCCGGTCGGCATTGCGGTCGTAGGCCGACACATGAGTCAGGCCCGGATGGACCTCGAGTGCGACCTCGAGGTGGCGGTGGCCCTGCAATCCGCAGCCGACGATGGCCAGGTGCTTGGGGTCTCCGGGGACGTGGCGCATCGTGACCCCGGAGACTCCGGGGGTGCGCATCTCGGTGATCCATCCGCCGTCGAGCAGGGCGATCGGACGACCGGTCTCGGGGTCGTTCATGATCATCACGCCGTAGATATAGGGCAGGCCCTTGGCATTGTTCTGCTCGTAGCCGGCCACCCACTTGAGTCCGATCTTGTCCGACCCACCCAGGTAGGCCGGCATCGCGTGGATGAAGGCGTCGTCGCCGCGCGAGGTGACCTTGGGCTTGGGCGGATTCTGCACCAACCCCTGGGCTTTTTGGCGGAAGGCGTCCTCGAGGACGTCGATGATCTCAGTCCAGGTCAGTCCGAGGCTGTCGAGGTCGGCCCGGTTGAGTACCAGCATCTTGTTATCGCTCACCCGCAAACAATAACGGTGTGGGGCCGACGATACCCGCTGCTAGCCTTCTTCGATGATCGGCGCGGCCGAGGGACGGTTCGCCGATGTCTTCGCCTCGCACTGGCCGGTTTTCGCCCTGCTGGCGGGAATTTTGGCATTTGTCGGCGTGGTCGCCCTGCTGCGGCGCAGGCCCGACTCCGACGGCGGGGTCGGCACCGCTGAGATAGTCGGCTGGGTGGCGGTCCTGGTTCTGCCGCCGCTGCTCTACGTGGCGGCCCTGGCCGCCGGGTTCAGCGTGCCGTCCTCGATCTTCGCTGCATTGCTCGGGGCCACCGTCCTGTTCTGGGTGTTCGGCCTGGTCGACGAATTCGTACCCGCGCTGGTCGCCGTGGTGGCCACACTGATCATCGGACTGGCACCGCCCAGTGTCGCCCTGGCCGGGTTCTCGTCGCCGAGCCTGCTGCTGCTGCTTGGCGTGTACGCCCTGTCGGCCGTGATCAGTTCCTCCGGGCTGAGCTATCGCCTGATGCTGCGCCTTCTGCTGCGACTGCCGGACAAGCCCGTCTGGCACCAGGTGACGTTGCTGGGCGCGGGCTATGCACTCTCCCCGCTGATGCCCTCAGCCAATGCCCGACTATCTCTGCTCACACCGGTCTTCAAAGACATGCTCGTCGGCCTGCGACTGACTCCGCGCGGTCCGGGCGCCACCGCCCTGCTGGCGGCGATGTTCGGCGGCGCGCTGTTGTTTTCGCCGATGATGGCGACTAGCAAGTCCTCCAATATCGCTGCGCTCAGCCTGCTTCCGGCCCAGGTCCAAGTGGAGTTCACCGGATTGTTCTGGTTGGTGGCGGCCGGAGTCGCAGCTCTGGGAGTGACAGTCGTCCACCTGATGTTGCTTCCCCGGTTGTTCCCCTCCGGTGACGAGTCCCCATTGCCGCGCGAACAGATGCAGCGACGGATCGTCGAGTTGGGGCCGCTCCAACCACAGGAGTGGATAGCCGCAGGCGGCTTCGTCTTCTTTCTCCTGGGCAGCGCGACCGTCGGTTGGCACCACGTTAAACCGCCGTATCTGGCGGGGTTCGTGCTGCTGGCACTGCTTTTGTCGGGGGCTCTGTTACGCAAGCAATTCCAGCGCGACCTGGACTGGCCGATGATCTTCTTCCTGCTCGGCATCGACAGCCTGATGCGGATCATGAACCATCTGGGTCTGGCCCAGGCACTGGCCCGCGCGGTGGATGACACCTTCGACTTCATCGGCGGTCGAGTCGCGATTTTCATCCTGGTGGCACTGGCCGTCACCCTCGTGGTGCGACTGGCCCTTCCGGTGACCGCCGGAATGCTGACCGCCGCCATCATCCTGCTTCCGGTTGCCGCCGCCCAGGGAATACACCCATGGATCTGCGTCTTCTGCGCGGCCGTGTTCAGCGATATCGCGTTCTTCCGCCACCAGGGCACCAACGGGATCATCCAGATCCGGGCGGCGGGACTGTTCGAGGAGGCCGACGAACGCGGCTTCCTGCGCTACAACATGCTGATGAACCTGGCCCGGGTTGCGGTCGTCTTCGCGTCCATCCCGTGGTGGGGATGGTTGGGCCTGCTGTGACGAAACTCTGGCGAAACCTGCTCATCGGCGGCTTCCTGGTGGCCTTCATCCTGCTGCTCGGTTTCTTCAACGCCAGCAAGCCCCGCATCCTGGTGTTGCATTCCGGGGCCGAGGGATCGCCGTGGGTCGAGCAGGTCGATCGCGGGATGCGCAAGGCCCTGGACCAGAACCGCCGCCCGCTGAGCGTGGAGTGGAACTACCTGGCGGTGGCCGCACCGGCTACCCGGCGGGGCAACGCCGAGGCGGTGGCCGAGGCGCGCCGAGCCATCGAGCGGTTCAAGCCCGACATCCTCATCGCGGTCGACGACGAGGCGAACAGCCTCGTCGCGCGGGAGTACGTCGGCCGCGCGCAGCCGCGCGTCCTCTACGTGTCGATCGACCGGCCACCGGCGGACTACGGCTATACCGACGCGAACAATGTGTCCGGTATCGGCGAGCAATTACCGTGGAAAGGTCTGCGGGAGTGCCTGATCCAGATATTCCCGGATCGCACGGCGACGATGGCCGTTCTCGGCGCCGATGGTGAGACCAACCGGGCCGGGCTCGCCCAGCTGATGGCTTTCGACTGGGGGCCGGTACGGATCGGCGATACCGCATTGGTGTCGACCGCGGATGCCTGGCGCGATTTCACCGGCCGGGTCGACGATGCGGACGTGCTGCTGGTGTTGGGCGCCCAGGACCTGCCCGATACCGACGGAACGGTGGTGACCGCCGCGGAACTGAGCCAATGGACGCAAGCCAACGCCACGCCACTGCCGATCGGCACCCAGGTCGATTTCGTCGCCGACGGCGGCGCGCTCAGCTTTTCTCCGCCGCCGGACGACTACGGGCAGAGTGCCATCCGGCTGGCGCTGGACTGGCTGGACGATCGCAGCACGCCCGGACCGCCGCCGCCGGTCCAGTCCTCGCATTTCGAGGTTGCGATCCGCCAGGATGCCCTGTCGCGCCGCGGTGTTGCACTTCCGCAGATCTATCTGGAGGCCGCGCGGGAGAACGGCACGCTGTTCCCGTGAAAGTAAGCTACTCCTGAGCCACCGGCCGGACCTCCGGTTCAACCCCGTTGCCCGGCGCGCCGTGACCGTCCGTCGTATCGTCGCTTCATGACGCACACGATTGATGCACGGCTCGACCGTTTCTCAGCGCCGGTGCTCGGCATCTTCCGGATCATCGTCGGCTTGTTGTTCGCCCTGCACGGCACCGCCAAGTTGTTCGGCTGGCCGGCAACCAAATCCGGAGCGGTGCCCTTCGGGACCTGGCCGTACTGGTGGGCGGGTCTGATCGAACTTCTGGTGGGCCTGCTGGTGGCGCTCGGACTGTTCACCCGGCTGGCAGCGTTGCTGGGCTCGGGCACCATGGCCTACGCCTACTTCACCGCCCACCAGCCCGACGGCCTGTTGCCCATCCAGAACGGCGGGGAACTCGCGGTGCTGTTCTGCTTCGCCTTCCTGCTGATCGCGTTCACCGGCGCCGGGGCTTTCGCGGTGTACGACAAGCCGGGCAGAGGCCCGTCTACCTGAGCACCGCTACGGGCGGCAGCAGTCGGGGTCGATGACCGAGCACAATGCCGCGATCGCCGCGTGATGCGGTCGGTGGTAGACGTTCATCCCGCGACGGGTCGACTGCACCAGACCCGCGTTGCGCAATTGGGTCAGGTGGTGGCTGACGGTCGACTCACCGATCCCGATCGCGGCGGCCAACTCCCCACTGTTGTGCTCACCGGTAGGCGAGGAGAACAGCAGCGACATGATCCTGACCCGGGCCGGGTCCGCCAGCGCCTTGAGTCGCAGCGCCACCTCCAGTGCGGCGGCGTCGCTCATCGGCCCGGCCGCCATCGGCGCGCAGCAGACCGGCGCAGAGATGTCGATGACGGGCAGTGCCTTGGGCATGCCGTCATCATCCCAGCTTTCTTGACATATATCAAAGACATGGCATCCTGATGGTCAGCGAGTAATTCGATATATGTCCCATCAGATCTGAGGAGTTCCCGATGTCCCGCATCCAGCTCGCCCTCAACGTCGATGACATCGACAAGGCGATCACGTTCTATTCCGCGCTCTTTGGCACCACGCCGGCCAAGGTGAAACCCGGCTACGCCAACTTCGCCATCGATGAGCCCCCGTTGAAGCTGGTGCTGCTGGAGAACCCCGGCCAGGGCGGCACGCTGAACCACCTCGGCGTGGAGGTGGCGAGCAGCGAACAGGTACATGGCGAGATCGCCCGGCTGACCGAACACGGGTTGTTCACCGAGGAGGAGATCGGCACCACCTGCTGCTTCGCCCTGCAGGACAAGGTGTGGGTCACCGGCCCGGGCGGCGAGCGATGGGAGGTCTACGCCAAGCTGGCCGATTCCGATACGTTCTTCGACGCCCCGGCGGAGCGGTAGACCCGGGCGCGACCGTGCGTGTCGGTGCACCGACACGCCGCTCAGTGCGTGACGTATGCGCACCCTCGCCGGGAGTGCCGGGCAGCCGGGGTCGAAGATTGAACTGGCGGCGCGGGCCTGACGGCGAGGGAGAAGCGGACATGAAGTCGATGTTGGTGTCGCGGAGCGACCTGGACTTCCTGCTCTACGACTGGTTGCGGACCGACGCACTCACCAAGCGCGACCGGTTCGCCGAACACTCCCGGGAGACCTTCGACGCGGTGCTGGACTTGTGTGAACAGTTGGCGACCCGCTACTTCGCCAATCACAACAAAAAGAGCGACGCCAATGAGCCGACCTTCGACGGCCAACACGTCACGGTCATCCCAGAGGTGAAGGAGGCCCTGGACGCGGTGGCCCAGGCCGACATCATCGCGATGACGATGGACCAGAAGCTCGGCGGCGCACAACTACCGGCGACCGTGGCCCAGGCGGCCTTTGCCTGGTTCGCCGCCGCCAATGTCAGCACCGCCGGCTATCTGATGCTGACCATGGCCAACGCGAATCTGCTGGCCACGTTCGGCACCGAGCAGCAGATCGAGACCTTCGTCCAACCCATGCTGACCGGGCGGTTCTCCGGCACGATGGCACTCTCGGAGACCCAGGCCGGCTCCTCGCTGGCCGACATCACCACCCGGGCCGAACCGCAGTCCGACGGCAGCTACCGGCTGTTCGGATCCAAGATGTGGATCTCCGGGGCCGAACACGAGATGACCGACAACATCGTCAATCTCGTACTGGCCAAGATTCCCGGCGGCCCCCCTGGAACCAAGGGGATTTCGCTGTTCATCGTGCCGAAGTATCTCGTCGACGCGGACGGCTCGATCGGCGAGCGCAATGACGTGGCCCTGGCCGGCCTGAACCACAAGATGGGCCAGCGCGGCATCACCAACACCGTCCTGAACGTCGGCGACGGCACGTTCACGCCCGGCGGAACCCCGGGTGCCGTCGGCTATCTCGTCGGTGAGCAGCACCGCGGCATCGCCTACATGTTCACCATGATGAATGAAGCCCGCCTGGGGGTGGGAATGGGCGCGGTGGCTCTCGGCTATACCGGCTACCTGAAGTCCGTGGAGTACGCCCGCCAGCGCCCGCAGGGCCGGCCGGTGACGTCCAAGGACCCTGCGGCACCGCAGATCCCGATCATCGAGCACGCCGACGTCAAACGCATGCTGCTCGCGCAGAAGGCATACGTGGAGGGCGGAATGGCCTTGCTGCTGTACTGCGCCAAACTGGTCGACCTGCAGCACAGTGCTGAATCCGATCAGGAGCGCGAGCAGGCCACGATGCTGCTCGACATCCTCACCCCGGTGGCCAAGAGTTGGCCGTCACAGTGGTGCCTGGAGGCCAACAACCTGGCGATCCAGGTCCACGGCGGTTACGGCTACAGCCGGGAGTACGACGTCGAGCAACACTACCGGGACAATCGCCTCAACCCGATCCACGAAGGCACCCACGGTATACAGAGCCTGGACCTGCTGGGCCGCAAGGTGGTTGCCCGCAACGGAGCCAACCTGGTCGCTCTCGGCGAGGCCGTGTCGGTGACGGTCACCGCCGGGCAAAGCCTCGGCGGTGAGCCCGCGGAGATGGCAGCCCAACTCGACTCGGCCTGGAATCGGCTGGCAGCTGTCACGGCGGGCATGTTCTCCTCCGGAGACGTCGATGCCGCCCTGGCGAACAGCGTCGTCTACCTGGAGGCCTTCGGACATATCGTCGTCGCCTGGATCTGGCTCGAACTGGCCCTCGCCGCACACGGGCAAGCCGGTGACTTCTATGACGGGAAACGTCAGGCCGCCCGGTTCTTCTACCGCCACGAGTTGCCGAAAACCGCTCCGCAGCTTGATCTTCTGGAGTCGCTGGACCGGACAACGCTGGAGATGCGGGACTCCTGGTTCTAAGCGGCGGCTACCTGCTCTGCAGATCGGCGGGCAGGTCCAGCTCTGCCGCGATCGACGCGCCGACCCTCTCGGCAATTGCGGAAGCTCCTACCGCGATCACCAAACCCGTTGCACACCAATACAGCCCGAGCAGCGGTGGCGCGGACCAGCCGGTGGCGTCCTTCACGCTGAACCACAGCACCGTCAGGATCACCACAGCCCCTGCCGCCGGCATCGCCAGTCCGGTCAGTCGGGCCGCTCCACCATGTACGGCGGTGAACCGCGGGGCGCCGACGAACCAGATGGTTGCCGCCTCGACAAGCAGATAGCACACCATCAGGCAGACCGAACCGGCGACGGCAAACAGGAAGTAGGTATCGATGGCCTGGTTTCCGGTGGTCGCCGGCGGCCACCCGATGGCTCCGCACAGGACGACGGCCACCAGGCTGGAGGTCACGACCAGCCAGATCGCCCGCCGAGGGGCGCCGGTCGGTAGATGAATATGCGACAGCGCTTTCGGGCCGAAGCCGTCGCGGCCGAACGCGAACAGCATCCGGCCCGAGGTGGACGCGGTGGCCATATGGCAACCGAAGGCACCGACCGTCGTGGTGAGGATCAACAGCAGGCTGAACCACTCGCCGATATAGGTGTCCCCGAGATCACCCAGGGTGTTGGCGGAGCGCTCGAAGGCACCCAGCCCGGCCTTGTCGGTTCCGAAACCGACTGTCTGGGCGAACATCACGACAACGAACAGCACACCGGTCAGAGCCAGTGTCCCGGTTATCGCGCGCGGAATATTGCGCCGGGGATCAGCGGTTTCCTCTCCCATCGAGGCGCAGGCCTCAAACCCGGCCCAGCAGAGAAAGGCCGCGACCACGCCGCCGAGTACCGCAGATACCGAAACCCCGGACGCCGAAAAAGTGCTCCAGTCCACCCCGGTCGGCTTTGCCCCGCCGCGGGCGAAGATCACCGCCGCCAGGATCACCATGGCGATGATGCCCACACCCTCGATTCCGAGCAGTACTTTCGCCAGGAGTCGCACGTCACGGCCGGTCAGTGCCAATGACATCGCCGCGCTGACTGCCACCAGAACCAGCCACGGCAGTTGGAACGGGCTGTCGTTGCCCTTCTGCAATTCGACCAGGAACGAATTGGCGAAGGCTGCGGTCAACGCAAGGGTGGCCACCGAGAATGCGACGTAGGCACCCAGCATGGCGAAGCCGGAGAAGAACCCGCTCCGCGGCCCGATGGTGCCGCCCACCAATGCGTAGGCCGATCCGGCATGGTTGAGGTACCGGGTGAGGCGGACAAAGCTGTAGCCGACCAATGCCACGCCGACGAGGCCGATCACGAAAACCAACGGGATGGATTTACCGACCGTGCTGACGAGTCCCTGACCATTGCCTGCCATCGCCAGGGTGGGTCCGACAGTCGCCACCGACAGTGCCAACGCCACCCACAGTGGCAGTGTCCGGCGCGGCAGTGCGTCATCCGGAGGCGGACCTGCAGGGTTCATGGCGGTTTCCTTCAGCACCTCAGTGGGGTCGGCGGGCTGCCCGTACCGTAACGGCAGGAACGCTTCCCCGGCGCCAACCGATCGGGGGATCGCCGCGCCCTCCGTCGAGCAGGGTGATCAGCGGACAGCCCCCCACCGGTCGGCGGAGGTAGGTTGACCGGTATGGCACAAACCACGATCGGTGCCCGGATGGGAGCAGGCCTGGCGGCCGCAGCGGTCGCGCTGGGCGTGACCCAGTTGGCCGCCACGTTCTTCTCCCCCGCCGCCGATTCGCGCACGGCCGTCGGTTCCTCGGTGATCGACCTGACTCCCGGCCCGGTCAAGGAATGGGCGATCCAGACCTTCGGCACCGCGGACAAGACCTTCCTCACCGTCATGGTGGTGGTCGTCGTCGGCGTGCTGGCGGCAGCCTCGGCCATTGGGGAGCGGTCACGGATTCCATTGGGCAGCATCGCCATTCTGGCCTTCGGGTTGTTGGGAAGCCTGGCCGTGCTGAGCCGTCCCGGGTCGGGTGCGCTCGACGTCATCCCTACCTTGCTCGGCACGGCGGCCGGTATCGCGGTCCTGCGACTGCTGACCTCCGAACGGATCCGGGAACAGACCCCCGCGGAAACCCCGGACCCGGGTCGGCGGCGTTCGCTGCTGACCCTGGGGTTCGTCGGCATCGGTGCACTCAGTGGCGTCGCCGGCACCGTTCTCACCCGACAGCGTCGCTCAGTGGCCGGTGAACGCGACAGCTTCGCTCTGCCGAAGCCCGCCTCCCCCGCACCGCCGATCCCCTCCGACGTCCAACCCGGCGAAGCCGCGCTGCCGAGTTTCATCACTCCCAACGAGGACTTCTACCGGATCGACACCGCGCTCACCGTCCCGCAGATTTCCCGGGCCGACTGGACACTGCGCATCCACGGAATGGTCGACAGGGAGATCACCTACACCTTCGCCGACCTCGAGCAGTTCGAGGCGGTACAGGCCGCCGTGACCCTGACGTGCGTGTCCAACCCGGTCGGGGGCAATCTCATCTCCAATGCCGTCTGGACCGGATACCGGGTCCGGGATCTGTTGCAGCGCAGCGGTATCAGCCCTGATGCCGATATGGTGCTGTCCACCTCGTCGGACGGCTTCACGGTGGGGACCCCGGTTGAGGCCCTCACCGACGGCCGGGACTCGCTGCTGGCGATCGGAATGAACGGCGTCCCCCTGCCGGTCGAGCACGGCTACCCAGCGCGGCTGGTGGTGCCCGGGTTGTACGGCTTCGTTTCGGCCACCAAATGGGTGGTCGACCTGGAACTGACCCGATTCGATCGGGCGGAGGCGTACTGGACCAAGCTCGGCTGGTCCGCCCAGGCACCCATCAAGACTCAGTCCCGCATCGACGTTCCACGCCAGGGTCAGCGGGTCTCGGCCGGTCCGGTCACCGTCGGTGGGGTGGCCTGGGCTCAGCACCGCGGCATCAGGACCGTCGAGGTCCGGATCGACGACGGGCCCTGGCAGCCGGCGACGCTCGGTGCCGCGTATTCCAACGACACCTGGCGGCTGTGGACCTTCGACTGGCAGGCAACCCCTGGTGCGCACCGCGTGACGGCCCGGGCGACGGACAATACCGGCGCGGTGCAGACCGAAGCGCAGAGTTCTCCGGCGCCAGACGGTGCGACCGGTTGGCCGTCGATCACCGTCGAGGTTCGCTGACCCGTCAGACCGTCTGCAGTCGATCGGCCTGCAACCCGTCGGGCACCGTCACCGTCACAACGCTGCCGCCACCCGGCGGGCGACCGAAGGCCATCGAACCGCCGGTGGCCTCGACGCCGACGACCAGTGACGCCAGACCGATATGGCCCTCGGCGACGCGCCGATCCAGGATCGCCGGGTCGAATCCGATTCCGTCGTCGGTGACCCGTAGAACGGTCGAGTCCTTCTCCCGGCGCAGGGTGATATCGAGTTTGGTGGCTCGGGCATGTTTGTACGCGTTGGTCAGCAGCTCCCGCGCCGCGCGGTAGATCAGCGTCTGAGCCTCCGGGCGGCCCACTTCGTCGAGTTCGGTATGCACCGGAGTGCCCCAACGCTGCTCGGTGGCCTGGGCCAACTCGTTGACCGCGGCACTGAGTCCAACGTGTTCCAAGACCTGCGGGTTCAGGGTGCTGACGGTGGTCCGCAACGCCGAAACAGTATCTCGCAGCGCGGCATCGAGGCGATCGAAGTTGGCGGCGGTGGGGCTTTCCCGCAGCTCGTCGAGATCCAGTCGCGCGGCGAGCAGATTCTGCAGCGGACCATCGTGCAACTGCTCGGAGAGTTCCCGGTTGCTGCGCTCATCGGCGCGCATCGACTCCGCCACCAGCCTGCGCCGCACATCCAGCAGTGCCCGCACCCGGTCCTGGCGGCGCGCCAACGTGAACGACATCGCCGTGATGGCGGCAGTGAACCACAGCAGGCAGCCCACCTGGACATAGACCAAGGCCGGAATACGGTCACCCATCTTCTGGTCCTGGGTCGCATAAACCGCCCAGGCCAACAGGTAGCCCATAGACGCGCTCAACCCCAGAAGACCTGTGGTCAGTGGGCTTTCTAGAAACGCCACCGAGATCGGCAGCAAGAAGAAGATCGGGTAGAGCGCGATCGTCGCCGGCCCGGAGGCCATACACAGCACGACGACGACCGCAACATCGACGGCGGTCGAGACCCACCCGTACCACCAGCGGTCCGGCCCGCGCAGTACGACGATCAGGAACGTGACTGCGATAAGCGCGTACACCACCAAGACGGCGTTGAACACGTCTTCGAATCGGTGTTGCACGCCAGCGTGATAAACGAGCAGTGCGATCAGGGCAATGAGTACGAGCCGTAGAAACGACCGGATCCGCAAGGGCTCGCTGGTCAGGAAATCCAGCAGTCGGTCGACGAGTCTTCCCACGGGCTAATCCAGCATTCCCCGGCGCATCGCCTCGTGGACGGCAGCAGCCCGATCCCCCACTCCGAGCTTCTCGTAGAGCCGCTGAACATGAGTCTTGACCGTCGACGGTGCCAGAAAAAGCGTCTTGGCGATCATCGGGATACTGCCGCCGTTCGCGATCAGATTGAGCACCTCACGTTCACGGGCGCTGAGCGCGGGGCCGGTCGGCTCGGCTCGGCGCCGGATCTCCGCAGCCAGCCCGGAGGCCAAATTGGGGCCGAGCACATCGCGGCCCTGGGCACAGTCGATCACCGCGTTGACGATCTCCGAGCGGGACGACTCCTTGGGCAGATAGCCGGACGCACCCTGTTGCAGGGCGTGGTAGACGATCGCGGCGTCGTTGTAGGCCGACACCAACAGCACCCGGGTGGGCAGGCCGGCCCGCAGCACTGCGGCGGCGACCTGCGCTCCGTCCATGCCGGGCATCTGGTGATCCAGCAGGGCGACCTGCGGACGGTGTTCCTTGATCGCCGCCAGTGCGGAGGGACCGTCCTTGGCCTCGGCCACCACATCGACCAGACCGCTGCCGGTCAGCGCGCGCATCAGGCCGTCCCGGAACAGCGGGTGATCATCGGCGATGACCACCCGTACCTTCTGGTTGTTGAAGGTTTCCCGCACCGGCCGATCGTCGCACAGCTTCCCCCGATCAGCGGACAAACCACCCATCCCACGATCCGCCGGCCGGCCGACAGATCAGGAGGGCCCGGCGAGCCGCGCACCATGCCGCCGCCGGGTACGCCACCGGACCTGCCCGGCGGCAACGACCGGCGCAAGCCGCGGGCATTCCTGAGACCATCATGCGATGACCGATGTCCACATCAGGCTGGCAACCCACGAGGATATTGCGGGACTGACCGCACTGGAATCGCGCTACTACATCGGCAACCTCGACCCTGCCGAGTACGCCGGCGGCTTCATCTCGGTCCTGCACTCACCGCACTGGTTCGCCCGGGCGGTCGACGCGGGCGGCGTCCACGTCGCGGTGACCGAGGACGACGAGGTCGCTGGATTCATCGTCGTTACCGCGCCACCGGATCCCGCGGAGACAGGCCTACCCGCGATCGTGCGCGCGATGCTGGATCTCGCCCAGACTCTGGAATGGAACGGAAAGCCGATCGCGTTGCAGCGCTTCGCCTTCCGCGGACCGGTCTGCATCGCAGCGGAGATCCGCGGCCGCGGGGTGTACTCGGCCTTCAACGCCGTCACGGCGAAGGCCTACCGGGATAGGTTCGACCTGGGCGTGCTGTTCGTCGCCGCGGACAACCCGCGCTCCGTGCACACCACAACCAGAAAACTCGGCGCACAGTCACTGGCGGTATTCGAGGCCGACGGCCGGCCCTACCACTTCATGGCCTTCGACTGGAGTGGCGAAGACTAACGCCGGGTCGCCACCATTTTCAGCGCCGGCTCGAGCCAGCGCTGATCGGCTGTTTCCCAGGCGATCTCGGTTGTCGGCACCGCGAGCGGGTCGATGCGTCCGGCGGCCACAAGATCGAGGACCTCGTTGAGATACCGGCGCGAATCCGCCCGTGAGGTGTGCACGGTAATACCGCGGGTGTACATCTCCAACAGTGGCAACGGTGTCTGCGGGGCGAAATGGATCGTCACGATGGTCAGCCGCCCATAGGCCTGCGTCGAGCGGATCGCACAGTCCAAACCCTCGGACTGCAGCGAACCCGCCACGACGATCGGCGCCCGATCGAGTCGGCGCGGGTACTGCCCGCCCAGATCAATCACGTCGGCGCCGAGATCGGAGGCGGCGGCCAGACGGACTGGATCGCTGTCGGCATACGTGATCCTGCCGGCGCCGAGAGCCCGCGCGCACAGGACCGCGTACAGGGTGATCGACGGCGCGTCGCCGCCGACGACGAGCACATCGGAGCCGGGGCGATCACGCAATCCGTCGGCCACACTGCGGTAGGCGTCGATGACGTTGTCGGGGATCGTGGCCAGTGCGACGTCACTGATCGAATCCGGGGCGGCCACCAGCATGTGATCGGCATCCGGCACTAGAAGCAGATCGGCCAGCCCGCCGCCGTGCCCGCCCCCTGCGTCGCCGAACCCGAAGGCCGCACCGGCGCGGGCCTGGTTGGGTTCACATGCGGCATAGTGTCGTTCGCTGCAGGGCCGGCAGGTTCCGCAGGAGACCTGGAACGGCACCGCCACCCGTTGGCCGGCTTTCAGTTCCCTGACGCCCGCCCCGACCTCGACGACCTCGGCGGCGATCTCATGGCCGACCGGGAAAGGTCCGGGGAAGATCCCGAACGCCGCCATCGCGACGTCAAGATCACAACGCGCGACCGCCAGCGGACGAACCACCGCCTGCCCCGGGCCGGCCGGGATATCGGGCAACGGCTGCCACTGCAGTACACCCGGTTCGGTGAAGACCAGGTGCTTCACGATCCAGCACTCAACGCGGCAGGAGCGTCATGAAGACTTCGCGGCGACCAGCGACGGCGTCCCGACGCCGACGGTGATCCGCGGGTCTGCCGCCGGGTCCAGCCAGGTCAGGATGGACTTCATCTCCTCGCGACCGATGGCCACACATCCCCAGGTGGGATTGCCGTCGGTCACATGCAGGAAGATTCCCGACACCTTGCCCGGAATCCGCTGTGGGTTGACCGCCATGTTGACCGCGTAGTCGTAGACCGGGCCGGAGTCGTAGAGGTTCTCAGTGATCGACGACGGGTTCACCGCCGAGCGCACGTGGGTGTTGTAGGTGGGCGAACTGGCATCCTCGTCCCACCAGTCCTGATCGGTGGCTTGGAAATACGGCATCTTGGTACCCGGATTGGGCTGACGGCCGAAGGCCTGGTCGAAGCCGAACGTACCCTCCGGAGTCCGGTAGACGCCGTCCGCCGGAACACCGACCCCCAACTCCCCCACCTTGGCCGGGATGGGCCCCAGGACCGTCTTCCACTGCTGACCGACCTTCTGGTAGGCGGTCAGGGTTCCTGTCGTCGCATCGGATTGCGGCACACCGACGACGATCCACTGGGATGTCTGCGCGCTGGCGGGCAGAACCGGCGCCGCCGCCGCGGGGGCGGCGAGCGGTAGGCCCAACAGCAACCCGAGTTGCGCAACGAGGATCGCGAGCGTCCTGGACAGTGTCACCTGATCATCGTATTGATTCGGGGTCGCGCGGGCGTCCGCGCTACCGCACCGGCGCTGAACCGCGGCCATTTCGAGACGGTGCAGAGATAGCCCAGCCTGACCGCGATGGCCGCAAGCCGCTGAGCAAGAATGTCGATATGGCCGTCCCCCGTCGCATTTCCGAAGAAGAACAGCTCAAGCCTTTCCAGGTCGAATTGCTGAAGCTGCAGCGCTACCTCGAGGACGAGAACCGGCGGATGATCGTGCTCTTCGAGGGCCGCGACGCCGCAGGCAAGGGCGGAACCATCCGCCGGGTCACCCGCTACATGAACGAGAAGCACTACCGGGTGGTGGCGCTCGGCAGGCCCACCGAGGAGCAGCGCAGCCAGTGGTACTTCCAGCGCTATGTGGCGCAATTCCCCACCGGCGGGGAGATCGTTCTCTTCGACCGGTCCTGGTACAACCGCGCCATGGTGGAGCCGGTCTTCGGATTCTGTACCGATGAGGAGTACCGCAATTTCCTCAAGGGCGTGGTGGGCTTCGAGAAGGATCTGGTTCGCCAGGGCACCATCCTGGTCAAGCTGTACTTCAGTGTCACCAAGGAGGAGCAGGCCCGCCGCTTCGACCGGCGCCGCGACGACCCGCTGCGGCAGTGGAAGCTCAGCGAGATCGACGTCCAGGCTCAGGAGCACTGGGATGACTTCACCGACGCCAAGTACCGGATGCTGCGGCGCACCAGCACCCCTGACGCTCCGTGGACGATCGTCCGATCGGAGAACAAGCACCAGGCCCGGCTCAACGCGATCCGGGTCATCCTCAACGCCGTCCCCTACTGGGGTCGCGCTGACGACGTCAACCTGGTTCCCGATCCGCAGATCGTGATCCCCGCCGCCCAGGAACTGGCGCTGATGGACGCCGACCGGATCCGCAGCGGAAAGTTCACCGGCTGAGAATCCCCGCGGATTCAGAGATCCAGGTGCAGCCGCAGTGCGTCGTCCAGCAGGGTGAGTTCGCTTGCCGCCAGTCGCCCCACGAAATGCGTAAGCCGCTCGACAGCAACGGATCTCACCTGTTCCGCTTGTGCTTTGCAATCAGTCGACAGGCCGGAAGCGTCAGCAGCCAGCAGCACTTGGAACGGGTACACCTTGGCGATATTGCTTGTCACTGGAACCACGGTCACAACACCCTGACCGAGGCGGGCCGCTGCGGCGTTGGCGTGGTCGTTGCTGACGACGACGGAGGGGCGGATTTTGTTGGCCTCGCTGCCACGGACGGGGTTGAGATCGACCATCCAGATGTCACCGCGGCGCATCGCCGAACCCGTCGCCGGCGGACTGGTCCCACACCGGCTGATCGGCGGACCACTCGATCCATGCGTTGCGGTAATCCTCCGCCAAGGTCGGGTGGCGCAGCATGCGGATCGCCCTGCGCAGTCCAGCCGATCGCGACGGTAGCCCAGCGCTTTTGATGTAGGCGTCCAGTTCGGCGACGTCTTCATCGGACAGGCTGATACTCAGTTTCACACCTTTATGCTACCGAAGTAGGGAGCCGGTAGTACTGCCCTCGGCCGACTCAGGACTCCTTGACCCGCGAGTACCAGATCCGGTCGGCCACCGCCACGATGTCATCGGAGATGGCCGAGATCCGCCGGTAGAACTCGCGTCGCGCGGTCACTACCGAGATGTCGGTGACCCCGAGCAGATCACAGGCCGCTTGCCGATAGACCCGCTCGAGATTGCGCTGGGACTTGACCGCGGCGTCGGCGGCCTCGGTGGCCGATGCGGCGGACGTGCCGCGGCTGTCCAGCGATCCGAAGGCCGTGCGTATGTGGATGACACCCTCGGCGAGCAGCACGGCCATTTCCGCGGTCGCCCGATCCGGCGGAACCTCCATCGCCTCGGCCTCGCGCACGGTGTTCTTCGCACCATTGATCACCCGGTCGAGATCGCGCGAGAGTTGGAACAGATCCTCCGGTTCCAACGGCGTGGTGAACGCCTCGCTGACCGCGTCGACCAGCCTGCGGCGGACCTCGTCGCACTCGTGTTCGGCGGTGCGAACGTCATCGGCCCGCACAGCGTCCCCGGCCGCCCACGCCGCGAAGGCATCCATCCCGCGGGCGGTGATATCCGCCTGGGACTGCAGCATGCCGAGCAGGTCGGGGGCCTCGGGAAGGAACCAGCGGGTGGCCTTGGACCTTCGGGGGCTTCGTGACATCACAGTGCTCTCCATCCGATGAGGACGCCGACCGCCACCAGGGCGGCCGCCGGGATCGTGGTCAGCCAGGCAAGAGCCATCTCCTGCACGATCCGCCACCGCACGTGCTTCCACCGACGCCGGCCGGCACCGACGCCGACGACCGAGGAGGCGACCACCTGGGTGGTACTCACCGGGGCACCGACAAGCGAGGCGCCGAGGATGACGGCCGTCGATGCGACCTGACTGGAGAACGAATCCACCGGGGTGAGGCTGAAGATCCGGCGACCGATTGTCCTGACGATCCGCCACCCGCCCAGCGCGGTACCCAGGGTGAGCGCGACACCGGTGAGGATCTTGACCCACAGCGGAACCGTCAGCGTGCTGGAGTGGCCGGATGCCAGCAGCAGGACCGCTATGACGCCCATCGCCTTCTGCGCGTCGTTGCCGCCGTGGCTGAAGGACAGCCCGGCTGCGGCTACCCATCCACCGGCCCGGACCGGGGCGTTCCACCGTGTCGTCCACCGGTGCGAGGACACCCGCAGCATCCGCAACAGGACCAGCCCGAAGAGAAACCCGAGGATCGGCGACACCATCAGAGCCACCAGGACTCCGATCACCCCGGTCGGATGCCATCCCTGGAAACCACCCCAGTTGACCGATGCCGTTCCGCCGTAACCGGATAGCACGCCGTCGGCGATGGCCGCGCCCGCCAGGCCGCCGACCAGTGCGTGCCCCGACGACGACGGCAAGCCCAGCCACCAGGTCAGCAGATTCCAGGCGGTCGCACCGGCCAACCCGGCTCCCACGACGGGCACCATCTGGCTCTGCGGCACGGTGACGATGGTGCCGATGGTGTCGGCGACGGCGGTGCCCAGCAACACCGCCCCGGCCATGTTGAACACCGCCGAGAGACTGATGGCCTGGCCCGGGGTGGCACCGCGCGTCGCGACCAGCGTGGCGATCGCGTTGGACGCGTCGTGGAAGCCGTTGGTGAGGGCAAAAGCAGCGGCGAACCCGATGGCGATGACCAGTCCGATTTCCACCGACACCTCCCGCCGTTCGGAGCCCACCCTAGTTGGACGTGCGGTGAACGCTGAACTAACGAGAAGTAAACGTGGCGAGCCCTCGGCGACGCTGAGGCACTACCTCTTCTTACGTCCGGGCTGCGGGGGCGGGGGCGGGACGGCCTTGGTGGTCGGCTCGAACTTGCCACCCTTCTTGGGGTCATACGTGCCGGGCTTGGGCTGCGTCATGAGAGATGCCTTCCGTTGGTACCGTCATTGACCAAGGTACTCACCCAAAGCAGGCACACCATGGTCTTCACCCACGTCGTGACATTCAAATGGCGCGACAACGACGTCGCTCCCGCCGAGATCGCCGGTGCGCTGCGCAGCCTGGTCGCCGAACTCGACGGCGTCGAGAACTACCTCTGCGGCCCAGACGCCGGCCTCACCCCCGCGGCCTACGACTTCGCGATCGTCGGCACCTTTGACGACCGGGACTGCTTCACCGCCTACCGGGACCATCCCGAGCATCAGCGGATTCTGACCGAGATGATCCTGCCGCATCTGGATAGTCGTACCGTCGTGCAACTGGAGCACTGATTGACGTCTACGCCTTCCAATCGCCGGCCGACCCGGGCAACACGGATCTGATCCTTAATCGCGGTCAGCCACGTCCGGATTCGATATGACCGCCATCACCATGGATGAAATCCTCGAAGCGCACGGCGGATTGGATTACTGGCAGTCCCTGTCCTCGGTGGACGTTGAGATGTCGGCACGGGGGTTTCTGTTCAGCGCCAAACACGTCGCCCCGCAACGCCACTTACACCTGAGCATCACGACGCGAGTTCCCGAGGTCGTTCTGCACGACTACCCCGAACCGGGGCAGACAACCGCCCTGCGCGGTGCCGATCGCATCGAGGTCCGCAACGCCGCCGGTACGGTCGTGCGCATCCGGGAGCGTCCGCGGGACGCATTCGCCAGTCGGCGTCGATTGCTGTACTGGGATGCATTGGATTTCGGCTATTTCTGCTGTTACGCGATGTGGAACTACATCACCATTCCGTTTTTGCTGACCGGCCCGGGATTTTCCATCGAGCAGTCCTCAGTGCCCGGGGGCGCGACCCTGCTGAAGGTCGGCTTCCCGCCCGGCCTGCCCACCCACTCTCCCGTCCAGGAGTTTCATTTCGACGCCGACGGACGATTGACCCGACACGACTACACCGCCGAGGTGATCGGTTCCCGGGCCAAAGGCGCCCATTTCTGCCATGACTACCAGCGATTCGGCGGACTCTGGCTGCCCACCCGGCGCCGGGTGTATCCGAAGGGGCCCGGGGGCCGACCGCTGCCCTTCCCCACCCTGGTCGCGATCGACATCCACGACGCGCGACCGCGGTCGGCGTGAGCAATAGAATCGTCGCGTGGACGGATTGAGGCGGGCTCGGGGCCGATATCAATCCTCGACGCGGAGCATCACCTGCATACCCCTAGGGGTATGCTTTAATTTGGAATTGATCCAGAAAGCTACCCGGAGGTCACCATGACGACAGACGCACCCGCCCCCACCCCGAGCATGCCGCGCATCGGCGATCCGGCACCGTCATTCACCGGGGTCAGCACCCAGGGTCCGATCAATTTTCCGGCCGACTACTCCGGCAAGTGGGTGATCTTCTTCTCCCACCCGGCCGACTTCACCCCGGTCTGCACCAGCGAGTTCATGACGTTCGCCTCCATGCAGGATGAGTTCGCGAAGTACAACACCGAACTGCTGGGACTCTCGGTCGACGGCCTTTACAGCCACATCGCGTGGCTGCGCACCATCAAGGAGAAGATCACCTTCCGCGATATGAAGGACGTCGAGGTGACCTTCCCACTGCTGGAGGACATCTCGATGGAGATAGCCCAGAAGTACGGGATGATCATGCCCGGCGAGGACACCACCAAGGCGGTTCGCGCGGTGTTCGTCATCGACCCCAAGAGCATCGTGCGCACGATCATCTACTACCCGCTTAGCCTGGGCCGCAACTTCGATGAGCTGCTGCGGGTCATCAAGGCACTGCAGACCGCCGACCATTACGACGTCGCCACCCCGGCGGACTGGCGGCCAGGCGAACCGGTGATCGTCCCGCCCGCCGGATCCTGTGGCACCGCCAAGGACCGCATGGACGGTAAAGACGAAGACGTGCACTGCGAGGACTGGTTCTTCTGCACCAAGTCCCTCCCCGAAGACAGGGTCGAATCGGCGATCCGATCCAAGGGAAAGTGACGTTGCGCGGCCCCGGCCTCAGACTCAGCTGAGCGGGTTCACTCCTCCAGAAGACTTCGCAGCATCCACGCCGTCTTCTCGTGAATCTGCATCCGCTGGGTCAGCAGGTCGGCGGTCGGCTCGTCATGGGCTTCGTCGACGACCGGGAACAGTGTGCGCGCCGTCCGCACCACGGCCTCCTGCCCCGCGACCAGATCGCGGATCATCTCGGTGGCACTGCTGACGTCGGACCCTTCGCCGATACTCGTCAGCGCGGCGAACTCGGTGTAGCTGCCGGGGGCCTTGGCGCCCAGCGCGCGGATCCGCTCGGCGATCAGATCGACGGCCAGCGCCAACTCGTTGTACTGGGTCTCGAACATCAGGTGCAGGGTCTGGAACATCGGGCCGGTGACGTTCCAGTGGTACTTGTGGGTCTTCAAGTACAGCGTGTAGGTGTCAGCGAGAAGATTAGCGAGGCCCTCGGTGATGCGCCCGCGGGCCTCGGCGTCGATTCCGTTGTCAATGGTCAGGTCGATTCGCGAAGTCATGGCAGGTGCAACCGCCCCCACCCCGGATTCCTTCCCCTCGTCGCATCCGTCATCCGGTCGGCCATATCGGCGGGTAAAGTCCGCATCGGCAGCGCCGAGCACATAAGGAGCCGGGATGGCAGGCGGTCTGGTCGGGTTACTGGACGACGTTGCCGCGTTGGCAAAGCTGGCCGCGGCTTCGATCGACGATGTCGGCGCAGCGGCCGGCAAGGCCAGCGTGAAAGCCGCCGGGGTGGTGGTCGACGACACCGCCGTCACACCGGCCTACGTACGCGGACTGGCCGCCGAGCGCGAACTACCCATCATCCGTCGGATCGCGATCGGGTCGTTGCGCAACAAGCTGCTCATCATCCTGCCGGCGGCCCTGCTGCTCAGCAGCATCGCCCCGATCGTGGTCGAGATCATCCTGATGTTCGGCGGGTGCTTCCTGGCCTACGAGGGCACCCACAAGATCATCCACGCACTGCGCCACGACGACCACGATCACGATGCGCCGGCCGCGGAACTCGGCCCGGATGCCGAGTCGACGACGGTCGCGGGCGCGATCCGGACCGACTTCATCCTGTCCGCCGAGATCATGGTGATCGCCCTCAAGGAGGTCCTCACCGAACCGGTGGTCTCCCGCGGGGTGATCCTGGCCGTCGTCGGGGTGGGGATCACCGTCGCGGTCTACGGGGTCGTCGCCCTCATCGTGAAAATGGACGATTTGGGCCTCAAACTCGCCGGGCGACCGTCGCGGACCCTGCAGCGCGTGGGCCGGATGCTGGTGAACGGCATGCCGAAGGTTCTCGCCTGGCTGTCGGTCATCGGTACCGCCGCCATGCTGTGGGTCGGTGGACACATCCTGCTGGTGGGGTTCGACGAGTTGGGCTGGACCACCCCCTACCACCTGGTGCACAAACTCGAGCACCTCGTGCACGGCGTACCCAGCGTCGGCGGCGTGCTCGGCTGGATGGTGAACACGACGGCCTCGGCCCTGGTCGGGCTGGTGGTCGGCGCGCTGCTCGTCACGGTGGTCGAGCACCTGCCGTTCCGGAAGTCCAAGACCGCCGACGCCGGGCCGGGGTCACACTGACCTCCGGTCCCGACAGCCATCAATCCGACAGCAGATTGCCCGTTCGGCCCTCCAACGGAACGTCGCCGGCGATCTTGCCGATCACCCGTCCCGGCCAGGCATAGGGCTGGCTGTGACGGGCGAAGAGCCGCCCGTCGGTCTCGGCCAGCAATTCAGTCTCCCCGCCAAGCGGATCGATCACCGTGGCGACGAGATCGCCCTTGCGGACCAAGTCGCCCAACCGCCGGCGATAGACGACGAGCCCCGCGACCGGCGAGCGCAGTTGCGCCATCGCCGTCAGTGCCGTGGCGCGGCAGGACAAACGCGGGTGCCCGCCCGACCCTTCGACAAAGCCCCGTGCCTGCAACACGCGCAGCAGCGCCGTGGCTTGTTCGGTGGCCCGTTCGGGACTGACGTCGTCATTGGAGCCGAGTTCCAGCGTGGCGGCGAGGCAGGCCGGCGGAATGGGCAGACCGGGATGTTTCGCTGCCAGCGCCCACCATGGACCGGCGCAGGCCTCATCGAAGGGAGAACCTCCCGACAACTCCGACAGAAGCACCGCTCGCGCATCGATCGCGGCGGCGAGATCCTCGGCCGCCGGCCACAGCGCCGGGCCGACATACATGTGCGGCTCAGCCTCATTGTCGGCGTGGAGATCGAGAACGAGGTCGGCGTCATGGGCGAGTGTCAGGAGTCTGTGGCGCAGATGTGCCAGTGCTCCATCCGGTTGCATCGCCGCGAGCCGCGCGGACATCGCGGCCCGGATCGTGCCGACATTCGACGCCGCGTCCGGCCCCAGCGCCAGGCTTCCGAGATCTGACAGATCGGGATAGTTCCGGTTGAAGTTCTCCCCCGTGCCGCTTTCGATCCGGCCGGACAGGAAGCTGGTTTCGGTCTGCGCCAGGCCGATCGGGTTTGCCTGCGGCACCACAATGATTTCACCGTGGACCGCGCCGCGCGCATCTGCTTCGGCCAGATGCCCGGCCAGAATGCGCAGGACGAGCATGCCGGGGAATTCGTCGGCATGCAGTCCGGCCTGCAAATACGCTTTTCTGCCCGTCCCCGCCGCACCGAAGTGCAGCACGGTCAGGTGATATGGCGAGTTCGGCAGATCGTAGTTCTGGCGCATCACGTCACTCCACCTGCCCACTCAGCCGGTCCCGCTGCACCTGTCTCACTCCGCCTGCGGAGCAACCTCGTGCGGAGCAACCGCTGGCGGGGCTTCCGCCTGCGGGGCATCCGGCTCGCCGGCCGAAAGCACGGCCTGGCCGTCCGAAAGCACGAAGGGCTCCGTCTCGTAGTAGGCCGCACAGGCGGCATGCAGGCGAGCTTTCAGCTTGCCTTCGGTCGCCAGCGCCCCGGAGATCAAATGGTTACCGGGGGGCATGTCGCGCAGTTCGATCCCCTGGGCATCGAGATAGGCCGTCACGCCGGCCTCGCCCAGTTCCGGCACCTCCATGGCGGCCTCGATGACGGCCAGCGGCGAGGTGTAGCGCGGCACGACGGCGACAATGGCCGGGCCGTTTGCAGCCGCGATCTCCGCATCGGAAAGCAGTGCGGCCAGGGTGGTTCCATCGAAATACATGATTGTCCGTTCTTGTTGGGTTATCCGTGCCGATCACGGATGCTTTCGATATCGAGATAGCCGGTGCCATCCTCGTCCGAGCGATAGAGCAAGGCAACATGCGCTTCGTGTGTGACCCCAGGCGCGATCACCGGGCCCGAATCGCCGATGCAGTCCTGGATCAGTTCGGCCACCAGCCTATCCAGCATGGCGGCGGAATCGGTAACCGGCGCGAGCCGGGTGACGGTCCCAGCCGCCATGTCGATGACGTCCCCCGGACCGGCAAAACACAGCTTGGTGCCGGGCGCGATGAAATCGTCCCCCTGCAGTTCGGTCTTGAGCGGATCGATTTCGACAAGGACGGCGCCGCGCGCGCCGATCGCGGTGAGTTGGCTGTTGTCGTGGTTGGCGATGACGCCGCTGTCTTCCAGAAGACCGAGCCCGAAGCGCACGCCCTCCTCGGCGCAGGCGACGGCAAGGCGGCCGAGCCGGCGTGAGGACGCCAGTTTCTGGTCGACGATGGCGGCGCCGAACAATCCCAACCCTTCCTGGATCACCAATCCGCGCCGTCCCATATCCGAGGCAATGCCGAACCGCAGCGCTTCGTAGGACGTACCGCCGCCGATCATGAAACCGGACAGCGCCGAGGCCGCACCGCCGACCCCGACGATCATCGCGCCGGCCGCCCGCGCCCGCGCAATGGCCATCAGCAACGGCGTGACCTCGCCGCGGTAGAGCAGGGATTCCACCAGCCTGATCTGGTTGCCCCCGGTCAGGACGATGGTGCGCAGGGCGGCGATCTGCTCGACCAGCGCCTCATCTCGCATCAGGCGATCAACGTTGTCGATGGTGACGCCTAAGTCGGCGGCCTCGACGCCCTGGCTGCGCAACGCCCCGATGTAGTCCCGCGCGGCCTCGCGGGGTTCGGCGGACGCTGCGGCAAGCACCCCCACCGGTCCCTCGCACCGCGATGCCAGCTCAGCAAGCAGCGGGCTGCCGCGGTCCAGCGGCGCGGAGCCCAGCATCATCACCCGTGCCTGCAGCCCCGGCTGCACGCCATAGTCGCGGGACAACGCCGCCCGCCGGTTCTCCGCCAGCTGCGCGGCATTGAGCTGGCGCGTCTGCATGCTGGCCCGAAAATCCACCGCCGTCATGCGGAAGTCACGCCCGTCTCCGGGAATATAGGCGAGCGCTCGGCCGCCCTCACGCGAAATTTCGACGCTGGTGGCGCAGCCCGCCCTGGGCTCTACCGCGCGGGCCCGATCCGCCGGATAAACCTCGGGGTCTCCCAGCACCAGGCGTGCCACGAGATCGTAGAGCGTATAGGCGCCGAAGACGTTGCGGAGCGAGCGGGCGGGGGCGTTGTAGGTGATGTCGCCAGGAGTCACCAGCCGCTTGCCCGGACCGGGCAGAACCTGGCCCGTCTCCAGGTCGAGGGCGTCACCGTTGTCGGCGTAGCTGAAGGCGATGTTTTCGATCAGCCTGCGGCGGCGATCGACCGTCGCCTCCTGCAGATCGAATACGAAGACACCGTATTCGCCGATAACCCGGGCAGTCTTGCCCTCGACGAACAGAGCGGTGTTTTCGTCGATGCCGAAGCCACGTTTGGCACCGGATGCCTGCATGCCGACGACCATCCGGCCGAACCGGCCGCGTTTGATGAAATGCTGGTCGACAATTCCCCACGGAAAGAATCCGAGCCCGGGCGCCAGCAGAATTCCGGGCTGATCGGCATCCCCGACCACACCAAAGGCCGCGGCTTCCAGTGACGTGCCGCCGGAAAACATCACCTCGGACATGATGGCGGCCCCAGCGCTCGACCCGGCGACCAGCCCACCCCTGCGCTGCGATTTGCGGATCGCTTTCAGCACCCGGCTTTCCCTGCCGAACGGCGCCAGCGCCCCGGTGATCAGAGCCTGGTCTCCGCCGGTGAAATAGACGCTTCCGTAGTCCTCGATCAGGTCGGCGATCGCCGCGTCCTGTGCGGCCTGGCCCGCCCCGGGGCCGTGCACCCCGGCCAGGACGGCATCGAAGCCATAAGCGCGGAACACCTCGACCGTTTCGATGCCGACCTCGTCAGGCACCGACGACGCCGTCGCAAAGACGACGATCCGTCCGCCCGCCAGACGGCGCATCTCGTCATAGATGGCGGCGTTGTCATCCTCCAGTCGGCCGCCGATGATAGCTAGTTTCGGGAGGTGCTCCCGACGATGAACACATGGAAATCTGCCACGTCTGGATGTCATATCTCCCTAGTCATTCGCCGGAACGATCAGCACTCCGCGATCATCCGCGGTCAGAACGAAGCCATCAGGAACTCCGAAGGTGGACGCTGCCAGACGCTTCGCGACGGGCTCGGGCCCGGGCGCGGTGAATGTCGGCGTGAAGTGAACGATCTGCTTCCAGCAGCGCGTGATCGCCTCGCAGAAGAACAGCAGTAAATCGTCGGGTTGGGCCTGCGAAAGCGCTGTATCGAGGGCCTTTTTCTCCTCTTCGACGATGGTGATCGCGTCGGGGGAGACCCCCTCGGCGATCAGGGCGGCCCGCATCAGCGTCGGGATTTCGTCGTGCCCGCGATCGCGCAGATTGTCATCGCGGTGGCAGATATAGGTATCGAAATGGCCGGCGACCTTAGCCGCAATCGCCGCCACATCCTCGTCGCGCCGATCGCCCGGGCAGGTCACGCCGACGATCCGGCGCCCGCGCGGCGTGAGTCGGTCGACCACGTCGACCATGGCCCCCACCGCGGCCTCGTTGTGCCCGTAGTCGAGGATCACCCGGAAACCGTGTTCGTCGAAGACGTTCATCCTCCCCGGGCTCTGGAAGAAGCTGTTATCGAAGGTGCGCAGTCCGGTGCGGACCTGATCCAGGGTCTTACCGAGCGCATAGGCCATGCCGGCGGCGAACATGGCGTTCTCGACGTTGTGCAGCGCCTTGCCTTCCAACGTCGCCGGGATCAGATGGGTCCACATCAGCGGCATCTGGGTGCCGTTGTCATAGATCACGATCTGGTCGCCGTTGAGCCCGAGCTCGAGAACGACCGCGGGTTTGCCGAGGCGGATATGTTCGCGAACCAGTTCATGCTCCGGGTTGCGCGTCACGTACATGACTTGCTTGGCAGGTGAGAAGGCCGCCATTTTCAGCGTCTGCTCGTCATCGGCGTTGAGCACCACCGTGCCGCGCGTGACTTCGGCGACGACGCGTTTGACCCGGGCGAGGTCGTCCAGGGTGTCGACGCCGCCGAGGCCCAGGTGGTCCGAAGCGACGTTGAGCACCGCGCCCACATCGCAGAAGTTGTAGCCCAGGCCGGAGCGGACGATGCCGCCGCGGGCCGTCTCCAGGACCGCGATATCGACCGAGGGATCGCGCAGCACCATGTTGGCCGACAGCGGCCCGGTCATGTCGCCCTTGACGGTCACGTTGCCGTCGATCACCACGGCGTCGGTCGAGGTCTGCCCCACCACATGACCCGCCATTTTCAGGATGTGCGCCAGCATCCGCGAGCACGTGGTCTTGCCGTTCGTTCCGGTCAGGGCGGCGATGGGAACGCGCGCATGGGTTCCCGGCGGAAAGAGCATGTCCATGATCGCCCCGCCCACGTCGCGCGGCGTGCCCTCCGAAGGCGCGATGTGCATGCGCAGGCCTGGCCCCGCGTTGATCTCGCAAATGCCGCCACCGGTCTCGCGGTAGCTCTTGGTGATATCGGTGGTCAGGAAATCCACCGCACCGACATCGAGCCCGATCGCCCGGATCGCCCGCTCGGCCATCAGCTTGTTGTCGGGATGGATCGTGTCGGTGACATCCACCGCCGTGCCGCCCGTCGAAATGTTCGCGGTCTTGCGCAGGTAAACCTCCTCGCCCTCGGCGGGGACCGTCTCTGCGGTGTACCCCTTTTCCTCCAAGCAAGGCCTTGGCCTGATCATCGAGTTCGAGCCGGGTCAGCACGTTTTCATGCCCGACGCCACGGCGCGGATCCTGGTTGACGATGCCCACCAACTCGGCAATGGTGGAGCGCCCGTCGCCCTTCACATGCCCCGGTACCCGGCGCGCGGCGGCGGCGAGCTGGCCATTGACCACCAGCAGCCGGTGGTCGTCGCCGCGCAGCATGGTCTCGACCACCACGGCCGATCCTTCGGCGTCAGCGGTCTCGAAGGCGGCGGCGATGCCGTCCTCGCCGGCGATGTCGACGGTGACGCCCCGGCCGTGATTGCCGTCGAGCGGCTTGATGACGACGGGATAGCCGATTCGTTCGGCCGCCCCCATCGCCTCATCCACGCTGTAGACCAGGCGTTGCTTCGGCACGGGCAGACCGAGGTCGGCGAGGATGCTGTTGGCGAGATTCTTGTCCGACGCGATTTCAACGGCGATATGCGAGGTCTTCGACGTCAGCGCCGCCTCGATCCGCTGCTGGTACTTGCCTTGGCCGACCTGGATCAGGCTGGCGTCGTTGAGCCGGTAGACCGGAATGTCGCGGGCCTGGGCCGCACGCACCAATTCCATGGCCGAGGGCCCCAGGGAACGCCTTTCGGCATAGTCCAGGAAATCATCGACGTCCTTGTCGAGATCGGGAGACCCCTCCTCGGCATCCTGGAAGTGTCGGGCGATGGCGGCGAGCATGTCACAGGCGACTTCGCCGGCCTCGATACCGATGTCCTCGTTGCCGTAGCTGTAGAACACCTCGACGACATCCGGATCGCTGGTCGGCCCCGACCACGCCAACGTGCCGTCGATGCCGGCGGCATGCTGAAGCGCCAGAGCCAGCTTTCCGACCAGATCGCCGACGGACAGCGGCTCGCCGGCGCGCAGTGCGGCAAGCAACTCGGCCTGTTCACGGGCAAGCCCCGGCAGCACCGCTGCCAACGTGTCGATCACGCCCGCCCCCAGAGCCTGGAGGGATTCGGCATAACTCGGCCTGACGTCCACCTTGAGGCGGATGACGGCCTCGCGTGCGTGGACGTTCGGGCCGACATACACCGAAAGGGAATCGATATTCATAGGAGCATCCTCATCACGCGTCGGACATGTGCACACCAGAACGCGGTCGGACTTTCAGCCGCGCCAAAACCGTGGACTGTATTCCAACACGCCGGACGATCATCCGCAGGACGGAAGCATCACAAGAATGCAGCTTTCTACGAATGCGGGCGTAGCCGATCGGGGTGTTCAGGTGGGTGGCGCATCGTTGCCAGTGCAGGGGGCGAGCCCTGTCGAAACAACGGCCCGCGGTGCGACTCCGCTCACCGGACGAGAGGCATCTATGCGTTGCTGACGGGTGGGTACCGGCGGCTTCCTATTGGCCGGCGTTGCGCACCAGCTCGATGGCGAGTTCGTTGACGAACCGGCCCGCCGGAGGATCCCCGCGCTCGCATGCCCCGTCGGATTCCCCGACCCGCTTGAGCCAGAGGTAGGCATCGGCATGCGGACCCGCGGTGGCCGTGGTGGGTGCCACACCCATCGCACGGCCCTCCGGGTTGCACCAACTCAGCGGGGCGTCGGGTATCGGTCCGGCACCGTTGCGCGAGGTGTCGATGACGTAGTGCGCTCCGTTGGTGAGTGCCGAAATCGTCTCCCCGTAGCCGATCTCCTCCTCGGTGGTGTAGTAGTTCGTGATGTTGAGGCTGAAACCGCGCGCCTGGTCCACCCCGACCGCGTTGAGCCGCTCGGCCATCACCTCGGCGCTGACCCAGCGCGAGTGCCCGCCGTCGACGTACAGCACCGCCGCCGGATTCCTGGTGAGCGTGTCGACGGCGTAGCTGATCAGGTCGAAACGTTCCTGGCGCTGATCGGGCGACAGGCAGTCGGCCATCGCCAAGGCATCGGGTTCGAGGATGATGGCCGCCGGTAGGTCGCCCAGACCGGCGGCGATGGCGTCGATCCACCCGCGGTAGCCGGCGGCGGTGGCGAACCCGCCTGCGGCGAAGCTCCCGCAGTCGCGGTACGGGATCGCGTAGAGCGCCAGGATCGGCATCGCCCCGGCCGCCTGCGCTGCGCCGGCGTATCGCGACACCGTGCTGGCGACCGTGGATGTCGGGAATGCGTGGTCGAGCCAGTACGCCTGCGGGGTGTTGGCGATGGTGGTCAGCTCGGGGCTCGGCGGGTTGGCATTCTTGGCCGCCGCCATCGCCCGGGAGATCGGATCGACGTAGAAGGGCCGCCCGGCCAACGGGTTGGCATCAGCGCTCAAACGCACCGCAGGAGCGGGTCCGGGCTGTACGAGCACTGCAGAGCAACCCAGAGCGGCAACAACGACAACCGGCAGGACAACCGGCAGCAGGTGGGCCGCCCACCGGCCAACAGCGCCCAAAAATGAAAAAGTCACCTGAAGAAAATAGAGCAGCGGGCGGATACCCGCGCCAACTCATGGTGCGAATGGTGCCTGTGGGCCGAGTGGTGACACTGTTAGCCCGTCGGCGATGGATCCGGAACGGTCTCAGGCGCTGCGGAAGGGTCGGAATACCAGGGCGGCGGCGGCCCATCGAGCGGGTAGTAGCCGGGCGGCAGGGCCGGCCGTCCGGGCGCGGATCCGCCGTCGGCCCCCGACGAGGTCGCCGGAGTTTCCGAACCCGGCGCGTTGGTCGACACGTATCCGGGCGGCAGGGCGGGTGCGGGTCCGGCCCCCGGCGGTGGCGTCGGACCTACCCCCGATCCATAGATCTCTTCGGCCGTGAAGGTCGGATTCTTGACCTGGTCCCAGATGTCCATCAGCGTTCCGAACACTCCCCCGCCGGACTTTCCGGAGCCGTACGTCGGGTTCGGAATCTCCGGGACTCCCGGCGGACCGACCGGGGGCGGCAGCGGGGCGGCCGGATCGGCGGGTGCCGCCGCCAGCGGCTGGTCAGCCGCGGGCGAGTCGTCCGTTGGTGCCGGCGGCGGGGGAACCGGATAGGTGGGTGTCGGGTCGGCGGGATCGGCCCCCGCGGGCACTGCCCCGGCGAGCGAGGTGGCGATGACGGCCAGGGCTGCCACGGCCGCGGCGACTGCGCGGTGACGTTCGGTCATGAAGCCGGCGGTCCTCTCTGGTGTCCTCGCCGGTGGGCCGACGGGTAGGAAATCAGCGAACTCTAGTCCGATCGTCGCATATGACGGGCCACCCGTTACGGCCCGCTGTCACCGCAGCGACTCAGATCAGGACCTGATCCGGTTCGGTGTCCAGCGGGGCGTCCTTGGTCTCCCGCATCACCAGCAACGCCACGAAGCTCAGCGCCGCCGCGGTGAACATGTACAGGCCCACCCAACCCACCCCGAATTCGGAGACGATCCAGGTCGCCAGGAACGGTGCGACCGCAGCGCCCAGAATGCTCGCCGCGTTGTAGGAGATCCCGGATCCGGTGTAGCGGACGTTCGTCGGGAACATCTCCGGCAGGACCGCGCTCATCGGCCCGAAGCTCAGACCCATCAACGTCATCCCGACGATCAGGAATATCAGCATGGTCGTCTGCGACCCGGATTCCGGCGACAGCATCGGCCCGAACAACGCGCCGTAGGCCATGATCGCGGCCGTCACCACCAGCAGGGTGGCCCGGCGGCCGAACCGGTCGGCAAGCCGGCCGACCACCGGCAGCATCGCCGCGAAAAACAGCATCGCGATCAGCTGCCATTGCAGGAAGGCGACATAGTCGAAGCCCAGGCCCTTACCGTCCGGCGGCCGCTTGGCGGTGCCGTAGCTCAGCGCCCACGTTGTCACGATGTAGAACAACGTGTAGGTCGCGAGCATCACGAACGTCCCGATGATCAGCTGACGCCAGCTGCCCCGAAACACCTCGGCCAGCGGCGATTTCACCCGTTCGCCCCGCTCGACGGCGCGGACGAACACCGGGGTCTCCGCCAGCCGCAACCGGACGTAGAGCCCGATGATGACCATCACCGCGCTGAGCAGGAACGGGATCCGCCAGCCCCAGGACAGGAACGGTCCGGCCAGATCCGGCTGGGCGGCGCTGTGCCCCAACCAGAGGATCATCAGCAGGAACAGTCCGTTGGCCATCAGGAAACCCAGCGGGGCGCCCAGTTGCGGCCACATCGCCGCCCAGGCCCGTTTGCCCGGGCGGGCGGTCTCGGTGGCCAGCAGTGCCGCACCGCTCCATTCCCCGCCGAGCGCCAGACCCTGGGCGAAACGCAGGACCGCCAGCAGCACGGGGGCCAACAGTCCGACCTGGCTGTAGGTGGGCAGCAGCCCTATCGCGAACGTCGCGATCCCCATCAGCAGCAGGGACCCGACCAGCGTGGCCTTACGGCCCACCCGGTCGCCGAAATGTCCGAACAGGATCGATCCGAGCGGGCGGGCCACGAAGGCCAGGCCGAAGGTCGCCAGCGAGGCCAGCAGGGCCGTCGTCGGATTGCCCTTGGGGAAGAAGAGGCTCGGGAACACCAGCACCGCCGCGGTGGCGTAGATGTAGAAGTCGTAGAACTCGATCGTGGTGCCGATCATCGAGGCGATCACGATGCGTCGGCGCGGGACGCCGCCGATCAGATCGGCGTCTGCCCTGTCCGTGCGCAACTCGTCCCGGCCCGTCATGGGAGCGATCCTTGCAGACCGCCGACCGCCGGGCCTGCCGCGGCGGCTAGCGGGCGGCGTCGAGGACCACCTGGACCATGTCGAGGGTGGTCGAGGGGTGCAGTAGCGCGAAGCGGCCGATGACCTCGCCTTCCCAGACGGTTGGGGTGGCGAAGGCCACCTGCGCAGCGAGAAGCCGGTTCTGCAGATCCAGGTAGTCCTCTTTGGTCCAGCCGGGCCGGCGCCACAGCACGATCGAGAGCCCCGGCTCACGGACCAGTTCCACATGCGGGGTGGCGTCGACGAGTTCGCCGACCTCCCGGGTCAGGTCGAGGACGGACTGGATGGCCACCCGGTAGGCGTTGGTGCCGTGTACCGCCAGGGAGAACCACAGCGGCAGTCCCCGGGCGCGCCGGGTGAGGTGGTGGGCGAGGTCGGTCGGATTCCAGTACTCCGGATGGTCGGACTGGTGCAACGGATCCAGGTATGACGCGTGCTGGGTGTGCACCGAGGCCGCCTGGTCGGGATCGCGGTACAGCACCGCGGCGCAGTCGAACGGCGCGAACCACCACTTGTGCGGGTCGGTGATGAAGGAATCGGCGTGCTCGAGTCCGGCGAAGCGCCACTTCTGATCCGACAGCAGCGCCCCGGCGCCGTACGCGCCATCGACATGCATCCACAGATTGCGATCCCGGCAGACCGCCGAGATGCCCTCCAGATCGTCGACGATGCCGGCATTGGTCGTTCCCGCGGTGGCCACCACCGCGACGACCGGCGGGCCGTCGTAACCGTCCAGGGCGGCGCTCAACCCCGCCCCGGTGAAACGGTGGTCCTCGGAGGGAACCACGAAGGGTTCGACGTCGAGGATCCGACAGGCGTTGGCGACCGAGGAATGCGCCTCGTCACTGCAGGCGATCCGCACCTCACGAACCCCGAAACGTTCCCGCCCGATCTCCCGGGCGACGGCCAGGGCGGAGAGGTTCGCGGCCGAACCGCCGGATACGAAGGTGCCACCCGTATCGGGCGGCATGCCGGCCAGATCGGCGATCCAGCGCAGCACCTGGTTCTCCGCGACGATCGCACCGGAGGCCTCCAGCCATGAGCATCCCTGCAGCGAGGCAATGGAGACCACGGTGTCGAACAACAGCGCGGCCTTGGTCGGCGCGGCCGGAATGAACCCGAAGAAGCGCGGGCTGTCGGTGGACAGCACGTTCGAGGCGATGTGCTGCACGTAGGCGTCGAGGACCTCGCGGGGGTCGCGGCCGTACTCGTCGATGAACCCGTCGAGTGCCTCCATGATGGGTTCGGGCGGCTTCGGGTGATCCAGTGGGGTGTCGGTGAATCCCAGGCGGGTGCGCACGTACTCGTACACCAGCCCCGCCAGATGGGGGTCGTACTGGTGCATCCGGTCAGCCGGCCGGGTCTCGCGCACCACGTGATGCGCAAGATACGGATCGTTTTCCATGCTGTCTCCCGGGGTTGGTGCTGAGCCTCGACAGTAGATGGCGGTGCGGACCGGTGTTGACTCGGATCGGTGTCGCGGTCACCCCTCGGCGGGCTCAGGCACGGGACGGGCCGAGCGCCTGCCCGGTACGTAAGGGGGCGCGTCAGTTCACGCTGGCGTCGAACGAATTGACGCTTAGGCCGACGCCGCCATTCCAGGGTTCGAACCCGGCCTGGATGCTGGTGAGATACCAAGCGTCGGTGACCGGTTCGGCGAAGTCGGCGGTGCGGATCATGGTGTCGTCGATGAACTCGAGCACGTCGAAATCGGTCAGGCTGGCGATCGGAGTCACCGCCAGATAGGACAGCACGTTGTTCGCGCCGTTGTTTCCCTGATAGACGTTCCAGTCCACCCCGTGCTGCGGCGATCGCCGCGCCACCGCCAGACCACCCAGGATCTCTCGCATCGTCACGGGTTCGGGTGGCTCACGGTGCCGACATCACGCGGGTTTCTGGCCCACGCAGTGCCAGTTGAGGGTCAGCAGTTCCTCTTCTTCGGCCCGGATGTAGGAATGGCTGTTCGCGTTCATCCGGCCCATCAGCGCATTGGTTTTACCGGGGATCAGGTGCAGGCGGGCAAGGAGTTTGAACACCGTTTCGTATCTGTCGAAGAGGGCGACCTCTTTTTTGATCAGCTCCACCGCGGGTCGCCCGACCGAGGACAGCAGTTCGAAGCCGGCGTCGCGGTAGGCGTCCTCCCAGTACTTGTAGTACCAGAACCCGCCGAACACGGTCAGCTCCCTGGTGTGCTGGATCAACGTCCGCTGATGGTCGTCGTCGCGGTCGTAGGCATCCAGGGCGGCGACATCGTTGATGACGAAGCGCCCGCCGGGCCGCAGGATGCGGAACACCTCGCTGAAGGTGAATGCGTGGTCGCTGACGTAGGTCATCGGCTGGATCGCGTACACGGCGTCGAACGACGCGTCGTCGAACTCCAGAGCCTTGTTGAAGTCGCCGATCTGGAAGTTCGACCGCGGCAGATTGGGGTTGCGCCAGGCCTTCTCGATCTGCGAGCGGTCCAGGTTGATGCCATACGGGTCCGCGCCGGTTAACTCGGCGATGTGCTCGGCGATGGCGCCGCACCCGCAGCCCAACTCCAGCACCTTTTCACCGGGGGTGAGGTTGAGGTCGTCGGCGACGATGCGTTCGAAGAGAATCTGATTCTGCAGAACCGACTCGCCGGCGTCGATCTGCGGCGGCATGTACATCTTCTCCACCGAGCCGAGGGTGCACAGCAGGTGGATGACCTTGTACAACTCGGTGAGTTCGTTGCTGCTGCCCTGGGGATACCCCCGCAGCGCAACCCCGGCTTCGTAGTCGGCCCGGGTGTTCTCCGGGGAATCGACGAACAACTCGCCATAGGACCGCATATAGGCGTTGTAGTCGTCATCGCTGATTCTCAGCAGACCCCGCAGGGCGCCGAGGCGGTCGCGGATCGTGGTCGGCCTGTGCTTCACAGCGTCTCCAGCGGTGCAGAACCGAGGCACGCCCACGTGATTGCGAGCCGGACACCTCGGTGGCCTGAACATACCGCACCAACCCGCCTCAGGGATCGGTGAAATTACTGCATCCCCTCCCCGGCCACGCATAATCAGGGCATGCCCGAGGCCGACGACCTGCTGGGCCGCGAGCTTGAGTCGCTGCGGTTGGGCCGGATGCTGGCCGAGGACACCGAGTGCGCGGTGGTGGTGTCCGGGGAGCCTGGTGTCGGTAAGTCGGCGTTGATCGATCAGATGTGCGCCCGGGCCGCCGGTGGTGGCTGGCGGGTGGTGCGGATCCTCGGGGTGCAGGCCGAGGAACCCTTCGCGCTGGGTGGGCTCAATCAACTGGTGTTCGCGCTGAAGGAATTCCAGGCCGATGTGGATGCGACGGACCGCGCGGTTCTTGCGCCGGTTTTCGGCGGCGACCCGGACTCCGAGGTGGCGGTATTGCCGCTGGTAATGGCGTTGCTAAATCTGTTGGCGGCGGCGGGGCACACCCGGCCGGTGCTGCTGGTGATTGATGACGTGCACTGGCTGGACAGGGTCAGCGCGCAGGTACTGGGAGCTGTGGGGCGGCGGCTGACCCACCCCCGGGTCCGGATCGTGGCCGGCCTTCGGACTCCGCACGCATCGGCGTTCTCCAGTGCGGGGTGGAGCGCATTGGAGTTGGCGCCGCTGGATGCCGAGGATTCGGTGCGCATGCTGGAGCGGACCGGGCTGCCCTTGCCGGCGGCCACCAGGACGGCGATCCTCGCGGCAGCGCAGGGGAATCCCTTGGCGTTGGCCGAACTTCCGCGTGGCACCGATCGGCTCGAACACAGCGCCGGCGGGATGCCGCTGACGCAGCGTCTGGTGGCGGTGTTCGGCGAGCGGCTGGGACAGCTCAGCCCGGGTGTGCGGGCCGAGTTGTTGCGGGCAGCACTGGACGGCATCGCCGGCAGCGTCCCGTCGCCGACCCGAGCGCGATATGCCATGCGGAACGTCCTGCCTGCGGTGCAGGCAGGTCTTTTGGTCGTGAATCCGTTGGGGGAGATCGTCTTTCGCCATCCCCTGGTTCGCGCGGCGGTCATCCACCAGGCCGATCCGCAGGAGCGCCGCGAGGCCCACCGCGACCTCGCCGGACTCTACGGCGAGGTGCTGGTGCGCCGGGCCGCCCATCTGGCCGAAGCGAGCACCGAACCCGATCGAGAGGTGGCCGAGGTGCTCGCCGCCGCGGCGAGGCTGTCCATCCGCCGCGGCGGACTCTCGGTGGGTGCGGAGTGGCTGCGCCGGGCCGCCGAACTCAGCCCAGACCCGGACCGTCGGGCGGCACTGGTCGCCGATGCGGTGTTCGTCGCCGCCCGGGCCGGCCAGTCCGGCGGGGTGGAGGATCTGCTGGAAACCACCGCGACCGGGCAGGGTGATTCGGCGCTGGCGGTCCTGGCGGAGTGCTACCAGGGGTTTCACGCCGACGGCGAGGTGGTCTCCACCCACCGGCGGATCCTCGACGCGATGGAGGAAGCCGACACCCTCGGTGACAAGACCCTCAACCGGCTGGTCTACCTGCTGGTTTCGATCACCAACTATTCCGGCAGCGCCGGGCATCGGGCGCAGACCAACGCCGCCCTGTCGAGCCTGCAGGACCGGCTGGACCCGGCGGTCCTGATGTATCGCACCGCTGATGAGGACATCGCCGGCACCGCGAACGCTGTGCGCGCGATGCTCGGCGGGTGGGTGGAGTCACTCCCGCAGGTCCCGGCCCAGCGGATGGTGCTGCTGTCGTTCCCGGCGTACTGCGCCGGGGTCATGGCCGAGTTCCGGGCTCCACTCCAGGCGGCCTTCACCCATCTGTGCGAGCAGGGCGCGTCCGTCGACGCCATCGAGTGCGGGCGGGTGGTGCTGCTGGATCTGATCGCGGCCGGGCACTGGTCCCACGCCGAGCAGGTCGGGGCGAGCTGCCTGCGGATGGCCCAGCAGGTCGAGTGCAGCCAGTTGCGCCGCCACCAGGTGCTCGCCGATCTGGGGATCCTCGCCGCCGGACGCGGCGATAGGGAGACCGCCCACCGGTATGCCGCCGAGGTCAGGGCCTGGTCGACGCCGCGGGGCCTGCACCGGCTGCTCGATGCCGCCGAGCGGATCGCGGTGCGCACCGCCCTGGCCGAGGCCGACTACGACACCGCCTATCGGGCGGCGATCAGAATCAGCCCGCCGGGGCAGTGGCCGCGCCACTCCCTGCACGAGGTGGCCGAGTACATGCTCGACTCGGTTGAGGCCGCGCTGCGTTCGGAGCGGATCGAGGAGGCCCGCGCGCTGACCGAGGAGGCGGCGCGGCTGAATCTGGCCGGGGTGTCGGAGCGGGCGGCGGCGCTGACCCTGGCGGTCTCGGCGATGACATCGCCGGACACCGACGCCGACGAGCTCTACCGGGCCGCGCTGACCCGCCCCGGTATCGCGGACTATCCCTTCGATCACGCCAGAATCCAGCTGGCCCACGGCATGTGGCTGCGGCGGGTGCGGCGTCACACCGAGGCGCGGGCGGCGCTGGAACGGGCGGCTGAGGCCTTCGATCAGCTGGGCGCGCACCCCTGGGCCGAGCGGGCCCGCGCCGAATTGCGGGCGGCCGGAGCCTCGGTGAAACGCTCCCTGGGCCAACCCGATCCGCTCAGCGCCCAGCAGCGTCGGATCGCCGAACTCGCCGCCGCGGGATCGACCACCAAACAGATCGCCGCCGAACTCAGCCTCTCACCACGCACCGTCGATTCCCACCTGTACCGGTTGTTCCGCACGCTGGGTGTCACCCGCCGCGCCGGGCTGGGCGAGGCGCTTCGACGCTACGACGGTAACCACGGTGCAGCGCCCGGGGACGCCCGGGAGGGCTAACGCTGGAACACAGCGGGATCGGTTCGGGCACCCTTACCCGACGGTTGAGATCGGGGTTGTGATGGCGTTGTATTCGCTGCGCTGATCAGCGTCCGGCGAGTCGAAGTTGACGTCGTAGAGATTCCATGTGGTGTTGCGCATCACCAGGGTGAAATCGCCGGTGACTCTCTTGACAGGGTCACGCGACTCGATCGAAACGCCAGGCTGGGCGGTGACGGTGATCGCCTGGCTGAATGTGTGGGTATTCGTCCATGTTTGAGATGCCTCCGCGGCCACCGTGACCTCGATCAACTATCGGTGGCCGCTCGCTGGACTCACCAGGTCACGGGTAGCGGGCCCAGGCCGGATCCCAGCGAGTCGATGTCGACTCTCAACTCGGCGGCGTCGACCGCCAGTTGCATAGTTGGAAAGCGCGGAATAAGTTGAGTCAAAACGGATTTCAACTCCAGACGAGCCAGCGGCGCGCCCAGGCAATATCGTCGGCCGTAGCCGAACGACAGGGGTGTCGATCCCTTGCGGGCGAAGTCGACGGCGTCTGGATGGTCGAAGAACGCCGGGTCGTGGTTGGCCGACCCAGGATCGAGGATCACCAGATCCCCGTCGGCGATGGTGACGCCGGCGATCGCGATGTCTGCCCGAGCGTAGCGCGGAATGCCGGGATTGGCGTTCATCGTCACCCGCATCAACTCCTCGGTCGCCCGCGGAATCTGCGACGGATCCTCCAGCAGTGTCTGCCACAAGGCCGGTTCGCTGAGCAACTGCGCGATCTGGTGCCAGATCTGGACCACCGACGTCTCGAAGCCGGCGAACAGCAGAACCATTGCCAGCACGGCGATTTCGACGTCCTCGAGGCCCTCCTCGCCGCACAGCGACGAGATCACATCCTCGCCGGCCCGGCGGCGCTTGTCGGCCACCAGGCCGGCGCAGTAGTCGATCAGCGCCGCCATCCCCTGCACCGACTCGGTCGGGTCGGCCTCGAAGGCGCAGGCGTGCACCCAAACCTGAAACGTGTCCCGGTCCCGGTACGGCACGCCCAGCAGTTCGCAGATCATCTGGACCGGCAGCGGCAGCGCGAGTGTCGCGTGCAGGTCGGCCGGCGGGCCGTCCCGTTCCAGCTCGTCCAGCAGGTGCTTGGTCAGTGCCTCCACCTTCGGCTTGAGCGCCTGCAGGCTGCGGGCGGAGAAGTGTGGATTGAGCAGCGAGCGCATCCGCTCGTGCCCGGTGAACTCCGCGTCGTACTCGCCGATCGGGCCTCCGAACAGCGCCGAGGCCCGGCTGCGCGGCGCGGTGGCCGGGAAGCGGTGCGACCGGCCGAGCCGGTCGTCGTCGAGCAGTTCACGGACCTCGGCATAGCCGGTGACCAGCCAGGCCTCGTCACCGACCGGGGTGCGCACCCGATGGATGGGCCCGGCGGCGCGTACCGCGCGCAGTTCGGCGCCCGACCGCAGCGGATGCGGTTGGGGAAAGGGCAGGCGAACGGTCAGGACCGGTGCCGGCCGGTGTCCGGGGCGGGAGAGCGGTGGACGCGGTCGCGGGCGGCGGCCCCGCGGTGGGGGGTGGCGTCCTCACCGGAGGAGACCGCCCGGCCTGCCGCACCGGCGGCGTTGGGCGCGGTGTCAGCGGCGAGGGCCTCGACGGTGTCCGGGGCGGCAGAGCGGTGGGCGCGGTCGCGGGCGGCGGCCCCGCGGTGGGGGGTGGCGTCCTCACCGGAGGAGACCGCCCGGCCCGCCGCACCGGCGGCGTCGGGCGCGGTGTCAGCGGCGAGGGCCTCGACGGCGTCCGGTGCGGCGTCGGCCGCATCCGGGACGTCGAGCGTCTCGGGGGCCGCCGTCGCCGCAGTGGGCGTTTCGCCGTTGGCAGCGGCGGCCGGCGGCGGCGCCGCCACGGTTGGTTCCGCCTCCAGAGCCCCCCGGAGCGTCCACTGCGCGGCCTGCACCGCGGTGCGCACGCTCGGCACGAAGTTTGTGGGAATGTCGCTGGCCGGGTTGAGGATCGGCCCGGTCTGCACACCCGCCCCGGTGTTGAGGTTCAACAACGCCCCGGTGATCCCCGACGGCCCCAGCGTTCCGTCGACGGCGGCGTTCCAGGCGCCCTCGAGGTTGCCGGTGGACAGACGTGCCACCACCTCCTTGACGACCGCGGCGGTCTTGGCGGCCAGGAACTGGGTTCCGCCGATCACCGCGCCGGCGAACGTTTTCAGGATCTGCGGAAGCGCGGCGACCAGTGCCTCGGTGCGCGCGGCGACATTGGCCAGCACGGTGGCGAAAGCCTCGCGGACTGTCTCGCCGGCTTCGGCCCACTGACCCGTCGCCAGATCCCGGGCGGCGCGGTTCAATCCGCTCAGGACCACGCTGATGTTGTCCGCGACGTTGATCTGCCACTGCTGTAGCGCCGGAAGGTAGGCCCCGGCGGCGAAGTTCTCCAGGAAGCCCACATAGAAGTAGTTGCCCAGCGCGGGTTGCTGGGTGAGCAGGAAGTTGAGCACGTCCCCGCCGGTCTGGTCGAAGCCAGCGGAGGGCCAGTTGGCTTCTCCCGCTCCGGGCGTCGGGCCCTCGGCGCCGTTGTAGTAGCCGCCGAAGACGTAGTTCTCCGCCATCTCCCCGGAGTCGAGCAGTGCCACGAAGGGGTTTTGCCACGCCGTGAGAGCGACCTCGGCGGTCGACGGCGCCCCGAGTGCGTCGTGTGTCCGGGGGGCGGTGTCCGGCGGTCCGGTGATGACCGCGGCCGCGCCGATCACCGCGATCGCCCCCGCTGTGAACGGACGAAGCGTGTTGAGCATGAACCGGTTTCCTTTCAACTGGTCAAGCCGGGAGAACCCGGAGGTCTGCTGACGTGGTCCGGCATCAGCCCCGCCGGCCGTTGAGGCCGGGCTGGCCGGGCGCGCCGGGCTGACCGGTGCCGGTTGCTGAGCGTGGCCCGCCGGCCCCACCCGCGCCGCCGCGGCCGCCGTTGCCCCCTACCAAGGCTGTGGTGCCGGGGCCGCCGTCACCGCCGTTGCCGCCGTTTCCACCCGCAGCCCCGTTGACATCCACTATTCGCCCGGCAGTCCGGTAGGACGCCCGACCCTGGCTACCCGCACCGCCTGCCCCGCCGTTGCCACCGTTGGCGCCGGCGACGATGACACTCGGGTCGCCGCGCCCGGCCGCCCCGCCAACACCGCCGTTACCGCCGACGCCACCGGACCCCGGCAAGACATTGACCCCGGAGTTCCCGCCGTTGCCAGCGGCGCCTGCGTTACCGCCGACCCCGCCGGTGCCGCCGCGCCCGAGGGCCCCGGCCGCGCCGCCGGTACCGCCCGCGCCCCCGGCCCCACCGTTACTACCCGCCGCAGACTGGCTCCAACTGCTCCTATTTGAACGGAAGCGATCTTGCCTGCCGCCCAGGGCGCCGTTCGCACCGTTGCCACCGAGCCCGCCAATGCCGCCGTTGCCGCCCGCCCCGCTGGTTCCGCCGCCGGTTCCACCGGCCCCGCCTGCGCCCCCAGCCCCGCCGGGCCGGCCAGCGCCGGCGTCAGCCTCGCCTGTGCGATTGGTATTTCCAAAGTTGCCTTCGCCGTTGGAAAGGCCGCCGTTGCCGCCGGGGGATGCGGTGCCGCCGTTCCCGCCGTTGCCGCCTCTGCCGCCGGCACCGTCGTTGCCGTCCCCGCGGGCCGCCCCGCCGTTGCCGCCGCGCCCGCCGTTGCCACCCGGTGCCGCTGCCCCGGCAGCGCCACCGCGACCGCCGGGATAGCCGGCAAAAAGTCCGAGTGCGCTCGTGCTGCCGGGTCCACCGTTGCCGCCGACCCCGGGCCGCCCAGCGAACGGGCCGGTACCGTCCCCACCGCCGCCGCCGGCCCCACCGGCCCCGCCGTTGCCGGTGACTGTGCCGCCCGCACCGCCGTTGCCGCCGCCCCCGCCGTTGCCGTTGGACCCCGCGTTGCCGCCGGCGCCACCGTTACCGCCGAAGTGCGAAGCCCCGTTGCGGCCTCGCGCGCCGTCGCCGCCGGCCCCACCGATGCCGCCGGCAGCCCCAGCACCGCCGGCCCCTCCGCGGCCGCCGTTGCCGTTGGCTCCGGCGCTACCCCCGGCCCCGCCGTTGCCGCCGGAACCGCCGGCGCCCCCGGGCCTGCCCGGCCCTCCGGCACGGTTGTCGCGGTTGTTGCCCTCGACGCCGGCACGGCCGAAGCCGCCGGCCCCGCCGCGGCCCCCGTCACCGCCACGACCGCCGTTGCCGCCGTTACCCGAGATCGCCCCGCCGGCCCCACCCGCACCGCCGTTGCCACCGTTACCGCCGGGCACACCGGCCAGCAGACCATTGGGGGTCACACCGCGATCCCCGACCCCGCCGTTACCGCCGTTACCGCCGTTGCCGTTGCCCACCGCGTTACCGCCCGGACCGCCGTTGCCACCGTTACCGCCGGCGGTACCGCGCCCACCGTTACCGCCGTTGCCGCCGTCGGCATCGGGGCCATCAGCCGGTGGGCTGTACCCCGCCGCGCCGTCACCACCGTTATCGCCGTGCGCCCCGGGCAGCCGAGCGGTCCTGAACAACGGACCCGCCGCACCATCAACACCCGGGCTCGACCCGTCCCCGCCCTTACCGCCGACACCTTCCACACCGGGCGCCCCGGCATCCCCGCCGTCACCGCCATCGAGATGGGTCGCATCACCGACCGCACCGTCCCCACCGTCACCACCGAGCCCACTGGCGCCCCCGGCCCCGCCGTCACCGCCCTCGCCCTGCACGCCCTCCCGGAACAGGATCGAAATCGGGAACGGAATCGGAATCCACCAGCGGGCGGCCTGCCCGGCCTGCCCGCCGTCCCCGCCGTACCCCCCGTAGCCGCCATCCCCGCCGTCCCCGGCGTCCTGGCCGTCAGCACCCGCAGCAGTGGCATCCGCGCCATCCCCGCCGGCCCCGCCATTCCCGCCGACCCCACCGGCCCCGCCCTTGCCGCCATCACCACCGACACCGAACACCCACCCGGGTGCCCCGCCGTCCCCACCGGCCCCACCGTTGCTGCCGGACCCACCGTCCCCGCCGTCCCCGGCCACCACGGCCGCATCCGCCCCGCTGAGCCCCGCGATCCCGGCCCCACCGGTGCCGCCGGCCCCGCCGGTGCCGAAGAACACCCCGCCACGACCACCATTGCCGCCGGTCCCGCCGCCGGTCCCGCCGGCCCCGCCCGTACCGCCGCCGCCGAACAGCCCCGCAGCCCCACCGTTACCGCCGACACAGCCCACACAATCCGCCGCGGCGTCCCCACCACGCCCGGGCGCCCCGAACCATCCCGCGCTGCCACCAGAACCACCGTTGAAACCGTTACCACCCGAACCCGCCAACAACCCGGCCCGCCCACCCTCACAAGCCGCCGACCCGGTGCAACTGAGCGCATCAAAGCTGAAGCCGTTACCGATCAACAACCCCGCATCCGGACGCTCCGCGGTGCCATCGGAGATGAAGATCGAAATCAGCTGCCCCGGCCGCCAGCCCGGTGAGCCGACCGCAGCACCCGACACCGCACCAGAAGGAACCACCGCAGCCCCCAACAGAGCATTCGGAGTCGGCACCGCCGCAGCCACACCCGCAGCCGACGCCCTCACCGTCGCGGCAGGAACCGGCACAACCTCAAGGCCCGGCGCCGACGAGGCGAACCCGCCTGCAGCGGAATTTCCACCGCCACCGCCGACGGGCACCGCGACCGGCACCGCCCCATCAGCGACCACACCCTTACCGGCACCGCGCGCAGAACCCGCCGGCCGCACCGCCACCGGCGGCCTCGTCACCAACACCGCACCGGAAACCCGGCCCGACCGCACCCCGGACACCGCACCGCCACGACGCGCGGCCACCGACGCCCCACCATCACGACCCGCCGAACCCGACACCGACGACGACCCCGCCGACACCGACGAATCCGCCCGACCATCATCGGCAGCGGCCACCCCCGCACCCACCGACACCGCCGCCCCCACACCCAGACCCAGCGCACCGGCCCCCAACCAGGAATACGGCCGAAGACGACCCCGACCCCCACCGCGGCCCGACCGACCCTGACCCTGACCACCACGACGCTGCATCACTGACCGAACCCCATCCCACCTCGACACCCACAACCACTCGACCCGACGCTAAGCCAGGCCCACCACCCCAGGGATCGGTGAAACCACTGCACTGTTGGCTCTGTGCGAGGGTGACGTCGGCGGCGCCCGATGAGGGCGCAGGTCAGTTCAGGACCCCACCCGAGAGGCCGTCCGCTTGCCTACCGCCGCATGGGCGCCGGTCTCGGTGAACACCACCTGCAGGGTGTCCTTGTCGGTGAACCACCCCTGCAAGAACTGCTCGTCGGTGATTTTCACCATCCGGATCGATCCGTCCGGACTGATCACCCCGATCAGGTCCTGCTGCCTGGTCGTCGCGAGAGGGGCCCCCTGCTCGAGTTCGGACGGCTTTTCCAGATTCAGCGTCTCGCGGACGGTGAAGACCCCGTCGATCGGCGCCGTGATCTCATACCGGCCGAAGGAGCGCATCGCACCCGAGTCGACGGTGAGGATCGACGCCTCGCCCTCCCACGTGCCGGCGATATCGATCGCACCGGCATCGACGTACGTCAGTGGAGACGAACCGGCGGCATCGGATTTGGGAGCCGACTGCCCTGCGCACCCCGCGATCGCGATCGCGGAACACAAGGCCGCTGCCGCACCGGCCATTGGGCGTAACCGAATCATCTCTGCACCAAATCCCATCCCACGTCGTCCCATCCCGTGTCGACACCGCAACACACCGACGCTAGAGGAGCCCTACCACCGCAGGGATCGGTGAAACTACTGCAATGCCCCGCTGGCCCCGGTCGCGGTGTTGTAGCCCAGCGCGGAAGTGATTACACGCCCACCACATCAAGATTTGGCCGTGGCACACCACGTGCGCCATGCCTGCCGGTAGGCGGCCTCCATGTCCGCTGCGAACGATGGGCCGTCCATCAGGGGCGACTCCAGCATCCGGCGACGTAATCCCGCGCGGATGTCCTCGAGTCGTGGAAGGTCTCCCGCCAGTCGCACAGCTTTGGCCACGTAGTCGTCAGGTGTCTGCGCGACCAGGTCGGCCAGGCCGACGTTATGAAGCAGGCTCGTTCCTGGCCTGGATGCGTGATTGGGCCCCTCGAGCGTGATCGCGGGCACGCCCATCCACAGCGACTCGCAGGTGGTGGTCGTGCCGTGGTAGGGGAACGTATCCAGGGACACGTCGATGTCGTTGTATCGGCCGAGGTGGACGGCGAGCGACGGGTCTTGACTGAGAAGCTCCAGCCGATCGGCGGCGATCCCGCGCCGGGCGAACGAATCGTGGGTCTGCTCGACGACGGTGGCACTTCGCATCGCAACGTTTTTGATGACCAGACGTGAATCGGGGGTTCGGCGCAGTATCTCCGCCCACATGTCGAGCGTCAGTGCTGAGATCTTCCCGAAATTGTTGAAGCTGCCGAAGGTGATCCCGTTGCGGCTCAGCGCCGGCAGCGGGCCGACATCCGGGGAGTCGGAGAGCGGGGCGTAGCACCACGTCGTCCGCGGGAGCAGAAGTACCTGCTCACTGGAGGACCGCCGGGTGTCGCCCGCCGGATCCGCCACGGGGTCACTGAGGCGATGATCCATGGCGTCCAGGCCGGTGCTGCCGGGGTACCCGAGCCAGGTGATCTGGACCGGTGCGGGTTTGAGTGCGAAGACCTGCAAGCCGGTGCTCGGCGGTGTGTCCTGAGAGGTCGACGAGGATATCGATCTGGTCGGCGCGGATGCGCGACGCGACCTGGTCATGGGGTGCGCCGGCGATCGGACACCAGGCGTCGACCGAGCGCTGAATCCGACTCGTGATGTCGTCGGCGGCGGCGCTGTTGGAGTAGGCGGTGACGTGAACCTGGTCGCGGTCGTGTTGTTCGAGAAGCGCCAGCAGAAAGTACGCCACCGAGTGCTGTCGCAAATCGGGTGAGACGTAGCCCACCCGGAGCTTGCGGTCCGCAGTGGGATCGTTGGTATGCGGAATGCTGCTGTTGCGTAGCGGAGATTCGTACTTCTCCGACCAGCGGCGGTGCTCCTCGAACAACTCCCCGGGCCCGATCTCGGCCTGGTAGTTCGAGAACAGCAGCAGGTTGCTGTGGGCGATGGCGTACGACGGATCGAGCACGGTCGCTGTGCGGAACGCCGCAACGGACTCCGTCATCCGGCCGAGGTCTTTCAATGTCAGCCCGAGACTGTTGTGCGCCGCGGCCGGATTGGGCATCAGGCTGATGGCCCTATTCAGCTCGACGATGGCGTCATCGTGGCGGCCTTTCGAACGCAGCGCATCGCCGAGGTTATGGTGGGCGCCGCCGTCGTAGGGATCGAGTTCGATGCACCGCCGCATCTTCTCGATCACGAGGTCCGGCCGCCCGGTCATGAATCCGATCTGAGCAAGGGAGTAGAGCACACTCAGATCGTTCGGGAATCGCTCCAGGAGGGTCTGCAGGAGCCGCTCAGCCCGACGAAGGTCCCCGGACTGCAGAAACTGCATGGCGTTCTGATACACCACCCGGGGATTGTTCGTCACCGTGAACACCTCTGTTCTCCGGTTCTAGGCAGGACGCGCGCTGTCAGCCGATTCCATGCCGCCCGACCCGATCATTGATCAACTCTAGATGTACCTGCGTGAGAGTCGTCGACACCGTCGAGCACGCCGCCGCAACTCCGGATCCACCGCAGTGGCAGTCTTGGAACCGGTGTCCTCTACACCACCCGCGAGCGACGGCGTGCCGGGTGCAGGCGCGGCCTTTCTCAGTCGCCAGGGCGGACGGGCAGAAGGTGCAGGCGCTGCAAGCGAACTCGACGCTGATCACCTCGGCGAGGTAGCCGATCGCCTCGGCGCGGCCAATTCCCCAGTCCTGCATCGGATACCAGCCGGGGCGGGCCGCGTTGTTTGGAGAGGACATCTTGCGGGAGCGGCTGATCTCCCCGGCCTCGAAATCGAGCAGCGGCGGGCGCCGCCGATTTGCGGACCGATTGCGGTGGTGAGCAATTCGGTGGACAGCGTGTAGTCGCCGCCGCCCGTGGCCACCTTCCCGGGCCCTCACCGACAACAGGGCTCGGCCCGTCAGGGCCGGGGTTCACCCGACGCCGAGAATGGACAACGCATCGCCCTAGGCCGGGGACCCGGCCAAAGACCTCACCGGAACCGCGGGTGTAGTTGCCCAACCAGATGCCGATGGTGATCGGATCCCGTTCGGCGTCAGCGGGTTTGAGCCACACCGCAGCACCGCTGTCCCGCCGATGGCAGGCCGCATCTCCGCCGATGTCAGATTCCGGTGCGTCCCGTGTCGGGCCACCGCCACTGCGCGGTGGGTCCCGGTGGTGGCGCCGCTGCGGCACACTTCGTTGCCCACCGGTGGCCACTCCACCGCGACCCGGTTAAGGGGCCAGCGCGGAACTAGGTGGTGAGTTCCGTCCGGTCGGCGGTGGCCACGTGAGTTTCCACAGCCCGGCCCCCCGACGTCCGGCTGCGCTTTGCGATGACGTCGCCGTCGTCCGGGACGGCGGGGGATAGCGGCGCCACGACCGCTCGCAGCGCGGTGTCGAGCTGTTGGTCGGTGTACCCGCGAGTAGTCCCCAGCCAGGTACTGCCGCGGCGGGTGTCGGTGTCCAGCGGTGCGATACGCCGTCGCAGCTATGCCCGATGTTCGCGGGTGGCTTTCACGTCGGCCTCCTTGGGCCTGACCATCTCCCCGGCCTTCCGAGGCAACGGAGATACAGGCCCACTTAGCCTTAGCCTTGACTCAGCCTCGATCCACCGATGAATTGTTTCTTCGCCAGGTTGCCGGAATGCGGCAAGTGCCCTCTGAGCTCCGATGGTTGGTGACGTCTACGCGACAATCGACCCGGTTCAAGACAGACACGTCCAGTGCGGGTGTCCCACAGGTTCACCCCTGAGGTACCGCCGGCCCCGGTCGCGGTGTCGACCACCGACACCGTGCCGGAGATGCGGAAGTTGGTGACGTAGATATGGGTGCCGTCCGGGGAGACCGCCACCCCGACGGGGTGGGAAAGCGCCCAGCCGGGCACGGTATACCGGTCACGCCCGGTCCGCGGATCGCACCGGAAACTAGAAGCCGATCCCCAACCCCCCGCCGTTGGTGGCCGCGTACACGGTGGCGCCGTCGGCATACACCCCCAACACGAAGTTGCTGCCCAGGCCGTTGGCGGTGGTGTAGGTGGTGAACGTGGCCCCGCCGTCGGTGGAGATGCTCAACCCGCCGGCGGTGGCCGCGTACACCGTGGCACCGTCGGCATACACCCCGAACACGAAGTTGCTGCCCAGGCCGCTGTTGGCGGTAGTGCGGTTGGTGAACGTGGTCCCGCCGTCGGTGGAGACACCCAACCCGCCGGTGGTGGCCGCGTACACCGTGGCACCGTCGGCATACACCCCCCGCACGTTGTTGGTGCCCAGGCCGCTGTTAGCGACGGTGCGGTTGGTGAACGTGGCCCCGCCGTCGGTGGAGATCCCCACCCCGCCGCCGAAGGTGGCGGCGTACACCGTGGCACCGTCGGCATACACCCCGTACACGAAGTTGCTGCCCAGGCCACTGCCGTCGGTGGTGGTGCGGTTGGTGAACGTGGCCCCGCCGTCGGTGGAGATCCCCAACCCCCCACCGTTGGTGGCCGCGTACACCGTGGCACCGACGGCATACACCCCCCGCACGTCGTTGCTGCCCAGGCCGCTGTTGGCGGCGGTTCGGTTGGTGAACGTGGCCCCGCCGTCGGTGGAGATCCCCAACCCGCCGCTGGTGGCCGCGTACACCGTGGCACCGTCGGCATACACCCCCCGCACGTCGTTGCTGCCCAGGCCACTGCCGTCGGCGGTGGTGCGGGTGGTGAACGTGGCCCCACCGTCGGTGGAGATCCCCACCCCCCCACCTTCGGTGGCCGCGTACACCGTGGCACCGTCGGCAAACACCCCGGACACGAGGTTGCTGCCCAGGCCGCTGTTGGCGGTGGTGCGGGTGGTGAAAGCCGTGGCGGTGTCCCCGCCGTCGCCGCCGGCTCCGCCGTTGCCGCCGAGGCCGGTGGCTCCGACGCCGGCACCCCCGTTGCCGCCGTTGCCGCCAGCCCCACCGCCGCTGCCGGTGCTGCCGCCGGCGCCGGTGGATCCGCTCCCGGCGGGTCCGGCGCCGCCGGTTCCGCCGGTGCCCGCCGCCCCGGTACCCGCAGCGAGACCGGAACCGGCGCCGCCGCCGCCACCATCACCGCCATTAGCGCCGCCGCCCACGGCGCCCGCCTGGCCCGGGGTGCCGCCGCCGGTACCGCCGATACCGCCGGCGCCGACAACACCCGCATCACCGCCGGCACCGCCAGCACCGCCATCGGGAGTGGTGACGTCCCCGGCCGCGCCGGCACCGCCGTCCCCGGCAGCGCCGGCGTCACCACCAGCACCGCCGTTTCCACCGGCAGCCGAGCCCCCACCGGCGTTACCGCCGACGCCGCCGACGCCGCCGATACCACCGCTACCACCAGCACCGCCACTGGTACCGGCGGCCGCACCCGGATCGGAGGCCGCGTCGTAGCCGGCCCCACCGGTCCCACCGGCACCCCCATCACCGCCGACGCCACCCGCGGCATCAACGCCGACAGCACCCGTACCACCGCCACCGCTCCCCGCACCACCGACGCCACCGGCACCACCATCGCCGCCACGACCACCGGCACCACCGGTCCCGCCGTCACCGCCGGAGGAGTCGGGCACCCCCAGACCCACCCCGCCTAAGGTGGCCGCGTACACCGTGGCACCGTCGGCATACACCCCCTGCACGAAGTTGCTACCCAGGCCGTTGGCGGTGGTGTAGGTGGTGAACGTGTTCCCGCCGTTGGTGGAGATCCCCACCCCGCCGTCGGTGGCCGCGTACACCGTGGCACCGTCGGCGTACACCCCCCGCACGGTGTTGTTGCCCAGGCCGCTGTTGGCGGTGGTGCGGGTGGTGAACGTGGTCCCGCCGTCGGTGGAGATCCCCAACCCGCCGTTGGTGGCCGCGTACACCGTGGCACCGTCGGCATACACCCCTCGCACGGTGTTGTTGCCCAGGCCGCTGTTGGCGGTGGTGTAGTTGGTGAACGTGTTCCCGCCGTCGGTGGAGATCCCCAACCCGCCGATGGTGGCCGCGTACACGGTGGCACCGTCGGCATACACCCCGTACACGCCGTTGCTGCCCAGGCCGTCGGTGGTGGTGCGGTTGGTGAACGTGTTCCCGCCGTCGGTGGAGATGCCCAACCCACCGTCGGTGGCGGCGTACACCGTGGCACCGTCGGCATACACCCCCCGCGCGAAGTCGCTGCCCAGGCCGCTGTTGGCGGTGGTGTAGTTGGTGAACGTGTTCCCGCCGTCGGTGGAGATCCCCACCCCGCCACTGGTGGCCGCGTACACGGTGGCGCCGTCGGCGTACACCCCGTTCACGATGTTGCTACCCAGGCCGCTGCCGTCGGTGGTGGTGCGGGTGGTGAACGTGTTCCCGCCGTCGGTGGAGATCCCCAACCCGCCGCCGATGGTGGCCGCGTACACCGTGGCACCGTCGGCATACACCCCATATACGAAGTTGTTGCCCAGGCCACTGTTGGCGGTGGTGCGGGTGGTGAACGTGAGGGCGCCGCTACCGGCCGTCCCGGTCGTCCCGGTCGCGCCGCCACCGGCCATCCCGGCGGCCCCGCCGGCCCCGCCCACACCACCCGTGACAGCACCCAATCCAGTGCCCGCATCACCGCCGACACCACCGACACCACCGGACCCGGCGGCACCGCCGGCACTGCCATCGCTCAAACCTGAGGCGTCAAACCCCGCCCCGCCGGTCCCGCCGACCCCACCGGTACCGCCGGTGCTGGCAACGCCCAGCGCCCCGGTAGCGCCGGTAGTCCCGCCATTGGCCCCCGCACCACCGACGCCACCGGCACCACCATCGCCGCCACGACCACCGGCACCACCGGTCCCGCCGTCGGAGGAGTCGGGCACCCCCAGACCCACCCCGCCTAAGGTGGCCGCGTACACCGTGGCACCGTCGGCATACACCCCCTGCACGAAGTTGCTACCCAGGCCGTTGGCGGTGGTGTAGGTGGTGAACGTGTTCCCGCCGTTGGTGGAGATCCCCACCCCGCCGTCGGTGGCCGCGTACACCGTGGCACCGTCGGCGTACACCCCCCGCACGGTGTTGTTGCCCAGGCCGCTGTTGGCGGTGGTGCGGGTGGTGAACGTGGTCCCGCCGTCGGTGGAGATCCCCAACCCGCCGTTGGTGGCCGCGTACACCGTGGCACCGTCGGCATACACCCCTCGCACGGTGTTGTTGCCCAGGCCGCTGTTGGCGGTGGTGTAGTTGGTGAACGTGTTCCCGCCGTCGGTGGAGATCCCCAACCCGCCGATGGTGGCCGCGTACACGGTGGCACCGTCGGCATACACCCCGTACACGCCGTTGCTGCCCAGGCCGTCGGTGGTGGTGCGGTTGGTGAACGTGTTCCCGCCGTCGGTGGAGATGCCCAACCCACCGTCGGTGGCGGCGTACACCGTGGCACCGTCGGCATACACCCCCCGCGCGAAGTCGCTGCCCAGGCCGCTGTTGGCGGTGGTGTAGTTGGTGAACGTGTTCCCGCCGTCGGTGGAGATCCCCACCCCGCCACTGGTGGCCGCGTACACGGTGGCGCCGTCGGCGTACACCCCGTTCACGATGTTGCTACCCAGGCCGCTGCCGTCGGTGGTGGTGCGGGTGGTGAACGTGTTCCCGCCGTCGGTGGAGATCCCCAACCCGCCGCCGATGGTGGCCGCGTACACCGTGGCACCGTCGGCATACACCCCATATACGAAGTTGTTGCCCAGGCCACTGTTGGCGGTGGTGCGGGTGGTGAACGTGAGGGCGCCGCTACCGGCCGTCCCGGTCGTCCCGGTCGCGCCGCCACCGGCCATCCCGGCGGCCCCGCCGGCCCCGCCCACACCACCCGTGACAGCACCCAATCCAGTGCCCGCATCACCGCCGACACCACCGACACCACCGGACCCGGCGGCACCGCCGGCACTGCCATCGCTCAAACCTGAGGCGTCAAACCCCGCCCCGCCGGTCCCGCCGACCCCACCGGTACCGCCGGTGCTGGCAACGCCCAGCGCCCCGGTAGCGCCGGTAGTCCCGCCATTGGCCCCCGCACCACCGACGCCACCGGCACCACCATCGCCGCCACGACCACCGGCACCACCGGTCCCGCCGTCGGAGGAGTCGGGCACCCCCAGACCCACCCCGCCTAAGGTGGCCGCGTACACCGTGGCACCGTCGGCATACACCCCCTGCACGAAGTTGCTACCCAGGCCGTTGGCGGTGGTGTAGGTGGTGAACGTGTTCCCGCCGTTGGTGGAGATCCCCACCCCGCCGTCGGTGGCCGCGTACACCGTGGCACCGTCGGCGTACACCCCCCGCACGGTGTTGTTGCCCAGGCCGCTGTTGGCGGTGGTGCGGGTGGTGAACGTGGTCCCGCCGTCGGTGGAGATCCCCAACCCGCCGTTGGTGGCCGCGTACACCGTGGCACCGTCGGCATACACCCCTCGCACGGTGTTGTTGCCCAGGCCGCTGTTGGCGGTGGTGTAGTTGGTGAACGTGTTCCCGCCGTCGGTGGAGATCCCCAACCCGCCGATGGTGGCCGCGTACACGGTGGCACCGTCGGCATACACCCCGTACACGCCGTTGCTGCCCAGGCCGTCGGTGGTGGTGCGGTTGGTGAACGTGTTCCCGCCGTCGGTGGAGATGCCCAACCCACCGTCGGTGGCGGCGTACACCGTGGCACCGTCGGCATACACCCCCCGCGCGAAGTCGCTGCCCAGGCCGCTGTTGGCGGTGGTGTAGTTGGTGAACGTGTTCCCGCCGTCGGTGGAGATCCCCACCCCGCCACTGGTGGCCGCGTACACGGTGGCGCCGTCGGCGTACACCCCGTTCACGATGTTGCTACCCAGGCCGCTGCCGTCGGTGGTGGTGCGGGTGGTGAACGTGTTCCCGCCGTCGGTGGAGATCCCCAACCCGCCGCCGATGGTGGCCGCGTACACCGTGGCACCGTCGGCATACACCCCATATACGAAGTTGTTGCCCAGGCCACTGTTGGCGGTGGTGCGGGTGGTGAACGTGAGGGCGCCGCTACCGGCCGTCCCGGTCGTCCCGGTCGCGCCGCCACCGGCCATCCCGGCGGCCCCGCCGGCCCCGCCCACACCACCCGTGACAGCACCCAATCCAGTGCCCGCATCACCGCCGACACCACCGACACCACCGGACCCGGCGGCACCGCCGGCACTGCCATCGCTCAAACCTGAGGCGTCAAACCCCGCCCCGCCGGTCCCGCCGACCCCACCGGTACCGCCGGTGCTGGCAACGCCCAGCGCCCCGGTAGCGCCGGTAGTCCCGCCATTGGCCCCCGCACCACCGACGCCACCGGCACCACCATCGCCGCCACGACCACCGGCACCACCGGTCCCGCCGTCGGAGGAGTCGGGCACCCCCAGACCCACCCCGCCTAAGGTGGCCGCGTACACCGTGGCACCGTCGGCATACACCCCCTGCACGAAGTTGCTACCCAGGCCGTTGGCGGTGGTGTAGGTGGTGAACGTGTTCCCGCCGTTGGTGGAGATCCCCACCCCGCCGTCGGTGGCCGCGTACACCGTGGCACCGTCGGCGTACACCCCCCGCACGGTGTTGTTGCCCAGGCCGCTGTTGGCGGTGGTGCGGGTGGTGAACGTGGTCCCGCCGTCGGTGGAGATCCCCAACCCGCCGTTGGTGGCCGCGTACACCGTGGCACCGTCGGCATACACCCCTCGCACGGTGTTGTTGCCCAGGCCGCTGTTGGCGGTGGTGTAGTTGGTGAACGTGTTCCCGCCGTCGGTGGAGATCCCCAACCCGCCGATGGTGGCCGCGTACACGGTGGCACCGTCGGCATACACCCCGTACACGCCGTTGCTGCCCAGGCCGTCGGTGGTGGTGCGGTTGGTGAACGTGTTCCCGCCGTCGGTGGAGATGCCCAACCCACCGTCGGTGGCGGCGTACACCGTGGCACCGTCGGCATACACCCCCCGCGCGAAGTCGCTGCCCAGGCCGCTGTTGGCGGTGGTGTAGTTGGTGAACGTGTTCCCGCCGTCGGTGGAGATCCCCACCCCGCCACTGGTGGCCGCGTACACGGTGGCGCCGTCGGCGTACACCCCGTTCACGATGTTGCTACCCAGGCCGCTGCCGTCGGTGGTGGTGCGGGTGGTGAACGTGTTCCCGCCGTCGGTGGAGATCCCCAACCCGCCGCCGATGGTGGCCGCGTACACCGTGGCACCGTCGGCATACACCCCATATACGAAGTTGTTGCCCAGGCCACTGTTGGCGGTGGTGCGGGTGGTGAACGTGAGGGCGCCGCTACCGGCCGTCCCGGTCGTCCCGGTCGCGCCGCCACCGGCCATCCCGGCGGCCCCGCCGGCCCCGCCCACACCACCCGTGACAGCACCCAATCCAGTGCCCGCATCACCGCCGACACCACCGACACCACCGGACCCGGCGTCACCGCCGGCACTGCCATCGCTCAAACCTGAGGCGTCGTACCCGTTGCCGCCGGTCCCGCCGACCCCACCGGTACCGCCGGTGCTGGCAACGCCCAGCGCCCCGGTAGCGCCACTGTTGCCGCCACCGGCCGCAGTGCCACCGGTCCCGCCGGCCCCACCATCGCCACCGTCACCGCCCGCACCACCGGTGCCGCCATCAACCCCGTCACGCGCACCAGCAGTGCCGTCACCACCGGTGACACCGGTCGCACCCACACCCGCAGTCCCGCCGCCACCACCGGCACCACCGTCACCACCACTGGTCGCATTCGACCCGACACCCGCATCACCGCCGACACCACCGACACCACCGGCACCGGCGTTACCCCCGGCACTGCCATCGCTCAGACCCGAGGCGTCAAACCCGGCACCGCCGGCACCACCCAGACCGCCCTGGCCGCCACTGGAGGCCACACCGGTGAGACCGGTCGCCCCATTGCCGGCGGCCCCGGTCCCACCCGTCCCGCCGGCGCCGCCGTCACCACCGGTGCCACCGTCACCACCGGTGCCACCAACGACGCCATCACGCGACCCGTCAGTGCCGTCAGCGCCGGTGGTACCGGCCGCACCGTTGCCCGCGTTCCCGGCGGCACCGCCAGTACCGCCGTTACCGCCGAAAGCGACATTCGATCCGACGCCCGCATCACCGCCGACCCCGCCGGCACCACCGGCACCGGCGTCACCCCCGGCACTGCCATCAGTCAGAACCGAGGCGTCAAACCCGGCACCGCCGGCACCACCCAGACCGCCCTGGCCGCCACTGGAAGCCACACCGGTGAGACCGATCGCCCCATTGCCGGCGGCCCCGGTCCCACCCGTCCCGCCGGCGCCGCCGTCACCACCGGTGCCACCGTCACCACCGGTGCCACCAACGACGCCATCACGCGACCCGTCAGTGCCGTCAGCACCGGCGACACCGGCCGCACCGTTGCCCGCGTTCCCGGCGGCACCGCCATAACCGCCGTTACCGCCGAAAGCGACATTCGATCCGACGCCCGCATCACCGCCGACACCACCGGCACCACCGGCACCGGCATCACCCCCGGCACTGCCATCAGTCAGAACCGAGGCGTCAAACCCGGCACCGCCGGCACCACCCAGACCGCCCTGGCCGCCACTGGAAGCCACACCGGTGCCACCGGTCGAACCCGCGGTCCCGCCACCGGCCGCGGTGCCACCGGCACCACCGGCCCCACCATCGCCGCCCTGACCGCCGTTACCTCCCGCACCGCCATCGACGCCATCGGGCGACCCGGCCGCGCCGTTGACCCCATCGACACCGCGGGCGCCCGAACCGGCCGTCCCGGCGCCACCACCGGCCCCGCCGCCACCACCACTGGTCGCATTCGACCCGGTGCCCGCATTACCGCCGGCACCGCCGGCACCGCCGGACCCGGCGTCACCGCCGGCACTGCCATCGGTCAACCCCGAGGCGTCATAACCGCTGCCGCCGGTCCCGCCGTCCCCGCCCGCCGCGCCGTCAGAAGCCAGACCGATGCCACCGGTCGAACCCGCGGTCCCGCCACCAGCCGCGGTGCCACCGGTCCCGCCGGCCCCACCGTCGCCGCCTTTACCGCCCGCACCACCGGTGCCGCCATCGACGCCATCAGGCGACCCGGCCGCGCCGTTGACCCCATCGACACCGCGGGCACCCGCACCGGCCGTCCCCGCGCCACCACCGGCCCCGCCGTTACCACCACTGGTGGCATTCGACCCGGTGCCCGCATTACCGCCGGCACCGCCGGCACCGCCGGACCCGGCGTCACCGCCGGCACTGCCATCGGTCAACCCCGAGGCGTCATAACCGCTGCCGCCAGTCCCGCCGTCCCCGCCCGCCGCGCCGTCAGAAGCCAGACCGATGCCACCGGTCGAACCCGCGGTCCCGCCACCGGCCGCGGTGCCACCGGTCCCGCCGGCCCCACCATCGCCGCCTTTACCGCCCGCACCACCGGTGCCGCCATCGACGCCATCGGGCGACCCGGCCGTGCCGTTAAGCGCATCGACACCGCGGGCACCCGCACCGGCCGTCCCCGCGCCACCACCGGCCCCGCCGTTACCACCACTGGTGGCATTCGACCCGGTGCCCGCATTACCGCCGGCACCGCCGGCACCGCCGGAACCGGCGTTACCCCCGGCGCTGCCATCAGTCAGAGCCGAGGCGTCATAACCGCTGCCGCCAGTCCCGCCGTCCCCGCCCGCCGCGCCACTGGAAGCCAAACCAAGAGTCCCCGTCGACCCCGCAGCGCCGCCACCGGCCGCGGTGCCACCGGTCCCGCCGGCCCCACCATCGCCGCCTTTACCGCCCCCACCACCGGCACCGCCATCGACGCCATCGGGCGACCCGGCCGTGCCGTTAAGCGCATCGACACCGCGGGCACCCGCACCGGCGGTCCCCGCGCCACCACCGGCCCCGCCGCCACCACCACTGGTCGCATTCGATCCGACACCGGCATTACCGCCGGCACCGCCGGCACCGCCGGACCCGGCGTCACCGCCGGCACTGCCATCGCTCAACCCCGACGCGTCGAAACCGGCACCGCCGAGCCCACCGACACCACCCGCGCCTCCGTTACTGGCCAGACCCACGGTGCCGGTCGCCCCGTTGCCACCGGCCCCGATACCGCCAGCCCCACCGACCCCACCATCGCCGCCTCTACCGCCCGCACCACCGGCACCGCCGTCCCCGCCATCGGGAGTCGCGGCATCCCCGGCGGCCCCGGCACCGCCATCGCCACCCGCTGCGGCCGCCCCACCGTTGCCGCCGTCACCGCCGGCCCCGGCCGTGCCCGCGTTGCCCGTCGCACCGCCCGCTGCGCCCGCCAGGCCGCCGGCACCGCCCTTACCGCCCTGACCGCCATTGCCGCCGGCCTGACCGATCAGCCCCGCATCGCCGGCATTGGTGCCCGCCGCACCGGTCGCACCCGCGACACCCGCGCCGCCAGCACCGCCCGCACCGGCTACACCGCCGTCACCGCCGTCACCATCGGTGCCCGCCGACCCGGCGTTGCCGCTCGCCCCGCCGGCCGCACCGGCCACACCACCGGTACCGCCGACACCACCGGAACCGCCGCTACCGCCGGCAGTGCCGTCAGTACCGGAATCACCGGGAGTGCTTCCGTTTACACCCGCAAGACCATCGGCGCCGACACCACCGGCGCCACCGGCACCGGCCGCACCACCATCACCGCCATCACCATCAGCGCCTGCGCTACCCGCAGTGCCCGACAGGCCACCACCCGCACCCGCCGCGCCGCCGGCACCGCCGACACCACCGGAACCGCCATTGCCGCCAGCGGTGCCGTCAGTACCAGAATCACCTGCGGCACTGCCATTGGCGCCCGCAAGGCCATCGATACCGGCGCCACCGGCGCCACCGGCACCGGCAGCACCACCATTGCCGCCGTTGCCGTCAACACCCGCGATGCCAGCGTTACCCGTCCCACCGCCGGCATTCCCGGCCACGCCACCGGCACCACCCGCACCGCCCGCGCCACCGGCACCGCCGGCAGTGCCATCAGTACCGGATCCACCGGGGGTGCTTCCGTTTACACCCGCAAGACCATCGGCACCGACACCACCAGCGCCGCCGGCACCGGCCGCACCACCATCACCGCCATCACCATCAGCGCCTGCACCACCCGCAGTGCCCGACAGGCCACCACCCGCACCCGCCGCACCACCCGCACCGCCGACACCACCGGAACCGCCATTACCGCCACCGCTGCCGTCGGTACCGGATCCACCGGGGGTGCTTCCATCAACACCCGCAACGCCATCGACACCGGCACCGCCGATACCGCCCTGGCCAGCCGCGCCACCATCACCGCCATCACCATCGGTCCCGGCCACTCCCGCCGTGCCCGTCGCACCGCCGGCATTCCCGGCCACGCCACCGGCACCACCCGCACCGCCCGCGCCACCGGCACCGCCGGCAGTGCCATCAGTACCGGAATCACCTGGAGTGCTTCCGTTTACACCCGCAAGCCCGTCGGCACCGACACCACCGGCGCCACCGGCACCGGCCGCACCACCATCACCGCCATCACCATCAGCGCCTGCACCACCCGCGGTGCCCGACAGGCCACCACCCGCACCCGCCGCACCGCCGGCACCGCCGACACCACCGGAACCGCCATTACCGCCACCGCTGCCGTCGGTACCGGATCCACCGGGGGTGCTTCCATCAACACCCGCAACGCCATCGACACCGGCACCGCCGATACCGCCCTGGCCAGCCGCGCCACCATCACCGCCATCACCATCGGTCCCGGCCACTCCCGCCGTGCCCGTCGCACCGCCGGCATTCCCGGCCACGCCACCGGCACCACCCGCACCGCCCGCGCCACCGGCACCGCCGGCAGTGCCATCAGTACCGGAATCACCGGGAGTGCTTCCGTTTACACCCGCAAGACCATCGGCACCGACACCACCGGCGCCACCGGCACCGGCCGCACCACCATCACCGCCATCACCATCAGCGCCTGCACCACCCGCGGTGCCCGACAGGCCACCACCCGCACCCGCCGCACCGCCGGCACCGCCGACACCACCGGAACCGCCATTACCGCCACCGCTGCCGTCGGTACCGGATCCACCGGGGGTGCTTCCATCAACACCCGCAACGCCATCGACACCGGCACCGCCGATACCGCCCTGGCCAGCCGCGCCACCATCACCGCCATCACCATCGGTCCCGGCCACTCCCGCCGTGCCCGTCGCACCGCCGGCATTCCCGGCCACGCCACCGGCACCACCCGCACCGCCCGCGCCACCGGCACCGCCGGCAGTGCCATCAGTACCGGAATCACCTGGAGTGCTTCCGTTTACACCCGCAAGGCCATCGGCACCGACACCACCAGCGCCACCGGCACCGGCCGCACCACCGTCACCGCCGTCACCATCAGCGCCTGCACTACCCGCGGTGCCCGACAGGCCACCACCCGCACCCGCCGCACCACCCGCACCGCCGACACCACCGGAACCGCCATTACCGCCACCGCTGCCGTCGGTACCGGATCCACCGGGGGTGCTTCCATCAACACCCGCAACGCCATCGACACCGGCACCGCCGATACCGCCCTGGCCAGCCGCGCCACCATCACCGCCATCACCATCGGTCCCGGCCACTCCCGCCGTGCCCGTCGCACCGCCGGCATTCCCGGCCACGCCACCGGCACCACCCGCACCGCCCGCGCCACCGGCACCGCCGGCAGTGCCATCAGTACCGGAATCACCGGGAGTGCTTCCGTTTACACCCGCAAGACCATCGGCACCGACACCACCGGCGCCACCGGCACCGGCCGCACCACCATCACCGCCATCACCATCAGCGCCTGCACCACCCGCGGTGCCCGACAGGCCACCACCCGCACCCGCCGCACCGCCGGCACCGCCGACACCACCGGAACCGCCATTACCGCCACCGCTGCCGTCGGTACCGGATCCACCGGGGGTGCTTCCATCAACACCCGCAACGCCATCGACACCGGCACCGCCGATACCGCCCTGGCCAGCCGCGCCACCATCACCGCCATCACCATCGGTCCCGGCCACTCCCGCCGTGCCCGTCGCACCGCCGGCATTCCCGGCCACGCCACCGGCACCACCCGCACCGCCCGCGCCACCGGCACCGCCGGCAGTGCCATCAGTACCGGAATCACCTGGAGTGCTTCCGTTTACACCCGCAAGGCCATCGGCACCGACACCACCAGCGCCACCGGCACCGGCCGCACCACCGTCACCGCCGTCACCGTCGGTCCCGGCCACTCCCGCCGTGCCCGTCGCACCGCCGGCATTCCCGGCCACGCCACCGGCACCACCCGCACCGCCCGCGCCACCGGCACCGCCGGCAGTGCCATCAGTACCGGAATCACCTGGAGTGCTTCCGTTTACACCCGCAAGCCCGTCGGCACCGACACCACCGGCGCCACCGGCACCGGCCGCACCTCCATTGCCGCCGTCACCATCAGCGCCTGCACTACCCGCGATGCCCGACAGTCCACCACCCGCACCCGCCGCGCCACCGGCACCGCCAACACCACCGGAACCGCCATTACCGCCGGCAGTGCCGTCGGTACCGGAATCCCCGGCCTTAGCGCCCGCAACACCCACCGCACCGTCAACACCGGCACCGCCGATACCGCCCTGGCCAGCCGCACCACCATTGCCGCCATCACCATCAGCGCCTGCACTACCCGCGATGCCCGACAGTCCACCACCCGCACCCGCCGCGCCACCGGCACCGCCGACACCACCGGAACCGCCATTACCGCCGGCAGTGCCGTCGGTACCGGATGCGCCCGCGCTGCTTCCATCAACACCCGCAAGGCCATCGGCACCGACACCACCAGCGCCACCGGCACCGGCCGCACCACCATCACCGCCACCACCATCAGCGCCTGCACTACCCGCGATGCCCGACAGGCCACCACCCGCACCCGCCGCGCCACCGGCACCGCCGACACCACCGGAACCGCCATTACCGCCGGCAGTGCCGTCGGTACCGGATCCACCTGGAGTGCTCCCGCTTACACCCGCCGCACCGTCAACACCGGCACCGCCGATACCGCCCTGTCCGGCCGCACCGCCTTTACCGCCATCGCCATCACGGCCAGAAACACCCGCGGCACCGGTCAATCCGCCTGCGGCACCACCAACGCCACCGACGCCACCGACGCCGCCGGCACCACCATCACCGCCGCCGCTACCGTCGGTTCCCGAATCCCCGGGGCTGGTTCCATCAACACCGTCGACACCGTCGGCACCGACACCACCGGAGCCACCGGCACCCGCCGCGCCACCAGCACCACCATCACCATCAACTCCGGAGGCCGCAGAGCCCAGGCCGGCACCGCCCGCGCCACCGCTGCCGCCGACACCACCGGAGCCACCAGTGCCCCCGGCGCTGCCGGATCCACCGGGGCTCACCGCATCAGCACCGGCCCCACCGACACCACCGACACCGGCACTGCCACCCTGGCCACCGGCACCACCGGCGCCGTCAAGACCCGCGCTGCCCACACCCTGTGCAATCCCGGCCGCGCCACCGACACCGCCCGCACCACCAGCGCCGCCGTCACCACCGCCGCCGCCGGCCTGACCCTCACCCGAGGGATCGGTGGCACCTACACCGGCCCGACCAGCCCCGCCGGCCCCGCCGGCACCGCCCACGCCGCCGACACCACCGTCACCGCCATCACCGGCGATCGCACCGCCGAGGCCACCCGCACCACCGGCGCCGCCCGCCGCGCCCGCAGTCCCGGCGCCACCGCCGGCACCGGGATCACTCCCGTCCACGCCGATAGCACCGGTTCCGCCGGCACCACCGTTCCCGCCCGCACCGCCGTTACCGACGGTGGCGCCATCTCCGCCGACACCGCCATCGCCACCAACACCGGCTTGCGCATCCACAACAGCGGTGCCGCCGGTACCGCCATCACCACCGGCCCCGCCGTTACCGCCGTCAATGCCGGCGAGGCCACCCGCACCGCCGACACCACCCGCGCCACCGCGGCCGTCGGCGGCCAACGCCGCCCCACCGATACCGCCCGCACCACCGACACCACCATCACCGGTGGTGAACGCAGCTACCGCGAACGCGGCGACAGGTGCCGCCTGTGCAGCAGAGGCCGCGACTGCGCCGCCGACCGCCCCGGAGCGCGCTACCTCGGCGGCGACAATGCTGCTGACGGCGGTGCTGTCGCCGAAACCGGCACCACCCGCACCACCTAAACCACCAGCGCCGCCGTCGCCGGAGACAGTGCCACCGTTTCCGCCGGACCCCCCGACACCACCCTGACCCGCCGGACTGGTCGCCGTACCGGCCGCCCCGGCCCCACCGGTGCCACCGGTGCCGCCGTTACCCGCCGTGGCGGCGCCACCACCGGCGCCGCCGGCACCACCGTCCGCGCCCACACCACCGACACCGCCGAGACCCCCGGCACCGCCGTCACCCGTTGCGCTGCCACCGGTGCCGCCGGTCCCGCCGACCCCACCGATCCCGCCCGCGGAATCCCCGGCCCCACCGGTACCACCGGTGCCGCCGTTACCCACCGTCGCGGCATCACCGGCATCACCGCCGGCGCCACCATTGCCGCCCTCAGCGCCGCCGACCCCGCCGGTCCCGCCGTCACCGCCATTGCCCACGGCCACGGCATCACCACCGGTGCCGCCGGCACCACCGTCCGCGCCCACACCACCGACACCGCCGACACCCCCGGCACCGCCGTCACCCGTTGCGGTGCCACCGGTGCCCCCGGTGCCGCCGGTCCCGCCGACCCCACCGATCCCGCCCGCGGAATCCCCGGCCCCACCGGTACCACCGGTGCCGCCGTTACCCACCGTCCCGGCATCACCGGCATCACCGCCGGCGCCACCATTGCCGCCCTCAGCGCCGCCGACCCCGCCGGTCCCGCCGTCACCGCCATTGCCCACGGCCACGGCATCACCACCGGCGCCGCCGGCACCACCGTCCGCGCCCACACCACCGACACCGCCCACACCCCCGGCGCCGCCGTCACCCGTTGCGCTGCCACCGGTGCCGCCCGCGCCACCAGCGCCACCGATCCCGCCCGCGGAATCCCCGGCCCCGCCGGTGCCACCGGTACCACCGTTACCCACCGTCGCGGCATCACCACCGGTTCCGCCGGCGCCACCATTGCCGCCCTCAGCGCCGCCGACCCCGCCGGTCCCGCCGTCACCGCCATTTCCCACGGCCACGGCATCACCACCGGCGCCGCCGGCACCACCGTCCGCGCCCACACCCCCGGCACCGCCGACACCCCCGGCACCGCCGTCACCCGCTTCGGTGCCACCGGTGCCCCCGGTGCCGCCGGTCCCGCCGACCGCGCCGTCGCCGCCGCTGCCACCTGAACCGCCGGCGCCGCCGTTGCCGACCTCGCCGCCATCACCACCGGCCGCGCCGTCACCGCCGGCCACCCCGGCAGTATCGGAGTTAAAGCCCGAGCCGCCCCTGCCGGCGTTACCGCCCAGCCTCAGCCGGCCGTCTGTGCCATCGGCACCCGCGCTGCCACCGGAACCACCCGAACCCACCGCACCGCCGAGACCACCGAGGCCGGCAATTCCCGGTTCGCCGCCGTCACCACCGAGGCCGCCGTTGGGATTGTTCGCATCACCATCGGCGCCGTCGCCGCCGTCACCGGGCGCCCCGGAATCCCCGCCGGCCCCACCGGCACCGCCACTGCCGTTGACACCCTCGGTGGCGTCACCGCCGGCCCCACCGGCACCCCCGGCACCACCGGCGCCGCTGTCGGCGCCGTTGCCGCCGGCACCACCCCCGACCGCACCATCGGCACCCGACCCGCCCACACCGCCGGCGCCACCGGCACCGCCGAGTCCGCCGCCGCCACCGTCACCCGAGATCGACCCGCCGACACCCCCGGCGCCACCACGGCCACCGGAACCGCCGCCGCTGCCCGCAGTCCCGGAACCACCCGCCGACACCGCATCAACACCATCGCGGCCCGCCGCACCGCTACCGCCGACACCACCGGCACCCCCGTCACCGACCGTGCCCGCATCCCCACCGGCACCACCGGCACCGCCGACACCGCCAGCGGTGGTGGCCGTGAAACCCGCACCACCAGCCCCACCATCACCACCGAACCTCGCAGCAGCCCCCGCCGCACCGGTCACGCCGTCGGCGCCGCCGCCGCCCGCCCGGCCGCCCGCACCACCGGCACCGGCGATGCCCGCATCCCCGCCGCGACCACCCGCACCACCATCGCCCGTGATGGCATCCCCGGCCGCACCAGCACCGCCGTCACCGGGGGTGCCCGCATCCCCGCCGGCCCCACCAGCACCACCAGCGCCGGCGTCCCCGGTGCGATCAACGAACAACGACCGGCCCGCACCCCCGGCACCGCCGACACCACCGGCACCGCCGGCCCCGCCGGAACCGCCACCGCCACCATCGGTGCCCGCATCACCCGGATCGACACCATCAACCCCGGAAACCCCCGCGCCGCCCGCGCCACCAACACCACCCGCGCCGCCGACCCCGCCGGCCCCGCCGCGGCCCAGCAGCACACTGCCGCTGCCGCCATTGCCGCCGTTGCCGCCGCGACCACCCGCACCGCCATCGCTGCCCGAATCACCCGGATCGACCCCGGCCACCCCGACCGCACCCGCCACACCGCTGCCACCGCCGCCACCAGCGCCACCAGAACCCCACAACGACAGCCCGCCGACGTTGCCGCCGCCACCCCCGTTACCGCCGAACCCGCCCAGACTCGACGCCCCGCCACCGGCGCCGCCGACCCCGCCATCACCGATCAACAGCCCGCCGCGACCCCCAGCCCCACCATTGCCGCCGCTGGCCCCGACACCACCGCCCCAGGTCGCCGCGTCCGCACCAGCTCCGCCAACCCCGCCAACCCCGATAAACAGTCCGCCGGCCCCGCCGTTGCCGCCGGTCGCCACCGTCATCCCGGCACCACCAGCACCACCAGCGCCGAACCAGCCCGCGCTGCCGCCGTTGCCGCCGTTATAGCCGTTCCCGCCGTTGCCGAGCAGCCCCCCGGCCCCGCCGTTGCAAGACCCACTCGGACACGACTGGGCGGTCCAGCTGTAGCCGTTGCCGATCAGGATCCCGCCGTTGGGATTCTCGGCGGTGCCGTCACCGATGAAGATGCGGATGAAGTCTGCGACCGGGTTGCCCACCGCGGATGCGGCCGGGGAGACCCCCGCCGCGCCGGCCGGCGCACCGATCAGCGGATCGGCGGGCTCACCGCTGCTGCTTGCCGCCGCGGGCGTGACCGAGGCGGCAGTCGTGCCCAGCTCACGGCGGCTGAACGCCAGCGCGGTCCACATCAGCGGCGCCGCCGCCGGCGTGCCACCGGTGGTCCCGCTGTGCAGCCACGACAGCAGGCCGCCGCCCAGACCCGATACCGACGAAGTGGTCGACGCGGGCTGGGCGGCGGTCATCACCGGCGCCTGCGCGGCAGAAGGAGCGACGACCGCCTCCACCACCGGCGCCGCGGTGGCCGACGCCGGCGCCGGCGGGGTGCCCGGTACCCGATCAGAACCGGTGAGGCCGCCCACCGGGTCACCACCGGCCGCCGGCACCGCCGGGGCGGCCGCGGCGGGGTCGCGCTGGCGTGCAGTGTTCCCGGAGTCCGTCGGCGCGCCGGAATCAGCGGGACCTACGCTCGCGGCCGACTCGAGCGCGCCACCCGGTTCGCGCCCACCGGACCCGTCGCGCCCATCAGCAGAATCCGCGCCGGCAGAACCCGCCGCGGGCAGGCCGGCACCGGGGACCCGGCCGCGTACCGGCCGGGACGGCCCCCCCGACCCAGACGAGGCCGTTGTCGAGGGGCGCCTGGCCGAAGATCGCGGGGTCGAGGATCGCGGGGTCGAGGACGCCGACGACGAACCCGAAGCATCCGAGCCCGCCGAACCCGTCGACCCGGCCGAACCGGTCGTATCCGCAAACGCCACCGGCACCGACGCCACCGCCGAGCCCACCCCCAACGCCACCGCCAACGCGCCCACCCGGCCCACACACCGGGCATAACCAGGCGTCGCCTCAGAGCGGGTCGCAACCCGACGGCCGAACTCGATCGCGCCCACTATCCGGCGCCTCACCTCACGACCCGACACAGCAGACACCGCACCCAACTGTTAACACGTTCTTCAAACCCGCAAAGGCCAGAGCCCGAACGGCGACAGAGGTTGTCTGACAGCAATGGAATCGGTCGGGAAAACGCCGACTCGTTCCTGAAACCACTTAACTGTACCCGCAGCGCGGCGCCGCAGGGATCGGTGAAACTACTGCGATGCCGTCACTGCATCGCGCAGTCGCCGGCCCGGCCACTGCAGTCGATGAACTGCGCGAACGATTCGACCCGACCCGGCCGATCCGGCGCCTGCGCTTAGCCTCAATACCGTTCAGTTAGTGGTTGAGGATTGTGCATTCGGGCGGCTTCTGTGGCTGCGGATGGTGTTGGTGGTGAAGGCGTTTGGCGGCCCATTTCAGGACTTTGCGTTTGACCACGCGCGGGTTGGCGCGCAGCCTGCGTGCGGGGTTGACCCGGCGATGCAGTGATGTGACGGCGTGATTCCATAAACGGGTGATCGACTGGTGGTTATGAGGGGGAAAAAGCGCTGTGCGACAGTGACCTTCGGGCTATCCGCAGGGCGGCGACGAACGAGACTCGCGTCGGTTCGTGTGGGCCGGCTCGTGCGGCATCGACCATCAGGGTCCGAATGGCGAAGTGACAGCACAGGTGTCCCCAGATTTCCTGCTTGACCAGTGGCGGGGACTTCGAGCGGAGAACGGCTCGGGGTCCGCGTTGGTGGGTCTTCAATTCGTCGAAGGTGTTCTCGATTTCCCAGCGCTGGGCGTAACCCAGGGCCAACTCTTGGGCGGGAGCATCGGCGGGGTCCAGGATCGTGGTCAGCAGCCGGTACTGCTCGGGGTTGTCGCGTCCGTCATCGAGGCTGTAGTCGATGACCCGGACCGTCAGGGGCGTTCGATGTGCCCGCCGGGTTCCCGAGGTCGGGGTGATCTGCGCCAGCCAGGACCCGTCCTCGAGGGTTTCCAAATGGCGAGGTGAGAGACTGGATTTGACTCTCCACAACAGATCGGCACCGGTGGCAGCCGCACGTGTCCACATGTCGAATCCGTAGAAGCCCCGGTCGGCCATCAGCAGCATTCCGGGCTTGAGCCGATCGAGCAGGTCGCCTGCCAACTCCCGCTCCGAGCGGGCGAAGGGCCCCAGCGCGGCCCCGAAGAGGGCGTGTGTGCCGCATTCAGCGACGGCGACGAGCCGGGCCTGCGGGAACGCGGACTGCTCACCGCGGCTCGAGGCGGGCCGTCCGAAATAATCGACGTTGGCGGCCGTGTCGGCCAAATCAAGGCAGGTGCCGTCGATGGCAACCATCCGGCGTCCCGCCAGCCACGAACCGGGCGTGTCGGCGGCCGCCACCGGGCGGGCAACCCGCTCAAACAGCGCCTGCAGCGGCTCATGGCCCAATCGTGAACGTGCCTGGAAAATAGCCGACTTCGTCGGAGCCGACCAGGACTGAGACCAGCCCGACGACCAGGACAGTCCATCGGTGAGCTGAGCGAAGACATCCTCGTAGGACCCGTCGGCGTTCAACGCCATCCCAATCGAGAAATACGTGGTCACCCGGGCCGTCAACGCTCGACTCCTCTGCTCGGTCCGACCACATTCCGCGACCACGGAATCAACAACATCCGGTGGAAACACCCTGGTCAGCAACCCTACCGACACCAAGTCCGAGAGCCGACGATCCGAGATCGGCTTCACCCATCCGCTACGAGGCACTCCTACAAATTACACCTACGTAGTCTTAACTGAACGGTATTGAGCTTAGCCTCGATCCACCGATCAATTGTTCGTCAGGTTGTCGGAATGAGAAAAGTGCACCCTGAGCGCGGATGTTTGGTGGTGTCTACGCAACAATCGACCCGGTTCAAGACAGGCACTTCCAGTGCGGGTTGTCCCACACGTTCACCCCTGAGGTACCGCCGGCCCCGGTCACGGTGTCGACCACCGACACCGTGCCGCCGCCGGAGTTGGTGATGTAAGTGCGGGTGCCATCCGGGGAGACCGCCACCCCCACGGGGTGGTGAAACCGTCGATGGTGGCGGTGATGATGTTGGCGGCACCGGAACCCGCAACCCCGGCCGCGCCGGCCCCGCCCGCGCCACCGTTACCGCCGGAGGTGACTGCTGCAGCTGGTTCGCCTCTGTTGCCTGGGGTGGATGCGGTGCTATCGGCACCGCCGTCCCCGGCAGTGCTGGGATCTCCGCCTGCCCCGCCGTCACCGCCATCGGGAGTCGTGGCATCTCCGGCCGCGCCCGCACCACCATCACTGCCACTGCCACCGGCACCACCGTGCCGCCCACGAGCCGCGCCAGCACGGCGCGGCGGCAATTGGTCCCGCATAGGGCATTTGCCCTCTCCCGAGGCAGGGGCCGATCTTCATGTCGGAGCGGATTACGGGTTCACGGTGCCGGTTCCGTCGGTACCGTCCGTGCCCCCGGGGCTACCAGCGACACCGCCGTCACCGCCATTCGCGGTGCCGATGCCACCGTTGGTCACGGCATCACCGCCGTCGCCACCGTTGCCGCCGTTGGACATAGTGCCAGGATCACCGTCGCCGCCAGTACCGCCGTCACCGCCGGCGGCAACGGCGTTACCCGTGCCCGTCACGGTGGCAATGCCGCCGTCACCGCCAATCCCGCCGAACCCGTTCGCCGCGAGGCTGCTACCACCGTCACCGCCGTTACCGGCGGTAGCAATACCGATGTCACCGGCGGCTGGCGTCGCTGTCGCCTCACCACCGACACCGCCGGCGCCGCCGGTCACACCCGTCCCAGTAGCTGAGCCGCCGTTACCACCCTGCCCGCCGAAGGCACTGTCCGTGTCGGTGGTGGCCGCCCCGCCCGTGCCGCCGACACCCGGGGTTCCGCTGAGCGTGCCGCCACCGCCGCCACCAGCGCCGCCGATGCCCGTGCCGCCGACGCCTGAGCCGACGCCGCCCGTGCCGCCGGTGCCGCTGGTGCCGCTGATCGAGTACCCTCCCTCGCCGCCGGCGCCGCCGGTCACACCATTTCCGACCGCAGCGCCACCGGCACCGCCGGTACCGCCGGCACCGCCGTAACTACCGCCGTAGATCCCGGTGGCGTAGCTGCCGGCACCGCCGGCACCGCCGCGCCCGCCGGTCACACCATTTCCGACCGCAGCGCCACCGGTCCCGCCGGTGCCACCGTCGCCGTTGTACCCGAAGGACCCGGAGTTGCCGCCAGTCCTGCCGCCAGTCCCGCCAGTCCCGCCAGCCCCGCCAGTCCCTCCGGTGGTGCTACCGCCATTCCCGCCGGCCCCGCCACCGCCGCCGTCGCTGTAGGAGGAGGAGCCGCCGCCGTTGCCGCCGGACCCGCCGCCACCGCCGGTGCCGCCGTCACCGGTACCGCCCACCGCGGCACCGCCGGCACCGCCGGCACCGCCGGTGCCAGCGCGGCTCGATTGGTCGGCCGTGCCGTCGCCGTTGCCGCCGGACCCGCCAAAGCCGCCGGACCCGCCGGAACCGTTGGTGCTGGCGCCGCCAGTCCCGCCGGTCCCGCCGGCCCCGCCATACTCGACGGAATTCCCGTCGCCGTTGCCGCCGGACCCGCCGACACCGCCAGACCCGCCGGAACCGTTGGTGCTGGCGCCGCCAGTCCCGCCGGACCCGCCGCCACCGCCGAGGCTGCCAAACGCCACACCGCCGTTGCTTCCGTTGCCGCCGGCCCCACCGTCGCCGCCGTCACCGTTGGTGCTGGCGCCGCCAGTCCCGCCGGCACCGCCGGACCCGCCGGTGCGGAAGCCATTTGTGGCGTAGGCGTTGCCGCCTCCATCACCACCAGCCCCACCGGCGCCGCCGCTACTGGTGGTGCTGGCACCACCTATTCCGCCGGCACCGCCGGCGCCGCCGTAACTACCGCCGCCGTAGCCGCTGCCGCTGAATTCGCCGCCGGCACCGCCGGCACCGCCGGCACCGCCGACACCGCCGACACCGGCAATCCCTTGGTCGTCGGCCCCGCCGGCCCCGCCCGCACCGCCAGCACCGCCAAAACTACCGCCGTAGAACCCTGCGGCGTAGCCGCCGACACCGCCGACACCGCCGACGCCGCCAGCACCGGAAGGCCCTTGGTCGCTGACCCCGCCGGCCCCACCGTCTCCGCCAGCACCGCCAGTGCTTTTAGCGGTGCTGGTATACGAATACGTGTCGCCGGACGCGGCGGCGGCGGCACCGCCGACACCGCCGGCCCCGCCGGCGCCGGCAGCCCCTTGGTCGCTGACCCCGCCGGCACCGCCGGTACCGCCGGCCCCGCCGGTGCTGCTGATGGTGCTGTTGCCGGACACCGCACCGCCGGCCCCGCCGTCACCGCCGTCACCGCCGGTGCCGCCATTACCGGTGGTGCTGGCACCACCTATTCCGCCGTTACCGCCGTCACCGCCGGTGCTGTTGTTGCCTGTCGCCCCGCCGGCCGCGCCGACACCGCCGGCCCCGCCCTCACCGCCGTCACCGACCGCGCCACCGGCACCACCGGCCCCGCCGTTACCGCCGGCCCCGGTCGCGGTGTCGATCACCGACACCAACCCGTTGGTCGTCCAGGTGATGTAGATGTGGGTGCCGTCGGGGCTGACCGCCACCCCCCCCTGCCGAATACTTAAGGAGCTGATCTGATTGATGACGGTGTTGTAGGTCGCGCTGGCTGGGTCGGCGTCAATCACCAACACGGGGTTTCTGCTGAAGTTGGTGACGTAGACGCGGGTGCCGTCCGCGCTGACCGCCACCGCCAGTTGGAAATTGATGCCGGTGGCAATCGTTGCCGTCACTTTGTTGTAATCGCCGCTGGCCGGGTCGGTGTCGATCACCGACACCGTGCCGCCGAGGGCGTTCGCGACGTAGGCATAGCGGCCGTCCGGGGTGACCGCAACCCCTCCGGGCGATTGAAGCCGGTGATGGTGGAGACGATGGTGTTGTACGTGGCGCTGTTCGGGTCGGTGTCGATCACCGACATCGAGGAGATGCCGCTGGCGTTATTGGTGACATAGGCGCGGGTGCCATCCGGGGTGACAGCCAAGAGGCCGGTAATTTGAAGCCGAGGATGGTCTCGGTCACTCGGTTGCTGGCGGTGTCGATCACCGACACTGAGTTGCCGCCTTGCCGGTTGGTGACGTAGGCGCGGGTGCCGTCGGGGGAGACCGCCACTCCTTCCGGGTTGGGGCCGACGGTGATGGTGGAGACGACGGTGTTGTAGGTGGCGCTGTTCGGGTCGGTGTCGATCACCGACACCGTGTCGTTCCCCCCGTTTGCGATGTAGGCGCGGGTGCCGTCCGGGGACCGCCACCCCTCCGGACGGTGAAGCCGCCGATGGTGGCGGTAACGGTGTTGTAGCCCGGGCTGGTCGGGTCGGTGTCGATCACCGACACCGTGGGCCGCCGGCGTTGGTGATGTAGGCGCGGATGCCATTCGGGGAGACCGCCACCCCGGACGGGTTGGTGAAGCCGTCGATGGTGGCGGTGATGGTGTTGGTGGCGCCGGACCCCGCGACACCGGCCGCACCCGCCCCGCCCGCCCCGCCGTTACCGCCGGCGCTGACCGGGGTGCCGTCCGCGCCGGTGCTGCCGGCGGTACCGGTGCCTGCCGCGCCACCGGTGCCCGCGCTGCCGCCGGCACCGCCGTGCCGCTGTGCCGGGATCCCCGCCGGCACCGCCAGCCCCGCCGGTGGGGGTGCTGGCGTCCCCGGCCGCGCCGACACCGCCGTCCCCGGGGGTCCGGCGTCACCGCCGCCGCCGCCGTTCCCGCCGCCGCCGTTGGCCCCGGGGCTGCCGTTGGTGGCGGTGCCACCGTTACCGCCGTCCCCGCCGGCCCCGCCGGCCGCGCCGGGCCCGCCGTTACCGCCGCAGCGCCGCCGGCCACCCCGGCAGTGGGCGCGGTGGCGCCGGTGACACCGGCCCGCGGTCACCGCCGATGCGCCGATCCGCCCGCCGCCGCCCCGTACCGGAGATCGCCGCCGGCACCGCGCGCCGCACCGCCGGCACCGCCGCGATGCCGCTGCCAGCACCCCGCAGCGCCCGTCGACCATCGGGCCCGGCCGCGCCGGCACCGCCGACCCCGCCTTACCGCGTCACCGACCGCCGGTGCGCCGGCACCGCCGCACCGCGCCCCGGTCGCGGGTCGAGCACCGACGCCGTGTGCGCCCGGCTCGGCGACGCAGGCCGGGTGCCATCCGGCAGACCGCCGCCCCGACCGGGCGTGAACCGCCGATGTCGCGGTGATCGTGTTGGTGGCGGGTCGATCACCGACACCGTGTCGCCGCCGGAGTTGGTGATGTAGACACGCGTGCCATCCGGGCTGACCGCCACCCCTTGCGGGCTGGCACCGACGCCGATGGTGTCGGTAACGGTGTTGTATCCCGGGCTGGTCGGGTCGGTGTCGATCACCGACACCGAGGCGCCGCCCTGGTTGGTGATGTAGGCGCGGGTGCCGTCCGGGCTGACCGCCACCCCGTCCGGGTTGGTGAAGCCGCCGATGGTGGCGGTGACGGTGTTGTAGGTGGCACTGGTGGGGTCGGTGTCGAGCACCGACACCGTGTTGCCGAAGAGGTTGGTGATGTAGGCGCGGGTGCCGTCCGGGGAGACCGCCACCCCGACCGGGACGCTGCCCACGCCGATGGTGTCGGTGACGGTGTTGTAGCCCAGGCTGGTCGGGTCGGTGTCGAGCACCGACACCGTGCCGTTGATGTTGATGTTGGTGATGTAGGCGCGGGTGCCGTCCGGGCTGACTGCCACCCTGTACGGGTTGGGGAAGCCGCCGATGGTGTCGGTAACGGTGTTGTAGCCCGGGCTGGTCGGGTCGGTGTCGAGCACCGACACCGTGCCGTTCTGGTTGGTGATGTAGGTGCGGGTGCCGTCCGGGCTGACCGCCACCCCGTACGGGTTGGTGAAGCCACCGATGGTGGCGGTGATCGTGTTGGTGGCGAGGTCGATCACCGACACCGTGCCGTTGAGGTTGGTGATGTAGGCGCGGGTGCCATCCGGGGAGACCGCCACCCCGAACGGGGTGGTGAAGCCGCCGATGGTGGCGGTGATGGTGTTGGTGGCGCCGGACCCCGCGACACCGGCCGCACCCGCCCCGCCCGCCCCGCCGTTACCGCCGGCGCTGACTGCTGCACCTGGTGCGCCGCTGTTGCCCGTGGTGGTGCCGGTGCCACCGGCACCACCGCCGCCGGCAGTGCCGGGATCTCCGCCGGCACCGCCAGCACCGCCGTGGGTGGTGGCATCCCCGTCCGCGCCCGCACCGCCGTCCCCGCCAGCGCCGGCGCCACCGCCGCCGCCGCCGTTTCCACCGGCAGCCGAGCCCCCGCCGGCGTTACCGCCGACGCCGCCGACGCCGCCGCGTCACCGACCCGCTACCACCGCCACCGCCACTGGTACCGGCAGCCGCACCCAGGTCGGCGGCCGCGTCGTAGCCGGCCCCACCGGTACCACCGGCACCCGCATCACCGCCGACGCCACCCGCGGCATCAACGCCGACGGCACCCGTGCCACCGCCACCGGTCCCCGCACCACCGACGCCACCGGCACCACCATCGCCGCCACGACCACCGGCACCGCCGGTCCCGCCGACACCGCCGGAGGAGTCGGGCACCCCCAGACCCACCCCGCCGCCGAAGGTGGCCGCGTACACCGTGGCACCGTCGGCATACACCGCCCGCACGGTGTTGCTGCCCAGGCCGTCGGCGGTGGTGTAGGTGGTGAACGTGGCCCCGCCGTCGGTGGAGATCCCCAACCCGCCGCCGTTGGTAGCCGCATAGACGGTGTTGCCGATGGCGTACACCCCGAACACGAAGTTGCTGCCCAGGCCGTTGGCGGTGGTGCGGGTGGTGAACGTGGCCCCGCCGTCGGTGGAGATCCCCAACCCGCCGGCGGTAGCTGCGTACACCGTGGCACCGTCGGCATACACCCCGTACACGAAGTCGTCGCCCAGGCCGCTGTTGGCGACGGTGCGGTTGGTGAACGTGTTCCCGCCGTTGGTGGAGATCCCTACCCCACCCCCGTTGGTGGCGGCGTACACCGTGGCACCGTCGGCATACACGCCGGTCACATCGTTGTCGCCCAGGCCGCTGGTGGTGGTGCGGTTGGTGAACGTGGCCCCGCCGTCGGTGGAGATCCCCAACCCGCCGATGGTGGCCGCGTACACCGTGGCCCCGTCGGCATACACCCCCCGCATGACGTTGCTGCCCAGGCCGCTGTTAGCGACGGTACGGGTGGTGAACGTGGCCCCGCCGTCGGTGGAGATCCCCAACCCGCCGCCGGTGGCCGCGTACACCGTGGCCCCGTCGGCATACACCCCCTGCACGAAGTCGTCGCCCAGGCCGCTGTTGTCGGTGGTTCGGTTGGTGAACGTGGCCCCGCCGTCGGTGGAGATCCCCAAGCCGCCGGTGGTGGCCGCGTACACCGTGGCACCGTCGGCATACACCTGGTATACGGTGTCGCTGCCCAGGCCGCTGTTAGCGATGGTGCGGGTGGTGAACGGGGAGGCGCTGCTCCCGGTCGTCCCAGTCGTCCCGGTCGCGCCGCCACCGGCCGTCCCGGCGGCCCCGCCATTGCCGCCCGAACCACCATTGGCGGCACCCGATCCAGTGCCCGCATCACCACCGGCACCGCCCATTCCGCCAGCACCGGCGTCACCTCCGACACTGCCGTCGCTCAACCCCGAGGCGTCGAAACCGTTGCCGCCGGCCCCACCCGCCCCACCGGCGCCGCCGCCGCCCTGGATCCCGGCGGTGCCACCGTTGGCCGCACCCGCCACCCCGCCCTGGCCACCGCTACCGCCGGCCCCACCATCAGCACCGGGGGTGCCGGTGCTGCCGGTGCCGCCGACCCCGGCGTTCCCGCCGAGGCCACCCTGGCCGCCGTTACCGGCCGTGCCCGCCGCAGCGACGCCACCGAGTCCGGTACCGCCAAGCCCGGCCGCCCCACCGGTCCCGCCGGTGCCGCCGGTCCCGCCGGCCACACCCACGGTGTCGAGGCCCACGGTGACGGCGCTGTTGTCGATACCGGTCCCGCCGACACCGCCGACCCCACCGACGCCGCCTTGGCCGCCCACACCCTGGATCCCGGTGGTGCCGCCGTTGGCCGCCCCCGCCACCCCGCCTTGACCACCGGTGCCGCCGGCCCCACCATCAGCACCGGGGGTGCCGGTGCTGCCGGTGCCGCCGTCACCGGCGTTCCCGCCGAGTCCACCCTGGCCGCCGTTACCGGCGGTACCCGCGTTGCCTTGGGTCAGTCCGGTGCCGCCGAGCCCGGCCGCTCCACCGGTCCCGCCGGTGCCACCGGTCCCGCCGGACACACCCACGGTGTCAGCGCCGACGACCACGGCGCTGTTGTCGATACCGGTCCCGCCCTGGCCGCCGACCCCACCGATGCCGCCTTGGCCGCCCACACCCTGGATCCCGGCGGTGCCGCCGTTGGCCGCCCCCGCCACCCCTCCTTGACCACCGGTACCGCCGGCCCCACCATCAGCACCGATGGTGCCGGTGCTGCCGGTGCCGCCGTTGCCGGCGTTCCCGCCGAGTCCACCTTGGCCGCCGTTACCGGCGGTACCCGCGTTGCCTTGGGTCAGTCCGGTGCCGCCGAGCCCGGCCGCTCCACCGGTCCCGCCGGTGCCGCCGGTCCCGCCGGCCACACCCACGGTGTCAGCGCCGACGACCACGGCACTGTTGTCGATACCGGCCCCGCCCTGGCCGCCGACCCCACCGACGCCGCCTTGGCCGCCCACACCCTGGATCCCGGCGGTGCCGCCATTGGCCGCCCCCGCCACCCCACCTTGACCACCGGTACCGCCGGCCCCACCATCGGCACCGGGGGTGCCGGTGCTGCCGGTGCCGCCGACCCCGGCGTTCCCGCCGAGTCCACCCTGGCCGCCGTTACCGGCCGTGCCCGCCGCGGCGACGCCACCGAGTCCGGTGCCGCCGAGCCCGGCCGCCCCACCGGTCCCGCCGGTGCCACCGGTCCCGCCGGACACACCCACGGTGTCCAGGGCGACGACCACGGCGCTGTTGTCGGTGCCGATCCCGCCGACACCGCCGACCCCGCCGACGCCGCCTTGGCCGCCCACACCCTGGATCCCGGCGGTGCCGCCATTGGCCGCCCCCGCCACCCCTCCTTGACCACCGGTGCCGCCGGCCCCACCGGCAGCGCCCTGCAGGCCGGTGCTGCCGGTGCCGCCGACCCCGGCGTTCCCGCCGAGTCCACCCTGGCCGCCGTTACCGGCGGTACCCGCGTTGCCTTGGGTCAGTCCGGTGCCGCCGAGCCCGGCCGCCCCACCAGTGCCACCGGTGCCACCGACCCCGCCGTCCACACCCACGGTGTCAATGCCGACGACCACGGCACTGTTGTCGATACCGGCCCCGCCCTGGCCGCCGACCCCGCCGACGCCGCCTTGGCCGCCCACACCCTGGATCCCGGCGGTGCCGCCGTTGGCCGCACCCGCCACCCCGCCTTGACCACCGGTGCCGCCGGCCCCACCGGCAGCGCCTTGCAGGCCGGTGCTGCCGGTGCCGCCGACCCCGGCGTTCCCGCCGAGTCCACCCTGGCCGCCGTTACCGGCCGTGCCCGCGTTGCCTTCGGTCAGTCCGGTGCCGCCGAGCCCGGCCGCCCCACCAGTGCCACCGGTGCCACCGACCCCGCCGGCCACACCCACGATGTCCACGCCGACCACCACGGCACTGTTGTCGATACCGGCCCCGCCCTGGCCGCCGACCCCACCGACGCCGCCTTGGCCGCCCACACCCTGGATCCCGGCGGTGCCGCCATTGGCCGCCCCCGCCACCCCGCCTTGACCACCGGTGCCGCCGGCCCCACCATCAGCACCGGGGGTGCCGGTGCTGCCGGTGCCGCCGACCCCGGCGTTCCCGCCGAGTCCACCCTGGCCGCCGTTACCGGCCGTGCCCGCCGCACCGGTGCTCAGTCCGGTGCCGCCAAGCCCGGCCGCGCCACCAGTGCCACCGGCACCACCGGTCCCGCCGGACACCCCGACGGTGTCCACGCCGACGACCACGACACTGTTGTCGATACCGGCCCCGCCGACCCCGCCGTCACCACCGACCCCACCGGCGCCGCCCACACCCTGGACGCCGGCAGTGCCCGCGGTGCCGCTCGCCCCGCCAGCCGCACCCGCGAGGCCGCCGGCACCGCCGTTGCCGCCGGTTCCTCCGTTACCGCCGGTCTGGCCGATCCCACCGGGCTGCCCGGCCTCAGCGACGGGCGCACCTGCGGCACCGTCAACACCGAAGCCGCCTATGCCGCCCGCGCCAGCTGCGCCGCCGTCACCGCCGTCACCATCGCGACCCGCACTACCCGCGTTGCCGCTCGCCCCGCCGGCCGCACCCGCCACGCCGCCGGCACCGCCGTCGCCGCCGTCGCCGCCGGTTCCGCCGGTCTGGCCGATCCCACCGGAGTCCCCAGGATTGCTGCCGGGTGCACCTGCGGCGCCGACAGCACCGGCGCCGCCGGTGCCACCCTTGCCGGCCACACCGCCGTCGCCGCCGTCACCATCGGTGCCGGCGGTAGATCCTGTGCCGCCGGCCCCGCCCGCACCGCCGATGCCGCCCGCACCCCCGGCACCGCCGTCGGTGCCGGGGTCTGCGGGCCGCAGGGCGTCGCCGCCATCGAGTCCGGTTCCGCCGGATCCACCGGTACCGCCGTGACCGCCCGCACCGCCGACACCGATGGCCCCGGTCGTGACACCCGCCCCGCCGATACCGCCGTTGCCCCCGACACCACCGCGACCACCGCGACCACCGGCGGTGCCATCCGGGAGCACCCCGGTGCCGCCGAAACCGTCAAAACCCGCACCGCCGCTACCGGCGCCGCCGCCGGTGCCGCCGGCCGCACCGGCACCGCCGGTGCCGGTCGAGCCGGGGCGGTCGATGAGCAACAACAACCGGCCGCTGCCCGCGATGCCCGCCGTGCCGCCAAGACCGCCGGCACCACCGTTACCGCCGGCCCCGCCGTCGGTGCCGTCCGGGTTCGACACGGTGGCGTCGGCGCCGTCAGCGCCGAGACCACCGTTACCGCCGGCCCCGCCGTCATCGGCGTCGCCGCCGTCCCCGCCGCGGCCCAGGATCGCGCTGCCGTTACCGCCGTTACCGCCGTTACCGCCGTTACCGCCGCGGGTGCCGTCGGTGCCGGACTGACCCGGCAGGACACCGTCGATCCCGTCGGTGCCGCCGGCCCCGGCACCGCCGCCGCCGCCGTCGCCGCCGTCCCCGAGCACCGACAACGCTCCGGTGCTGCCCCCGTCACCGCCGTTGCCGCCGACCGCGTTGACCCGGGAGGCCGACCCGCCCCGCCCGCCGGCACCGCCGTCACCGAGCAGCAGACCACCGGCGCCGCCGGTACCGCCGTCACCGCCACCGGTACCGCCGCCGGACCCGCCACTGCCGCCGGCCCCACCGGCAGCCCACAACGCCAACATCCCCGCGCCGCCACCGTCCCCGCCGTCCCCACCGCCGCCGGCGCCGTCCCCACCGCCACCGCCGGTACCGCCGCTGCCCCACAGCGACAACACCCCGGTAGCGCCGCCGGACCCGCCGTCCCCACCGAGAACACCCACCCCGCCGGCCCCACCGCCGCCACCGGGACCGCCGAGCAGCCCGCCGCCGCCACCGGCCCCGCCGACACCACCGCTACCGGTGGACGAGGAACCGCCCGCCCCGCCGACACCACCGCGCCCGGCGAGCAACCCGCCGCCGCCACCGGCCCCGCCGTCACCACCGCTACCGGTGGACGAGGAGCCACCGGCCCCGCCGACACCACCGGAGCCGAACACCGCCAACACCCCCGCAGCCCCACCGGCGCCACCGGTCCCGCCGGCCGAGCCGGTACCGCCGTCCCCGCCGGAGCCCAGCAACAGTCCGCCGGCCCCGCCGCTGCCCCCGGTCGCCACCGTCACCCCGGCACCACCAGCACCACCAGCGCCGAACCAGCCCGCGCTGCCGCCGTTGCCGCCGTTGTAGCCGTTCCCGCCGTTGCCGAGCAGCCCACCGGCCCCGCCGTGGCAGGACCCACTCGGACACGACTGGGCGGTCCAGCTGTAGCCGTTGCCGATCAGGATCCCGCCGTTGGGGTTCTCCGCGGTGCCGTCACCGACAAAGATGCGGATGAAGTCTGCGATCGGGTTGCCCACCGCGGACGCGGACGCCGCCGGGGAGACCACCGCCGCGCTGGCCGCCGCACCGATCAGCGGATCGGCGGGCTCACCGCTGCTGCTCGCCGCCGCGGGCGTGACCGCCGTGGCAGTCGCACCCAGCTCCCGGCGGGTGAACGCCAGCGCGGTCCACATCAGCGGCGCCGCCGCCGGTGTGCCACCGGTGGTCCCGCTGTGCAGCCACGACAACAGGCCGCCGCCCAGACCCGATACCGACGAAGTGGTCGACGCGGGCTGGGCAGCGGTCATCACCGGCGCCTGCGCGGCAGAAGGAGCGACGACCGCCTCCACCACCGGCGCCGCTGCCACCGCGGCACCGGGAGCCGGCGGCGCGGTGGCCGACGCCGGCGCCGGCGCCGGCGGGGTGCCCGGTACCCGATCAGAACCGGTGAGGCCGCCCACCGGGTCACCACCGGTCGCCGGGGCGCCCGCGGCGGGGTCGCGCTGGCGTGAAGTGTTCCCGGAGTCCGTCGGCCCGCCGGAATCAGCGGGACCCACGCTCGCGGCCGACTCGAGCGCGCCACCCGGTTCGCGCCCACCGGACCCGTCGCGCCCATCAGCAGAATCCGCGCCGGCAGAACCCGCCGCGGGCAGGCCGGCACCGGGGACGCGGCCGCGCACCGGCCGGGACGGCCCCCCCGACCCAGACGAGGCCGCCATCGAGGGGCGCCTGGCCGAAGATCGCGGGGTCGAGGATCGCGGGGTCGAGGACGCCGACGACGAACCCGAAGCATCCGAACCCGCCGAACCCGTCGACCCGGCCGAACCGGTCGTATCCGCAAACGCCACCGGCACCGACGCCACCGCCGAGCCCACCCCCAACGCCACCGCCAACGCGCCCACCCGGCCCACACACCGGGCATAACCAGGCGTCGCCTCAGAGTGGGTCGCAACCCGACGGCCAAACTCGATCGCGCCCACTATCCGGCGCCTCACCTCACGACCCGACACAGCAGACACCGCACCCAACTGTTAACACGTTCTTCAAACCCGCAAAGGCCAGAGCCCGAACGGCGACAGAGGTTGTCTGACAGCAATGGAATCGGTCGAAAGACGCCGGAACGTTCCTGCAACAGGGCGACGCTACCCGCAGCGCGCCACCGCAGGGATCGGTGAAACTACTGCAATGCCGTCACTGCATCGCGCAGTCCCCGGCCCGGCAACTGCAGTCGATGAACTGCGCGAACGATTCGACCCGACCCGGTCGATCCGGCGCCTAGGGTCGGGTGCGGGAATGCCGACGAGGAGCAGAGACGATGCCGATTCAGATCGACCGGGCCATGGGCCGGGATCTCGCTCCGCAGTTGGACGACGCCCTGCAGATCGTGTGCAACGAGTTCGAGGGACTCGATACGTACCGGGGCTACCACAACGCGTTCGCCCGGGTACTCAAGCCCGATCCGCTCGGGCGCGTCCTGATGCTGGGCACCGACCAGCGGGACCTGTTCGTTCCGCTGCTGCGGCGGATCGTGGCCGAGCAGGTGCCCGCCGATGGCCGGATCTTCGATATCGGCGCCGGGGACGGCCAGACCTTCGGCTATATCGCCGACGCGGTGCCGGCCGGGACAACGGTCTCGATCGCGGAGCCCAATCCCGTGTACCTGGCGGCCTATCAAGGCTTTCTGGAGCGCCAACCGCATCTGCGCGGCGGCATCGCCGCCCTCGCCGGCCTCGACGACCTCGATCAGGAGGCCACCGGCACCCTCGGCGATCTTCCCGAGCCGGGCAGCATCGATGTGGCATTGGGTCTGCACATGATCTACTTCGCCACCGACGTGACGCGAAGTCTGCGGTCCATCCTGCGGTTCCTCAAACCCGGTGGGGTGTACGTCAACGTCGTCACCGACGAGGAGACCGCTTACAGCGGAGCGGTGCTGCGATCGTTCGTCGAGTCCGGCGGCGACACCGGGGACAACGACGGCTATGTCACCGCCATCAACGAGCGCCGACGCCTGCTGGCCCCGGAGTCCGAGGGCGGTGGCGGCCTTGCGCAGGCAGTCCGTGCCGCCGGCATCGAGGTCGAGGTCGAGGCGGTACGCCAGCTCAGCCGGATGTACGGCAACAGCCTCACCGATCTGCTGGCACTGGCCAACATCAGCGTGCTGACCGGCCACGCCGGCACAAGGAAGTTCGAGAGCGCCGCGAAGGTCCTCCGCGAGCGCCCCGAGGAGGTCGACCTGCGCATCGAGACCGAGGGTCCCCGGACGGGGATGTGGAGCGTGGTTCAACCGCAGTGGGTGACCCAGGTCCGGCGGGTGCGCTAAGCCGGCCCTTCGCTGTAGCATGTATCGCAGTACAAAATTGTATGACGATCATTTTCGGCTGCGATCGTGCACGAAGGGAACCCGAGATGCCCAAGCCGGCCGCCCAGGCGTTACTGGAGCGCTACTGGGAAGAAGTCAACAACCAGGGCAATCTGGAGCTGATCCGGGAACTGTGCAGCGACCCGATCACCCGTCATGACCCGGGCGGCATCACGGTGTTGAGCCATGACGAGCAGATCGAACGGGTGCGAGTCGGCATCGAGCAACTCGGCGTTCAGATCTCCCGGGTCATCACCCACGCCGACGACACCACCGTCACCTCGGTGTGGAACATGACCATGACCAAGCACGGCGATACCAAGATGTGCGGGATCGAGGTCTTCACCGTGGAGAACGGCAGGCTCGCGCACTGCTGGAACACCCCTTACGCCGAAGGCCACTGGGCCTGACACCCCCGCATCACCGAGGACGGACATGACTTCTGCTCAGGCCCAACCAACGGCACCGACTCGTCGACAACGGCGTCGCCTGGAGATCGAACTGCGCCTTCTCGATGCCTCCAAGCGCCTGTTCATCGAAAAGGGCTACGACGAGACGACCGTTGCCGAGATCGCCGAGACCGCCGACGTGGCATACGGGACGTTCTTCAACTACTTCCCGGCCAAATCGGATCTGCTGGCCGCGATGGGCGAACGCGAAGTGGCGGAATTGTCCGAGCAACTGAACACCCTGTCGCAGCGTCCCGGCCCGATCGATGACGCGCTCACCCTGCTCTTCGACAGCTTCGCGAAACGCCTTGAAGCGGCCTCACCGAGAGAGCGGGCCCTGGCCGCCAAGATCCAGTCGATCACCTTCGCCGCGGCCCCCGCGGACCGCGACCTGGGCTACCAGGAGGCCTTCGCCGCCTTCATCCGCAACGCCGTCACCGCCGGACGGGTGCGGGCGGACGTCGCGGTCGAGACACTCGCCGATCTGGTGGCCAGCGCCTACTCGGCGATGGCGCTGAGTTGGGTGCACATGCCGGAGTTCCCGGTTCGCGATCGCGCGCGGGCGATGGCCGACCTTCTCGGCGAGACCCTGGCCCCCCGCGGATCGGGCAGCACCCGATGATCGCAAACCTGGACGGCAAAGTCGCTGTCGTCACCGGCGCCGCACACGGGATCGGCCGTGCCCTGGCCCTCGGCTTCGCCGCCGAGGGGATGCGGGTGGCCGCCGTTGACATCGACGAGGCCGGGGCGCAGGCGACGGCCGCTCTGATCGGTTCCGGCGCAGTCGCCCGGCGGGTGGACGTGGCCGACGCCGAGGCGGTCGACGCCTTGGCCGATGACTGTTTCGCCGAGTTCGGTCAGGTCGACCTACTGGTCAACAACGCCGGGGTATTCCAGGGCGGGCTCTGCTGGGAGCGCAGCGTGGCGGACTGGCAGTGGGCCTTCGGGGTCAACGTCTACGGAATCATCCACGGCCAGCGCAGCTTTCTGCCGCGGATGATCGCGCAGAACACCGAGGGCCACGTGCTCAACACCGCGTCGGTGGCGGCCTTCGTCTCAGCACCGTTTTCCGGACCCTATGTGGTGTCCAAGTGCGCGGCCCTGTCGCTGACCGAATGCCTGGCCCACGATCTGGCCGTCGTCGGCGCCAAGATCGGCGCGTCGGCCCTGGTACCCAGTGCGTTCGACACCACCATCGCGCACTCCTCGGCCGTGCGACCCGCCCGCTTCGGTGTCGACTCCACCGAGGACGGGCAGGGGACGGCCGCCGCCCTGGCGCAGATCGTCTCCCAGGGAATGTCTCCCGACGAAGCGGTGGCACCGGTGATCGACGGCATTCGCTCCGGAACGTTCCTGATCCCCACCAGGGGAAGCTACGCCGAGCAACTCCGACACCGCTACGAAGCCCTGCGGGCCCGGGAACTGCCCGCCCTGACCGAGGTGGATTAACGCATGGGACGACTCGACGGCAAGGTCGCGCTGATCAGCGGCGGGGCCCGCGGGATGGGCAATGCCGAGGCACGACTGTTCGCCCGCGAGGGCGCCCGCGTGGTGATCGGCGATGTCGCCGCGGCCGACGGCGCGGCACTGGCGGACGACATCGGCGACGCGGCCCGATTCGTCAATCTCGATGTCACCGCGTACGACCAGTGGGAGTCCGCCGTCGCCGAAACCCTGACCGCGTTCGGCCGCCTCGACATCCTGGTCAACAACGCCGGCATCGTGATCCCCTCGCCGATGCGCGACCTTTCACTCGAGGACTACCAGAAGGTGATCGACGTCAACCAGACCGGTGTGTTCCTCGGCATGAAGGCGGCTACCCCGGCGATGGAGCGATCCGGGGCCGGCTCGATCATCAACATCTCCTCGATCGACGGCATGATCGGGATGGACCTGGTGTTCTCCTATGTCGCAAGCAAATTCGCGGTCCGCGGGATGACCCGGGTCGCGGCACTGGAACTCGCACCGATCGGAATCCGGGTCAACTCGGTGCACCCCGGTTTCGTCCACACCCGGCTGGGCAACCCCGACGACATTCCCGAGATCCGCGAACTCCTCGACGGCTACAGCCGGCGCCGGGTTCCGTTGGGCCGCACCGGCGAACCGGAGGACATCGCCAACCTCGTGCTCTTCCTGGCCTCCGATGAGGCCGGCTACATCACCGGGTCGGAGTTCGTCGCCGACGGCGGCATCCTCGCCGGGGAACTGCTGCCCCGGGGCCCCGAATGACGGCCGCCGGCAGCACAGTCCACGACCCGCAGGTCGCGCAGCGGTCGGCATTGCGGATCGCGGTGATCGGTGCCGGCCCCGCGGGCCTGGCGACCGGGCACGAGTTACTGGCCCACGGCTTTGACCGAAACTCTTCGGCGCAAGCCCCCGACTTCAGTCGGGGGATAGCCGATCCCGTTGTTTGGGGGCCGCGCAGCGGGCCGTTCTTGTCGTAGTCGAGGTTTATCGTGAGCCGCATGCAGTACCGGTCGACGCGTAAGTCGGTGTTTTCGGCGAAGTACCAGGTGATTTGGTGCCCGAAGTACCGCCGTGATGTGTTGCGCGGGCCGATCCAGACACGGTTGAAGCAGATCATCGGTGAGGTGGTCGCCGAGTTCGGTGGGATGGTGATCGAGGTTGAGACGATGCCCGATCACGTGCATCTACTCGTCGAACTGCCACCGCAGGTGGCGGTGTCCGACCTCGTCAAGATTCTCAAGGGGCGCTCGTCGAGGCGGCTTCGGCAGGAGTTCGCGCACTTAGCGCGGATGAAGTGCCTGTGGTCGCCGTCGTGGTTCGTTTCCACGGTCGGTGGCGCACCACTGGAAGTGGTTCGGCGTTATGTGGAGAACCAGAAGCTCGCCGCTCGCCACGGGAAGGTGGCCTAGCCGTGGCGCACCGGTACCGGTTGTATCCCACCAGCGAGCAGTCGGTGTTCATGCTGGAGCGGCATTGTGCGGATGCCCGCTACGTGTGGAATCTGGCTGTGGAGCAGTTCAATTGGGGTCGGTCGGGCCGCTCGGCGCCAGGGCCGGCGCAACGGCAGAAGCAACTCGCGCAGGCCCGCCAAGAGTTTGGGTGGCTGGCGGCGGGATCGTCGTCGGTGCAGCAGCAGGCGTTGCGGGACTTCGATCGGGCTGTGGCGGCGTTTTTCGCTGGCACCCACCGCAGGCCCTCGTGGCGGCGTAAGCATCTCGATGAGGGATTCTGCGTACGCGACAGCCGGGTGGAGATCGTCAACCGTAAGTGGGCGCAGCTGTTTGTGCCCAAGTTGGGGGCGGTGAGGTTCCGGCTGTCGCGGCCGCTGCCAGCCGGGAAGTTGGGTATGGCCCGGATCACCTGTCAGGCGGGCCGCTGGCATGTGGCGTTCCCCGCTCCGCAGCCGGTGGTGGCGGCCGCACCGGGTAGAGATGGGCGGTCAGTCGGTATCGACCGGGGTGTGAAGACTACGCTCGCGTTGTCCGATGGTGTGATGCTGCGGGCTCCGGTCATGCGCATTGGTGAGCAAAAGACGCTGGCACGTCTGCAACGTCAGCTCGCTCGTTGCCGCAAGGGCAGTGTCCGGCGGGGGAAGGTGAAAGCCCGCATCGCGAAACTGCACGCCAGGGTGGCTGATCGGCGCAAAGACTGGGTGGAGAAGACCACCACACGCATTGCCGCCACCTATGCGGTGGTCGTGGTGGAGAAGCTCGCGACCTGCAACATGGTGCGGGCGCCCAAGCCCAAGCCCGACCCGGACAACGAGGGCCACTACCTGCCCAACGGAAGAGCCGCAAAGGCTGGTTTGAATAAGGGGATTTATGCGAACTGCTGGGGTGTGATCGCCCAGCGGCTCGACCATAAGATGTCCGCGTCCGACACCACACTCGTTGAGGTGCCGGCCGCGTTCAGTAGCCTGGAGTGCCGCAACTGTGGCCACAGCGTGAAGGAAAACCGCAAGAGCCAAGCGGAATTCCAGTGCGTGAACTGTGGCCACCAGGACCACGCGGATCTTCAAGCAGCCAACACCATCCTGGCCCGGGCCGCCGTGCCCGCGCTCACCTCCGGACCGGAGGCAACACCCGCACCCGCGGGTGTGCTCGCGCAAGCGAGAAGACCCAATGCCGCGCAAGCGGCATAGCGGAATCCCGCGACTTCAGTCGCGGGAGAAGGTCAAACCTTCACCATCTTCGAAGCCACCGACGCGGTCGGCGGCACCTGGCACCTGCACTCCTACCCCGGCCTGGCCTGCGATGTCTGGGCCCACGCCTACACGTTCTCCTACCGGCCCAATCCCGAGTGGAGCGCCAGCTTCGTCGATCAACCCGAGATCGAGGCCTATCTGCAGAGGTGCGCCACCGAGTTCGGCCTGGATCCGCACATCACCCTGAACACCCGCATCGCCAGCGCGCACTATCAGGACGACGGCTTCTGGCGGCTGGAGACCACTACCGGCGAGCGCTTCGATTACGACGTGATCATCAATGCGATGGGCAATCAGCACACGCCCCGCTATCCGAATGTGCCCGGTATCAACGAATTCCAGGGGGCAAGCTTTCACGGCACCCGCTGGGATCACGATGTCGAACTGACCGGCAAGCGGGTGGTGGTCGTCGGCTCCGCCGCCAGTGCGGTGCAGATCGTTCCCGAGGTGGCGAAGGTCGCCGGTGAACTCACGGTGCTGCAACGGTCGCCGAACTGGATCATGCCGCGGCGCCGCAAGTTCTACACCGACGCACAGCGCGACCGGTGGCGCCGATTCCCGGTCATCATGAAGGCCATCCGGCGGGTCCAGCAGTTCCTGATGAGCATGGTCCACGACGCCGCCACCCTGGGGCACAACCGGGCCAAGCAGTTCGAGAAGCGAGCCCGCGCGTTCATCAACGATGCGATCCCCGACCCGCAACTGCGGGCCGCCCTCACACCGACCGACCCCTACGGGTGCAAGCGCGGTCTGGTCTCCGACGATTTCTATCCGGCCCTGCTGCGGGAGAACGTCGAGTTGATCCCGGAAGGGCTGCGCGCCGTGCGCCCCACCGGGATCACCACGGAAAGCGGCCGCGAGATCGACGCCGACGTCATCATCTTCTGCACCGGCTACCGGATCCTGGACTACGACCGCATCACCATCGTCGGCGAGACCGGACAAAGCCTCGCCGACGCCATGTCGACGTCGACCGAAGCCTTCAAAGGTATTGCGGTACCGCACTTCCCGAACTACTTCTTCGCCGTCGGCCCCAACGGTCTGCCGCTGGACGCGCCCTATTTCGTGACCGCCGAATGCAATATCGCGACGATCGTCGGGTTGCTGCGCGACAAGCAGGCGGCCGGAGTGCGATCACTGGCGGTCAAGCCGGCGGTCAGCACGGCCTACAACACGCGGCTGGCGGAACGGTTCCCGCGGTATTCCTGGGCGTCGCCGTCGTGCAGCAGCTACTACCAGGACGCGAACGGGCGCACCCCCTTCCTGTTTCCGGGTCGGTTCAAGGAATACGCCGCCCTGCACGCCGAATCCGGGTTGCACGAATACGACCTGCAACCACCGGCCAGCGGCATCGATATCGCGGGCACGACGCTGACCTATCCAACCCAGTTCCGCGACGGCCAGTCGGCGAGCGGGCTGTTCCTGGTGGACTCCGCCCGGGCCAATGAGCTGATCGCCGACAGCGGTTTCCGGGTGGCCGAGGTGGCTCCGGGCCGGGGCCTGCTGGCCATCACCGGTGTGCACTACACCGATACCGACTGCGGCGAATACGACGAGACCGCCCAGGCGTTCTTCGTCGTTCCCGTCGGCTCGCACCGCCGGGTGCCGTACGCCAGCACGTGGGCCGAGATCCTCCGCGGACGCGCCGCGAGCTTCACCTGGAAGCTGCAGGTGACCACCGGACTGTCCCAACAGGCCGGGCTGCGGATGTGGGGTTTCCCCAAGACGATCGAGGACATCACCTTCGAACGCGCGAACGGCACCGCCGGCTTCCGGTTACGCATGGACGGCCAGGACGTGTTCCGCTACTCGGTCCCCGACCGCGGCAGCCGCGCTCCGGCGCCGGTGACCTCGGCGGTCTACTCGATCGTCAATGGCAGACCGCACGTCAGCCATCTGACCCAGCGGTACCGCGACACGGGATATCGTGTCCTCGGAGGCGAACTGGAACTCGGCGAACATCGGATGGCCGACGAGCTTCGCACGCTCGGCGTCGGCCGACGAGCACTACTGGCCAGCTGGAACGGGCGGCTCGCCTTCAGCATGACGGCTCCCATCGCCTTGGCCGGAACCACCATCGGAGGACGACAACACGCGTGACCGAACCCACCATCCGGACGCCCACCATCCTGACCCTCGACGCCCTCGGCGACGCGCCCGTCGGAGGAAAGGCCGAAGGCCTGGCCAAGCTCGTCCGGTTGGGCTTGCGGGTCCCGGATGCCTTCGTGATCGTCGGCGCCACACCCGGCAATCTGCCGGCGGATCTCGAGGCCCGCTACGCCGAGTTGGGCGGCGAAGCGGTGGCAGTGCGTTCCTCGGCGCTGGGCGAGGACTCGGCTGAGGCCAGCTTCGCCGGTCAGTACGAAACGATCCTCGACGTCACCGGAATCGACGCCCTGCGCGCGGCCGTCGACACCTGCCTGGCCTCGCTGCAGAACGACCGTGCGGCGGCCTACCGACAGCAGAGCGCGCACGACGACACCGGCGTGGCGATGTCGGTGGTGGTCCAGAACATGGCGCCCGCGGCCAGTGCCGGAGTGTTGTTCACCGCCGACCCGGTCACCGGACGCCGCGACCGCATCGTCATCGACGCGGTCGAAGGTCTGGGCGAGGCACTGGTCAGCGGGCACGCGTCCCCAGACCACTACGTCCTGGATCGCACCGGAACCACCCGGGAGGCCCAACTCGAAGGCCTCACACCGATTCTCGGCGACGCCGTGCGCCGCACACTGGTGGCTTCGGCGCTGGCGGCCGAAGCCGCCGAGGGGTGCCCCCTGGATCTGGAGTGGGCCGTCGATGCGGGCGGCGAGATCCACTGGCTGCAGGCCCGTCCGATCACGCATCTGCCGCCGGACCCGAACGAACTCGACACCCCGATCGCCGACCCCACGCATGTCTTCACCCGCTGCAACGTCGGCGAGATGTTCCCGGGCGCCTGCACTCCGCTGTCCTACTCGTTCACCGCCCGCAGCATCGACGTCGGCATGCAGATGATGCACGTGCAGGTCGGCATCCAGGACGCGGTGGTGCCGGATATGCGATTCCTCATCATGAATTCCGGGCACCTCTTCATCAATCTGAGTACGATGAGCGAAACCGCAACCCACGCACTGGGTTCCAGCGCCGAGCAGATGGCGCTGTCGGTGTGCGGCCGGCCCGTCACCGAGTTCACCATCAGTGGCGGCGATCCGCCGCCACGGCTGCGCCGCATCGCCAACGGCACCCGCTACGTCCGATACCTGCTGAGCCAGCCCAAGGCACGGCGTGAGATGAAACGCCTCGTTGCCGAGTTGCGCTTCCCCGCGGCCGAAACCGCCTCCGCCGCATGGCAGGAGATCGACCGCCGCTTCCCGTCCATCTACGACGCGATGCACTACCACCTGATCTCCTCGGCCGGTTCCGGTGTGCTGACGCCGACCCTGCTCGGGGTGATCGCCGGTGGCACCGACGCCTCCGAGGCCGACCATGCCACCGTGGCGGCCTTGCTCGCCGGGGCCGACGACGTCGAGAGCGCCGACATCATCGACGGCGCCGAGCGCATCGCAGACCAGATCACCGCCCATCCCGACGGCCAGGCATCCTTCACCGACGCCGAACCGGATGCGGCGCTGAACTGGATCCGCTCACCGGCGGCCGGAGCGGCGCACCAGGAGTTCGAACGCTACCTGCGCGCCCACGGCCACCGCGCCATCAAGGAACTCGAACTGCGCCAACCGGAGTGGCGGGAAGACCCGCTCCCGGTGATCCGCTCGCTGCAAGTCTCACTGCGCCAACGCGATTCGGGTCACACCAACCCCCGAAACGCCGAGAGCACGGGACCCAAGCCCGGCCGCGCCGTCGCTCTGCTGGCCCGGATGGCCCGTCAGGCGGTCCGCTCCCGCGAGGAGACGAAGTCCGGCCTGGTCGCCGTCACCACCCGCTTCAAGGAGGCCTACCGCGGCCTGGCGACACTCATGGTGGCCGAAGGACTGCTCCCGGATGCCGATGCGGTCTTCTTCCTCACCCACGACGAACTCGGGCGGCTGGCCCGTGGCGCCGACTCCGGCCTGGTGGCGGCGGCCCTGGCCCGCCGGGAGGCCTTCGCCGCGCAGGAGAGCTACGAGTTCCCGGATGTCTTCCAGGGCGAACCCACCCGACTCGACCTCGACTTGGAGGCCGGCGACTCCGACGGCGTCGTCCGGGGAGCGCCGGTGAGCCGCGGACGGGTCACCGGGGTGGCCCGCATCGTGCGCACCATCGAGGAGGCCTCCGCACTGCAGCGCGGCGAGATTCTCATCGCGCCGATCACCGATGTCGGCTGGACCCCCTACTTCAGCCTGATCGCCGGTCTGGTCACCGATATCGGAAGTGCGGTCTCGCACGGCGCGGTGGTTGCCCGGGAGTACGGGCTGCCCGCAGTGGTGAACACCCGCATCGCAACCCGGGTGTTCAGCACCGGGGATCGGATCGTGCTCGACGGCGAGTCGGGCATCGTCCGGCTAGCCGAGGACGACCCGGCCGCCTCGTGAGACCGGGTTGAACAACCGCGGTTCCAGCAGTGCGCTGTCCTTGAACTGCTTGAGGCTCTTGGCGCCGGCGAGGACCGCGAGGTCGGCCAGCGGTTCGATCACGATCACCGCCAGGTAGGCGGCACCGAATGCGGCGATGCTCGCAACGGTCGGGGCCGCGAAGCCCTGGCCGTAAAGCGCCCAGAATCCGACCCAGCTGACGATGCCCGCCTGGTAGGTGCTCGACAGCGCGAGTGCCTGCCGATAGCGCAGTTGCACGTACGGGGTGTTCGGCGCGATGACCCGCTTGGCGACGTACTGCAGCCCGAACAACGGCACCAGCAGCGTGGTGATGTTCATTCCGTACTGCGGCAGATCCGACGGCGCGAAGAGCAGACCCTGGATCAGCAGGCCCGCCGCCAGGCCGAGGGCCGCCGGGGCCATCCCGAACAGCAGGAACAGCGTCGAGCCCAGGATCAGGTGCACCTCCGAGATGCCCACCCGGATATGCGGAAAGACCTGGAAGAACACCACCACCAGGGCGGTCGTGCTGAGCGCGCGGAGCAGAAGCGACGACGAGCCGCGGTCCTTGACCGCCTGCCAGGCCGCGTGCAGCCCGTAGAGGCCGACGCCGGCGGCGGTGCCGTAACTCAAGATGATCTTGGAACCTTCGACGATCCCGGGTTCGATGTGCATGGTGAAATCCCTTCGGGGCGAAACCGATGGCCCATCGCCCGAGGACACCAAACCGCCTCAGCCACGCGCCCATTCCACGAGGCGATGTGCCGCCGGGTGCGGTGCACCCGGCACGAGTGGCAGGTCTTCGGACTCACAGGCCCACACCCTCTCGGGTGTACCTAGTAGCCGTCGCTTCCCAGCCGGTAAGGGCCAGTGCTCGTGACGGCGTTCGTTCCTGCATACCGCTGCGGGACAGTCCCGGATTCCCACCGGGTTCCCTCTCACGGTGCGCCAACCGCCCGCACCGCTCGATTTCCCGGCCGAACATGCGTCCCACCGGGGAAAACCACTCGCACGGCGGACAGTATCAGCCGTGGGCCGTCAGTGGCCGCGTACAATCCTCCCGCCGACGGCACCGGCCCTGGCCGGGCGCGTGAGCAGGCCCCGGTCGCGGGCCTTCTCGACCCAGCTGACCACCGTCCGCGGACTGACGACGTACTCCGCGGCGAGGCTGGCGGCGTAACCGCGTCCACGCACGGTGTATTCACGGGCGATCGTGGTCAGGAATTCGTCGCTGAGGGATCGTTGTCGCCGCCGCGCCCTTGTCGCAACGACCGGAAAGCCGGTGAGCGGAAGGTCCGCATCGAAGGGGTCGAGTCCCTCTTCGAGCAGGGCCGGCATCAGTTCGGTGACCACCTCCAGCGGGGAGGCCCAACGGAAGTCACGCTGAAGAGAGCTCAGGTCCATTCCGCCCGGCGCCTCGAACGTCATCCTGACGATTTGCGGGACGCCGGCGACGAGATCGACCGTTGCCTCGATCCGGATGTCCTCACACCCCCCGGCGCCGACGCTCACCCAATCGACGATGACGGGCAGATCGATCACCGTCTCTCCGACCGACCAGGGGTGGCGGGGGCCGGCGGCACGGGTGACCCGCGAGGAGATTCCGGCTGGCCGAGGCGACCTCGGCGGGTGCTGCGTACCAGAAATTGCGAAAGGCCTTCCTGCGCGACAAGCCCGAATCTGACGTCTTGGACGTGTAGATCGTCTTGAAAGTGTAGTCAGTCCCGAACCTTCCACGATTGGTCAGCCGACCTTCCACTCCTCAAAAAATTTTGCTGACAAAAGAGGCGCAGCAGTAGATCGTCTTTGACATGGAAACGTCTTCAGATGCTGAATCGATTGCCACGGCGCGCAAAAGCAATGCTCACACCATTTATCAGGTGGGCCGGGTGGGCGCATTGGCGATTGCCCTGGGGGTCGGTTCGGCACTGGCGTCGATGCCGATGGCATTAGCCGACAGCAGGGGTTCGGCCGGTTCCACGGGTTCCGCCGCATCCAGCGACTCGGCCACCGCACCCAGAACGGACGGCCGCACCCGCACCCGAATCAGCGTAGGCGCCGGGGCGCCTGCCGGTCTCGGTGCGGAGGCCACTGAGGCCGCCCAGGCCCCTGTCGCCGCCGAGTCCGGACTCCGTGCCGGCGGTGCGCGCGCCGGACGCGGCAACGCCGACGTCGACGGCCCGCCGGTCCCGGCCCGCCGGAGTCCTTCCGGCATCGCAGCACCGGCCCCTGCGGACGGGCCGCTGAGCGCCCCCGACCGCGGCGGCTCGACGCCAGCGCCGGACCTGGCCGAATCGCCCGCCGCGCCCATGGCGCCGGGGCTGTCCGGCGACACCGGCACCCCGGCGACCATCCCACCGACGACCCCGGCCTCGGCAACTGGGGCAATGCTGCCGGCCCCGGCGCAAGCGACAACCGTGACGGCCCCGGTTGCCGCCCAGGCTCCGGTAATGACAGCGGCGCCGCGGGGCGCAGTCCGCGGTGTCGGCACCGGTCTGATCACCTGGCTTCAGCCCGGCGGCACCGACGAATCGCCGGCGATGGCGCCGCTGGCGTGGGCGGGGCTGGCGCTGAGCCGCCGGGAGCTGGGCAACAGTGCTGCCGCTCCGGCCGCGGCGGCGGCGACCAGCAGTGGCGAGCCGGCTGATCCGTTGGCCGCGTTTTCCCCGGCTGCGTCGGCGACGGCGTCGCTGACGTCGAACCCCGTCGCTGATTTCATCCGGTTCTTCATCGGCAGCGGTACGGCCGATAACCCGAATGCCGGCATCCTGATCGGCAACGGCTACAGCTACACCGCGGCGACGTGCACCAGTGCCCAGTGCAACGGCGGCAACGGCGGGCTGTTCGGTAACGGCGGCAATGGCTATGGCGCGGGTAACGGCGGGTCGGCGGGCTGGTTCGGCAATGGCGGTAACGGCGGGGCGGGGATCAACGGCGGTGCCGGCGGTAACGGCGGCAACGGCGGGTTGTTCCTGGGTAATGGTGGCAAGGGTGGTGCCGGTGCGGTAGCGATCACCGTCGGGGTGGCCGGCGGTGCCGGTGGTGCGGGCGGCGATACCGGGTTCTTGTCGGTGTTCTCCGACGGTGGTGCCGGCGGTGCCGGGGGTGCGGGCAACGCCGGTGGCGGTGACGGCGGGGTCGGTGGTGCCGGTGGCCGGTCCTGGCTGCTGAACAGCCGTGGTGGTGTCGGCGGTGCCGGTGGTGATGCCGGGGCCGGCGGTGGTAACGGCGGTGCCGGCGGTGATGCCGGCCTCGCGGGTGCGGTCGCGTTGTTCAGCCGGGGAGTAGCCGGTGGTGACGGTGGTGCCGGGGCCGGTGGTGGTGTCGGGGGTGCAGGCGGGTCCGGCGGCGATTCGGCGCTGCTGGCGCTGTGGGGCCGTGGCGGTGTTGGCGGGTCCGGCGGGTCCGCAGACTCTGGTCCGGGCGGTGACGGGGGTAACGGGGGCAACGGGGCGCTGATCTCGGTGCTGGCCGTCGGCGGCCGCGGTGGTGACGGTGGATCCGGCGGACCCGGTGGTAACGGCGGTAACGGCGGCAGCACCGGCCTGCTGTCTCTCATCGGTGACGGCGGTGACGGCGGTGACGGCGGTGGCAGCGTCGGCGCCAACGGTATCGACGGGCAGTTGCCCGGCGAGTCCGGCACTGACGGTGGGGCCGGCGGGGTCGGCGGCACGGGCGGCAACGGCGGCAACGGCAGTTGGGTGCTGGGCCGTGGCGGTGACGGCGGAAACGGTGGTTCCGCGGCCGGGGGTAACGGCGGCAATGGCGCGGCGGGCGCTGACGGGGTGAACCCGGGCGATCCCGGCCAGGACGGCGGCAACGGCGGTAACGCGGGGGCTAACGGCACCGGTGGGACGGCCGGGCAGGCCGGTAACGCGCGGATTCTTGTGCTGTTCGCCAATAACGGTAGTCCCGGCAGCGACGGTTCGGCCATCGGTGGCGGCAACGGCGGCAATGGCGGTGACGGCGGGAACGGCTTCGCCGGCGGGAACGGGCTCGCGGGGGGCTACGGCGGCGGCGGCGGGGACGGCGGTTCCGGCACCGGGGCCTTCGACGGTGGTGCCGGTGGTGCCGGCGGTAACGGCGGCGCCGGGTATGTCGGTGCCGACGCGACCGCGGGGACCGCGGCCGAGGCCGGCACCAGCGGCGGCAACGGCGGCTTCGGCGGCTTCGGGGGGGCGGCCCTCGGGACCGGTAACGGTGGCGCCGGTGGCGCCGGTGGCTTCGGTGGTGCCGGCGGCGCCGGCGGCGACGGATTCTCGCTCACGGTCAACCCCGGCGGTCAGGACGGCGGCACCGGCGGTAACGGTGGTCAAGGTGGCTACGGCGGTGATGCCGTCACCGGTACCGGTGGTGCCGGTGGCGACGGTGGCGCGGCCGGGGCCGCGGGGGCCGGTGGCGACAGCCGCGGCGCCAGCATCTCCGGCGGCGCCGGTGGTGACGGTGGCTACGGCGGTGTCGGCGGTGACGGTGGCGGTGCGAGTGACGCGGCCGGCACCAACGGCAACGGCGGCAACGGTGGCGCCGGCAGTGACGGCGCGGCCGGCGGTGCCGGTGGTGCTGCGACCGCGGCGGTGGCCGGCGGTACCGGTGGCCAGGGCGGTAACGCCGGTATCGGTGGCGTGGAAGGCACCGCCGGTGCGGGTGCCGGCAACGCCGGAACCGACGGCACCGCCGGAGCCGACGCCGACGGTGGCGACGGCGGCAATGGTGGTGCCGGGTTCGCCGGTACGGCCGGTAACGCCGGCACCGCCGGTGGTGCCGGTGGCGCCGGTGGTGACGGTGGTGCCCTGGGTACCGGTACGGCCGGTGACGGTGGTGACGGTGGTGTCGGCGGCGCCGGATACAACGGGGCCGATGCGAGCACGGGTGTCGCGGCCGAGGCCGGTACCGCCGGCGGTAACGGCGGCGCCGGTGGTGCCGGTGGCGCCAGCCTTACGGGCGCCGGCGGCAATGGTGGTGCCGGTGGCGCTGCCGGGGCCGGTGGTAGCGGCGGTGACGGCTTCGCGGTCGGTGACGAGGAGGACGGCGCGGCCGGCGCGGCCGGTGGCACCGGCGGTGCCGGCGGTGCCGGTGGCGCGGTGAGCTCCGGAACCGGTGGTAACGGTGGTGCCGGTGGCGCATCCGCGGCCGGTGGTAACGGTGGTGATGCGGCCGGCGGCGGTGACGGCGGTGACGCCGGCGCCGGTGGTGCCGGTGGCGCCGGTGGCGCCGGTGGCGCCAGCCTTACGGGCTCCGGCGGTAACGGTGGCGATGGTGCTGCCGGTGGCGTGGCCGGTACGGCCGGGCTGGCCGGTGCGGTGATCGCCGGAGCCGGCGGTAACGGTGGCGACGGCGCCAACGGCGGTAACGGTGGCGCCGGTGGCGCCGGTGGCGCCAGCAACACGGGCACCAACGGCAACGGTGGTGATGGCGGCGATGCCGGTGCCCCGAGCGACGGCGCCGATGGTGCCGCCTCCGGTGCGGCCGGCAACGCCGGCGGTACCGGCGGTGACGGTGGCGACCCGGGCACCGCCGGTGCCTTGGGCCTGGCCGGTGCCGGTAACGGCGGGGCCGGGACCGACGGCACGGCCGGTACGGCGGTGACCTCCGGCGGTAACGGCGGCGCCGGTGGCGACGGCTTCGACAACGCGGCCGGGGCCGGCACCTACGGCGGCAGGGGCGGCTTCGGCGGCAGCTTCGGCAACGGTGGCGACGGCGGTGACGGCGGCAACGGTAACGGCGGTGACGGCGGCAACGGCGGCGACGGCGGCTACGGCGGCCAATTCGCCGGTAACGCCGGTGCCGGTGGCGACGGCGGTGACGCGGTCGGCACGACGACGGCCGTCTACGGCGGCGCCGGTGGTATCGGCGGTGACGCCGGTGTCAATGGTGTCGGCGGTGCCGGTGGCGCCGGCGGTACGGCCACCACCACCACGGGCACCGCGAACGGCGGTCAAGGTGGCTCCGGTGGCCAGAACGCGAGCACCGGAACGTCCGGTGCCGGCGGTGCCGGCGGTGCCGCGACCTCCACCGGTGGTGGCGCCTACGGTGGGCTCGGCGGCGGCGGTGGTGACACCGTCGGCGGCACATCGGCCGGCGGTGGCGCCGGCGGCAGCGCCACCGCCGGTGGCGCTGCCCTCGGTGGCGGTGCCTACGGCGGCGCCGGTGGCGCCGGGGGTGACGGCGGTGCGATCGGCGTCCAGGGTGCCGGTGGCGCCGGCGGCGACGCGACGGGTGTCTACAGGGCGGTCGGTGGCGCTGGCGGCGCCGGCAGTTCGGCTGCCGGCGGCACGGCCGGTGCCGGTGGTGCCGGCGGCCAAGCCACCGCGACCGGGCAAGCCGATGGCGGCGATGGCGGCGACGGCGGTGACAACAGCGGCGGGAACTCCGGTGCTGGTGGTGCCGGCGGTGCCGCATCCTCCGACACCGCATCGGCGACTGGTGGTGCCGGCGGTGACGGCGGCTACGGTTACGGCGTTGCCGGCGCCGGTGGCGCCGGCGGCAACGCGGTCGGCGTGACCGTGCCCCTCGGCGGCGGCGAGGGTGGTGCCGGCGGTGACGCCGGTGTCAATGGTGTCGGTGGTGCCGGTGGTGCCGGCGGTACGGCCACCGCCACCACGGGCGCCGCGAACGGCGGTTTCGGTGGCTCCGGCGGCCAGCACGCGGGCACCGGGACGTCCGGTGCCGGCGGTGCCGGCGGTGACGCGACCTCCACCGGTAATGGCGCCTACGGTGGGCGCGGCGGCGACGGTGGCGACACCGTCGGTGGCACATCGGCTGCCGGTGGCGCCGGCGGCAGCGCCACCGCCGGTGGCGCTCTCCTCGGTGCCTACGGCGGCGCCGGTGGCGCCGGGGGTGACGGCGGGGCGATCGGCGTCCAGGGCGCCGGTGGCGCCGGCGGCGACGCGACGGGTGTCTACAGGGCGATCGGTGGCAGCGGCGGCATCGGCAGTTCGGCGACCGGCGGCACGGCCGGTGCCGGTGGTGCCGGCGGCCAGGCCACCGCGACCGGGCAAGCCGATGGTGGCGATGGCGGCGACGGCGGTGACAACACCGGCGGGAACTCCGGCGCCGGTGGCGCCGGCGGTGCCGCATCCTCCGACACCGCATCGGCGACCGGTGGTGCCGGCGGCTACGGCGGTACGGCCACCGGCGGGAACGCCGGTGCCGGCGGTGCCGGTGGTGCCGCCACGGTGATCAGCTCCACGAACACCGCGACCGGTGGTGCCGGCGGCTACGGCGGTGCGGCCACCGACGCCGCCACCGGCGGCACCGGCGGGACCGGGGGGGCGGCGACATCGACGAACGGTCTCGGTCCGACCACCGCGATCGGTGGTGCCGGTGGTGCCGGCGGAAACAGCGGCGCCGGTATCGGCGGCACCGGTGGTAGCGGCGGCGCTGCCCTGGCCACCAGCCCGGGCGCCTCGACCGCGACCGGCGGCGACGGCGGCGACGCCGGTACCGGCACCACCGGCAACGGTGGCGACGGCGGCAACTCCGAGATCAACGGCGAGCCGGCCGGCACGGCCACCGGCGGCGACGGCGGCGACGCCAGCGGCACCGGCGGCATCGGCGGCACCGGCGGCACGGCCACCGCGATCGGCGGCGGCACCGCAACCGACGGCAGCCCCGGGGCCAGCACGTAGTCCGCCCCGGCAGCGCGGCTACACCCTGAGCGCGGGTCGCCGCCGGTCTGGCTGCGCGGCGCCCGACTTCCCGATTGGAGGGTTTGGGTCCGCGCCAAATAGCATCAGTACCGCGATGACCGATCACGACGTGGAAGTACGCCCCGTCCCCACCGGGGCGGCGGCACAACGCCTGGCGGCGGAAGCCCGCCGGCGCCGGACCTTCGCCGTCATCAGCCATCCCGACGCCGGCAAGTCGACGCTCACCGAGGCACTGGCCCTGCACGCCAGGGTGATCACCGAGGCCGGGGCCATCCACGGCAAGTCCGGACGGCGCGCCACGGTGTCGGACTGGATGGAGATGGAGCAGGCCCGCGGCATCTCGATCACCTCCACGGCCCTGCAGTTCCCGTACCGCTCCCCGGACGGGCAGGACTGCGTCATCAACCTGCTCGACACCCCCGGGCACGCCGACTTCTCCGAGGACACCTACCGGGTGCTCAGCGCCGTCGACTGCGCGGTCATGCTGATCGACGCCGCCAAAGGCCTGGAACCCCAGACCCTCAAGCTGTTTCAGGTGTGCCGTCATCGCGGCATCCCGATCCTCACCGTGATCAACAAGTGGGACCGGCCCGGTCGTCATCCGCTGGAACTGCTCGACGAGATCCACGAACGCATCGGCCTCAAGCCCACCCCGCTGACCTGGCCGGTGGGTATCGCCGGGGATTTCAAGGGGGTGCTGGACCGCCGCACCGGCAATTTCATCCGGTTCACCCGCACCGCCGGTGGGGCCACCGCGGCACCGGAGGAGCACATCACCCCGGAGCGCGCCGAGGACGCCGCCGGCACCGACTGGATCACCGCCTCGGAGGAGTGCGAACTGCTCTCCGCCGACGGTGGCGACCACGACCAGGAAGCGTTCCTGCGCGGTGAGACCACCCCGGTGCTGTTCACCTCCGCCGCGCTGAACTTCGGGGTCAACCAGCTTCTGGACACTCTCGTTCGGCTGGCTCCCCCACCCGGCGGACAGCTCGACGTCGACGGCAACCTGCGGCCGGTCGACTCGGCGTTCAGCGCCTTCGTCTTCAAGGTTCAGGCCGGGATGGACTCCGCCCACCGCGACCGGATCGCCTACGCCCGGGTCTGCTCGGGCACCTTCGAGCGCGGAGACGTGCTCACCCACGCCGCCACCGGCAAGCCGTTCGTCACCAAGTACGCCCAGTCGGTGTTCGGCCAGCAGCGGTCAACCCTGGACAGCGCCTGGCCAGGAGATGTGATCGGCCTGGCCAACGCCGCAGCCCTTCGGCCCGGGGACACCCTGTTCCGCGATGACGCGGTGCACTTCCCGCCGATCCCCAGCTTCTCCCCCGAGCATTTCGCCGTCGCCCGCGGCACCGATCCCAGCAAGCACAAGCAGTTCCGCAAGGGCATCGAGCAACTGGAACAGGAAGGCGTCGTGCAGGTTCTGCGGTCGGATCGGCGCGGCGACCAGGCACCCGTGCTCGCCGCCGTCGGGCCGATGCAGTTCGAGGTCGCCACCCATCGGATGGCCACCGAATTCAGCGCACCGATCGCGCTGGAACCGCTGCCGTACACCATCGCCCGCGCCGTGCACCCCGAGGACGCACCGTTCGTGCAGAAGCAGGTGTCGATGGAAGCGCTCACCCGCTCCGACGGCGTCATGCTGGCGTTGTTCACCACCAAATGGCGCCTGCAGGGCTTCCAGGAGGACAACCCCACGGTTCGACTGCACTCACTGGTGGCCGCCGGCGAGAACTGATCGGTGCGCGCAGGTACCACCCGGGTCGACGGCAGCTGTCAGTAAGCTCAGCGCCGTGGAACTCAATGGAGCTAGCGCAATCGTCACCGGCGGGGCATCGGGTATCGGCGCCGCCACCGCACGCCAGTTGGCCGACCTCGGCGCCCGCGTCGTCATCGCCGATATGCAGGCCGAACGCGGGCAGCAACTCGCCCACGAGATCGGCGGCGTCTTCGTCGCAGTCGACGTCACCAAGACCGAGCAGATCGAGGATGCCGTCAACACCGCGATGGACCTGGGTCCGCTTCGCGCACTGGTGAATTCAGCCGGCGTGGGCTGGGCACAGCGCACCATCGGCAAGGACGGCGAGTTCGCCTCGGCGCACAATCTCGACGCCTACCGCAAGGTCATCGCGATCAACCTGATCGGCACGTTCGACTGCATCCGCCTGGCGGCCACCGCGATGAGCCGACTCGAGCCCACCGCCACCGGTGAACGCGGCGCGATCGTGAACATGACCAGTGTCGCGGCCTTCGACGGACAGATCGGCCAGGCGGCGTACTCGTCGTCCAAGGGCGGCGTCGTCGGCCTGACGCTGCCGGTGGCCCGCGACCTGGCCGCCGTCGGGATCCGGGTCAACACCGTGGCGCCGGGCCTGATCGACACCCCGATCTACGGCGAGGGCGAGGCGTCCGAGGCCTTCAAGGCCAAACTCGGCCAGTCAGTCCTGTTCCCGCACCGCCTCGGCAAGCCCGAGGAACTGGCCTCGATGGTCATCGAGTTGATCACCAACTCGTATATGAACGCCGAGGTGGTCCGGGTCGACGGCGGCATCCGGATGCCGCCGAAGTAGCGCGACGTCAACCACTTGGGGCGCCGGGTAAGGCATTCGACTCGAAGGCTGGTGGCCGATCGCCGCCGCCGTGACGATTCTGCTCGGCGCCGACGCCGTTCCGACCGCCCCGGATTCGCGCACCATCACCGGCCCCTTCGCCTGGCTGCTTGCCGCATCCACCGACCTGGGTCCGGCGCGCCACGACCGGGTTCAACTGACCGCGGAGTTGCGGGACGGGTCGGCCCCCGAACGCCTCACCGGGTGGGCTCAGCGCCACGGCCTGGACCTCCGCTGGCGCCCCGGGGAGCCGTGGGCGGTGATCCAGGGCCCGCCCGCCGCGGTCAGCAGTGCCCTCGACGTCCCGGTGCACGACTATCGCGGTCGCAGCGGACAGGTGTTCTACGCCTCTGCGCAGCAACCGCGGGTTCCCTCGGCCCTGCGTCTCGAGGTGGCGGGACTGGGACGCATCCTCAGTTTCACCCCGCACCACAACGCCCACCGGTGGATCATGCCGCGCGACGTCCCGGACCAGGGACTCGCACCCGAGGCACTGCTGCGGACCTACGAAGTCGAACCGTTGTCGCGACAGGGGTTCACCGGCAAGGGCATCACGGTGGTGGTGTTCGCCTTCGACGGATTCGATCAGCCCGACCTCGACACGTTCACCACGATGTTCGGGCTACCCGAGTTCACCCCGGAGGTGTTGGGCGGCATGCCTTCTCGGCGCAGCGGCGAGGCCACCATGGACCTTCAGGCCATCCACGCGATCGCCCCGGACGCCCGTAAGGTCCTCGTCAACGCACTGCCCACCATCGCGGCCGGCGCCTACGAGAAGCTCGCCGCGATGATGGACGAAGCCCGCAGCCGCTACCCCGGGGCGGTGTGGAGCTTCTCCATCGGATGGGGTTGCGACAGACTCATCACCGCCGCCGATCTGGCCCCGGTGCGCTCGGCACTGCGGGCCGCGCAGCGCCAGGGCACCACCGCCTTCAACGCCAACGGCGACCTCGCCGGGCTGGAATGCAAAGGCGGGGAACACTGGTCGACGCCTCCGGATGCCGACGAGATCGGCCTGGACGCGGTCGCATCGGTGCCGGAGATGACCAATGTCGGCGGCACCAGCCTATCCACCGACCGGACGGGCGCCTGGCTGTCCGAGCAGTCCTGGTTCGACGTGCCGCTGTCCCAGGGCACCGGCGGTGGGGTGTCGAATCTGTTCGACCGCCCGGTCTGGCAGGACCGGATCACGGTCGACGCCGGCGGAGATCGCCGTCTCACCCCGGATATCGCTGCGGTCGCCGACCCGGAGACCGGCGTCAAGATCGTCTTCGGGCAGCAGGTGTTCGCCGGCGGCGGAACCTCGCTGGCCGCGCCGGTCTGGGCCGGTATGACCGCGGTGATGAACCAGTACCTGCTGGCCAACGGCGGCCGACTGCTCGGCGATCTCAACCCGCTGATCTACGAGATCGCCGAGGGCGCCCGCCTGCCCGGCTTCCGCGATATCACTCTCGGAGGCAACGCGGTCAACGACGCCCTACCCGGCTATGACCTCGTCACCGGTCTGGGCACCCCGCGCATCGCGAACCTCGCCGAAGACCTGCTGGCGCTGCAGAAGTCCTGGATCGGCGTCCGGTGACCCCCGCGGCGATCGACGGGTCCGGTGCGTGCTGCCCCGCCTGCGGCGGCGACGTACCGGCCGGGATGTTCTGCGGTCGCTGCGGGGCCCGCCTGGCCCCGCGCCGCGGTGACCGGCCGGCGTGGCTGCGCCCCTCGGCCTTCTGTGTGGCTCCGAATGAATCGGTGTTCCGGCCGTCGCCCGCCAGTTCGCTGCTGCCGCATCTGTCCGCTCTGACCCGCACGCCGCTCAACGTCGGCGTGCTCGTGATCGTCGCCGCGCTGGCCATCCTGGCGCAGGCGCAGTTGCCCGGCGGGCTGATCACCGTCGCCGCACTGGGGCTTCCCCTGCTGCTGTCGATCTACTGGTGGCGTGCCGGCGTGCTGGCCGGTCTTCCGCGGTGGGCGGTCGGACTCACCGTCGTCCTGGCGATCGGCATCGCCATCGGGTGGGTGGTGCTGACCGACGATCTGGTGGTGCGGCAGGCCGGTTCGGCGTTCGACGCCGGGTCGGCCGGAAGACGGGTGCTGCGGGACGGGTTCGGCGTCGCCGAAGGGGGCGCGCTACTCATGCTGGTGCCGGCCGTCATTGTGCGGTTGCTGTGGCGGTCCCGGCGGGAGAGCCTCGACGGCTTCGTCATCGGCGTGCTGAGCGCGCTGCTGTTCACCTCGACGGCCACCCTGACCCGGCTGGCCCCACAATTGCTCACCGCGCCCGTCGCGCGTAATGAGCCCGTTCGGTGGTTGATGTTCGAAGCCGCGGTCCGGGGTGTGGCGGTGCCGATCACCGCGGCGTGCGCGGGCGGCCTGGTCGGGGCCGCACTGTGGTTCACCCGCACCAAGCAGGCCGGCGGCCGGGCCGACGGCGGTGGCTTTCGCCGTAGGCCTCTGTGCGACAGTGGTTCTCGCGGTGTATGCACTGGTCGGGCGGGCGGATATCGAGGGCGTCGCGCAGTGGGTGGTGCTGTCCTGGCATATCGCGATGGCGATCGTCGCGCTGATCGCACTGCGGGTCGGAGTCCAACTGGCCCTGCTGCACGAGCGGCAGGACCCGTACCCCGAAGGGCACCTCCGGTGCCCGAACTGCCGGACGTTGCAGCCGGCGATGGCGTTCTGCCCGGACTGCGGCGCCGCCACCCGGGCGGGCGTGCGGGTGGCGGCGAGTCCCGCGCCCGGGCCGGTGCGCGTCACTGCCACCTGGCTGGTCGCCATCACCGGGATCTGCGCGCTCGTCATCGGGGTGCAGGCTCTGGTCGTCAAGGCACCGCCGCGGTACAACTGCCCACCCGATTGCGGACGTCCGCCCTCGGGCATTCCGGTATCGGATAATCCGCGGTTCACCCCGCCCGGTGGACAGTATTCGGTCGCCTACCCCGGCCCCGGCAGCAACTATGCCGTCACCACCGATGACACCGGGGTGACCGCCCGCTTCACCGCCGGCGACGGCGGGGTGATGCGGCTGACCGGCGAACCGGCCGCGGGCCGCACCGCACAGCAGGTCGCCCGGGAGTACCTGGCCTCGAAATTCCCCACCGCACAGTTCTCCTACGAGATCCCGAACGCGAAACTCGGTTTTGCGCCCGGATACGGCGAGGTCGCCGACGTGTTCCCGAACGACCTCGACACCCGGTTCACCCGGACCCGGGTGATCGTCATCGCCGCGGTGAGAGACGATTTCGCGCTGATCGCCGGTGGCGCAGGCCCCTACCGGCAATTCGGACCCGACTCCGGGCCCGGGCGTCCCTCGCCGGCCAATGTGCAGATCGCCGAGGATATGGGCCGCTACGTCAACAGTTTCATGTGGGCGGGCGACCCGCCCCGCTGACCGACGGCGCCATTCAGGTCGTCGGCAAAGGAACCGGTGTCGGCCTCAGTTTCTGGTTGGTCGAGGCGGGCTGACCCCAGCTTGGATCCACCGCATACGGCCAGTAGACCCCCGCATGAAACGGGATATCGCCGCTGTAGGCCGTGTCCCACGGACCACCCGTGGCCACCTGGGGGGGATCGTCATACGCCGACATCAGCGCATAGGGCAGGTCGGCCGAATAGAACGGCTTGGTGTCCGGGGTGACTCGGCCGGTGTAGGTCGCGTTGTACTGCTGACCGAAGAATCCGTCGATCAGGCCGTTGGCGTAGGCCAGCGACAGGAAGTTCCATTCGCCGTCGGAGTCCGGGTCCGGGTTGACCGGCAGGCCGGTCAATCCCAGCGATGTCAGGTACGGCGTCGTGCCGTCGCCGTCAATGATGTGGCCGGAGTTGTACGCGCCCATCGTCGCGCTGCCGAGAGTCTTGAACAGGCTGCTCGAGGGCACCGGGTAGATCTTCACGGCGTCACCAAGGATTTGTTTTCCCGCCCACATCACGGCCAGCACACCGGCGTAGGCCCCGTCGGTGGAGGTCAGATCCGGCGCGAATTCGAAATCCTGTGCCCAGAAGACATACCCGCCCTTGTCCGTCGGGGTTCCCTCCTCAGGAGTCGGGAACTCCTGCTTCGGGCCGAGATCCGGGTAGAGCTGCACCCGTTGAAGAATCGTCTGCGCGAGCGCGAGTTTGTCGCCCTCGGGCACCGGCTCCGGCGAGGTGAAGAGATCCTCGATCAGCGGCCACAGGCTGTAGCCGTCCTCGTCTTTGCTGTTGTTCTTCAGCGCCACTGATTGACCGATGATCCGGCCACTAGCCGTGAGCGGGGTGCGCGCATCGAGTGCGAATTCACCGATCACGCCGTAGCCGGTCGGGGTGTGCGGCGTCTCCCCCGTTTCGCCGAGGAAGTACACGAGCAGGTTGTCGAAAACGCCACCGTCCGCGCCGTTGTTGGCGAAGAGGAACAGAATCCGGGCCGCACCGGCCTGTCCGGCGACTCCGCCGGTCCCGGTCGAACCGCCGTCACCTCCTGCCCCGAGCAGGTAGCTGCCGGCACCGCCGGCACCACCGTTGCCGCCGACACCGCCGTTACCGCCAGCGCCACCGGCACCACCCCGGCCGAACACCGACAAGAATCCCGCGTTGCCCCCGGCACCGCCGTTGCCGCCGGGATCACCGGAGATCACCGCGGCCCCGCCGGCAGCACCATTGCCGCCGTTGCCCAGGAACACACCCCCGTTGCCGCCCGCGCCGCCGGCACCGCCGAGGACACCGGCACCGCCGTTGCCGCCGTTGCCGATCCAGCCCGCAGATCCGCCCACGCCGCCGTTCCAGCCGTTGCCGCCACTACCGAAGAACAGGCCGCCGGCGCCGCCGGTGCAGGCGGTGACACCCGGGCATGTCTCGGCGTCGTAGCTGAATCCGTTGCCGACCAGAATCCCGCCGTTGGGGTTTTCGGCGGTCCCGTCGCCGAAGAGGGACACGAACAGGGACCCCAGACCCGCCCCGAAACCGACTCCGGTTGCGGCGGCCGCAGGCGGATCGGCAAGCGCGCCGCTGTGCACAGCAGTCGCGATCCGGCGCGGCGCCCCGCTGACGTCACTGATGTCGCGGCGCGCAGCCGCCGCCCCCGCCCACATCAGCGGCGACGCCACCGGACTGGCCGGATCACCCCCGGAGCGTTGCTCGGCCCATCCCGGCCCCGCCGCCAGGTCCGGACGCCGCGCTCACACTGCCCGACTTGGTCGGGTTATCAGGTATCGCCGGTGACCTGTCCGCGATCCCGGCGGCCGGCACACCCATCGCGGCGCGGGCACCCGGGCCGGGCAGTGGGACAGTCGGCTTTTCCGGGGCGGACGAGGCCCGTCTGACCGCCCCGGGGTGGTGTGTCGACCGCACCGGACCCGCGGAGCGTCCGGCCCGTTCCGACCGTGACCCGCCCGGCGCCGATGACGACGCCGCGGACCGGGACCCGGACGAGTCTGTTTCGGCGCTTGCCACCGCGGGCATCGAGGCGAGCGCGGCGCCCACTCCCACGGCCGCCGCCAGTGCGCCGACTCGCCCCCGTGCCGGGAATGAACTCGCCTTGCCGCCACGAATTGATCCGACAACCCGGTTCACAGCCATCGTTGTCCACCCTGTCACAGGCACGGGAGGTCCTGCAGCGCTAGTGACTGAAATCAGTTAGCCAACCGCAGGCATGACGCGATCGGCTGTCGGGCGGTGTGTAGGGAAATCAGCTCGGGACATCCGGCGCACCGGTCAAGGCCGTCTGCACCGCCGGGGCGACCAGGCGGACAATCTCATCGTCGGTGGCCGAGGCGAGCGGCTCCATGCGCAATACGTAGCGCGAGCCGGCCACCCCCACCACATAGGAGATCGCCAGCGTCACCCGCATCCGGGCGTCCGGGACGCGCAGTGCGGCCGCGACGCGGTCGATGATCACCGACTCCAGAAACTCACGCAGTGGCGCGGTCGCCTTCGCCGCCCCCGCACCGTCGCGGACCATCGCGGCGATCTGGTCACGGGTCTCCGGTTCGTCGAGCATCCGCAACGTCACCCGCACCAACCGCTCGCCGAGCCCGTCGACCCCTGGCGCGAGCAGTTGCGCGATGGCCGTCGCGGGATCGACGGGCAGCCGCATCGCCGCGGCGAACAGCTCCTCGCGGTTGTCGTAGTAGCGCCGGATCAAGTCCGGTGCCACGCCGGCCGCAGCGGCCACCCCCTTGATGGTGGTGTTGACATAGCCCTGCCGTGCGTACATCCCCCGTGCTGCATCCAGCACAGCCCGCTTCACGTCGTCCGTGTTCACCATGGTGCAATCGCCGCCTTCCGCCTTCGGAAGTCTAGGCGCGGCAAAACCTAGTGGCTCCTACCGCCGTCGTTCGGCGCGCTAATGTGCTGTGGTCGGTCTCAGCGACAGTCCGACAGAAGTTGGGCGAATCCATGACCGCAGCATCAGAGGCGCCGGCGCTCGAATCCCGGGTCGGCCACTACTACCAGATGGACGGCACCTACCTGGTCGGCCGCGAGAAGCTTCGCGAGTACGCCCGCGCGGTACAGGACTATCACCCCGCGCACTGGGACGTCGACGCCGCCGCAACACTGGGCTATTCAGGCCTGGTGGCACCGGTGACGTTCACCTCGACCCCGGGCATGTCCTGCAATCGCCGCATGTTCGAGTCGGTGGTTGTCGGCTATGACACCTGGGTGCAGACCGAGGAGGTCTTCGAGGCGCACCGCCCGATCGTGGAGGGCGACGAACTGCACATCGACGTCGAACTGACGGCGGTACGTCGGATCGCCGGCCGGGACCTCGTCACGGTCACCAACACCTTCACCGACCAGGCCGGCGAACGGGTGCACACCCTGCACACCACCGTGGTCGGGGTGACCTCCGAGGACATCAATCCGGCGGTCAAGGCGGCCGTGCAGAGGGCCATGATGCATGACGTCGACATCATGGGGATCGACGGCTCCGATGCCAACTACACCAAGACCGTTCGCCCCGAGGGCGAGGTTCGGATCGCCGACGACTCGGCCCGCACGCCGGGGACACCCCGGTTTGAGGATGTGTCGGTCGGCGACGAACTGGGCGTACACCACACCAGGTTGTCCCGCGGCGACCTGGTCAACTACGCCGGGGTGGCGGGCGACGCCAACCCGATCCACTGGGACGAGGACATCGCCAAGCTGGCCGGACTGCCGGATGTGATCGCCCACGGGATGCTCACCATGGGATTGGGCGCCGGATTCGTCTCGACCTGGACCGGCGACCCGGGTGCGGTGACCCGCTACGCGGTTCGGCTGTCCGCGCCCGCGATCGTCTCGGCCACCGAAGGCGCGGACATCGAGTTCAGCGGCCGGATCAAATCATTGGACCCGCAGACCCGCACCGGTGTCGTGCTGGTTGCCGCGAAGTCCGACGGCCGGAAGATCTTCGGGCTGGCGACGCTGGACGTCCGTTTCCGCTGAGCCCATGGCCGTAGCCCCGCCGGTCACGCGCCGGCCCACCGTTCCGGCTCTGATTACGCACTGCGGCGGCTTTTCACCGCTACGGTCCCAACCCGATGCCGGACAGCAGGGTGACTGAGAGCGGGGCTGTCCCGGCAGCCGGACGGCGGGCCCATATCCTGCGACTGGCGGTATTCGCCGCCTTCCTCGCGACATTGTTCTATCTCGTCGCGGTCCGGCGGGTCGTCGATATCGAGGCCATGCGCGCCGCCATCGCCGCGACCGGTCCGGTCGCTCCTGTGGTCTATGTCCTCGTTGCCGCCATGCTGGCGGCGATATTCGTCCCCGGTCCCCTCCTCGCTGCCGGCAGTGGGTTTCTCTTCGGACCCGTGCTCGGCACGGTCGTCACCCTGGCTTCGACAGCGACGACGGCGACGATCACCGCCCTGATCGGCAGGCGGGCGGGCCGGGACAGCGCCCGGGCACTGATCGGGGCGGAATGGTCGGAGCGCATCGACACCCAGATCCAGCGCCGCGGACTGTGGGCGGTGGTCGGCCAGCGTTTCATTCCCGGGATCTCCGATGCGCTGGCTTCCTACGCCTTCGGTGCGTTCGGTATGCCGTTGTGGCAGATGGCGATCGGGGCGCTCATCGGATCGGCGCCACGGGCGTTCGTCTACACCGCCCTGGGCGCGTCGATCTCCGATCTCAGCTCACCGTTGGCCTACGCGGCGATCGCCGTCTGGTGCATCACCGCGATCATCGGCGCGTTCGGCGCCCACCGCGGGTATCGCGTATGGCGGGCCCGCGGCCGGCAGTGACCACACGACCGAGCCCTCACCCGATGCGCCGCAGCACGATATGAGCCGAAAGCTCACGGGTGGGACCGCGGCGGGTCGATCAGCGCGAGTGCCGCAACCTGACATCCGCGGAGAAAGTCGATGATTTCCGTTGCCGCGGCGCGGATTTTCACCTTCCCGCCACGTTCGGGTCCGAGCAACGCTGTCACCGCTTTGCTCAGCACCGCCATCGGATCGAGCAGGTCGTCGTCGTGGCTCTGCAGTGCCGCGACGAGGGGCTTGCTGGTCGCGATCTGCAGCATCAGCGGGCAGTAGCGCGATGGGCGGGCGAGGTCGGGATCCTCGGTGAGACTTCTGGATCAGGTCGTCGATGAGACTCAGGAATCCGCGGCCGATTAGGCCGATCAACAGGTCTTCTTTGGTAGACCAGTATAGATAGGAGGTCCGCCCGGGATGAGGAGATTGCATGGCGCCGACCCCGCAACACCCGACCAGCACCTTGCCGGATCCATCCGCGCGGGTGCAGGCCCTGACCCGGGCCATCTTCACGCTCGCGGATCGCGCGGGACCGATTGTGGATCTGAGTCGGCCCTACGTCGACGGGTTGTCGAATCTTCCCCGTGACGGTCGGTTTCTCCTGGTCGGCAACCACACCGCCTTCGGCCTGGCAGAAGTCGTGTTGATTCCGTACTTCGTCCATCGTGAACTCGGCGTGCGGGTCCGCGGCCTCGCCGACCGGTCATTCGCCGACGCGCGTGGCCTTGCCGCCGATCTGCTGGCTGCCGCCGGCGCGGTAATCGGCGAACCGGACATCGGCGCGGAGTTGATGCGCAACGGCGAGACGGTTCTGGTTTTCCCCGGCGGCGGTCCGGAGATGCCGAAGTTCAAAGGCGAGGACTATCAGTTGCGCTGGCAGGGCCGCAGCGGGTTCGCGCGTCTGGCAATTGCCCATGACTATCCGATCGTCCCGGTCGGCCTCGTGGGCGGTGACGACGTCTACCGCAGTTTGGTCTCACGCGACAGCACGTTTGGCCGGTTGAGCCAGGCCGTCAGCCCTCGTCTGCTTGGGCGGCCCGGTGTCGCGATTCCGTTGGTACGCGGGGTCGGGCCAACACTGATTCCGCGTCCCCAGCGCATGTATCTGCGCTTTGGCACCCCACTGCAGACCGCCAGACCCGCGGGTGTTCCTGCCGACACCTGGGAGGCGACGGTCAAGGAACGGACCCAGTCCGCACTCGAGACCACGCTCGCCGACCTTCAGGAGTTGCGCACAACCGACCCGTACCGCAATCTGAGCCCGCTCGGGTGGGCGGGGGCGGTGCTGCCCGGCACACGGTCGGGGCAGTAGCCGCGGGGCTGGGCACCTCGTTGTCAGTCGCTCACCGTCGGCGCAACCAGTACCACTGGCCGGCAACCCTGCGGCTGAACATCTTTCGCCGGATGACGAAGTCCTTGGCCTTGCGGCCTTCGATGACGAAGTCACGGCCGAAAGCCTCGGGGATCTCGCCCGGCTTCAGCCCGATCCCCTGCCACATCAGCAGCGGGGTACCAGGCTCGAGGAGGCCGGCCAGCTCGCTGACGTAAACCGGCTTGGCGGCTCCGGGCAGGGAGTGGTAGCCACCCATATCGAGGGCGAGGGTGATCGGCCGGGGCAGGCCGAGGCGGCCGAGTGCGGTCGCGTCTCCTTCGATGAAGCGCGCTCCCGGAATCCCGCGCGCAGCGTCGCGGGCCTGCCGGATCGCGACCGGCGAGAAGTCGACGCCGGTGGCACTCCAGCCGTGGTTGGCAAGGTAGATGACGTTGGCTCCGGTTCCACATCCGATGTCGAGGGCGGTGCCCGGCGGCAGGGCGTCCGGCCCCTCGATGACCTCGCGCAGTTCGGCCGGCGGGGGAGTGTCCCATGGCGGTGTGCCCAGCCGGTAGATGCCGTCGATCACCAACCGTCTCCAGTTGGCGATCACTCGGAATCCGTTCCAGCGGCGCCGGGGGTTGGGTCAGGCTGGCCGATCCGCAATCCCCTCCCTTGGATGAAGGCGGTCAGCCCACCCTGATCACCGGGCGCCAGCGCCAACGCCACATAGCCGTCGGGACGAACCAGGTAGGCGGCGTCGCGTTCCAGCCCTGCCTTCTGCGCATCACCGTCGAAATCGAAGCGGTGCAGTGGAATTGCGAGCTGCTTGGCCTGATCGACAATTGAACTGCCCGGTTCCCCGTAGACGTGCAACTGCCAATCCAGCGATTGCAGGGCGCCGAAGTTGTCACCTCCCGCATTGACTAACCAGGGCAACCGGTCGCCGCCGCGGATCGAACCGGCCTCGCCCTGATTGAAATCGCAGTTGCGGTAGGAGATCCGGGTCTGGGACACCGTCTTGAACATCATCCTGCGTGGGGCGGTGAACCTCGCCATTGTCGCGACGAGCCTCGGTAGCACCCGGACCCGTACCGTCTGCGCCGCCTTTCCCTCATCGACCAGGAATCGGAAGACCCTGTCGGTGGTGGCGATCAAGGACTGGGCGAACGGAATCCGTTCCCGCTCATAGGTGTCCAGCAATGAGGGCTCCGCGCGGCCGTGCAGGACATCGGCGATCTTCCAGGACAGGTTGATCGCATCCCCGATGCCGGTGTTCATCCCCTGCCCGCCGGCCGGGCTGTGAACATGTCCGGCGTCACCGGCGATGAATACCCGCCCCTTGCCGAAATGCTCCGCGACGCGGTGGTGGACGCGGTAGGCGGAGAACCAGTTCACCTCTGCGACGTCGATGCCGAGCAGATATTCAACGTGGGCCCGCAGATCCTCGAAGCCGAGGTCAGGTTTGCTGCTCACCTCCGGCGGCGCCAGGCCGATCAGCCGTTGGGTGCCGGTGGTCCGCACCGGCATCATCAGGGCCAGTCCCGCCTCGCGGAAGCCGAGGTAAATCCCGGTGTCGGGCGCGCCGGCGATGATCGCGTCCGCGACGAAGAAGAGTTGTTCGGACGATCCGCCGGGAAATCCGACTCCGAGGATCTCCCGCACCCTGCTGTGGGCCCCATCGCACCCGACGACGTAGGCGTAGTCGGACCCCGCGGTCGACTCGCCGTCGCTGACGACGGCCTCGACGGCGTCACCGTGGTCGGTGAGATCCTCCAGTGCACTGTTCCACTGCACCTCCACACCCAGTTCCACCAACCGGTCCCGCAGGAACCGCTCATGCTCGTCCTGGGGAAAGGCCAGCATGAACGGATACGGGCTTAGACCCAGACCCATATCGGCCAGCGAAAATTGGGCGACGTCGCGATCACCCGCTCGGAAACGGATGGTGTCGGCGACGACACCGCGCTCGACAACCTGGTCGCCGAATCCGAACTGGCGGTAGAACTCCAGGGTCCGCGCATGCAGGCCCATCGCCCGGGATTCCGGAGCGGGCCCGCCCTTGCGGTCGATGATGCGAACCGGTACGCCCCGGCGCGCCAGGCTCAATGCCATGACCAGACCGGTGGGGCCGGCACCGACGACCAGAACTGACTCCATATCGGGAACCCTCCACTAGGATTAAAAGTGACCAGCAAGTCATAACTGTAGACCTATTTCTGACCTTCAGGTCACTTTTGTCGTGGGGAGGGGCCCAGTGGCGGTTGCCGACGGTCGGCGCAGTCGGGGTCCCAGCCCGCAGAAGACCGCCCAGACACGTCAGTCCGTGGCCCGGGCCGCACTCGAACTGTTCCTCGAACGGGGCTACCGCGGCACCCGCGTCAGCGACGTCGCCTCCCGCGCCGGAGTCGCCAAAGGCACCGTTTACCTGCACTTCGCTGATAAGCAGGCGCTGTTCGCCGGTGTCCTCGGCGACGTCCTCGACGCCCGGGTCACGACGCTGCGGGCCGCGCAACCGGGTGCTGACGAATCCCTGCGCGACTTCCTCAGCCGGGTGGTCACGCCATTGCTGAGCGCCGTGGAGGGTTCACCCTGGCAAGGGCTCATCCGACTGGTGATGACGGAGGGCCGCGAGTCACCGGAGGTCGCGGCCATCTACCGTCAACGGGTCCTGGACCCGGTGGCGGAGCAGATCCGCAGTTGGGCAACCACCGCCGCCGATCGGGGCGAAATCCAGACCGATGCGCTCCAACGCGTCCCGCTGCTGATGCTCTCACCGGCGATGCTGGCCACCATGTGGACCGGCCTGTACCCCGACGAGCCGATGACCATCGCAGCCACCTTCGAGAGTTTCCTGGACCTGGCATTCGGGCCGCGATCGGCCCCGCAGCACCCACCCCGGTGAACACTCCGGCCGACGACGACCCGGGTGGCCTCGAGCAGGTCTCCTCGGCCGACCGCGTTCCGGGCCTGACCGGGCTACGCGCGGTGGCCGCGCTGGCCGTCGTCGGCACTCACGCCGCCTTCGGCACCGGAGCACTCAACCGCGGCTATGCCGGTCTGATGCTGGCCCGCCTGGACATCGGGGTGGCGATCTTCTTCGTGCTGTCCGGGCTGCTGCTGTTCGGGCCATGGGTGCGCGCCGCCGCGGCCGGTACCCCTCGGCCCTCAGTGCGGCGTTACGGCCGCAGCCGGGTGCGCCGGATTATGCCCGCCTACGTGGTCACGGTGCTGCTGGCGTACGTGGTGTACGAGCTGCGCCCGATCGAACCGAACCCCGGGCACACCTGGGCGGGCCTGGTGCGTAACCTGAGCCTGACTCAGATCTACGGCGATTACTTCTCGCGCTATCAACATCAGGGCCTGACCCAGATGTGGAGTCTGGCAGTCGAAGTCGCCTTCTACGCCCTGCTGCCGGCGCTGGCCTGGACCCTGCTGGTAACGCTGCGCGCCGGGCGGTGGCGGCCGCGCTTGGTACTCGGCCTGCTGGCGGCGCTGGCGGCGATCAGCCCGCTGTGGCTGGTGCTGCTGCACCACACCGACTGGCTGCCGGTCGGCGCAGGCATGTGGCTGCCGCACTTCCTGGTGTGGTTCGCCGGCGGGATGGCCCTGGCGGTATGGCAACGCACCGGGGTGCGCTGCCGGTGGTGGGCAGCACTCCCGATGGCAGCGGCGGGATATCTGGTGGTGTCCACACCGATCGCCGGGACGATGACCGCGACCGGCCCGGACCTCGGCGCAGACCTGGCCAAGACGCTGCTCTACGCCGTGGTCGCCACCCTGGTGGTCGCTCCGGTCGTCCTCACCGGTCCCGAGCGGCCCGGCCTGTACACCCGGCTGCTGGCCAGCCGTCCGATGGTGCGCCTCGGGGAGATCTCCTACGAGGTGTTCCTGCTGCACGTGATCGTGATGGAGATCGCGTTGACCTCGCTACTGGGCTGGCCGTTGTTCACCGGTTCGGCCGGCATCTTGTTCGCGGTGACCATCGTGCTTACGGTGCCCGCGGCTTGGGTTCTGCATCGGATCACCAGGCCGCGACGCGGCTGATCCGGATCCCGGCCTACAGCTCCGTTACCCGGCCACGGTCCACCCGCCACGAGCGGTCCAGCCGGACGTTCTGCAGCATTCGGCGGTCGTGGGTCACCAGCAGCAGCGCACCGTCGTAGCTTTCCAACGCCTGCTCGAGCTGCTCGATGGCGGGCAGGTCGAGATGGTTCGTCGGCTCATCGAGGATCAGGACGTTGGTGCCGCAGGCTTGCAGCAGCGCCAGACCTGCACGGGTCCGCTCACCGGGGGACAGCTCATCAACCTCGCGTTCCACGTGGTCGGCGCGCAGGCCGAATTTGGCCAGCAGGGTGCGGACATCGGCGGTCGGCCAGGACGGCACCCGCTGTTCGAAGCGCTCGACAAGCCTGCCCGGTCCGGTGAAATCCGCTCGGGCCTGATCGATTTCGCCGACCGCGACATTGGCGCCCAGGCTCCCCCGGCCCTCGTCGGGTTGCCGGCGACCGAGCAGCAGCCGCAGCAGCGTCGATTTCCCGGCACCGTTGGGGCCGGTGATGCCGATCCGTTCGCCGGCCGCGACCTGTACCGATACCGGGCCCAGGACGAAGTCGCCCTGGCGCACAACGGCTTCGTCCAGTGTCGCGACCACCGAACTCGACCGCGGGAGCGGCACCGATGGTGAATTCCAGCGCCCATTCCTTGCGGGGCTCGGCGACCTCCTCGAGGCGGGCGATCCGGCTCTCCATCTGGCGCACCTTCTGCGCCTGCTTCTCGCTGGACTCGGTGGCCGCACGCCGCCGGATCTTGTCGTTGTCCGGGGATTTGCGCATCGCGTTGCGGACACCCTGACTCGACCACTCCCGTTGGGTGCGGGCGCGGGCCACCAGGTCGGCTTTCTTCTCGGCGAACTCCTCGTACTGCTCGCGCCGGTGCCGGCGGCCGACCTCACGCTCCTCCAGATAGCTGTCGTAGCCGCCGCCGAAAACGGTGGTGGTGTTCTGCGCCAGATCCAGCTCCAGGACCCGGGTCACGCTGCGGGCCAGGAACTCCCGGTCATGGCTGACCAGGACCACGCCACCGCGCAGTTCGCGGACGAAGTCCTCCAGCCGGGCCAGGCCGTCGAGGTCCAGATCGTTGGTGGGTTCATCGAGAAGGGCGATGTCGAACCGGGACAGTATCAACGCGGCCAATCCGACCCGGGCCGCCTGCCCGCCCGACAGCGCGGTCATCGGAGTCGAATCCGGTTGCACCGCATCGCGGTCCAGGCCGAGGCCGGCCAGCACCGCGGGGAGACGCTCCTCAAGATCGGCCGCGCCGGTGACAAGCCAGCGGTCCAGCGCCGCGGAGTAGACATCCGCCGGATCCACGTCCGAGGCCACCCCGGCGGGGGCTGCCAGGGCCGCGGCCGCAGCATCCATGGCCAGGGTCGCCGCGGCGCACCCGGTGCGCCGCGCGATATAGCCGGCGACGGTCTCGCCCCGCACCCGCTGGTGCTCCTGCGGCAGCCACCCGACGAACGCATCGGCGGGTGCCAGGCTGACCGTTCCCTCCAGTGGCTCGACGTCACCGGCCAGGATCCTCAACAAGGTGCTCTTGCCGGCCCCGTTGACACCGACGACGCCGACGACATCGCCCGGCGCCACAGTCAGGTCCAAACCCTCGAAGAGGGTGCGGTGGGCGAATCCGCCGGCCACATTCTTCGCGACAAGGGTTGCGGTCATGGCGCTATCGTCGCACCACCGAGCGGTGGCGCCCTACTAGCGGTCCGGCGTCGCCAGGATCTTGAAGAGCATGTTGTTGACGTCGGTGAGGGCTTGTATCTCGATCCTGCGCAGGAATCGGTTGAGGCGGATTTTCCGCACCGTCGTGACCAGACCCGGCGCGGCCCATCCTCCCCCGATGTCCACACCGAAACCCGTGGCAGGTTCGGTCTCGAAGACCGGGACGACGATGACGGTCGGTTCGGCGGCGATCTCGTTGTACACGGTGGAGGAGATCACCAACACGTGGATCCCGGCGTCGACCTCCCAGACATCCCCCCTACGCGGGAGCTGCCTCAACGGCCTTCCAATTCATCGAGATTACGGTCGGCCCAGGCTTCAGAGAAGGCGACTGCCTCCGGATGATCGGCCATCCACTGCCCGTGTTCGCCGCACCGGCGCCGCATATCCTCGGCGTCAAGAACGCCCTCGATCCAGGCGTTCATCGACCGCTGATCGGCGTCCGCGTGGCGCTTAACGGCCTGGTAGGCCTCGTCGGACAGTCGCAGGGTGATCGTTCGCGCCATCACATAATGCTAGCAGTGTGTGCTGTCGGCGGTCGGTTTCTGGGGGACGCTAGCGGAGCGACGCAAACCCCGGCGGACGCGGCGAAAGCTTGAAAGGCTGACGCGATGTTGGTCAAGTTCCTGCTCGCACCGCTGTCGCTCGCCACTACCGCCGGTTTCGGGGTGCTCGCATCGGTCGCCACCGTCGGCAGTGCCATGGTCGTCGGGTCGATCGGCACTGCCGGCAGCGTGGCCGTCGCCGGTTCGGTGGGCACCGTCGGCAGCGTCGCCGTGGCCGGCTCGATGGGCACTTTTTCCAGCGTCGCGGTCGCCGGTTCGATTGCGACGCTGGGCAGTGCCGGTGTCGCCGGCGGCGCCGTCACGGCACTGTCGTTTCTGATGAGCGAATGTGCAGCGTGCATGGCCTGTGTGTCCTGCCGACGCTGCCGGGCCTGCGTCGCCTGCTCACAGTGCGAGGACTGCATCGGCTGCGTCGGCTGCCACAACTGCTCGGGCCTGCGCAACGCAGTGGGCCTGCGCGACGTGCACGCCCCGGTCGCCGCCTGACAGGAGCCGACACCCGTCGGCTCACCGGTTCGGATTCATACCGTAATCCGGTAGCTCGAAACCATCCCGAATCTCACCGGCGAACAGAGACGTCAACGGCCGAAAATTCATGGCACGCATGGCGATATTGCGAAACCACAGTCCGAAGCCGGTGCGGGCGGTGAAGAACCCGATGAAGCGGGTTGCGCCGGCCTGCTTGGACTCGATCAGCGGGCGCAGGCGCTGCTCGTACTGCTCGAAGGCGCCGCGGTGATCGCCACCGGCCCGCAGAAGTTCGCCGGCCAGCACGTACGCCTCGGTCAAAGCCAGGCCGGTGCCCTCGCCGCCCAGTAGCGAGATGCACCCCGCCGCATCCCCGATCAAGAGCACCCGACCCCGCGACCACCGCGGCATTCTGATCTGACTGACGACGTCGAAGTAGAGGTCGTCGGCATTCGCGGCGGCCTCCAGAATCTCCGGGCACTCCCAACCGGCGCCACCGAACTGGTCGCGTAGCCGGTCCATCGGAGATGCGCCCGCGCTGTCCCGGTCGGCCCGGAAGACGAACAGGAACATGGTGCGGTCTCCGCGTAAGGCGAACCGCGCGACCTGCCGTCCGGGCCGGTTGTAGGTGACGTAGACCAGATCGTCGCGCGGCCGATAGCCGTCGACCACGCAGGCGGCGACGTGGCATCCCAGGTAGTGCTCGAAGCGGTCCTCCGGGCCGAAAACCAGGCCGCGCACGGTGGAGTGCAGACCGTCGGCGCCGATCAGCAAATCGAAATCCCTGGGCTCGGCATTGTCGAACGTGACCCGCACCCCGGCGTCATGTTCATCGACGCCGGCGATGCTGTCGCCGAATATCGTCTCCACATCGTCACGGACGGTCCGATAGACGGCTGTGGCGAGATCGCCGCGCGGCAGGCTGGTGAAGTCCTCGCCGATCATCCGCCGGAACGCGTCAACACCCAGCTCCGCTTTCACTTCGCCGCGCGGGCCCACCGAACGCACCGAACGCACCTGATAACCGGCCGCCCGGACCTGCTGCTCGATGCCCATCCGCCTGGCCACCTGATAACCGACGCCCCAGAAGTCGATCATGTAGCCGCCGGTTCGGAACGACGGCGCCTGCTCGATCAGGGTCGGGCGATGCCCGGTGCGCTGCAGCCAGTACGCCAGCGCGGAGCCCGCGACACCGGCACCGCTGATCGCGATTCGCACACCTGATTTTCCCGCATGACCGCGCCGACGTTCAAGGGCGCCGGACCGTCACTACGCGGCGCGGGCGAGGAGTTGCTCAACGGCGTCGCGGGCCGTGCGGCCGACTCCGATGAGGGTCGCCGATCCCGGGCCGGTCCAGTCGCCGTAGCCGATCAGATGCAGGGCCGGTTCCCTGACCGCGCGGGTGCCCTCGACGGCGATCGTGCCGTCGGGTTCACGCAGCTGCATCCCCCGCAAGTGCGCCAGGGCCGGCCGGAAGCCGGTGGCCCACACAATGACATCGGCCGGCTGCTCGCGTGTTCGGTGTTCGCTGTCGGCCCAGTAGACCCCGTCACGAGACAGCCCCTCGAACATCGGAGCCGCGTGCAGCACGCCGCGTTCGCGGGCGGCAAGTACCGGCGGCACCATCACGATGTCGCCCAGGGCGGATGTCCCACCGGTATCCGGGCGCCCGGCGGCGATATCGGCGGCCCGGCGGGTGGCCACGTCGAACAGTGCCCGCCCGTCGACCTCGTCGGGCAGAAACCGCGGCGGGCTGTTGGTGACCCAGGTGATGTCGGTGGTCTCGGAGATCTCGGCGACCAACTGCGCCGCGGAGTTGCCGCCCCCGACCACCACCACGCGCTTACCCGCAAACTCGGTGGCGTCGCGGTAGCCCACGGTGTGCAGTTGCTGCCCGGCGAAGGTCCGCGATCCTGGATAGACCGGCCAGAAGGGTTGGCTCCAGGTGCCGGTCGCGCTGATCGCGCCGCGGGCACGCCACCGGCCCGCCGAGGTGGAGACCAGCAGATGAGAACCCTCGCGGACGACCGTCCGCACCCGGACCGGCCGGCGCACCGGCAGTTCATACCGCTGCTCGTAGGCGCGCAGGTAGTCGACGACGTGGCGGCCCGGCGGAAACCCGTTCGGCCAGTTCGGCATCGGCCATCCCGGCAACGACGAGAACGTCGCCGGCGAAAACAAGGTCAACGACGCCCAGGTGTGCGGCCACGCCCCACCCGGTACCGGTTGATCATCGAGGATGACGAACCGGCATCCGGCCCGGCGCAGGTAATAGCCCGCCGCGAGCCCGGCCTGGCCGCCGCCGATAACGACGGTGTCGACATCGATGTCGGCGCTGTCCACGTGTTGACCTTTATCGGGTGTCGGTGTCGCGTGCACTGGCGAGAGCCTGCAGCGCGGGAATGCCGACTGGTTCGGCTGCCAACAGAGGAACCACCGCCATGCGGTCGGCGTAGTTGTTTCGCACGGTTTCGATCTCAGGTGTTTCCGCGGCAGCACGGCGCCGCAGCAGCGGGGAGGTGGGCTCAGCGGCCGCAAGAGAATTGTTGATCACCCAGGCCCACGGATAGATCTGGGCGCGCCGCAGTTCCGCGTCAAGCCCAGCGGCCTCGAGGACCGGCGTGGTTTCCGCCAGCGTGACGATGATGACCTTGGTGAGATCACGGTCCTGCAGCCGCATCAACGGCGTGGTGAACTGGCGGTCACCGAGTTGGCGGGCCACTTCGCGGTGGTAGGAACCGGTGGCGTCGAGCAGCAGCAGGGTGTGTCCGGTAGGGGCGGTGTCGACGACGACGAAATGGCGCCGGGACTCGCTGATGATCCTCGAGAACGCTTGGAACACCGCCACTTCCTCGGTGCAGGGCGAGCGAAGATCCTCCGCGAGCATCAGTCGGCCCTGCTCGTCGAGGCCCGCGCCCTTGGTGGCCAGGACATGCTCGCGGTAGACCCGAGTGGCTTCCACCGGGTCGATGCTGGAGACGGTCAGATTCTCCAGCGTTCCGTGCAGGGTGTCGACGAGATGACCGGCAGGATCGGTGGTGGTCAGGTGCACCGGGTGTCCGCGCTGGGCCAGCGCCACCGCGATCGCCGCGGCCACGGTGGTCTTGCCGACACCACCCTTGCCCATGCACATGATCAACCCTTTGTCGCCGGCGGCGATCTCGTCGACCAACGCCGCCAGAGGTGCATCGGCGATCTCCAGTGGGGCCGCACACTGATCATCGGGTCCGGCATCGGGGGTGAAGAGCGATCGCCAGAGCGTCGAGTCCGACGATATTGGTGGCCTTCAGTTCGACCTGATCCAGCGGCAAGCTTCGCAGTTCGGCGGGCAGCGCCGCGATGGCCCGCTGCTCGCGCCGGATGATGGCTGTCGCCAGCGGATCGTCGTCATCGCCTTGACCGGCAAGCACTCCATTGATCACCACGTACTGATTGGTCAACCCGATAGCGGCGAGTTCCCGATGGGTGCGGGTGATTTCAGCCAAGGTGGAGTTCTGGGCTCTGGCCACCAACACCAGCCGGGTGCGGGCCGGGTCGGCGAGCGCAGCTACCGCTTCGGCGTAGACGGCGCGCTGCTTCTCCAGACCGGACAGCGGGCCCAGACACGATGCGTCACCTTTGCCTGCCGAGAGGAAATCGGTCCAGGACCCGGGAAGTTGCAGCAGACGGATGGTGTGCCCGGTGGGGGCGGTGTCGAACAGCACGTGGTCGAAGGACCCGATCTGACCACCTGAATCGGTGAGCAGTTCGGTGAATTCGTTGAATGAGGCGATCTCGGTGGTGCACGAGCCGGAGAGCTGTTCGGTGATCGAGGCCAGTTCGGCTTCGGGCAGCAACCCGCGCACCGGGCCGACGATGCGTTCGCGGTAGGCCTCGGCAGCCTGGTCGGGGTCGATCTCCAGTGCGGAAAGCCCGGGGACGGCGGGGATCGCGGTGATGCTGTTGCCGATCGTCAGCCCGAAAACCTGCCCCACGTTGGAGGCGGGATCGGTGCTGACCAATAGGATCTTGCGGCCCTGGCCGGCCAGACTGATCGCGGTGGCGCAGGCGATGGAGGTCTTTCCCACCCCGCCCTTGCCGGTGAAGAACAGGAAGCGCGGAGGGTTCTCCAGGAAATTCATATCCGCGGTTGTGCTCAACAGCAGCCGGTGTCGCCGCAACACCCGCCTCCTGACCCGGTGTCGGTGGCGGCAATGCCCAGATCCACGACGCCGGTGGAGTGCGGCGCGTCGAGTCCGGCCCATGCTGCCAGTTGTGCCCGGTCCGGGTAGCGGCCGGTCATCGCAGTGACTCCGTCGACAAGAATCAGCGGCAGCCCGGCGGATCCGGACAGGTGCAGGAAGGCCTTGACGGCTTCGTTGTCGGCGAATGCCTGTGGCTCGCTGGCCAGGTTGTACCGCGTGACGGTCCCGCCGCGACTGCGGACGAAATCCATATCGGCCGAGAAGGTCACCAGCGCCTGGTCGACGTCCTCCCCGCACACCCCGGTCGCGCAACACAACGCCGGCTCGAACACCTCGATCTTGGTCATCACTCCTCTTTCTCGCTCAGCAACTCGGTGATCAACGCCTGCACACGGGTCCTGATCTCGTCGCGGATCGGGCGAACCGCGTCGATACCCTGTCCTGCAGGGTCGTCGAGTTCCCAGTTGCGGTAGCTGATTCCGGGGAAGATCGGGCAGGCGTCACCGCAGCCCATGGTGATCACCACATCGGAGGTCTCGACCGCCTCGGAAGTGAGTATCTTCGGGGACTGATCAGAGATGTCGACGCCGACCTCGGCCATCGCCTCGACCGCGGCCGGATTGATGCGCGGTCCGGGGTCGCTGCCCGCGGAGCGGACCTCGACGGCGTCACCGCCCAACGACCGCAGAAAACCGGCAGCCATCTGCGAGCGCCCGGCGTTGTGGATGCAGACGAACAACACAGTGGGACGAGAAGCCATGCCGTGGGCTACCTTTCAAGCGTAGGAGCGGGGGACCGAAACCGCTGGCGCAACGCCAGCGACACATAGACCAAGCCGACCAGGACGGGCACTTCGATCAGCGGCCCCACCACCCCGGCGAGGGCCTGACCGGAGGTCGCACCGAAGGTGGCGATGGCCACCGCGATGGCCAACTCGAAGTTGTTGCCCGCCGCGGTGAAGGCCAGGGTGGTGGTGCGGGCATAGCCGAGGCCCAGTGCGGCCCCGAGCAGGAACCCGCCACCCCACATGATCGCGAAGTAGGCCAGCAACGGAAGCGCGATCCTGGCGACGTCCCACGGCCGGTTGGTGATCTGATCACCCTGCAGCGCAAAGAGAATCACGATGGTGAACAACAGGCCGTACAACGCCCACGGACCGATTCTCGGTAGGAACCGGCTCTCGTACCACTGCCGGCCCTTGGCCTTCTCGCCGATCCGGCGGGAGAGATAGCCGGCCAGTAGTGGGATGCCCAGGAAGATCAGCACCGATTTGGCGATCTGCCACGGCGAGGTGTCGATCGAGGCCTGATCCAGCCCCAGCCAGCCGGGCAGCACCGCCAGGTAGAACCAGCCCAGCACGGCGAACATCACCACCTGGAACACCGAATTCAGCGCCACCAGCACCGCGGCGGCCTCGCGGTCCCCGCAGGCCAGGTCGTTCCAGATGATCACCATCGCGATACAGCGGGCCAGGCCGACGATGATCAGCCCGGTGCGGTATTCCGGCAGGTCCGGCAGAAACAGCCAGGCCAGCGCGAACATCAACGCCGGACCGAGCACCCAGTTCAACACCAGCGAGCTCACCAACAGTTTGCGATCACCGGTCACGCTGTCGAGTCGGTCGTAACGCACCTTGGCCAGCACCGGGTACATCATGATCAGCAGGCCCAACGCGATCGGCAGCGAAATCCCGTCGATCTGGACCTTCTCGAGCGCGACATTCAGCCCCGGCACCCACCGGCCCAGCAGCAGTCCTGCCGCCATCGCCAGGCCGATCCACGCCGGCAGCCAGCGGTCCAGGGTGGACAACTTTCCGGCCACCGGCACGTCCGGATTCACCGTCTGCGTCATCGGGAAACCGCCTCTGCCGCTGCGGAAGCCGCGACCGCGCTCAGCAATGCGGACAAGGCGTCGAGCGCCTCGGGCACCACCGCGTAGTAGACCCACGACGCCCGCCGTTGCGAGGTCAGCAGTCCCGCGTCGCGCAGCACCTTCAGGTGATGCGACACCGTCGGCTGGGAGACCTCCACGCCCGCGGAGATATCGCACACGCAGGCCTCACCGCCGGCATGACTGGCCACCGAACTCAGCAGCCGCAGTCGGACCGGATCCGACAGCGCCTTGAACGTCGCGGCCGTCTCCGCCGCGGCTGCCATCGTCAACGGTTCGGCAACCATGGGGTTCACCCGGCAGACATCCCCACCTGGATTCGACATCCGTCGATATTCACAGATGTCGATTCCGTGCGCAAGTGAACGCTTGCGACCCGGCCGGTTGGGTTCATGAATGCCAGCCGTCGCCCCGATGAACAACACGTGACCGGGTGGCTGATTGTTGCCGGAACCCTTGAATTTGGGATTTCAGTCGGTACAGATTGACCCCAAGCCGCCCACGGTGACGCACCGGTTCGAAGGAGGCACCCACATGGTGAACACCCAACGTCGCACCCTGGCCGTCATGGCCGCGGCGGGCACGCTGGTCATGGCGGCCTGTGCGCAGACCGGTCCGGTGCAGCCCTATGCCGAGGAAGCCACCGTGGCCTGCCCGGACAAGCAGGCACTGACCGCCGGCGGCTCGACCGCCCAAGCCGCCGCGATCGCCCACTTCACCAAGGCCTACCAAAAGGCCTGCCCGGGAACGACACTGAGCTACACCGCCAACGGGTCCGGAGCCGGGATCGCGGACTTCCTTGCCAACAAGACCGACTTCGGCAGCTCGGACTCACCGCTGGGCGGCGACGAGTACGCCGCGGCAAAACAGCGCTGCGGCGGCGCGGACGCGCTGAACATCCCGGTCGTGTTCGGGCCGATCGCCATCACCTACAACCTCCCCGGCGTCGATGTCCTGATCTTGGACGGACCCACACTCGCCGGGATCTTCTCCGGCGCCATCACCCGCTGGGACGACCCGGCGATCACCGCCCTCAACCTGCCGTCGGGCCGGGCGCACCCGAGCCCCCGCACAGCCATGCCGGCTGAGGAAATCCGGGTGGTACACCGCGAGGACGGATCCGGGACGACCGATAACTTCCAGCAGTACCTTCAAGCCGCCTCCGGCGGCGCCTGGGACCGCGGCGCGGGCAAGACGTTTCAAGGTGACGTCGGCCAAGGTGCCCGGGGAAACCAGGGCACCGCCGAACTGGTCAAGAACACCCCCGGCGCGATCAGCTACAACGAATGGTCGTTTGCCATCGAGCAGGGCCTGCCGACCGCCGACATCAAGACCCCCGCCGGAATCACCCATATCGGCACGGACTGGGCCGGCACATCCATCGCCCCCGTCACGGTCACCGGCGAGGGCAACAACCTCGTCCTCGACCTGACCCCGGCGTTCCAGCCGACCGCGAAGTTCGGCTATCCGATCATCCTGGCCGGCTACGCGATCGTCTGCTCTCGATACCCCGACGGCGGCACCGGCGAAGCCGTCAAGGCCTTCCTGCAGTCGGCGGTCACCATCGGCCAGACCGACCTCAACAAGGTCGGCTACATCCCGTTGCCGCCGGAGTTCCAGAGCAAGGCCGCCGACGCGGTCAACAGCATCGCCTGACCAACCGCCGGTCCGGCTGCCCTTCAGGTGGAGGCGGCGAGCGTTCCCCGTACCGGGACACCCGCCCGCACGGTGGTGTCCAGAGCCCCATCGCGGATCAGCGGCACACCGCCGACAAGCAGATGCGCCATCCCTGCCGAGGGGTGGGTCGGCTCGGCGAAGGTGGCCCGATCCTCGAAGGCGTCGACGTCGAAGACCGCGATATCGGCGTCGGCACCCACCTGAAGCCGGCCCTTGCGGGCCGCCGTTGCCGTTGCGCTGGAGAGGATTTGGGCCGGGATGAGCGTGCATTTCGCGACCGCGTCGGGCAGGTCGATCAGCCGTCGCCCGGTGACATACCGCGCGAAGAACCGGGCGAAGGTCCCGGCGCTGCGCGGGTGGGCCACCGCGTCGGTGGGCAGCGGCCACACATCACCCTCCACCAGGACGTGGCCGGGACGCTCCCACGGCATGGCGTCGGAGGCGATGGCACCACCCGGATAGAGCACCGACAGGTCCAGCAGGCGCTGGTCATCCGGGTCGGTCTCCGGGGACAGGAAGTGCCAGATGATGGGCTGTCCCGGTTCGTCTTTCTGGACCTGACGAAGTTCGGCTTCGTCACGTACCGCCTGCCCGGTGGCGTTGAGCACGATGTCCGACCAGGTGGACCCGGTGCGCTCGCAGTAGCACGGGTCGGCCAGGAAGGCCGCGCCCACCACGGTGGAGGCCGCGCCGTACGGGTAGGCCTCGACGGTGATCTTCAGGCCGTGCTGCTGGGCGACCGAGATCAGCTGCGCGCAGCGCTCGATATCGCGCAGGCTGGTGCTGTTGAGATGGCAGATGTGCATATGCGCACCGGAGGTCGCCGCGTAGGCGATCAGCCGCAGATAGGCCTCCTGGGAACTGGCCGGGTCGATATTGGACATGAATTGAATGTGGGTGAAGGTGGGCACATCGTGCCGGGCGGCCAGATCCGCCACCAGTGACATCTCGTGCACGCCCGCCGCCGGGACGTAACCGTTGTTGATCCCGATGCCCAGCGCGCCCTCGGCCAGGCCCTGCTCCAGCCGGCCCAGGATCCGCTCGATCTGCTCGCGGGTCGCGACCGCGTGCTGCCAATCCGAATAGCGGTAGGCCCTTTGGAAGTAGGCGATGCTGGGTTGGGGCTCGCCCATCTGCGGGTTCAACTCGGCGATCCGGGCGAAGCTCCACGATGCCGAGGTGCCGTAGTTGATGGCGCGGCCGGCGCGCGCCTGCTGGGCGTACCAGTCGGCGACCGGCAGGATTCCGGACTCGAGTTCCAGCGTCGTGGTCACCCCGTCGAACGCCTGGATCCGGTCGCCGGGCAGTGACTGGGTGTGACAGTGCAAGTCGATGAACCCGGGCGTCACGACGTGCCCCCGGGCGTCGAGAACCTGCTCGCCGGCGAGTTCGCCATCGGAGATCGCCGCCACCGACCCGCCCCGGATGCCGACCGACCGCGTCGCGTCCAACCCGGTCTCCGGGTCGATCACCCGGCCACCCTCGATGACGATGTCGAATTCCGGTGTGCCCATGGCGCGACGATATCCGCCCCCGTCCGGACAGTCCCGTGGTTCGCTGTTGTCGATGATGTCGTTTGACACCGATGCGGTGGCGGCACTGAACCTGCGGCCGGTCGACGTTCGGTTCAAGGGCCTGCCTGCGGCCTGGGCGGGCCAGACGCCGGCCCAGATCTGCGCCGAGCGCCCGGACCTGTTCGCCGCCGGACCGCTGGGCCCGCTGTGTGTCCTCGACGGCGGGGCCCTGGAGCACAACCTGGCGGTGATGGCCGACTGGTGCGCGCGCCACGGGGTGGACCTGGCCCCGCACGCGAAGACCCATATGGCTCCGCAGTTGCTGGCCAAGCAGTTCGCCGCCGGAGCGGATGCGGTGACGCTGGCCACCATCAGCCAGGTCAGGACGTTCCGCACCTTCGGGGTGCGCGAGGTGATCCTGGCCAACGAGTTGGTGGACCCGGCCGGATTGGCCTGGCTGGCAGCCGAACTCGACGCCGACCCGGGGTTCCGGATGACCTGCTGGGTCGACTCGGTTCGCGGGGTGAGGCTCATGACCGACGCCCTGGAGGCCGCCGGGGCGCAGCGGGCCGTGCAGGTCTGCGTCGAACTCGGCGCCCCCGGCGCGCGCACCGGATGCCGTGACCTGGACGGCGCCGACGAGGTGGCCGCTGCCGTGCTGGCCAGCCCACGGCTGAGCCTGGTGGGTGTCGCGGGCTACGAGGCCGCGCTGGGTCATGACGTGTCGGGGCCCGGGGTGGCCGTCGTCACCGACTACCTGATGCGGCTACGACAGACCGCCCAACACCTGGCCGGCCGATGCGAAACCGATGACATCATCGTCACCGCGGGCGGCAGCACGCACTTCGACCTGGTCGCCGATCTGCTGGCCGGGGATTGGCGCACCGTGCTGCGCAGTGGCTGCTACCTGACCCACGACGACGGGCTGTACCGGGACACCTCCCCGCTGACCAGACCCGGTTCCGCCGCAGGGGGATTCAAGGCTGCTCTGAGTGTCTGGGCGCAGGTCTGCTCCCGTCCGGAGCCCGGCCTGGCCCTGCTCACCATGGGCCGCCGGGACGTCTCCTTCGATCAGAGTCTGCCGGTGCCGAAGCGAATCAGGACAGCGGCGGGATGGTCATCGGATGGCCTTGCCGGATGCGAGGTGTTCAAGCTCAACGACCAGCACGCGTTCCTGGCCCTGCCGCCCGGCGCGCAAGATTCGGTCGATGTCGGCACCTGGCTGGAATTCGGGATTTCGCATCCCTGCACGGTTTTCGACAAATGGCCGATGATCCCGGTCATCGACGACAGCGGCCGCGTCGTGGAGGTGGTGCGCACCTTTTTCTGACGGGGCTACCGGCGCTCCGACAGGGCGCGGGACAACAACCGCACCTCGGGTGCGGCGAACGGGGGCAATTCCTCAGCGACCGGCGGAACCGTCGATGTACGGGCGGATTCGGAAATCTCCTGCAGCACATCAAGATAGGACTCGGGGTCAGCGGTGCCGAATACGCTGTCGCCCCGCTGTTCGGCGTCCCAGCAGGCGGCGACCGTCGCATAGCCGAGATGCTCGGCGGCCGCCGCGATCGGGGCCAGTCGGGTCGCGGCGGCCCGATCCCTGCCCGACCCGTGACGGGCGGCCTCCTCGGCCTCGGCAAGGTCGAAGATTCGGTCCTGCAGGTCACGTCGCGCTGCCCGGGAGGCCAGCGAATCGGCGTCCCCGCGGGCCAGGAACCGGGTGGCGACGATGGTGCCCTCGAGTGCGGAGACGACCGATTCATCGATCCGGTGGGCCTCCTGGCGGCGCACCGCGAGTAGGTAGACCGCCAGTCCGACACCGCACCCGATCGCGGTGTCCGCGCCTCGGTCGAGGATGAGAACCCCGACATCGGTCCGGCCGCCCGCGGCGGCGATGGTCAGCGCGATGCCGGTGATGAATACCGTTGCCAGCCCGTAGTTCCTGACCACGACCAGTTCGATGGCGAACTGCAGCGCTGCGACCACCAGCACCAGCCACAGTCCCTGCGGGTGAGCGCTGAGGATGGCCGCGGCCAGCCCCAGTCCGACGACCGTGCCGAGCACGCGTTGCGCGCCGCGCTTGACGGTGGCGGCCCGGTGGGCGCCCTGGTGCAGCATCAGCACGGCCGCGGCCATCGCCCAGTACACGTGGCCCATGCCGAGCATCCCGGCGGCGCCACCCGCCACCGGCGCGGCGATGCCGACGCGCGTCATCACCCGCCGGGTCTGCGCACCCGGTCGGATCGCCCGGTTCAGCAGGGTCATCGTGCGGGGCCTCCGCAACGGGGCTCGGCCCGGATCACGATTCGCGACCACGCCGGGATCGAGTTCCTCGGTGGCGATCGCGCGGGCGATCGCCGCGGCATCGGCGGATACCGCCCGGCCCTGCCCGACCGCGGTCATCGCGTCAGTGAACAGAACGTGCAACGCATGGTTGGCTTCCCGCAACCCGCGCAGCCGACCGCCCGGCGCCGAGCGCGGCTGGTAATCGACCAGCACCGCCCAGGCTCGGGACAACGCCGTGGCGGCACGCCGTCGGGCGACGGTCGAATCGGACGTGCCGACCGTGTCGAGATAGCCGGCCACGGCCTGCCCCGCGGCCGCCACGGCAGCCTTCTCCGGTCCGCGCGGGGCCATCAGCACCCCGCTCATCTGGCCGATCCAGCCGATCGCACCGCCGGCGAGCACCAGCAGGCCGATCTGCCAGGCGGGCCGGTGCGATGCCGAAATCCCTGCGCCGGCCGCGCACACCACGACGAACATGTAGGCACCCGGCGGACCCACCGACAACGCCGCACACAACCAGACCGCGAACACCGCGATCACCGAAACCGCGACGACTGCGACCCCGATCGTCACCGTGGCAGCCCAGGCCCCGATCGTCACCGCCGCAGCCAACGCGACCGCGATCACCGCCAACTGCGCACCCCGGTTGCGGTACGGCCGGTCACTTCCGTAGTTGGCGGTGAACACCCCGAGGGTCGCGACGAGACCGGCACCGATATCGCCGGCGGCCAACCCGGCCAGCACGACGATCGCGGAACTCATCGCAACCCGCAGCGCCATCGGCCACCGACTGACATAAGACAGCACGCGCCACCTCAGATCGGATTGCGGAATCCCGGTTGGACAAATTACCCGCGGATGCGCCGGTTCGCGCGCACCGGACCCGTCATTCCCCCGGCGTCCCCTGCTAGCATCTAAAAACGCATCAAATGATGCAGTTGGAGGTGCGCCATGCGGACTACGGTCACGATCGACGACGAGTTGCTCGCCAAGGCAGCCGAATTGACCGGCGTCACCGAGAACGCCGCCCTGCTGCGGCAAGGGTTACAGGCGCTGATCCGTATCGAGAGCGCCCGCCGACTGGCCGCCCTCGGCGGCACCGACAAGTCCGCGACATCGGGTCCCCGCCGGCGTCCACGGGCCGGATGATCTTGGTCGACACCGCGCTGTGGATCGACCATCTGCACAGCGCCGAGCCGCAACTCGTCGAACTGCTGGGCTTGGATCAAGTCGGCTGCCACCCGCTGATCGTGGAGGAGATGGCGCTCGGATCAATCCGGAGGCGTGATGTCGTGCTGGGTCTGCTCGCCAACCTGCGTCATTTTCCGAGCGTCGGCCATGACGAGATCCTGCACCTCACCGACCAGCGCCGGCTGTGGGGCCGCGGTTTGAGTGCTGTCGACGTTCACCTGATGGCAGCGGTGGCCCTCGTGCCCGGCGCACAGTTGTGGACTCGGGACAAGCGCCTGAAATCCGCCTGCTCCGATACCGGCGTGCGGCTTTTCGACGGGCGTTGAATCACCGGTCATGGCCGACGGCGCAACATTCGCCAGGCCCCCGTCGACCACAACGCCCAGGCGATGAGCACCGGCTGAAAGAACAGCCGGACGAATCGCGCACGATCGCTGTTGAGGCCGAAGGCGTCGCGGTGGTCGACCCATTGGGCGATGTTGCCGGGGAAGATCGCCACGAAGAACGCGGCCAGCAGCAGCCCGACCACCGCCCGCCGCTTGGTCACCAGGATCATCGCCAGACCGAGAGCGATCTCGACCGCGCCGGAGGCCAGCACCGTGACATCGGGCGGCACCGGCACCCAGTCGGGTACCTGCGCCCGGAACTCCTCACGCGCGAAACTCAGGTGGCCGATTCCGGCGAGGGTCATCAACGTTCCGAGCACGACGCGAGCGAGTTTCTGGGCGGTCGTTTCAGTCATCATCAGGTCACGCCTTCCTCGGGGTGAAATTACGTGTGGGCCTTGCGCCACGCCGAGTACGACGCGATCGGCCCGGTTGCCGGCCGCCGTAACCACGGCCAGGGATGCAGCGCGACTACGTCGAGCCGGGCGGCCCTGGACCGCCACCCCGGGACCGGCGCGAAGGTGGCCGCCAGGGGCGTGCCCTGCAGTACCGCGACCGGACTGCCCCGCCACAGGTGCACCTCCCGGCGCGTCGCGAGGTCGGCAAGCGACTGCGCCAAAAAGACCACCCTGTTCGCCGAGAGCCGCAACCTGCGCAGCAGTGGCTCGTCGAACACGAACACCACCGGCAGGCCCGGATGTGCGGCGGCGGCCGGGTCGCGATCACCCAGGCTTTCCGCGGTCATCCAGACCGCCTCGGGGTCCCCCGATCCTCGGGTGGCCGTGGGCCCGGCCGTCACTTCGAGATCGTCATCGCGCCTCAACCGCGGATCGGGCAGCGCCCGCGGTTCGCGCTCCTGGGCCGGCGGCCAGTCCTCGATCGGACACCGCCGCTCCAGCGGGCAGCGGGCACACATGCCCGGTGCCCGCTTCTGGACCTGCCAGCGGGAGAACCCGTACGCCTTGCCGGTGAGCGCGCCGACGGTCCACTGCCAGCCCAGTCTGTTGGCGGCGCGCGAGCCGTCCAGCAGGTGCCGGTACATCAGATCCTCGCCGTCGCGCCAGCCCAGGCCCTCCCGGACATTCCAGTGCGAGGCGAGCCACATTCGGGTCTGATTGGTCAACCATCCGCCGCTGGTCAATTCGGTCCAGGATGAGTCCAGACACAGCGCCGCCGATGCCCACGGATTGTCCGATGCGGCCGGCCCACCGGTGGTGCGCTCCTCGACGTCGAATCGCAGCGATGCACGCGATGCCGTTCCCATCCGCGCGTAGAGATGTCGCGCGTACTCCTGCCACAGCAGTTCATCGCGGAACTTCGTCACATCGGATGGCGGACCGCCGGCGACGTGATCCCACACCTCGCGCAAGCTCAACAGTCCGTGCCGGATGTATGGCGACAATCGCGAGGCGCCCCGGGTTTCCGGCGGCCAGACGTTGTTGCGCAGGCGGGCATACCCGCGGACGTCGTAGGCCTGCAGGGCCGCGTCGGCGGCACGTTGCCCGCCCCGCATGGGCGGTGTCACACCATCGGGCATCGGCGCGCACAGATCACCGAGGTGGTCCATCACCCAGGCATGCAGGTCCTCGTCGCCGGAGGGCGGATCCGGCAGGCGCTGTGGCGTCATCGGGGGGCGTTCAGGGCCGGCGCTTCGACGTTGTCGCAGCCGCGAGGACCGCGTCCCTGATCGGGGTGGGGGTCAGACCCATCACGGTCTTCTGGATGCGGCTGGATGCGTCGAGCAGGTACCGGCTTTTCGGGCGACGGGCGGTCAGCGCGTGGTCGACGGCATCGACCACCTTCTGCGGATCGGCGGCGAGTTTCTGCATGCGGCCCAACAGCTTCCGGGTGCCGGCCAGATGCGGGGCATACAGCACACGGTGTTCGTCGGTGAGTGCTGCCACCATGGCGTCGTGCTGCTCGAGGGCGCCGCCCCACATATCGGTGCGGATCGGCCCGGGTTCGACGAGTGAGACCCGGATTCCCCACGGACGCAGTTCCATCCGCAATGCATCGGCCAGTGCCTCGAGGGCGAACTTCGACGCGTTATAGGCACCGGTACCGGGTGTGGCGATCAATCCGCTGACCGAGGAGATGAAGACGATGCGGCCCTTCGCCGCGCGGATCCTGGGCAGCACCGCGTGGGTCACGCCAATCTGGGCGGTGACATTGACGTCCAACTGACGGGACAGGTCATCGAGGGTCAGGCCCTCCACCGGACCGTTGACGATGATGCCGGCGTTGTTGACCACCCCGTCGAGTTTCGCCGGGAGTTGCGCGGCGAGTGCGTCCAAGGACGCCCTGTCGGTGATATCGAGCCGGGTCGGATGGACGCCGGGTACGGTGCCCAGTTCGGCCAGCGCGCCCTCGGAGCGGGCCGTGGCGTAGACATCCCAGCCGCGCGCGCTCAGGTGCCGGGTGATCGCCAGTCCGATTCCCCGGTTCGCGCCGGTCACCAATACCGAAGGCATACGTTCTCTTCTCCCGTTGCAGTTGGCTCCAGCATTCCAGCCGGGCGCGAGAGCGCCTCAGGCGCCGCTGGCAGACCGCTACTGTTTTCCCGTGAGCGCACGCTTCGAGGAGTTGGGCTGGAAGCAGACCCCGATGGGCGTGTTCAGCCTGCGCCGCCGATTCGACCTCACGGTGGGTGCCGATATCTACGAGGTCAAGCTCGATGACGAGCACCTGATGTCGAGCCTGTTCACCGTCGCCGAACGGGAACTGGCAAGCCTTGGGCTGGCCCGCACCCCGGGCACCGATCTAGACGTGATCATCGGCGGCCTCGGCCTGGGCTACACGGCGCTGGAAGCGCTGCAGTGCAGCCGGGTTCGGACGCTGACGGTCATCGAATACTCCGATGTGGTGATCGACTGGCATCGGCGAGACCTGCTGCCGGATACCGCCGGCCTGGCAGCCGACGAACGGGTCGCGCTGGTGTGCGCGGACTTCTTCGCCGCCGCCACGGATGCGGTGGGATTCGATCCGGAACACCCGGGCCGGACTTACGACGCGATCCTGCTCGACATCGACCACTCGCCGCGACACGTCCTGCACGCGCCGCACGCCGACTTCTACACCCGGCAGGGTCTGCAGTCGGCATCGACGCGTCTGGTCCCGGGCGGCGTCTTCGCCATGTGGTCCGACGATCCCCCCGACGACGACTTCATCTCGCTGCTGGAATCGGTTTTCACCGACGTCGCCGCCGAGTCGGTCTGGTTTGACAACCCGATCACCCGCGGCCGATCCGCCGCCACCATTTATCTGGCGACCCGGGGACGCTAACTGCCGTTGACCGCATCGAGCAGACGCTCCAGCGTCGCCAACTGGTCGGAGTACTCCCCCTCCAGTTTCGCCAGCAGGGTCGTGATGCCCGCGGCCCGGTACAGGTGCACCCGTTCGGTGATCCGGTCGGCGGTGTCAACCAGATTGGTGAGCCGGCCGAGGTCGATCGGCACCGCCGCGCGCGCTTCATCACGTCTGCCGGCCTGCCACAGGTCGGCGACGGCGGCGACCTGTTCTCCGTAGCCCAGTCGGGTGAAGGCGTCGTTGTAGAAATTGCGGCCGCCGGTGCCCATCGCACCGATGGTGAACGCGTACCCGTCGGCATGTCTGCGCGCGGCGGCGGCAGCGGCAGCGTCGTCGTCGTGGAACTCCACCGCGACGGGAGCGACCAGGTCGAGATCGGCCAGGGTCCGGCCGGCCCGTTCGGCACCCTCGCGCAGCGGCCCGAGGAACACCTCCGCGGTTTCGGGGATGAAGGCGTTGCCGAGCCAGCCGTCGGCGACCTCACCGGTGAGCCGTAGATTCCGCGGACCCATCGCCGCCACGTAGATGGGCACCTGCCGCGGCCGCACCATCGGCATCAACGCGGCTCCGCTGCTGTTCGGCAGGGGCAGCGGATAGATCTCACCGGGATGTTCCAGACGCTGCGCCCGGCTGACGATCCGGATGATCTCGATGGTTTCGCGGGTGGTTTCGACCGGCTTGCGGAAGCGCACCCCGTGCCAGCCCTCCATCACCCGGGGGCCTGAGGTGCCGACACCCAGCAGGAACCGGCCGCCGGACAACTCCTGCAGGCTCAGCGCCGAAGTCGCCAGCATCGCGGGACTTCGGGAGCCGAGTTGCACGACGAAGGTTCCGAGCCGCAGCGTCGATGTTTTCGCCGCGAGGTAGGCCAATCCGGTCAGCGCGTCGTATCCCCACACCTCCGGGATCCACACCGAATCGACGCCCAACCGTTCGGCCGCGACGGCGAACTCCACTGCGCCCGGTAACCGAGGCTCGATCATGGTGGCTACCCGCATTCGTGGCACGCTACAGCGATGCGTTACCGCGACCAGCCGACCATCGAAGTGACCCAGCGCGTGCACTGCGACATCGCGACCGCCTGGGCCTACGTCACCGACATCACCCTGCCCGCCCGGTGCTCAGCGGAGTTGCAGTCCGTCGAGTGGCTCGACGGCGCCGACGGGGTTCGGGTCGGTGCCCGTTTCCGGGGTCGCAACACCAACGACGCCATCGGCCAGTGGGAGACGGTCTGCGAAGTCGTCGAGGTCGAGGCGCAACGCCGGTGGGTGTGGAACGTCCTCGGCCACGAGGAACCTGTCGCCAGTTGGGGATTCGAGGTTGAGCCGGCCAGCGACGGTGCGCTGATCCGGCAGTGGGCGCGGATGGGGCCGGGACCGTCCGGCCTCACCATCGGAATCACCGCGCAACCCGACAAAGAAGCCCGGATCGTGGCCCGGCGGCTGTCCGAGTGGCAGCGCAACATGCAGGCCAACCTTGACTGGATCCGGTCACAGGTCGAAGGCCGATAGCTCAAGGACACCGAACACCATGAACCCGCCGCCGCTGCGCCGTATCCATCATGTCGCCATCATCTGCTCGGACTACGCGCGTTCGAAGGCGTTCTACACCGGGGTGCTGGGACTGCGTGTCCTGGACGAGAACTACCGCGCCGCCCGTGACTCCTGGAAGCTGGACCTGGCTCTGCCGGATGGCGGGCAGATCGAATTGTTCTCATTTCCGGACCGGCCGCCGCGGCCGAGTTACCCGGAAGCACGCGGATTGCGGCATCTGGCGTTCGAGGTGGCTGACGTGCAGTCGTGGTCGGCACACCTGCAGTCCGAAGGTGTCGATGTCGAAACCATTCGCGTCGACGAGTACACCGGCCGCCGATTCACCTTCTTCGCCGACCCCGACGGCCTGCCGCTGGAACTCTACGAGGCTGCGCCGGGGACCGTGCCGCCGTCGACGCGGTGATCATGACGGGGTCGCGCATCGTCCGGATCGGCGCTGCGATCGTCGGCGTCCTGGCCGTCGCCGGAGCGCCGGCGTGCGGACGACCGGCGCCCCCACCGCCGGCCACCAGCAGTGCGCCGAGCCCGACGGCCGCGCCCGCACCGTCAGCGGCTCCCGCGCCGGTCGTGGCGCCCGAGGGTGAATTCGCGCCCATCGCCGACCTGGTGAACGACGCGATCGCGGCCCGTCGGCTACCCGGTGCGGTGGTCCAGATCGGGCATGCCGGACGGATCGTCGTCCACCAGGCGTTCGGCGAGCGCAAACTCGACCGCGAACCGGGACTTGATGGTTCACCGGCACCCGCCGAGCCGATGACGGTGGACACCATCTTCGATCTCGCGTCGTTGACGAAGATCCTCGCGACGACCACGGCACTTCTCCAGCTCGTCGAACAGGGCACCGTCGCGATCGACGATCCCGTACAGACCTACCTGCCCGAATTCAACACCGCGAACGACCCGCGACGGGCCGAAGTGACACTGCGCATGGTGCTCACGCACACCTCGGGCATCGGCGGCGACCTGAGCCGGCAAGGCCCGTGGGGGCTGGTGGCGGCGGACCGGGATGACGGGATCCGGCGGGCGCTCACCGCGCCGCTGGAGTTCACTCCCGGCGAGGTCTTCCACTACTCCGATATCGGCTTCATCCTGCTCGGCCTGATCACCGAGAAGATCACCGGCGAGCCCCTCGACCTCTACGTCCGCGACAACGTCTTTGCCCCGCTGGGCATGACCGACACCCGCTATCTGCCCGCAGCCCGGGCCTGCGGTCCGCACCAGATCCGCGGGACCGCAATCAGTCCGACCGGCCGCGCGGACGAGACCGAGCAGTGCCCGGCGGATTCCTGGAGCACCGACCTGTTGGCACGCGTCGCACCGACCGCACGCGACGAAGACACCCCGGGCATCAACCCCAATATCGACAACCCGTTGCGCGGCACCGTGCATGACCCGACCGCGCGGCGGATGGGTGGGGTGACCGGCAGTGCCGGTGTCTTCTCGACGGCTCACGATGTCGGGAGGTACGCGCAGGCCCTGCTCGACCGACTGGCCGGACGCCCCAGTGCGTTCCCGCTGCGCCGGTCGACGCTGGAGTTGATGACCACACCTCAGCAGCCCGGTCATCATCCCGGGCAACTCGCGGCGGCGAACGCCGCGGCCCGGGAGGCCATCGCAACGGCACCGAATACTGAGGATCCGCTGCTGGCACCGAACTATCCGGCGATAGCGGGGCAGGCGCTACGCGGGCTCGGCTGGGATATCGACACCTACCAGTCCACCCCGCGCGGGCTGATCTTCCCCGTCGGGAGCGTCGGCCACAGCGGGTTCACCGGGGTGACGGTGTGGATCGATCCAGGGTCGGACAGTTACGTGGTGGTGCTGGCCAACGTGATCCATCAGCGCGGCGGGCCGCCCATTGTGACGTTGAGCGGTGATGTGGCCACCACGGCGGCCCGGGCGCTGCATCTTTACGGCAGTTAGCAGTTGCCGGCCTCAGCAGGGTGAACTGCTGAGCGCATCGAGCAATTCAGTCAGCGGCACGGTGGCAAACCCGATGGCCGCGTCGCCGATGCCGTACGGCAGCACCAGGGTGTCGGCGTGGATCAGAGCCCCGCACGAGTAGACGACGTTAGGGACGTATCCGTTCTGCTCGTCGGCAGCCGGACTCACCAGTGGTTCCCGCAACCGGCCCACGATCTTGGTCGGATCATCGAGATCGAGCAGGATCGCCCCGATGCGGTAGGTGCGCATCGGGCCGACGCCATGGGTGAGTACCAGCCACCCGGCGTCGGTTTCGATGGGCGGACCGCAATTCCCAAGCTGCAGAACCTCCCAGGCCTGCATCGGACGTTGGCACGGGACTGCCGTCATCCAGACGAACGGACGATCCGAGAAGGCGATCGTATTCGACTCGCGGTCCGCGCGCGACAGGGCGGCAAATCGTCCCCCGATCCGGCGGGGAAACAGTGCCAGACCCTTGTTCGCCGCGGCAGGGCCGACCATCGGGGTGGAGGCGAAGGACTGGAAGTCCCGGGTCTCGAGCAGCTGCTGGCTGATGTGGGAACCGCTGTAGGCCGTATAGGTGGCATAGAACGTGACCGAACCGTCGTCGTCGGTGAATCGGACGAAGCGGGCATCTTCCATGCCGGCCGCCTCAGCAGCCATCGCTGGGAACAACACGCGCTCCGAAATGGCCGTCTGGCTGGAAAATTCAATGCCATAGGTGCGGTCCGCGGTCGCCTGGATTTCCGTGATCGTCTCCTGCGCACGTCCGCGGGTGCGCAGACGGGTCTGGAGCTTGGCGAGTTGTGCGTCGAGCTCGGCCCGGGTGAAGCGCTCAGCGAGCGCGTCAAGAACGTACGAAGCCGCCTCCCCCGCATCGTCAAGTCGGGCGAGTTCAACGCGCAGGGCTTCGGCGTCGAGCAGAGCCGGCACGGTTGTTCCGACGGTGGCGAACGGAGCGCAGTCATCGACATGGGGCTGGCCCGACGAGTCGATAACCCCGGTCCGGAACCCGATCGATGAGCGGTGTCCTTCCCCGATCCCACGGACACTCAGTACGAAACGTAAGCTGCCCGAGGCTAATCCAGCCTGGTTGGGATGAGCCACGATGCTGGGATTGCACAGCGCCGCACCCTCAATCGCGTACTCGCTGGTGAATACCGAACCCAGCAACACCAGTCGGTCATCGGAGAGCTGGATGTCGGGATCGAGACGATCGGCGAGTTCACCGGCGTGCCGACGAAAGACGTCGACCAGATCGCGGTGCCGCCCCTCGAACCGGGTGAACACATCGATCAGCGCCGAGCGCACGTCACGCTCGCTCAGCCCCAGGATGCGCCCCAACACCACACCCGTCCGGGACTCCTGCTGTTCGAAACCCTCCTGGCCGGGCACAAAGAGTTGGGTGATCACCCGCGCGGGTTCGGCTGGGAGGCGCTGCGGGCTACGCGTGGCCAGTTCACCCAATGTTGAGGTCATTGCGGGACAGTCGACAGGCGCCGCGCGTGCTGCATCGTCGACACCGCTGCCAGGGTCGACTCGGCGCCCTGGTTCTGGTTGACGCCGCCAGCGTGCAGCCCGTCGAATCCGCCGCCGGTCTGCGGATCCCACATGCGCAGGCCGACATCGTTGGCGCCTTCGAACCAGGCCGCGGCGGCCCGCACAGTATCGGGCCAGATCGCGCTGGCATCCACGCTGGACGCTCGCGTACACGCATCGGCGATGGTGGATACCTCGATCGGCTGTTGGTCGAACCCGGGTCGGGCGTCACCCGGGCCTCTACCTCCTGCGGGAGTCGGTGAGAGATGGCCGTCAGCTGTCTCATGGTCTACCAGCCAGGAAAGCAGGTCCATTCCTCGCTGTTGCAGCGGCGCATCCTCGAGTGCGACCCCGGCCGCAATCATCGCCTCAGGCAGGACCGCGTTGGCATAGGTCAGGCGCGGCTCTGGCCAGGGCCAGGCGCGGTCCGCACTGGGTCTGTTGACGCCGGCGGCATAGTCGGTCATGAGCGCCCGGGCCCCACGGTGCCCGGGCTCTACCGCCAGAAGCTCGGCTGCTCCCAACGCCGCGAACGCCATCGCCCGTGACCAGGGCGAGCGGACTGCGGCGGACCGCTCGAACTGGATCACCGCCAGCCGGCGAATCAACGAGACGTCGCTGTGAGCGGCAGCGGTTCCCAAACCCCACAGGCAACGTCCCCAGGCGTCCTCGGCTGCCGGCTCGTCGGTAAACCGTCCGAGTCGGTCCATCCGATTTCGGCACTTGCCGGCAAAGGCCTGCGCATCGTTGAGGAACTGCACAGCGACTCTGGCAAGTCCGTTGACAGCGCCGTCGGAGTTGGGTTGTCGGGTCGCGACGACGAGCACCCGAGCCATGTCATCGGTGCAGTAGCCGTGCTCGGGCCGGGGGTCCGCGAGACGGGCATGCTCGAAGGTGCCGCGATGATCGGTCATCCGCAGCAGGTGGTCGAAGATCGGGTCCGGAGCGCTGACGTTCATACCAGCGCCGACCGCTGCGCCAGGAGCCGCTGCGCCATAAGCAAATACGCCCTGGCAACCACCGACCACGCCAACGCCGGTGCCAGTCGACGGGCTTCATCGGCCATGGAGCCCGCCAACTGCGGATCGGTCACGACGCGGCGCAGGGCGGACACCAACGCGTCCGGGTCGTCATGGTCGACGACGATTCCGGCGCCGGTGGCGAGCAACTCGATGGCGTGTGGGAACGCGGTTGCGATTACCGGCCGACCACTGGCGATGGCGTCGACCAGAACACCGGAGGTGACCTGGTCGGTGGAGTCGTAAGGCAAGACGACGGCGGTCGCTGACTGGGCGAGTGCATTCAGTGAAGCAACGGTCTGGTAGCCGGCGTCAAAGCACACCGAATCCGCCACCCCGCCGCGCCGCGCTTGTTCGATTCGGGCGACCCGGTACGCCTCGCCGTCGGCGGCCAGGACCTTCGGGTGCGTCTGGCCGGCGATCAGGTATCGAGGACGGCCGGGGAGGTCACGCAGCGCGACCATCGCGTCGATGACGCGCTCGACCCCCTTTCCCGGGCCCAACAGTCCCCAGGTCAACAGTGTGGGTCTATCCGACGGGCGCACCGAGGCCTTGGTCGGGATGGTCGCGCCGTGCGGAATCGTGGTGACCTTTCCGCGATCGACGTCGTAGCCTTCGCAGAGCCGCTCATTGGCAGCCTCAGACATCACGATCACCTGATCGGCCAATGCCGCGATCTCCTCCAGCACCGAACGCTGATGCGAGGACGGGTGCTTTCGGACCGTGTGGGCGACAACGATGGAGGGGACCCGCAACCCGCCGATGATGTCCACGACCTCGTCTCCGTCGACGCCGCCGTAAATGCCGTACTCATGCTGGATGATGGCAATGCTGCTCTGGTTCAACAATTCCGAGGCCGCTGTGACCGACACTGATGAGCCATTGATTAGTTCTCCGACGACTCTGGCACCGGAGGTCGATGACCCGTCGGATATCCGCACGACGCTCACATCGGCGCCATTGGCCGACAAACCGTCCGCTAGGGCTGCGCCGAACGTCGCCAGACCGCAGACGGTCGGCGGGTACGTGCCGAGAATACCAAGTGTCGGCGGAACTGAAACCCATTGTTCTGCAACGGGAATAGTCGAATAAAGCGCACTAGAAGGAGCGTTAATAGTGATCCCGTCCGGGGTTGTCACCGGCATGTCCGGCGTGAGCGTCTGCTCTGCGTGATCAGCGGCGAAATCTGCTGCATCATCCCGGACTGGCTGGGTTCCCAACTTCTCCCACGCTACACCCAGTCAGGGTGGTGAGGATCATCGATCCCTATCGCTACCAGGCTGGCAGTCGGGCGTCGATCAGCTGTTCCCTCTGTATTCCCTTGCGACACAGAGGGCTTCGTAACCTCAGCGCGCGCCGTCACGCTACGCCGGTTCAGGCTCCTCAGGGGCAGCGCGTCATCGTCGAGGTTTTCCCCTGGCCATTGGTCGATTCCATGGTCGCGTCGTCGACGACGGTGACAGCGACTTTGAAATCGGGGGCGTCGGCGAAGGTGATCACCCCGTCGCTATAGGACCAGTCGCCGAACGGGCCGTCGCTGCTGCCGTCGGCCCGCAGATCGACGGCCAGTTCGCAGTCGCCGTCGGTACCCCACTTCCCGATCACGAAGTCCCGGTCCGGCTTTTCACCCATAGCCGGGGCGGGCTCCGGGCTGGCCACGACCTCGGTGCTGGCCGGCTGCACCGGAGAAGGCGAAGCGTCTGCGGCGGGTTTGGTCTGGCCTCCGCATGCTGCGAGAACGAATACGCCGGCAAGGGCGGCGGCGATACGGATCGTCATCGCACCATCATTCCCGTTATCGCCCCGGTTCAACCGTTGCGTCTCAGCGCTTCTTGGGATGTATCGCGGCCTCGGTGGCGGACGTGTTGTCGGCTTTGGCGTGCTTCGCCGCGCGTTTCTCTTTGAGAGACTTGCCGGATTTCTTCGTCATGGTTTGACGGGGGGACTTGTCAGACATCGCTGGCCCTCTTCACATGGGGGGCCTGGGTGGTCCCGATAGCCCGACCCTACGCGCACGCGGGGTGGGACTGCTGATGAACAGGGATCCGGAGCTATTCGCCTGCGGTCACGACGCGGCGCGTGTGGACCTCGGGCAGGTGGCGGGCCGCGAGGTCGTAGTCGGCGTCGTCATGCAGGACCACCAGTCCGGTGGCCGCCGCCGTGGCGCAGACGATGAGGTCGACAACTGACAGAGCACGCGCCGCACCGACGCCGGCGAGGCGGTGCTGGGCAGCATCGATCCACCGCCATACCGATTTCGGGACGGGCACATCGGGATACACGTCGTGGAACATCTGGTTCATCTGTTCAAATTCGTCGGCGTTGCGCGCCGATCGACGGAATTCCGCGCGTTGCGGCTCGCATGAACCGATGGACCCACTCAACAGCGGTGCAGTCCACGCCTCGGTGACCTCCGGTTGGCGCTGGATTCGCCAGACCGCGGAGGAGTCGACGAGGAAATAGATCAACCCCTGAGCGCCTTCTCGTCGGCTCGCGCAGCCAACCAGCCCTCGTAGTCCCAGTCCTGGGCCCGCTCGCGGGACTTGGCCAGGGCTTCGATCCGCCGGAATCGTTCTACGTAATCACGCATGGCGAGATTGACGGCCTCCTTCTTGGTGTGCACGCCGGCAATCCGCATGACTTCAACCAGGGCCTCGTCGTCGAGATCAATCTGAGTCACCGCCACGGCACACCCCTGTCTATATCCGCAATGTATGCATGGATAATACAGGATCAACATTGCCGCAGTGCCCTGCAAGTCACCTCGCGCCGGATATCTAGGCTGCCACCATGCCCAGAATCACCGTCGTCTTCTCACTGCTGTACATCGCGCTCGGCCTGGCCGGTTTCTTCCTGACCGGCGCCGTCCACACGACCGCCCTGATCCCGGCCTTCATCGGTGTCGTTCTGCTGGTGCTGGGTCTGCTCGGCAGCAAGGAGAAACTGCGCATGCACGTCATGCACGCCGCCCTGCTGATCGGTCTGCTGGCCCTACTGGGCACCGCGCGTTCGCTGTTGAAGCTGCCCGCGGCGTTCGACGGCACCGCCGAGCGCCCGGGAGCTGTCTTTGCCCAGGCCGCCACCGCCGTCCTGTCGGTGATCTATCTCGCCGTCGGGGTGCGGTCCTTCATCGCCGCTCGGCGCGCCCGCAGCGCCTGACCGGCCCGCGGTCAGGTCCGGCCCGCCGATGACCGTCACCGACCCGATCTGCCCACCCGGCACGGCCTTCGCCGCGGCGGTGGCCAGCGTCCGAAGCGGCCGGCAACACCTCGACGACGCCGTCGCGGCCCTGATCGGCCGGCTGACCGAGCGCGAGTTGTTGTGGCTCCTCGACGGTGACCTGACGATTCTGCGCGGCATGCGCGAGATGTCCCAGCGGTACAACAAGGTGCCGTTCGAGGCCGGCCGTATCGACCGGTTGGGCATTCCCGGCATCCGGTTCACCGACGGCCCGCGCGGGGTGGCGCTGGGGTCCTCGACCGCGTTCCCGGTCGCCATCGCCCGCGCCGCGACCTGGGATCCCGACCTGGAGCGCTCGGTGGCCGACGCCATCGGAGCCGAGGCTCGGGCGCAGGGCGCCAACCTGTGGGCCGGGATCTGCATCAACCTGGCCTACGCCCCCGGCTGGGGGCGATCACAGGAGTCCTACGGCGAGGACCCGGTGCTGCTGGGCGCGATGGGTGCTGCGGCGGTCGCCGGGAGCAACCCGTGGGTGATGTCGTGCGTGAAGCACTTCGCGCTCAACTCGATGGAGGAGGCCCGCTTCCGGGTCGACGTCCGGGTCGCCGAGGATGTGCTGCACGAGGTGTATCTGCCGCACTTCCGCACCGTCGTCGAATCCGGTGTGGATTGCGTGATGAGCGCCTACAACTCGGTGAACGGAACCTGGGCGGGGCAGAACCGGCAGCTACTCACCGACATCCTGCGAAACGCTTGGGGCTTCACCGGATTCGTGATGACCGACTTCATCTGGGGACTGCGCGACCCGGTGGGATCGGTGAGCGCCGGCCAGGACCTGGAGATGCCCTTCCGCCAACAACGCGCGGCCACCCTGCCGGCGGCCGTGGCGGACGGGCGCCTCACCCGATCCGACCTCGAACGCGTCGCCGGCCGCCATCTCCGCGCCCAGATCGGCCTCGCCCTGCGCGCCAGGCCGGATCCACACCCCGATGTGGTCGCCTCACCGCAGCACCGCCGCCTGGCGCGGGAGGCGGCCCAGCGCGGCGCGGTCCTGCTTCGCAACCGGTGCGGAGACGGGACACCGGCACTGCCCCTGGACGAGGCGTCGCTGTCCCGGGTGGCACTCCTCGGCCGGCTGGCCGATCACCCGAACCAGGGTGACATCGGGTCGTCGCTGGTCAGTCCGCCATCCTCGGTCACCATCCTGGACGGACTGCGGCAGCGCCTGGGAGACAAGCTGATTCATGTCGGAGGCACTGACCGGGAAGCGGCGGTGGCGGCGGCCCGCAGCGCCGACGCCGCAGTGGTCGTGGTGGGGTTGTCCTCGGTGGACGAGGGTGAGTCGCTGATCGGCGTGGACACCGCATCAACGCAATTGCTCGGCGGCATCACCCGGTTCCGGCCGTTCGCGGCGGCCTTGGTCAAGGTGGCGGCCCGGGTGTCCACACTCAGGAACTTCGGCGGGGATCGCCGCGATCTGCGACTGCATGCCGCTGATGTCGCGCTCATCGAGGCGGTGGCAGCAGTCAATGCCCGCACCGTGGTGGTGGTGATCGGCGGCGGGACGATCGTCCTGGACCCGTGGGATCACCACGTGGCTGCGGTGTTGCTGGCGTGGTATCCGGGCATGGAGGGCGGGCACGCCGTTGCTGACGTCCTGCTCGGTGACGCCGAGCCCGCCGGTCGTCTGCCGATGGCGATCCCGCGGCGGCAAACCGATCTACCGCAACTGGATTGGGATGCCGACACAGTCACCTACGGTCGGTGGTGGGGCCAGCGCAAGCTCGACCGCGACGGCGTCCCAGCCGCGTACCCGCTCGGATTCGGTTTGGGCTATAGCACATTCAGCGTCTCGGACCTTGATGTCGGCTCGCTCGACGGCGAACGATTCGTAGCCTCAGTCACTCTCGCCAACACCGGGCTCCGGCCTGGCCGCCACGTCGTACAGATCTATGCCGTGAAGCCCGCTGATACCGGACGTCCCGTCCACCACCTCGTCGGCTTCCGGTCGGCGCACCTGGAGGCCGGGACGAGCACCCGGGTGATCATCGACTGCTCGATCCGGCCGGTCCAGCGTTGGGCCGGTGACCGTTTCGCGCTCGCGGTTGGAGACATCACTATCCGCGCCGGCTCCCACGCCGGCGATCCGGCGGCGGTCGAAATGACCCTGGCCCTACCGACGTAGGTTCAGTCCGCCCGGGCAGCTGCTGGGTCGGACCGTTCAGTTGACGGTGACGTGGATGTGGTCGAAGTGAGCCGCCACCCGCCACATCGTGTACGAAACCCCGAAGCGGCCGGCCTGACGTTGGATGTCGGCATTGATGACATCCCCCAGCGCCATATCGGTGAGCATGATGTCGATCGCGCGGCCACTCGGGTGATCGGGAAGCGGATCCGAGCGAACCCCGCCGATGGACCGCACCCCGGGATAGGTGGCCATGACGTAGGCCGCCAGGGCCCTCGCGTTGGGCCGCAGGCCGCCCATCCCGACGGTGGGGATGGGACGGATCGGGCCGAGCGCCGCGACCACGGAGGCCGGCATGGCGGTCAGCACGGACTGCTGAGCGGAGGCGAGCAGCGCGAATTCGGCCTTAGCCTCGGTGACCTGCGACTGCAGTTCGGCCTGTTTGTTGAGTAGGTCCGCTCGCACCGCGGCGGCGGCGTCGGTGGCCGCCCTGGCGTCGGCCGCGGACTTGGCCGACGCTGCCGCGATGGCCCGGGCCTCCTGGTCGGCCCGGCGGAAGCTCGTCATCTGCGCGGACATCTGAAGCCCCATCGCCCGCTGGACGGACAGGTCGTCGATCAGCGCCTTCGGCGATTCAGCGGTCAGGATCGCGTTGAGCTCGTCGGCGCGCCCACCCATGTAGGCGGCGGCGGCGATTCTGTCGGCGGCCCCCTGGTAACCGGCCAACTGCGCCCTGGCGTCGTCCAGACGGGCCAGATCAGCGGCCTGCCGCCGGTCGGCCTCGCCGAGCAGCTGCATCTTCCGGTCGAAATCCTGCTGCGCCGCGTTCATCGTCGCGGCCAGTTGTTCGGCCTGCCGGGACAGCTCCTTGAATTTCGCCAGCGTGTCCTGGGCCGAATCGGCGTGCGCGACACCGCCCACCACCAGGGCCGTGAGTGCGACGATCGCGCCGATTGCCTGCTTGTAGACCGCGGGCTTCACGGCGAATGGGTTACCGAACTTCAAGACTGTGCATCCTTTGACTGCCGTCGACGGCTTCTTCTTCTTCGCCGAACTGCCTGTCCACTGTGCTTCAGGTCTCAATCAGGTTACGAAAGGGCATCGGCTTTGTCCAATTGCTTGCATAAGAATCAGCTGGGAACTATGGCCTCAACAGCCACAGCGGCCCCATGACCGGATCGGGTGGCGACCTGGGCACCGACCCGCCGACCGACAGGCATCTAATCATGGGAACGACCCGGAGTCCAAGAAAGGTGGCAGTCGATGATTCGAGCTATATGGAACGGTGCGGTGATCGCCGAGGCGGCCAACACCGTCCAACTGGAGGGCAATGACTACTTTCCGCTGGAAAGCGTCCGCGGGGAGTTCCTCAGCGACAGTGCGACGACGACAGTGTGTCCGTGGAAGGGGACGGCGCACTACTACACGGTTACGGTGGGCGATCAGGTCAATCCGGATGCTGCCTGGTACTACCCGGATCCCAGCGCCCGCGCTCAGCAGATCGGCAACCATGTGGCGTTCTGGAAGGGCGTGCGGATCGAGCGGGACGCCTAGCTACAGCCGCTTGATCCGACCACGGTAGGCGGCGATGTAGGCCGCATTGCTCGCTTCGCCCTGCTCGCCATTGGCGCTCTGCCATACCGGCGCGGGGTGACCGCGGCCCTGCAGCTCGGCCACCGTGGCGGCTACCAGCGCCTGCAGCAGTGCCCCACCCACGACCGTTGAGGTGGCCGATACCGGGCTCGGACAGCCGGGAATGTGCACGGCTGCGTCGCCGTCGGCGCCGTAGTTGTCGAAGACCAGATCGGCGCAGTCGAGCAGCCTTTTCCCACTGGGGTGACGCGAGCTGACGCGACGGGAGAATTCGACCGAGGTGAGCGCCAGTACGGTGGCGCCTCCCGCTTTGGCCGCCAGCGCGACGTCGATCGGTACGGCGTTGCGGCCTGAATTGGATATCACCAGCACCACGTCACCGGCCTGCAACGGTTCGTCCTGCAGCAGTTGTTCGGCGTAGCCGGGTATCCGTTCCAGCCAGGTGGAGCGGCGGGCATTGACCATCACCGACAATGGCAGATCCAGAATGGCGTTCACCGGCACCAGCCCGCCGGCCCGGTAGAACAACTCGGCGGCCAGCAACTGCGAATGCCCACTGCCGAACACATGCCAGAGCCCGCCATCGACGATGCACTCGGCGATCCGGGTGGCGGCAGCGTTCAGCGTGGGCAGTTGCTCGTCATGGACGCGCTGTATCAGCGCGCTGACGGTGTGTAGGTATTCGGCGGCGTAGTCGCTCATCGGGCTCCGGCGAAAGACTAGCCCCGCGCACCGGAACGGCGGTGGGATCTGGGCACGATTACGCGGCGACGGTATCAATGCCCAGCGTCGCGGCGCCCGCGGCTAGCCGGGCATCGAAAGTGGCCGGCGATGAGCGAGCCGCCGCCCTTGGTCACCAACTGATCTCGGCTCGCGCGGCCTACCCCGGTCACTCCAGTCACATTGTTAACATCGCGCGGTGCAGGACCCGTCGAGAAATCCCAAAATTCGGCGATCACCCGTGGTCTCCCGGCGTGACGCACTCCGCTACGGCACCGCCGCGTCCGCGCTGGCCGGACTCGGCCTGGCATCGGCGAGTGCCGGTGCGCCCGAGGCGGCGGCCGCCGCCCCGATGCTCATCGACTACGCCATGCGCCAGATTCCGGCGGCAGACATCCGGGCCGCCGGCTACGCCGGGGTGATCAACTACGTCTCGCTGTCGCGTCCCGGCTCCAACTTCGGTGCCAAGCCGATCACCCGTCCCTACGCCGAGTCGCTGACCGCCGCCGGACTGGTGATCGTCAGCAACTACCAATACGGCAAGCCCGGCGGGACAGCACCGTCGGACTTCACCCGCGGGTTCGCCGGCGGCGTCGCGGACGCGAAGACCGCCTGGCAATTGCACACCGCGGCAGGCGGCGCCCAGGGTGCGCCGATCTTCTTCAGCGTCGACGATGACATCAGCCGCGACACCTGGAACACCCTCGCGCTGCCGTGGTTTCGCGGAATCAACTCGGTCCTCGGGGTGCAACGCACCGGCGTTTACGGCGGTATCGATGTGTGCCAGTGGGCCGGCGCCGATGGCGTGATCGGCAATTCGCGCACGCCCGGGCGCCGGTGGTCCTGGCAGACCCGGGCCTGGTCCGGCAACCGGGTCGACCCCGCGGCGGTGCTGTACCAGCGCATCGTGAGCACCGCGTCGAATCCTGGTCCACTGGTCGGCGGGATCGAAGTCGACGTCAACGACGTCCTGGCCCAGGATTGCGGTCAGTGGAACATGCATCCCTGACGTCGACCTCCATGGAACTGGAAGTCATCGCGTTCGATCTCGCGTCATGCCGGATAGCGCAGGACAACGGCGCCAACCGAATTGAACTGTGCGCCAATCCACACGAGGGGGGAACCACCCCGTCCTACGGGATGATCGCCACCGCCCGGGAGTCCACGAGCATCCAGCTTTTCCCCATCATTCGGCCGCGGGGAGGCGACTTCCTCTACACCCGTGCCGAATTCGAATCCATGGCCACCGATGTCCGGCAGTGTGGAGAGTTGGGCTGCGACGGAGTCGTCATCGGGATGCTCCACAAGGACGGCCGTGTCGATGTCGATCGGTGCGCGGAGCTGGTCGGACATGCCGGCGGAATGGAGGTGACGTTTCACCGGGCCTTCGACCGGGTGAGCGATCCGATCACGGCACTCGAGGAGATCATCGAGCTGCGCTGCTCGAGAATCCTGACCAGCGGCCTGCGCCCCAACGTCGACCTGGGTAAGACGATGCTGCGGACCCTCGTGCAGGCAGCCGGCAGCCGAATCACGATCATGCCGGGATCCGGAGTTCGAGCGGGCAACATAGCCGAGTTGGTGCGTTTCACCGGGGCCCGGGCGTTTCACAGTTCAGCCCGAACGGCGCACGCCTCGCTGATGGAGTACACCAATCCCGCCATGGACGAGGACCTGCATTCGGTCAGCCTTGATCCCACGGAGGTTTCAGAGCTCAGAAGAATTCTCGATGCGTATGCGGGCGGGGTTGCTCGCTGATCGACGATGACACGTTGCCGTGAGTGGATGCGCCCCGCCGGTAGCCAGCGGCCGGCGTTCAGGCGACGTGGGCGTGCATCTGCCAGGCCAGGATTTCGGCTGGTCCGTTGGTGGTCATTCGTTGGCCGCCGCCACCGGTGATTCGTGCCGCATCACCTGCGCCGAGGTCTCCGCCGCCCTCCAAAGTCACTTCCCCGCGTGCGGTGAAGACGTGCAGATACGGGGCATCGGGGAGTTCGACGGTCTCACCGCCCCGCAGTCGGACGACGTGCAGCGCCGCGTTCCGGTTGCCGATGGTGATCGCACTGCCGTCGCGGTGCTCCGGCATGCCCGAGGCAATCGTGACCAGACCGCCGGCGGACAGTTCGTGCCCGACTTCCGCCTGCTGATAACGGGGCTCGCGTCCGGGCTCATCCGGCACGACCCACATCTGGACGAAATGCACTGGTGCGGTGTGCTTTTCACCACCGAGCTTCCAGGAGTCATTCTTCTCCGAGTGCAGGATCCCGCGACCCGCCGACATCCGCTGCGCCAAGCCGGGATAGATGACGCCGCAATGTCCGGTGGAGTCCTGATGTACCAGTGAGCCTTCAAGCACCCAGGTGACGATCTCCATATCGCGGTGCGGATGGGTGTCGAAGCCGGTCCCCGGCGCCACGACGTCCTCGTTGTGCACCAGCAGGAGTCCGTGGTGGGTGTTCGATGGGGCGTAGTGGGCACCGGAGGAAAACGAATGCCGTGAGTCCAGCCACGATGCCCGGGTGCGCCGTCGATCGCCGGCACGCCGAATGTCGATTGTCGTCACGGCGTCCCTTTCGATGTCTCCGCCGCGAGCCTGCCGACCGCGTCGCGCACCGCGGCGACAACGTCCGGATTCTCCCGCGGATGTCCACCCTCCAGCGTCTTCGCCGGCAGCGAGAAAGTGATGGACTCCACCACCCGCGGTCCGGCGATTCCCAGCGACTTGCGGGTTTCGTCATGGGCCCAGGCGCCGCCGTACCGGCCCATCGCGGAACCGATGACGGCAACCGGTTTGTCCTTCAGATCGCTCGCGCCCCAGGGCCGGGACAGCCAGTCGATGGCGTTCTTGAGCACGGCGGGGATGGTGCCGTTGTATTCCGGGGTGACGAACAGCGCGCCGTCAGCCTCGGCGGCGGCCGCGCGTAGGGCGGCAGCAGCGGCCGGCGGGGTCTCGGTGTCGAGGTCCTCGTTATAGAAGGGAATCTCCGCGAGGCCCTCGTAGACGGTGACGATGACTCCTTCCGGTGCCGCTTCGGCCGCCAACTCAGCGAGTTGCCGGTTGATGGATGCAGCCCGCAGGCTTCCCACCAGAGTCAAGATCCTTGTCTGCGCCATGCGCCGTTCCTTTCGTTGCCGGAAACCATACTCCAGTTAACCGGACTGCAGTCCGGTTAATTCCCGCGTCGGGTTACAGTGGACGGGTGGACACTGTCGAGCGGTCCGACCTGCCGATCGACGGCACCCAGCCGGAACGCGGCGACGCGGCTCGCAACCGCAGGCTGCTGCTGGATGCGGCCCGCACACTGCTCGCTGAGCGCAACCCGGACGAGATCAGCACCGACGATATTGCGGCGGCCGCCGGCGTGGGTAAGGGCACCTTGTTCCGACGTTTCGGCAGTCGAGCCGGACTGATGATCGAACTGCTCGACGAGGACGAGCGAACGATGCAGCAGGCCTTCATGTTCGGTCCACCACCGCTGGGTCCGGAGGGTGAGCCGCTGGAGAGGTTGCTGGCATTCGGCCGCGAACGGCTTCGCTTCGTAGACACCCACCGGGCGATTCTCCGCCAGGTCAACCGCGATGCCGGTGCGCGGTACAACGCGGCTTTCGCGGTGCTGCACGCCCACGTTCGCATCCTGCTGGAATCCGCCGGTAGCACCGGCGATCTCGACGTTCAGGCCGACGCGCTACTGGCTCTGCTGGATGCCGACTACCTCTCCTACCGACTCGACAGCCGGGGCCAGACCCTGGAAACCGTTGCGGCGGGATGGGACTCGCTGGCGCAGAAGCTCTGCGGGAAATGAGCCCGCGCTGGCCCGCCACCCCGGGCAGCGGTTGGTCAGGCGCGCAACTCCTTGGCCAGTTCGCCGAAGGCATCCACCCACTTGCCCATGTCCGCGTCGGTGTGTGCCAGCGAGACCAGCCACTGGTCGTCCATCCCGGGCGGCGTCAGGACGCCCCGGTTGATACCCCACAGCCAACCCAATTCCGCTACATGGAAGTTGGTTGCCAGCTTGTAGTCGCGGTAGTTGCGGATCGGAGTCGGTGACCAGGTCACCGCACCCTTGACGCCGAATCCGACGGTATGCGCCGGCAGTTCGTACTCCCGGATGATGGTGTCCATCGCCTCCATGGCGTTGTCGTTGACCTGCTCAGCCGCGGCCAGCGCCTGCGGTGTGGCGACCTCGTTGACCGCCAGGGCGGCAGCCATGCACAGCGGGTTGCCGTTGTAGGTGCCGAAGTGGGCCATCCGGTTGTCGACGACGACCTGCATGACTTCCGCAGTGCCGCCGAAGGCGGCCAGCGGCAGGCCTCCCCCGATGGACTTGGCCAGTGTGATCAGGTCTGGCTTAACGCCCAGCCGAGCCGCCGCGCCATGGGCGCCGGCGGTCAGTCCGGTCTTGACCTCATCGAAGATCAACAGCACGTTGTGCGCGTCGCACAGTGCGCGAACGCCGGCGAGATAGCCGGCGTCGGGCAGCACGATGCCGAGGTTCTCGATGACCGGTTCCATGACCACGCAGGCGACGTTCTTGCCGTGGGCGGCTAGCACGCGTTCCATCTGGCCGAGGTCGTTGTAGGCCACGCAGTGAACTTCGCCGGGTTCGACATCGAAGGGCACCTGCGGAATCGGGTTATCCGCCGGACCGATATCGGCGATGTCCGGCTTGACCGACACTGAGAGTCCGTCGTAGCCGCCGTGGTAGCCGCCTTCGATCTTCACGATTGCCTTTTTGCCGGTGTAGGCCCGTGCGGTACGCACCGCGTAGCCCGTCGACTCGGTGCCGGAGTTGGTGAACCGCAACATGTCCAGGCCGAAACGTTGCTTGAACTGCTCGGCCACCTCGGTCGAGACCGGCGACGGGGTCACGAACAGCGTGCCGATGTCGTCCAGGAATTCCTTGACCTTCGCGACCACGGCGGGGTTGAGGTGGCCGACCAGCATCGCGCCGAAGCCCATCGACAGATCCAGCACCTGGCGGTCGTCGCAGTCGGTGACGTAGGCGCCCCGTGCGGATTTCACGCCCATCGGATACGGATCCCAGTACTGGAAGCTGCTGGTCACACCCAGCGGCAAGGTCTTCGACGACCGTGCCGCATGGTCTGCCGAGCCCGGAGTGGCCTTGGCGTACCGTTCCCACTCCTTTTCCATGAGGGCCGCGACCCGCGCGGGGTCCACCGGTGTGTAGGAAACAGGCACCTGCCGCCAGCCAGCCGGATCATGGGCAGGAAACGCGGCAGCCACATCCGTCATTACGCTCATCAAGACCACCTTCAACCAGTCGGAACATCCCCTTGGCAGCCTAACCCGGCCGCGCCGCTTCGGCCTCCGGAAATCGTGGTCACGTGATGATGGGATGCCAGTGCCGCGCCCGGGGCAGGCGCGGCACTCATTGGGGGTTGATCCTCACATCCGATGGGTCCGCCCGCATGGCAATGCAGACGGTCATGCATCATGATGCGTCCCGGCTAGGCACCACCGGCATGGAGCATCAATTCACTCGTCGACGGAGTCGTCGTCCACATCGGGCTTCGCGCGCACCGCCGACCGCGCCGCCCGCCGCCGCGGAATACGGTCCGTGATCGCACTCAGCGAGTTGACCATTCTGTTGAGGGTGTCCACAGCGGACTCAAGGGTGTCGGCGGTGGGCGTCAACGCCTCCACTGCGGGCTGCAACCGACTGAGGATCTCAGCGGTCTCCGCGAGTTGTTCGAGCGGTCCGTCCTTGACCGTCAGCTTGTCGACGATGCCGTCCTCCGCAAACACCCGCTCGATGACACCGTCTTCGGCGAACATCCGCTCCAGCGGTCCGTCCTCATCGAGCAACCGGTCCACGAGGCCGCCGGGTGCCAGAATCCGCTCCAGCGAACTACCTTCTACCGACACCCGATCAATCAACCCGCCCGGCGCGGTCAGCATGTCGACAACACCACCCGGACGCGTCAACTTATCCGCCGGCCCGCCGCGGGCCAGAACACGGCCCAGCGCCCTGTCGGGTTCGGTCAACTCGGCGACTCGGTTGGCGCCGATGATGGCGCCGCGAAGCGGGAGGATTTCGGTGAGCGGATCCACCGTCTGCCCCTCTACCGTCCGCGGACCCTCCTCACCGAGAGACTCCTTCACGACCCCAAGGGCAAGGGCCCCAACGGCTAGTCCGGTGTCGGCCGCCAGGAGGCCGACCCGGACGGGTGCCATCGCTACGTCGGCGAGGACTTTGCTGATATCCACCCGGTGAGCTTATGGCCCGGTGCCGCATCCGCGGGGGCGACTGCGCAAAGGTGCGGTGTCGCCGAAGTCTGCCAGTTACACCTCCGCGGTTCCGGCCGCCGGCCGGTAGGGCCTGCGTGCCGTCGAAATGGTATTTTCAAACCATGTTGGCAACCATTGACGCCGGCGGGCGAGTCGTCGTCCCCAAGGACGTCCGCGAGCGTCTCGGATTGCGCCCTGGCAGCCGGATCGTGTTGACAGAGGTTGAAGGACGCCTGGAGATCTCGCCGGCTACGACGCCTGTTCGGCTCGTCGACCACGAGGGCACTCTGGTGGCGGCTGCCGACACCGATCTTCCCGTCCTCACCGCCGAACAGGTCCGCGATGTAGTGGAGGCCACCCGTCGGTGACCGCGCTCGATACCAGCGTCGTCATCGCAGCCTTCGCTCCCTGGCATGAAGCACATGCGGTAGCCCGCCGCGCTGTCACACCCGACACGGTCCTTCCGGCGCATGTGGTGACCGAAACCTACGCAGTGCTCACGCGCATGCCGGAGCCGTTCCGGATGGATGCCGCGACAGTGGCCGAGTATCTCGCCCGCCAATGGGGCGGGCGCGTCATCACCCCGGATGCAGCACTGTACGAATCGTTAACGGCAACCGCTGCGACGGCAGGCGTGACGGGGGGCGGTACCTATGACGCCCTCGTCGGGCTCACCGCCCACAGCGCCGGCCACGAGCTGCTGTCGCTGGATCTCCGGGCTCAACGCACGTATCGATCCTTGGGGATCGCCTATCGCTTGCTCGCCCAGTAGCGTGCTGACTCGCTGCCGGACTCCGCCGAGCTTTGACCACCCTGCGGGTCCGGTTTTCCAGTCTTTGCGATCAGCCAACATAGGAGTCGCGTCGAGGCCTCAGGGCCGATGTGCGGTCATAGGCCGACCCCTCGGGAAAGTACTGTGAGCAGCCGAATCGCAGAACCGTAGCCGATTCCCGCCGACTGGTGCGACCAGTTGCCGGGGTGGCGGTACGCGGATCGAACCGACGCACAGCCCGCGCTCAGCCCCCCACGACGCAGAATCCGCCGGGATGTGTGGCTCGTGGTGCCAGTGGGAAGATATGGATGTGATGCCAGGTTCAGTACCGCGCACAGGGACGCTATCGGACGGCGTGTACACCACATTGCTGCACGAGATCCTCAGCGGGCGCTGGCCGGCCAATGCGGCCGCTCCGTCTGAACGCGAACTCGCGGCACAACTGAATGTCACCCGGCATGTAGTGCGCGAGGCGCTCAAGCGGCTGCAACAAGCTGGACTCGTACGGATCAGCCAAGGCGGCAGCACGATGGTCATGGACTGGCTCACCCACGCCGGCCTCGACATGGGATTCGCCTTGATTGCAGCCGGGGTGGTGCCACAAGCCGAGATCTTCCGCGATACCGCGGTGTTGCGGCGCACCGTCGGCATTGATGCGGCGCGGTTGTGCGCCGTGAACGCCTCCGAGAAGGAGCTTGGCGCGGTGACGGCCGCTTCCGCAGCGTATCCCCAGATCGGCACGCTGCAGGATTTTCAAGATGCCGAGACGGCTTTCTGGACGGCGATCATGATCGGCTCGCACAACATCGCCTATCGGTTGGCGCTGAACACCCTGATGGCCGCGATCGACGAAGTTGGCGCCGAGCTGGTGATGGGCCTCAACGCCGAATCACTGACCGACCGCGGCGTTCACGTTGAACTGGCCGCCGCCATCGCCGCCAGGGATCCCGAAACTTCGGCACGCCTCGCCCACGCTCAGCTGTCGCAACTCGTCGACGTCTTCCCTCCCCGCAGTTAACCGAGCCGCGGTCCACTGGTGCGGCCTCTGTGCCCAACGAGGTTTCGGTCAGTCCACGAATTTGTACTCGACGGCAAGAGCGCGATACGTGCGTTCCGCGCGCCGGTCCCGGGTGAGCAACGTTCGGCCGTTAGTCACCGAAGCCTGGCCGACGAGAGCGTCGTAAACCGATCCCCCGACGATGTCGAGAGTTGCGATCCGGTCCCGCAGGTCACGCATTCCAGCCGCGTCCAGCCAGCAGTCTCCGGGAAACGCTGCGGCCAGGACTGAGGCCGCCTGGTCCGCGCTCAGGCGCAGCGGGATGGGCAGCCGAGTCAGCACCGAGTACGTCTCGAACGCGGCATGCCCGGCAAGTGCCGGACGAAGGTCCACCAAGGCTTTGCGGCACACCGGATGGGCTTCGTGTGCCGGGTCGAGAGCGGCGATCGCGACGCTGGTGTCGCATGCCCAAGCTGTCACCGTTGGAGGTCATCGCGCAGCCGGCGGACATCCTCATCGGTCAGGGTGGCACCTGCGACCTTGCCCAGTATCGGCAGCCCTTCGCTGATCCCGACCGGCCGTCGATCTCGCCGGACGGGCTCGATCCTGAGACCGGAGCCATCCGGAATCAACTCCAGTTGGGTGTCGGGGGTGATCCCCAGTGCGACACGGAGGGATTTCGGGATGACGACCCGTCCCACCCGGTCTATCGAAACCCGCATGGTGCCAAATTACCATTGCAGTGGGAAATTGGCATGAGCGAACCAAATCCTGGTTCCGGGCGGTCCCGGCCGAACTGCTGTCGCTGGATCTCCGGGCTGAACGCACCGACAGATCGCTGGGGATCGCCTATCGTCGGCTCAGCCAATAGCACGTCTGACTCGATACCCGACCCCATCACCGGCCCGGATCTTGGCCCCAGTCGTCCCCTTGAGCGGCGCCGCGCCGGTCCTTGAGCCCAGCCGAGCACCGGCACTGGAAAGATACGTTTCGACGGAAAGGACAGGCTTGTCTGCCGCTGACGACACCGTGAGGGTCGGCCTGATCGGATACGGCTACGTGGCCAAGACCTTTCACGCCCCGATGATCACTGCCACCCCGGGTCTGCAACTCGTCGCCGTCGCCTCGTCACGTCCCGCCGATGTCCACGCCGACCATCCCGGTGTCCACGTCGTCGATGCCGACGAACTCATCGCCCGCGGTGATCTGGACCTGGTGGTGATCGCGTCGCCCAATGACACCCACCGGCCGCTCGCGGAGGCGGCGTTGACGGCCGGGCATCACGTCGTCGTCGACAAACCGTTCACACTGTCGCTGCAGGATGCTCGCGCGATCATCGACACCGCCGATCGTTGTCGGCGGATCGTGTCGGTGTTCCAGAACCGCCGCTGGGACAGCGACTATCTGGGCATCAAACAGGTCATCGACGGCGGCCTCATCGGTGAGGTTGCCCATTTCGAATCCCACATCGACCGGTTCCGCCCCAGCCCGCGAGACCGCTGGCGGGAAAATGCCGGCCCCGGTGCGGGATTGTGGTTCGACCTCGGCCCGCACCTGGCCGACCAGGCCTTGCAACTGTTCGGCCTGCCCGACGCGGTCACGGCCGACTTCGGCTGCCTGCGCGCTGGATCTCGCACCGATGACTGGGCGCACGTCATCCTCGACTACCCGCGGCTCCGGGTGGTCCTGCACGGCAGCATGATCGCCGCAGGAGCGCACACCCGGTTCATCGCGCACGGCACTGCAGGCACCGTGGTGAAACATTGCAGCGACATTCAAGAGGATCAACTCAAGGCGGGCGTCGTGCCTGGTGCACCCGGCTGGGGCGAGGATTCCGACGACATGCTCATCTATGACGCTGACGGACGGCAGACGAGTCGCCCGACCCCGCCGGGCAACCAACTGCGCTACTACCGAGAACTGCATCAGGCGATCACCGCGGACGGCCCCAATCCAGTTCCGCCACAGCAGATTCTCGCCGTGATGGCCGTCATCGACGCTGCCCGGCTTTCCGCGCAGACAGGGCGGCGCACCGAACTCGCACTTTCCCCGGAGGAGCGGAAGCACTGGAACCAGCCAGTCGACCGCATCTGAGCGATTTCCTTCAGGTCACCTTGTCCGCCGGCCCGCCTCGGGCCAGAACCCCACCGGGCTAGGCCGCCCAGCCGACTACAAAGTGGGCCGGTAGAGGGCCGAGGCTGTCATTGTGCCGTCGGTGGCGGCCTGGCTGTAGGCACCGTCCGCGGTGCTGACGCCGACGCGCGCCCCGTTCTTACCGGAATCCTGAACAGATATCGCGGTCTTGGGCGCACTGATTGCGAGTGCACCGGGGGCCCCGGCGGCGGTGGACATGGCATCGGACAACCCGACCGTCGGCGCTGGGGAGGCCATGGCGGGGGCTGCCAACGCCAGCGACGCCGCGGTCAGTGCTGCCCCTACGAAAAGAGATGCTTTCCTCATGATTTGGACCTCCAGTCGATCCCGAATCTACGGTTTCGGTTGTTCTGATGGCTATATGGTACTGAATCCGTTGTCACATCCGGAAGGCTTTGTCGTCCGCATCACACGTGTTGCGTACGTCACCTCTTGGCGGCGACGCCAGCGCTCGATCCACCTTCCAGCGGTGGCGGCGTCGCTAGGTGCCCATGACTGCCAGGCCCCATTTGAGATGTTCACTGCCGACCGAGGCGATCCGCCCGCCCTGCACGGCCGGCTTCGGGTCGGATACCGGTCCACCGCAGAACCGGATCTGCGCCACCGTGGCGTCCAGATCCGGCGTCGTCAGTGCCAAGCCGATCAGTGCCGGTTTCCGACCATTCGCGACGACCTCGATGACGGCTTCGCCGACGCGGTAGAAGGCCATCTCCGGCCCTTGCGGCCCTCGTGGGTGAAAGCGCCTGCGCGGCGCCGAGCCCAGCACCGCGTTGAGCGCGTCGACCGCTGAGTCCAGATGCGGCACGGTGTAGACGATGTGGTCGGCAGCGGTAACCCCGCAGGGGTGCGTGGTCGTCGGGGCGGCTACGGGACGTGTGACGGTCCGCACGCCGAGAACGGAGGGATCCGAATGGATCTCGTCGAATCCCCAGCCGCTTCCGCCGATGCTGCAACGGATCCGACCAATGGTGAATTCTCCCCCGTCGACGACGAAGCCGAGCGCGGTCCACGCCGGCTCGTCGCCGGGTACGCCCAGCCACGTGAGAGTCGCCATGGGCACCATCGTGACAGCAGCATCCGCCTACCACCACGACAGCCGCCGCACGCCTTCACCGGCGAGTGCGACTACTTGTGACACACGGTGACGCAGTGTGTCACGTCGTGGTATCGCCGATCACTTCACTCTGAGGCTGCCGCCAGGCTCGCAGCAGAAGCTCATCGAACGGGCGCGGCGGGACCACCTTCCCGAGCGCACCCTTGCGCAGCGCTATATCGAAGAAGGTCTACGTCGCGACGCCCATCCGCTGATTCACTTCCTCGACGGACCGAGCGGCCGTCGGGCCGGCCTCGTGGGCCGCGGCCTCGATGTGTGGGACGTCATCTCCACCGTCAGCGACAACGACGGATCAGTCACGGATGCGGCGGCGTATCTGCAGATCCCGACAGAGTTGGTGCAGGCTGCGGTGGGCTACTACGGCCAGTTCCGCGACGAGATCGATGCCGAGATCGCCGCCAACGCGGCCGAGTATGAACGCGGCCGAGCCACCGCGGCCGCCGGTGAGCAGGCCCTGCGCGGGTGAAGGCACTGCTCGATGAGCACCTGTCCCCGCATATCGCCGCGCTCCTGCGTGAAGCTGGCTTCGACGTGCTTGCCGTCGCCGACCGCGACGACCTCCTCGCGTGCAGTGACAGGGTCATTTTTGAGCACGCGACCACCGAAGGCCGCGCGGTAGTCACCGACAACATCAAGGACTTTCGCCCGCTCGCGGCCGAGTGGCTGGCAACGGGGCGCACCCACCACGGATTGATCCTGCTGCCCTCGGCCCGCACGCGGACCCGCGCTGCTGTCCCCGCGTTTGCTGCCGCCGTCCAAGCCGTGCTCAGCGACGACCCGGATGGCATCGCCGGCGGCGAGCACTGGATCGGCGCAGTGCCAAACTAGACCTCGCCGATGAAATCCATCCCAGCGCGAATTGCTTGGCGGTGCCTCAGGATTCGGTAGTGAGCCAATCTGCCGAGCCCTCGAGTGGTCAGTAGGCGTGCGCCCGGCCATGCCGCTGCCACTCGTTCACTGGCGGCGTAGGGGCTGTCCGGATCGTCGGGGTCATGGATGAGAAGCAGCGGCGGGTAGTTGGCCCGCCGCCCGGTCCAGGTCATGTTCGTGTGGTGCAGCGGCATACCGATCCGGGTCTCGAGACGACGGTGCAGACCCGAACGAATGCGGCCCCCGAAGCCGTGGCGAGCAGCGAAAAGATCAAGATAGAGCGGGAATTCGCCCATGGGCGCCAAGAACACCAAGCGTCCAACCTGTGCACCCCGGGCTGCTGCCAGCGCCGTTGAGTTCGCCCCGAGTGAGTGAGCGACCACCGCATGGGCCGGACCATGGGTCTCGATCATCGCTGTGATCGCGTCGGCGCACTCGATGGCGGTGGTGCGCCCGGGTGCGAGCGCACCAGGATCTGATTCGTTGTGGCTGGGCAAGTCGAATGCGAGGACCCGATATCCCGCCTCCACCAACGGTTTGACGAACACTCCCAAATGGGCGCGCTGGCCACCCCAACCGTGCACCAGATAGACCGGTGGCCCCTGGCCCCACTCTTCACCGGCGACCCGATGCCCATCCCAGAACGCTTCCGTTGGTCTCCCCCGTGCCACCCCGGGCGGCATACGCATACTCGACTCGAGAACGGGCGGCGTGCACCACAACTCGACCGCCCACCGCGATCCCACAGAGGGCGCCACGCGCTCGAGGATCCGAAAAAGCCGACGCACCCGCGCGGCAACGGGCGGCAGGACCCCGGAGCCGGCAGCATCAAGCGGGGGTAACTCGCCGGCCTGATTTCGTGTCGACGTTGTTTCACCTGGCCCCTCAGTCATGAGCTGTGATCGTAATGCGGCAAGACAAGAGCCGAAAATGTCATGGCGGATGATGTGGGCGGCCTTATTCGGCCCGACTGCTCCCAGCCACACGGTGAGATGGCGTAGAACTACCGGCATGACTGATCCCTCCCCCGATCCGGCCAACATCATCGGAATCCCCGACGGTGCGATGCTGCAGAACCTGATGGGCCAGATCAACGGAAACCCCGGCCCACGGCAGGTTCCCGGGCGCACCATCCCGGTGCCGACCTCGGTCAGCGCCGACCTGCAGACCGCGATCGCCATGCCCTACCGCAACAGCGAATGGCTGCTCAACCCGCCCGACGCCCAGGGCTGGAAGGACGCCGTCGCCGGCTTGGCCCGCCACTCCGCCCCGGCCATCGAGCAGATCATCGAGAAACTCGGCGTGCAGGTCGAGTCGACCACCCTCGGCGGCGTCCCGGTATTCATCGTCACCCCGCCGCAAATCCCGGCGCGCAACACCAACCGGCTGATGGTCAACACCCACGGCGGAGCCTACGTGTTCAACCCCGGCCGGGCCTCACTGCTCGAACCGGCCGTCATCGCGGCCACCTGCGGCATCAAAGTCATCGAGGTCGACTTCCGGATGCCCCCCGACCATCCCTTTCCCGCCGCCTCCGACGACGCCATCGCGGTGTGGAAAGCCGCCCTGGACATGGTGCCTGCGGCCAACATCGCCATCAGCGGCGGCTCCGCGGGCGGAGGCTTGGCGCTGTCGACGGTGCTGCGCGCCAAACAGGAAGGCCTGACCCCACCGGCGGCCATCGCCGTGCAGACCCCCTGGTGCGACCTGGCCCCGGTGGGCGACTCGTTGAAGGTTCACGAATGGGTCGACAACGTCTTGATCACCTACGACGCCATCGGCAGTCGCGGAGCGGCGCTCTACGCCGGCGACCACGACATCACCAACCCGCTGCTGTCCCCGCTGCGCGGCGACGTCACCGGGTTCCCTCCCACCATGCTGGTCTCCGGCACCCGGGACCTGCTACTCAGCCAGGTCGTGCTCATGCACCGCAAACTGCGCAACGCCGGCGTGCACGCCGAACTGCACCTCGTCGAGGGCGCCTCGCACTTCACCTACTTCATCGAACCCTTCGCCGAGGAGTCCCAGGACATCTTCGCCGAAATGGCTCACTTCCTCGACACCCACCTGGGCAGCTGAGCAGACTCAGATCAGCAGCCCGTCCCACTGTCGCCGGATACCGATCCCCTAGCTCTCCGCCGCCGCGGGACGCAGGAAGGAACTCGCCACCTGCCGGGAGAACTCCTCCGGCAGCTCAACATTCGAGAGATGCGCGGCGTCCAATTCGGCTAAGTGGCTGCCGATGATCGCGCCGGCGAGGTCCCGCATCTGCGCTGGCGTCGTGGAGATATCGCGCAGTCCCGCGATGACCAGCGTCGGGGTTTCGATGCGGTTCACATCGTGCGTCAGGTCAGCGTCGCGCAGCGCGGCGCAACAGCCCGCGTAACCCGTCGCCGAGGTGGCCAGCAAGGCCCGCCTGAATCGGGCCACCGTCTCCGGTCGGCGCTCCCGGAATGCCGGAGAGAAGAAGCGCTCCATGGCGGCGTCGGCGACGGCTGCCATTCCGCCTGTCAATACGGCGTCCCGTCGTTGCTCCCAGGCGTGAGTGCTGCCGATTCGGGCAGCGGTATCGGCCAGGACCAGCCGATGCACGCGATGGGGGGAATCCAGCGCCAGCCGCATCGCCGTGAGACCACCCATCGAGATGCCGCAAATGTTCGCCCGATCCAGCCCCGCCGCGTCAAGCACCGCGATGACGTCCCTCGCCAGGGTGGTCAGGTCGTATTCGCCGTCCGGCGCGTCCGATCGGCCGTGGCCCCGGGTGTCGAAGCGCACGATGTCAAAGTCGTTCTGCAGGGCAGCGATCTGTGGATCCCAGAGTTCAAGGCCGGTGCCGATCGAGTTAGCGAACAGGATGGGCGTCCCGCCCGCGGTCCCGTCACGCCGCCACGCAAGGCGGCACCCGTCGCTGGTCGTCGTGTAGTTCACGTTGAGGGCCAATGAGGTCTCACTCCGTCGGCATGTAGCAGCGGCCATCGACGTAGGCCTTATTCCAGCGGATGATCTCGACCCTCTCGAAGAGACCGGCCAGCTGGTAGGGGTCCTGCGCGATGAACGCCTCGGCGTCGCTCCGGTCGTCGACGTCGAGGATGTAGATGCCGCCACCCAGGTCGCTGCCGTCATCCTTCTTCTTCGATCCGCACGCGATCAGCTTGGGCGCGTGAGCGGCGAGGAACCGGAGGTGCTCGGACAACGCTTCCTTGCGGATGTGCTCGCGATCTTGCTTGTCGAATGTCTCGATCAGAAAAGGCATAGACGGCTCCGGAGACTCAGTGGGTGGTGGATGTCAGCGTGTCGTTGCCGGTGGGCGTTCGTCGGGAAGGTAGGCGATCCCCGTCATCGGGCCCGGCCGGGCGATCGGAGTGAACCTGCTTCCGGGCTGCAGCTCGCAGACGTAAACCGTGCCACCCAGATCGGTCACAAACGCCCGCTGACCGGACAGGTCGAGCGCGACACCGATCCCCTCGGCCAGACCTCTGGCGACAATCTCGCGGCCGGAGAGCCCGTCCGGCCCGACGCGTGCGCGGTTGAGGGTGTTCCCGTCCGGCCCATCACCGCGGTCAGTCCAATACAGTGCCGCGTTGCCGGGATCGAGTGCGAGGTCGATGGGCTCCGGCAAGCCGGTCACCAGGGTTTCGATGTCGCTGCGGTTGTCGGCGTCGGTCCCGGGCGGCAGGTCCAGCCCGGCACGGTAGATCGCACCCTGCCCGCCGTTTTTGGGCCCCTTCTGACTCCAGTAGATCTGCCTGTTGACCACGTCTATCGCGACGCCCACGCAGTGACGCCGTTCGTCGCCGGCATCCTCGGGATAGCGGCCTCTGCGGACCAGGACCGTCACGTCGCCGCCGGCGTCGTTGGAGCTCATGACACGCATGCCCTCACGATCACACCAGTACAGATGACCGGTGGCGGGGTCATGTTGCAACTGCTTCGGCGTGACGACCGCCCCATGACCGACGAGAAGCACGGTATTACCGCCGTCGAGGTCGGCGCGGTAGATGGCACCGTCCGCGGCAGCGACGTCAACACCCATGTTCGTCCAGAAAATCGTGCCGGAAGTTGAATCAACCTGTACCCCATCGGGTTCGCCCTCGAATCTGTCCAGGACTGTCCTCAGCCCGCTTCCATCGGAACGCAGCGTCAGGATGGCCGGCGGCAATTTGCGCAGGACGAAGAGCGCTCCGTCACCTGAGCCGTGACCGGCCATCAGCGGAAATTCCGCGCCCAGGACAGAATTGCCTCGGCGGCGGCTTCAGGCTGCTCGGGAAACAATGCATGCCCCGCGCCTTCGATTACCGAGGTAGTCACGCGATCACCGAAATCCTCCCGCATTTCCCCCCAGTACTTCCTTGGCTTGAAGGCGTCGTGGTCAGGGATCACCTCCAACAAGGGGACCGAACCGCAACGCCAATAGTCCTTCAACGGCACACGCTCGAGCGCGGCACGCTGCATGGCCAGGGTTTGCGGATACCAGCCGTCCAGCCATACCCGGGCGTCATTGCCCGGTGCGAAAAAGGCCTCCTCAAGCACAGCGAGCCGCTCAGCGGTCGGCCTGTTCGGGTCACCAACGATGAAGGGCGCCTGAGCGATTCGCTCCGGCACCTCTCTGGACTGCGAGGCGACAATGGCCACCGCCCTGACCAGGTCAGGGTGTTCGGTCGCCACCATCCGGGAAAGCAGGTTGCCGAAAGCATGGCCGACCAGGACGGTCGGACCGTCGGCCAGCGCGCCGATGACGCCGGCCACGTCGTCAGCCAGGTCGCGAAATGTCACGCCCTCCATCAGGCCGACGGAACCTAAAACACCGCGCGGCTGCGGTCGCAGCACTCGCCATCCCTGTCTGGCTGCGCGAGCCGCGAAGTCGTCATAGTCCAGACCGCCGTCGCGGCCGTAAGACGGCAGAACCACAATGGCCGGCCCGAGGCCATCCACCAGTGTCACGATGGAACTGTCGCCCACCGGGGTGTTGACGCGTTCGGCGCTGACGCTCTCCACGTCCGGTCTCCTCTGCGAGTTCTCCTCCGGCCTCGGGCGCGGGTCCGGCGATTCAGTCATCAAAGATCCAGACCTTAGGCTGATCAGCATCTAAGGATTCAGATCAGCAAGCCAGCGCAATGCGGTCAGTCCTTGGGGGGTGCCGCATCTTGGAGTAGGGGGCGATTCTACCGGCGCGAGCGGGTCGACTATTCGAACGACCCGACAGCTGAGGGTTACTTTGCCGAAGCATCCTTCGGCAAGTGACGGAGGGGTCCTTCGGCTTTTCGTGGCGGGTCCGGGGACCTTGCGGTCGTGCCGGTTTGGCGGAGCGCCGAATTGCGACGGCACCGTCGTCGGGACGCCGTTGACTTGAACGACCAGACGTCCTGGAAACTGTTTGGCTTCAGTCGAGGTGCCGTACGGCATCCATCCGTTGGTGGAGCAAATTCCCCGGCGAATCCGAGAACCGCAAAGTTGTGCGGTCGCTGAGAGGTCGAGCCCAGCCGGCAACCGCCAGGCTAAGCTACCCAAGCCGCCGGGTCGCCCATGCCGACCGGCGGCGGATCGATACACCGGCGTGAGTTGGGGCTCCGGTAAGAAACTTCCTTAAGGGCAAATCTTTATACGGCCGTGCCGGAAACGGACTCCTATCATCCAGTGTTACCCGAGTGATATCGATTCGTTCTTCGGGCTCTACCAGCGCCGCACCCTTGATGGCAGTAGCGACACTCCTCGCTTCCCTATTGGGAGCTGCTCCGGCACTGGCGGATTCGGGCGAAGCCGGCTCGACGCTGAACGACTCCGGAGGAAGCCCGATCAGCGCCACCATCGAAAAATTCGGCCAGTCGATCTGCCCGAGTCTGGTCAAGCCAGGTTCATCCCTGGCCACCACACTGTCGGAGTTGCAGGGCAATACCGGCTTGACGCTGACGCTGACGCTGACGGGCATGGTTGCCGGCTTCGTCATCCAGACGCAATGCCCGGCCGTAATGACCCGGATCTCCAAGGGGACTTGGCGGCGCTGAATCTGAAGCTGCCGGGACCGGAAATGTCCGGGCTGAGCCTGTCCTGCCTCAACTCGCCGGGACCGACCTACACGTCAGCCCGTACCCCTACCTACACATGAGGTCGTACGCGGACAGGCGCCAACCCGGGAACCGCCCGGTTGGTCGGAACTTCGGCCGAGTGGTAGTCACCCAGTCATTTGAGAGCGATCGCGCGGGAGTGCCACACCCTGTGATGGTCCACACCCGATCACAATGTCACTTGCTGAATGCAAGGCAGTATTCGATACTCGCTACATGAGGCGATCCGACTGCCCTATCGCCGCGACGCTGGACCTCATCGGCGATCGGTGGACACTCGTGGTGTTGCGCGACATCCTGCTCGTCCATCGCTACGGGTTCTCCGAGATCGCGGCGAAGGAGGGCATCGCGACCAACATCAAGGTGGACCGACTCGACCGGCTGGTCGAGGCTGGACTCCTCGAACGCCGTATCGACGAGGCCGACCGGCGCCGGCGCACCTACCTGCCGACCGAGCGTGCGATCGAGCTCATCCCCATCCTGGTCGACCTGCTCGTCTGGGGTCACGCCAATACCGGCGCCCCGGGACGGGCCGAAGCGGCCCGGGCGGCACGAGCCGATCGCGATGCGGTCATCCGCGACTTAGAGTTGGCGGCAAGGGAGCATTCCGCCGCGGCCGCATCTGACGAAGGGCGATCCGCATGACGACTGAACTCCGACTTAGGACTGCTCTGCATCGTGGCTGACCAGATGGCGCGAGAAACCCTGCTGCGAGGGTTCATGACGGTCCGGGATGTCGGTGGAAACTGCTTTCCGGTCGCGCGGGCCACCGACGAAGGGTTGATCGACGGGCCGCGTGTCCATCCCTGCGGCTGCGACATGCTCTTCGATCCCACGCAGACGGCGAAGCAGGGCAAGTACCTGGCGAAGCTGAAGAAGTGGTACACACCCCACGAGGCGCTGTGCATGGCCACCTCGGCGAACGCTCAGCTGCTCAAGCTGTGCGGATCGCGCGGACCCCTACCCGGGCGAACTCGGTGTCGTCAAGGAAGGCGCACACGCCGACCTACTCCTCGTCGATGGGAACCCCCGGAGGATCTCGACCTCGTCGCCGATCCGGAGAAGAACTTCGTCGTGATCATGAAGGGCGGAAAAGGTCTACAAGAACGAGATCCACCTTGGGTAGCTGGGATCTCACGTTTTATTGGGCTGAATCCTCTGTCTTGACGTTCGACGTGACCGTGAGTATGAGGATGACGACGGCCCAGCTCCCCCAATGACGACCCGTCTGAACCTGGGCAGCGTGGCCGTGCTCATCGGTGCCTTCTCTTCGTCATCCGGCTCACGCCGCGTCGCCAGCGCATCCGCAGCAATTTGCCGCGCACGATCGCGAGATTGTGCTTGGCGTTGCTGTTGCCGGAATCGGCAGCCCGCTGATACCACTGGCGCGCCGCGTCCAGATCCGGTGGCTGCATCAGCTGCTCGTACAGCACCCCGAGGTTGTACATGGCGCCGCTGTTCCCAGCGTCAATAGCCCGCTCATACCAGTATCGCGCTGCATCAAGATCGGGCGGTTCCAACAAAGTCGCGAAAAGCAACCCAAGGTTGTGCATCGCGCTGCTGTTACCGGCGTCGGCGGCGCGCTGATACCAGTGGCGTGCAGCGTCCAGATCGCGCGGCTCCGCCGATTCCGCGTAAAGCATTCCGAGGCCGGTCATGGCGTTGCTGTTACCGGCTTCGGCGCCGCGCTCATACCAGTGGCGCGCCGTGTCGAGATCGCGCGGCTCGATCCACTGCTGGTAAAGCCTCCCGAGGCTGTACATGGCGTCGCTGTTGCCGGTGTCGGCGGCCCTCTCATACCAGTGGCGTGCCGCGTCCAGGTCCGGTGGCCGCATCAACTCGGCATACAGCACCCCGAGGTTGATGCAGGCGCTGCTGCTGCCGGCTTCGGCGGCCCGCTCATAGCAGTGGCGTGCCGCGTCCAGGTCCGGTGGCTGCATCAACTCGGCATACAGCACCCCGAGGTTGTTCATTGCGCTGGTGTTACCGGTGTCAACAGCCCGCTCGTACCAGCGGCGTGCCGCGTCCAGGTCCGGCGGCTCCATCCGGTCTGAGTGCAGGACGCCTAGGGCGTTCATGGCTTCGCCATTGCCAGCATCGGCGGCGCGTTGATACCAGTGGCGTGCCGCGTCCAGGTCTGGCGGCTGGGTCAAGGTCGCGTATAGCACTCCGAGTCCGGTCATGGCGTTGCTGTTGCCGGCGTCGGCGCCGCGCTCCCACCAGCGACGTGCCGCGTCCAGGTCCGGCGGCTCGACCGACTCCGCGTGCAGCACTCCGAGTCCGGTCATGGCATTGCTGTTGCCGGCTTCGGCGCCGCGCTCCCACCAGCGACGTGCCGCGTCCAGGTTCGGCGGCTCCGTCCACTGCGCGTAAAGAATCCCCAAGGCGTACATTGCGTCGCTGTTCCCGGCGTCGGCGGGACGTTCGTACTTGCGGTGCGCCGCATCCAGGTCCTGCGGGGGAGATTCAAGTGGCGGCACCGGCGCCAATAGACCAGCAAGCCGGCCACCAAATCGCTTTGTCGGACCGTTCATGAACTGATTCTCCTATTCCGGCGGCAGCAGCGGGGCAGTTGGGGCGAGGACCATCGGCGGTCCTCCTATCGACAGGCGGGGGTCCGCCGGCACGCGATCCAACACCGTGAATGGGTCCATGCCTGCGGGCGCTGGATCATCCGGAGCAACGTCCGGGTCCGCGTCCACAACGGGCCCGGCATCGTCCTCCGGCGCGGGCTCGGAGTCCACCTCTGGCAGTGACACGACCGGGGGCGTGGCCACCGGGGGCTCCTCGATCGCGGGCGCTTCCTGTGGTGCTTCCGCGTCGGGAGCCGCGATGTCCGGAGCGGGGGACAGTGGGGTGGCCGATATGACCGTGACACCCGTCGACGAGGGAGTGTTGACACTTGTCGGCAGTGTGCGTGTTGCTTGCGGGATCGTGGGGCCGGGAGGCGCGGCCGCCCTCGCCGGAGCCGGAGGGATCATCTCGCCTTGATGTCCGGTTCCGCCAGTCGGCTGGGGGATCGGTGAATTCTTGGCGGGGTGGATGACAACCGGCGAGGTTGTGGTCGGCACACCGTCCGTGTTGGCAACGGTGAGCACCAGTCCCGCAGTTGCCGCGGCGGCGACGATACCGGTGGCAATGAAGGACAGCGGTCCTGTCCGGCCAAACCGGGGTGTGCCGACCGCATCCTCGACAGCGTCGGCGACTCGCATTGTCGAGCGCGCACTCATCTCAGGTGCGAAGTGTTCCTCCCCTGTGTACGAGAGGGGCTCGGCGAGGGAATCGCCGTCCTGAGACCAAGCCAAGGCCCGGACGGTCTCCGGCTGCCAGCGGTCCCTACGGCCCGCCGACCAAGCGGTCGGCGCCTGGCCGGTGACGGGCTCATATGTTGCGGTCGGGCTTGCCGCCGTTTGATCGGGCGTTTCGCAGTTCCTGGCAATGCTCGTCATCGGTTGCACCTTTGTATCGACGCGGCCCCTGATGGGCCGCTTTCACAGGTAGGTGCGGTCAGGGGGGCTCGTGCGCACACTTTTTTGACAGAAACCTCCGACTCCTTTCGGCAGGTAGCTGCGTCCGCACCCTCTCGCAGCTGATCCAGCCGTCGACTCCACCCCGGAAGGGGGAGATAGCTGCTGCGGGGCCCTGGAAAAACCTGTCGAAAAAAGTGTGCGATCGGCGCGGGGTGACTGCACCTACCTGTGAAAGCGGCCCATCGGGGCGGCGAAAATCAATAAGGAGACCCTCATGACCACTACCTGGATCCTTGCCAAACTCGCTGCGGTGACCGCTGCTGTGGCGGCACCGGCGACGTTGTTCCTCGGCGCGGGTACCGCTCAGGCGAACATGAGCGCATGGGCCGTTGCGGCCCCGGGCGGTGTCGACGTGTTCGTGAACACCTGGCCGGCCAACCCCGGTGAAGCCGCGCCCAGCGGGTGGTGCACGTACAACGCATCGGTAATGGGCAATCCGATCGGCAAGCCCCTGCCGGCGATCAATGTTCCGTTCTATCTTCCGGAGAACGGGCCCGGGGCGCAGGCCCACTCACGCCTGTGGTTCCCCAGTTATCCGACCGGCTCGACCTGGAACATCTCCGTCGAGTGCCCCAATGCCGGCCCGCAGTTTTCCCAGCTCGTCTGGTGAAACCCCGGCGGTCCGGTACCGGGTCTGCGTCATAGCTGAAGCATGAGAGCAGCGGCCCAGCCTCAGCGGCGGTGATCTGGCGCGCGCGGCCCCCGACGGTGATCGAGACGCTATAGCCGAGATCTACGACCGCTTCGCCGACCGTCTTTATGACTTCTGCGTCGGACTGACCGGAGACCGTGACGCTGCGGCCGACTGCGTTCAGGACGCCTTCTGTGTTGCCGCGACAGACCTCGGGGGCTGCGCGAACCCGACAAACTCCGTCCTTTGCTGTGCTCGATCGCCCGCCATCAAGCGATGCGCCGCCTTCGGCACCGCTACCGCGAGGAGTCTCTGATGAATTGCCTGACATGGTCTCTCACGAAGCAAGCCCGAAAACGGCTGCCGGACAAAGCGAATTAGCGTGCCTGGCGGCCGAGGCCGCCGGTGGCCCATCGGACACGCTGAGCAGCGCCAACACCATGATGTTTCGGCTGCGCCAGACCGTCGAACGCTGTCTGGGTGCCCTTCTGATGGCGCGCGGCGCGCAAGGCAATCCAGATGCCTGCACCGACTTGGCCGCGATCCTCAACCGCCGTGACCTGGGCTGACAGCCCCGTCGCATCAGCTAGTTCCCGCAGCAGCCCCATCCCGGCGTGCGACACCACCCCGCGGCCGTCCGCCTTCCCGCTGGACAACCGAACCTTAGGCGAGTCCGATTATCCATTGCAGGACAGGCGCTTTCGCATATCAACACCCAGCTACATCGCAATCCGCGAAAAATCCCGGCTCGTTGCGTTTTCTCGTCGAAACCCGGAAGGGCGGTGCGGAACTGCGTTAGCATCAGGTGGCCCGCGGGGCGTGCGGGCCTTGACCTTCGGGGTGTAGAGGGGCTCCAAATAATGGCCGATCCGATGTTGGTGCCAAAGTCGAATTCCGTAAATGCGAGACGCGGCCGCTCGGTGTCGGGGAGGGGTCGTGCGACCGAAAACCGGCGGCGCGCACCGGGAGCCGAGCCGGCATCGTCGCCCAGCCTTGCCCGATACGTCGGACGGGTCGGCGCTTTGGCTGTCGCGCTCGGTGTGGGGTCGGCGTTCGCGGCGATGCCTACCAGCTTCGCTGACGCGACCGGCTTGGCAGGCTCCGGCGCTGACGCCGCCACGCAGTCTGCTGACACCACGAAGAGCACGCGGACTGCCTCGCGCGCCCAACGCGTCGGCGGAAGTAGCGCTGCGGACCCGGAGTCAAGAACAACCGTCGCCGACGGCAGGAACATCAGGGATGACGGGGCGGCTGGGCCCCCCACCGAACCGGCATCGGCGCCGACTGGAAAGCGCGGGCTGGTTTCGACGACCGTCGGCCTGGTGCCGGGTTCACCGGCGGTGTCCCGCGGCGTGACCGGCGACCGGTTGGGGTTGCCCGCCTCGAACGAACCGGACTTCAACAACACGCCCGGCCCGGCTTCCCCGGCCGCGGCAGGGTCCTCGGCGGTAGAGGTCCAGGCTGCGGTGAGCGCGCCGGTCCGGCGGGCGAGGGGGCCCGAGGCGTTGGTGAACGGCGCGGTGGGCGCCGCGGCGGAGGATTCGTCGGGTGCGGCCGGTGCGGCGGCGGTGGTCGAGCAGGTCGTGGGACCGGCGTCGGACCTCCCGGTGATGACGGCCGTCCCGGCGGCGCAGGCCCAGCCCAGCGGCGCGATCGATGCAGGCTCGGACCTGCTGTCATGGGCGGGTCGCGGCGCTGAGGGCGGCTCGCCGGTGGCACTGCCGCTGATGTGGGCCGCGGCAGCGGTGTCGCGTCGCCAGACCGGCGGGACCATCGTGGCTCCGCGCGCCGCGGCTGCGGTCGGAAGTGGGGGGCCGGTCGATCCGGGTGCCGGTCCGATCGAGGCCGCAGCGGCGGCTGCAGAGGCGTCGAACCCCATCGCTGATCTGCTCCGTTTCTTCATCGGCGACGGCACCGCCGACAACCCCAACGCCGGCATCCTGTTCGGCAACGGCTACAGCTGGACCGCCCAGACCTGTCCGGCCGGCACGTCATGCGACGGCGGCAACGGCGGCCTGATCGGCAACGGCGGCAACGGCTTCAACGGCGGTGTCGGCGGCAGCGCGGGCTGGTTCGGCAACGGCGGTGACGGCGGCTTTGCAACCGACCAGGGCAAGAGCGGTGGCAGGGGCGGCGCCGGTGGACTGTTCGTCGGCAACGGCGGCAACGGCGGTGCCGGTGGCAACGGTGCGGGGGCGACCGACGCCGGCGACGGCGGCAACGGTGGCAACGTCGGATTCCTGTCGTTGCTGGGCGACGGCGGCGCCGGCGGTGACGGCGGCAAGGGCGCCACCGGGCCGTCTGGCCTGCTGCCAGGGACGGTCGGCGGCGCCGGCGGTGACGGCGGTTCCGGTGGCGCGGGTGGTAACGGCAGCCTGCTAATCGGCCAGGGCGGCAAGGGCGGCGCCGGCGGGGCAGGCGGTCTCGGCGGCTCGGGTGCGGCCGACGCCATCGGTGGTCAGGGCGGCGACGGTGGTCAGGGCGGTCAGGGCGGGATCGGCTTTTTCTTCACCCCCGCCCCCGGCGGTGACGGTGGCGCCGGGGGAACCGGAGGCAGCGGTCCCGCTTCGCGGGCCTACGTGGCGAACTCCGGCGGCAACACGGTGTCGGTGATCGACACCACCACCAACGACGTCGTGCAGGTGTTCGGAGTCGGCGAGGAACCGACCGGGGTGGTGGTCACCCCCTACGGCAAGCCCGGCACGGCCGGCAATTCCGGGGGGGGCGACGGAACGGGAGGCTCCGGCGGGGCGGGCGGCGGCGGGGGCAGTCGCATCTACGTGATGAATCAGCGTTCCGATTCGGTCTCGGTGATCGACACCGCTACCAACACCGTGACGACCACGATCACGGGCTTCGACCTGCCGGCCGGAGGGACGGTCAGTCCCGACGGCAGCCTCGTCTACGTTACGAACTACGGTGCGGACAGCGTGGTGGTGATCGAAACGGCCACCAACACGGTGACGACCACCATCCCGGTGGGTAGTGAACCCATAGGTGCGGCGGTCAACCCACTGGGCACCCTCATCTACACCGCCAATCGCTCCGTCGACAGCGTGTCGGTCATCAACGCGGACGCCGAGGCCGTCATCTCCACCATCACTGACCCCGATGGGGCCATCGACGTCGTGGTGAGCCCGGACGGCAGTCGCCTGTATGTCACCGAAGCCTTGTCGGACACCGTCGCGGTGTACAACACAACCACCAACGCCCTCGTCGCGACATACGGCGTCGGTGGCGAACCGCGGGGGGTCGCCATCAACCCCGCAGGCACCCGGGTGTACGTGGCCAACTTTGAGGACAGCACTGTCTCGGTCATCAACACCGCCACGAACGTCGTCACCACCATCCCCCTGCAACTCCTCCCCGCCCCAGGGGCGTCGTGGGTCGCGGTCAACCCGGCCGGTACCCGGGTCTACGTCACCAACACGGTCCTCAATCTCGTCCACGTCATCGACACCGACACCAACACCGTCGTCGACCTCATCGGGGTCGGGATCGGTGACGCACCGGAAGGGATCGCACTGAGTAGTTGAACGAGCGTCCTGACCCCTGCCGCGGGTCCGGCGGGCTGCTGTCGGGTTGACGGTGCTCTGGCGGGCCGCCTCGGTTCGTCTGGTAGCAGCCGGCCGTCCGGAACACTGACCGCCCCGGTCGGCGGGGTACGGTTCGGCCATGCCCTTGCGCTACGTCGACCCCCACCGGAGGCGCGGTCGGGGTTACCGCGTCGCTGAGCGCTTGGGACGCTCTACAGCGGGACAGTGGATCGCCCGCAATGTCTCGGTTCGCCTCGACCCTCTGCTCTACCGGGTCACGGGCGGGCGTATGACGACCTCGATGGGCGTCGTTGTCAACGCCCCGCTGGTGACGATCGGCGCCAAATCGGGTCAGCCGCGGGAGGTGCAACTCACCTAACTTCCATGACGGCCCCGACCCAATCCTCATCGCCTCCAACTTCGGTGGGCAGAAGCACCCGGCGTGGTACCACAACCTCAAGGCGAACCCCCAATGCCGCTTCGGCGGTGAGGATTTCATCGCCGACGAGGTGACAGATCCCGACGAACACGCCCACCTGTACGCGCTCGCTGTGCAGGTTTACGCCGGGTACGGCGACTATCTCGCCAAGACCGAACCTCACGGACGGCGGATTCCCCTTTTCCGGCTCAGAACCATCGACTAGCCGCTCGCGCTCGAGGGCTGCCTGCACAAACGCGGCGCGACCGCGAACGTGCCGCTCGCGGACCTGTTGGTCGATGAACTCAGATGGTGCATTTCAGCCCGACGTGAGCGGCGTGGTACCCGAGCCGGCCATAGAAGGCCCGAGCTCTTTCGCGAGCCCCGTCTGTGGTCACCTGCGCCAACTGTGCCCCGTGGGTTCGGCCATAGTCGTGTGCCCACTCGACTAGTGCAGTGCCCAGACCCTGTGCGCGCTCGGATTTGGCGACCCGCAAGCCCTCGATCTGCAGCCGAGTTGCGCCGCCGCGTGACAGACCGGGAATAACGGTCAATTGCACTGTCGCAACGACCAAATCGGAATCGTTCAGGACGACTCCGAGATAGTTAGATCGGTTGCGTACGACGATGTCGTAGGCCGACTCGTAGCGTTCGAGTTCGGCGCTTTCGCGATCCTCACCGAATTCGTCGTCGGAGAGCAGTTCGGCGATCACCCGCACGTGTTCGCGCGTCGCGCGCTGTACACGGAATGTGCGGCCTGCTACCTGCAGCAGACCTCGAACCGAGGACTGCGCCAGTACCTGTAGGCGCGCCACCAACAGGTCCAGCCATGCCCCCACGTTGGTTCGTGCCTCCACGGTATCTGGGTAGCGGCATCGCAGATGCAGCCCGGACTTGTCCTGAATGAACCAGAGCATGACGCCGTCGGTGTGGATCCTCGCGCTCACATACTGGGCGTCGAGTCCGGCGGAGTCGATCCGCACCGGAAGTCTAAGTTGATCCAGCCAGGAAATGGCGAACATGCCCGGGGCCGTGGGCATTCCACCCCACGGAGCCAGTACGTCGGCGAGTGGCCAGGAACCAAGCTGCACCGCTTCTTTGACGGCGGCAGCCGCGACGCTCGGCTCGGCGACCGCCGACTCGAGGACCGAATTGGTGATGAACCAGCCGACCGAGTCGTGCCACTTGTCTTCAAATCGGCTGTGCACCGGGAAGACGGCGCGCAGCGGCGCCTCCGCCAACTCGCGGGTTACCGCAGTCATGGCGACCACCGCGAGTGCCAGCGTGGAGACGCCGTCATTGCGTGCCTGCGCGGCGAACGCGGCGCCATCATCGACATCGAACACGTCACGTACTTCAACGCGTTCGGGATGCGGCCCGGGCTCACCCAACGGCAGCGGAAACCGCGGCATAACCCCACCGCTGTCGCTGATGATTTGTGCCCACCGCGCACGCACGCGTTCCGGCGCCGGGGGACGGTCGAGCAGTGCCCGGGTGTGGACGACAAACGCGGGCGGCGGCGGCAGAGACGACGTGCGTCCGGTACTCGCGTCGGCGAGTATTGACAACAGGTCCCGGGCAATCACAAGCATCGACCACATGTCCACATGAGCGTGGTCGGCAGCAATGACCACCGTCAGTCCGGCGGCAGTCTCCAAGACGCAGAGCCGGTGCGAGGGCCGCTGATAGGGCGAACACGTCGCATTGAGAACCACTCGCAGTGCGTCGTTGACCTCCTGGCCCGCGGGGATCTCATGCTCGATCCACTTGCCGGGGTGAATATCGATCTCATGCAGCTGCGGATCGCCGTCCAGCCCGGGTGTGAACGCCGTTCGAAGGGTGCCGTGGCGGGCGATCACGGCCAGCCACGCATCGGCCAGCGATTGCCGGCTGACCCCGGCCGGCAACCGAATGGACAGAGCCATCCAGGAGCCGGGCCGCGCACCTGCGCCAACGTGTATGCGCTGGTCAAAAGACACCGGCAGCTGCCGGCTGAGGTCAGAGACCGCAACGTCGTAGCCCCAGAGTCGTCCGAAGGGTAGCCGCAGGTGCGCCACGTTGGTCAGCCGCATGGCGGTACCCTAACGCCCCAGATAGCCTAGATGCTCAGTCAGCGCGGTCGACTCCGGGGCGAGTCGTCCGGTCGTGAAAAGAGTTGCGTGATGACTACTTTCGTGGTTCCGGGAGCAGAGCTTGCGGTTGAACTGAGCGACGAAGGTGGTCACCCGGTAGTTCAACTGCATGGACTTACCTCCAGCCGCGCGCGCGACCGGGTGCTCAATCTCGACCTCGGCAGGGGGCTCAACGGGACCAGGTTGCTGCGGTACGACGCACGCGGCCACGGCAGGTCAACCGGGCGCAAAGTTCCCCAAGATTACCGCTGGGAAAGCCTTGCCGATGATCTTCTACGACTGCTCGACAACTGGTTTCCCGGCGAACGGGTGCACGGAGTCGGCCCATCCATGGGTACCGGCACGCTGCTGCACGCTGCTGCCCGCGAGCCGGACCGATTCGTCGGCCTCACGCTGATGGTGCCGGCCACTGCGTGGCAGACCCGGCCCGCGCAGGCGGCTAATTACCGAGTTGCGGCCGAAATTATCGAAACGCAGGGACTCGCGGCATTCATCGCCTCAGCGCGTGAGGCGACTCCGCCACCAGCCACGGTCGGCGCGCCCGAGACAGTTCCCGATGTCGCCGATGCATTGCTGCCGTCACTGTTTCGCGGTGCGGCCCTCAGCGACCTTCCCGCTCGTGAAGCCCTTGCCCGAATCGATGTGCCGGCGACGATTCTGGCCTGGACCGGCGACCCGGCGCATCCGTTGTCGACAGCGGAATCGCTTGCCGCACTGCTGCCACAGTCGACGCTCACCGTCGCGCACACCCCAGCCGATGTCGAGACCTGGCCCCAGATCCTGAGCCAAGACGT
>CAWBBP010000012.1:0-99542 GCA_963787055.1 uncultured Actinomycetota bacterium
TTCAGCCGCGCCTTCGAAATCAACGTTGACATAGCCTCCGAGAGACATCCCGGGCGGCCGCTCTGTGTCGAGATCGTTCGGATCCAGACGATCGACCCGCACGACCGTCGCGACGTCAAACGCCCCCGCCGGCACCTCGACGGTGATGTTGTCGGCGGAGGTGAACTCCACCGCCTCGCCGGCTGGTGCGACGAAGCCGCGACCGTCTGGAGTCGTGAAGACGCCGAGACGGAACTCAGCGGCGATGGTCTGATTGGGATCGATGACGGTGACCCAGACCTCGGAGTCGATGGTGACCGGGAAGTCGGGCGGGTGGCCGACCGAACAGAGGGGGGTGCGGCCGAAGCCGCCGGTGGAGTCGGCGCCGCAGGACGGGCGTACCGGGTCGGCCACGGCCGAGTTGACCCACGGCGAGACTGTCCACGGCGCCATGCCCTGAGCGACTGTCGGCAAGGCGCCCCGAATCGCCGTAGACCTCGGCGACGCCGTCGACCGGCAGCCGGATATGGAAGCGCTCGGGGTGGATCTGGCCGCCCGGGGCAACAACCGTGGAGGTGGTGAAGGACCACGTCACCGGACCGCCGGCGTAGAAGACGCCTCCGGCATCGGCGACGCCGCCGCTGAAGCGGGCAACGTAAGGTGCGCCCGGGCGCCAGCGGGAGCGTCGATTCGAAGACGATCTCTGTGTTGTTGTTGACGAGACCGACGGCGCCCGAGACCACCGCTCCGGTCGGGTTGCCGGCGGCGTTTGCGAGGGCCAGTGAAAGGGTGCCGGGGCCGACGCTTTCAGGGTCGAGGGGCTCGGAAAAGTGAATGGACAACCGGAGTCAGGACGATGACATCAACCGCGCCGTCCGCTGGAGTCACGAAGTCGATCTCCGGCGGCACCGGTTGCACGGTGATGTCGAGGACCACGATATCGGCGGGCTGCATCGAGGGAATATCGACCGATGCCCGCTCGTCGAGGGTCGGGTGCTGGGCGGTCAGGGCCGCGCCCGGCGTGGTCGGCACCACTGCGGAGTATCGACCACCCACGGCGGAGAGGTCGGCAGTGCCGAGGCTTTCGGTGGTTACGCGGGCAGCCGCAAGACCGAAGCCGTTGGGAGCGCGGACGAAACCGGTGGCGTACCCGATCGGGGTCTGGGCCGAGAGCACCAGGTAGACGCCCTCGCGGATGATCCCGACGAGCGGCAGCCCGGAGTCGATGCTCTCCGGCGCAGCCCGCAGGCGGCCGACGCCATCGACGCGGCTCACACGCGCAGCCAGCCTCGGGTAGGATCCGCGGCCGTCGGCCGCCACCTCGACCAGTTCGGTCAGCACCAGCCGTGGGTCGCCGGGGATCGCGTCTGGCGTGCTTTCGGGAGTGTCGAGCGAAAGGGTCGCCGCCCGGGTCAGGGTGTGGCCGCCGAATTCGAGCCGCACCGCCGCCAGGGTGTCGAAACCGGCGACAACCGGCAGACCTGCAAGCTCATCAGCGGAGAGCAGCGTTGCGTTGACCGCGGTCCTCGAGGGCAGCGCGCCTTCGGGGAGCGTGAGTTCGACGCCCTCGGCCGTGCTCACGGTGCCGCCGGCAGCGCCCAGGACCTGCCCGCGTTCGAGCTCTTCGGGGAATGGATAGAGGGTGATGTCCTCGTAGCCGACCTCGAGCAGCACGGCTGAGGCGCGTTCCGAGGGTGAGACTATGAAGTCGACTGCGCCGACGCTGTCGGGAGTGTTGGTGCCGAGGCTCGCGAGGTCGAGGCGCGGACGGTAGAGCAGCAGATCGGCGACGAAGGGCGACTCGACGACCTCGCCTCCCCCCGCCAGCAGCAGCCGCTCTTCGAGGTAGGCCTGGACGGCGATCCCGCTCGGCCACGCGCTCTCACCGTCCTCGGACCGGGCGATCACGCTCGCGAGCGAACGGCCCGTGGCCGGGATCACCGGGGGATCGAGCACCAGGTCGCCGTCAAGCTCGGGGAGGACCGCCGGACGCGCGACGCCGCGCAGGACGTTGCCCGCACCGGCCGCAGGCTGCGGAGGTGCCGTCGCGCCCTCATCGGCGAGTACGACCGCGACGGAGCCCGGACCGACGAGAGCGACCCGCGCAATGGGCTCGCCCTCGGGGCCGCTGATCATTTCAACCGGGTCGAGGGTCAACCACGCCCCACCTGCGAGGCGGTAGCGCACGGCGAGCAACGCATCGGTCGGCTGCACCCAGTCGGGCAGCGGGAGTTCGAGGTGGACTCCCCCACTCGCGAAAGGCGTCGCCTCGCCGTCCGGGAGCGGACCGACGGCGTCTTCGAGCACAACGTCTGCGGTTGCCAGCGGCGTCCAGCCGAGGGGCAGGAAGTCGGGCAAAGCCTGCGGCGAGCGCGGCGCCAGGTGGACCGTCAATGGGTCGAGCCCAGGTATCGCCGCGGGGTCGGCGTCGAGAATCAGCAGCGGTGTTTCCGCGTCGGCGATACGACCACCTGCCACCGGGTCGAGGCTTTCAGTCTCGGCTGCGAGCGGCGTCAGACGGGCATCGAACACGACAGTGCCGACGGAGGGCTCGAGGTCGAGACGGCGCACTGCGCGCGCGAAGTCTTCGGCTTCGAGCACCAGCGTGTATCGCCCGACGGCGACCTCATCGACGATCTGGTAGCGGCCTCGACTGTCGGTGGTGGCCTCGGCAATCGGTAGGGTCTCTTGCCCCAAGGGCACGGTTCCCGGAAGTTGATCGCCGGAAGCGAACAGGCGCACCCGGGCTCCGGCGAGCGGCCGGCCGGTGGTGTCGTCGTAGACCTCGCCGAGCAGGTACGAGCCGGAAAGGCCCTCGCCGCCACTCGGGAAGAGCCGCGCCTCGAAGGGCGCCGCCATGACATTGCCCTGTTCATCCGCGAGCGGGGCGTCGACGAGCAGACGGATGACGGTGTCGCGCCACCATGCGTCTCCACTCGAATCCAGGAGAATGTCGAGAACGTCACCGCCGGCGGGCTGCACCGTGCCGGTCTGATCGACGGACGCCGGGTCTTCGTCGTCGAAGAGCCTGATCGCGGCATCGGGCGAACCGATGGTGGCGGTGGTCGGGTCGACCGCTTCGGAGAGTTCGAGACGGATCGTTGCCGTGCCGGGATCAAAGCTGACGCGGCGCACGGTCGGCGCGCTGCAGTCGACACGGATGACGGCGGTGGCAGCGGGTCCTGCCGCGCCGCTGCGATCGACGACAGTCACCGACAACAGGTGGTAGCCGTCGTGGGTCACCGGCACCGTGAGCGTGAAACGGCCCGTCGCGTCCGCGAATCCTGAAAAACTCAGACCGCCGTCGGTCACCCGAACGGTGGCGTTGGCGGGTGCGATGCCCTTGATGACGATGTCGTCCGCGCAGAGGATATCCGCCGTGGGATCGAGCACGGGCCGTACACCGTCGGAGTCGGCGGCCGTGCGGAAAACCACCTCTTCCGGAGCAGCCAACGGATGCCCGACCTGGTCGACCGCATCCGCACCGACCCGAAGCCGGTAGTCGGTGGCAGGGGCGAGTTCGGCGCCGGCAACAAAGGCAACCGCGTTGCCCGCCGCCGCCACCGTCCCGACCACCGGGTCGCCGGTGTCGATCCGCGTCAGGGTCACGCCGTCGGCAGCGGTCAGGCTGGACAGCCTCATCGGCTCGGAGAAGAGCACCAGCATCAGGGTGTTGGCATCCACCTCGACCGCGCCATCCTCCGGGTACATCTCCAGTACCTCGGGCGCGGTGGTGTCGACGAAGAGCGTCCGCCGTGTGCCGGCCCAGCGGCCGTCGAGCGCGGTGGCGCGGGCGACCACGCCAAATGCGCCCTCGGCAGTCGGCCGCGAGATCGCAGCATCGAACCCGGTCTGCAATCGCCCGTCGCCGCCCATCGGCTGCCATTCAAGCGAGAGCGGGTCGATGGTGGTGCCGTTGAGGCTGACCTGCGTTCCCTCACCGCCCGACGCCACGCCCGAGATCGCGATCTCGGACGGAGAGGCTTCGGAATACCTGGTCAGGTCGAACGGCGAGGTCAGTGCGATTGCGGGCCCTTCGGCGTCGAAGTGCACGCCGACCTCGAAGACCGTCGTGTGGCCCAGCGCGTCGCTCGCGGTGGCGGTGATGGTCTGGAGAACGGCCGGACCTGCCACGGGATCGAGAGGCACCGTTTGGGCCGTGAAGACTCCGCTGTCGGAATCGACGGTCGCGGTCACGGAGCCCTGGTTCGTCGACACCGTCAACGACAGGAAATTCGGTTCGGTGTGGAGATCGACCACGCCGCTGACGTCGACCACTGCGCCGGCGGCTGCCGGCCCGAGCCAACTGTTGTTCTCCGGAGTGACGATCCGTACGACCGGAGCGCGGGTGTCGAGCCAGGCAACGACCCGGTCGCGGCCGCGGCGTCCGACCCCGTCGATCGCGCGGGCGACGAGGATGTTGGGCCCCTCGGCCAGCGGTACGGCGGCGCTGAAGTCGCCGGTGCCGTCGCCGCGATCGGTGACGGTTGCGGCGAGACTGTTGACGGTCACTGCCGCGGAGGCATCCGACACCCGACCCGTGACCTGGACGGTGCGCTCGCTCAACCACGCGCCTTCGAGAGGAGCTTCGATCTCCACGGTCGGGCCGTCGCCGCTGTCGATCCGATGGATCACCAGTTCCGCCGAGGTCGAGCCGCCGAGGGCATCGATGCAGACGAGATCCAGCGCATTGTCACCGGGTGCCGGCAGGGGCACGTCGCCCGCGACGAAAGTGCCGTCGGCAAGCAGAGCCGGGTACTCCTGGTATTGCTGCGGATCGGTGTCCGGGACCGGCACTCGCACCATCACCGACTCGGCAGACGAACTGCGGCCGCGGACGGTGACCGATTCTCCGGAAACGATCGAGCCCGAGGAGGGCTGCAGATCACTCAAGGCACAGCCGCCGCCGGTGATGCTGAAGCTGCGTTCGGCGCGCCGTTGGTTCCCGGCGAGGTCCGTCGCAGCGACAGCCAGCACGTAACCCCCGCCCTCTTCCACCGTGAATTCGACAACCGGGCCCGAGGCCGGGATCACTCCGCCGTTGAGCCGGACCTCGGGCGCCGGGGGCGCTCCCGAGCCGTCCACGATCTCGATCTTCAGGGAGACCGGCCCGCCGAAGGTCGCACCTTCGGTGAGCGGTTGGCCGTCGGCGAGAAGACGGATCTGCGGCGGGTCGAGATCGCTGAAGACGGTGATGGCCGTTTGACCGGTACGGCCCTGCGTGTCTTCGGCAACGGCGGTGATGGAATTGGTGCCAGCGGCGAGCGGCACATCGAGGGCGCGGAAGGCGCCATCGAGCCCGACCGCAACGGTCATGCCCGCCACGTCAACCGTGCCGTTGGCGGTGCGGCGCGAACCACCGACCACGACGCCGGCAACGTCCACGCGCCTCCGATTGGTGACGAAACCGTCGTCGGGTTCGAGGATCAGGATCTGCGGACCGCCCGAGTCGACCATGACCGAGATCGACACTCCCGCGCTGCGCCCGGCGGCGTCGCGAACACCGGCGGTGATGACATTGAGAACATCGGTTTCGAGGGCAAGGTCGGCCACTGTCCAGGTTCCGCCGGTGATCGCAGCCGGCGTCCCGTTGACCGTGACGGTTGGGTTACGTCCCTCGACGGTGCCGGTGACGGTAGCCATTGCCTCGGTCAACACGGAACCGTCGGCAGGTGAGGTGATGGCGATCGCCGGACCGCCACTGAGGTCGATCTCGAAGGTGGCGGAAGCAGAGGCCGTACGACCGAGGGCGTCGGTGGCGGTCGCCGCGAGGGTGTGGGTGCCGCCGGTCCCGATCTCGGTCCCGAGAGCGTAGGCCGATCCGTTGAGGGTCGCAGAGATGGCTGCCGCAGGATCGTTGGATCGGATCTCCGGCGTGATCGCCCGGGTGAAGAGCACAGCTGCGGGAATCGGCAGCCCGCCGATCAGGATCTCGACGGTGGGCTCGATCGAAGCGACACGGAAGCTGCGGGTGAAAGTCGCTGAATTGTCGGCGGCATCGGCGAGCACGATCTCGAGGTTGTTTGCGCCCTCGCGCCAGCTGAACGGCGTCAGGGTGAAACTGTCGCCGGTAACGGCGGCGCTGGCGCCGTTGATCGTCGCCGACGCGATCGCCGAGTCAGCGGTTCCGGTGATTGTGTCGACGCCGGAAGGCAGAAGTGCCCCGTCTTCGGGGTTGGTGCTCACGAGTTGCGGCGCGGTGAGGTCGACGGCGAACAGGGCGTGTACGGTGGCGGTATGGCCGGCGCAGTCGGCGACTGTTGCAACCAGAAGGTGCTGGCCCTCGGTGTTGATCGGGGTGCCGGAGATGTAGGGCGCTCCGTCAAGGGTCATGACCAGGCTCTGAGGCGCACCGAGGGGGCCGTCGGCGACGCTTGCGCGGACCGAGATCGCGCGGCTGAAGAGAACCGGTTGGGCGCCGGCAGGTGGAGTATCGCCGGTCGCCGCGCCGGGGAATGGTGAGCCATCGAGGGTGAGGGTCACGACCGGCACGGCGCCGTCGACCCGTAAGTTGCGGCTGACCACGGTTCGCTGGCCGTCGCTGTCGGTGGCCGTGATGGTCGCCAGGGCCATGCCGTCGCCGTCGCCGAGCGGTACGTTGTCGACGGTCCAGCCGGAACCGCCACCCGCCACCGTTGGCTGGTACGTCGCGCTGGCTCCGTCACTGGTCACGATCGACAGCACGAGCGGCGCCGGTTCGCCGCCGACGCCCGAGGCGGGCTTGGAACTCGCCCAGGCACCGCCGAAGGTGTGGGTCAGTCCGCCTGCGAAGCACGCATCGGCCGCGACGACCGGGGTGGTCATCGTCACCACCGGCGGCCCCGGCGTTCCGCGCCGCACTGTGATCGAGGTCTCGACCATGTGGCCTGCCTGGTCGCGGGCAGACGCGGTGAGAATGGTTTCGTCCTCGCCGATCGGAACCCCGGGCACCGTGAACACGCCACCGCTGACGGTGGCGAAGAGACCGTTGACCGACAGCCCCGCGAGGTTGGTCTCGACCACGGTGCCGGTGACGGTGATGGTGTCGTCGGGAATCAGGGACCCGTCAGTCGGGTCGGTAATCGCCAGTACCGGCGGCGTGGTATCGACGCCGAAAGTGCGCGCGGCCTGGGCGACGGCGCCGGTTGAATCGGTGGCCTCCGCCGTGACCCGGAACGAACCCTCCTTGCCCACCACCTCGCCAGGCATGATGTTCAGGCCATCCAATTGCATAGTCAGGGTCACGTCGCCGACGCCGCCCTCGACCCGGGCATCCAGCACAGCGGCGCGATCGAACCAACTCAGATCAGCCAACGGTTGACCGCTCTCGAGGATCGTCACCTGAAGCTCCGGCGGCGCCGGCTGCAGATCGTAGGTGACATGGTCGCGTTTGTGAGAGAGGTAGGCCCGACCCGACCCGTAGGGACTGACCTGAGCGTACCCGGCGATCCAGGTCGGATCCGGCCAGCCGTGAACGGTGGCAAAACCCATGGTGAGGCGCGATCGCGGGAAACAGCGGCGGATGATCAGGAACGCGGCCGGAATGTCTCCGGTTTCAATCTCGCCGATTTCGGGATCAGACGAGCCCCAGTTGAGTACGCGGTCGGGGCCCCACACAGGATCTTCGTCGACCAGACCGTCGCCGTCGTCGTCGTGACCGTTGACCGGGTCTTCGTTGAATGCACCATCGCAGTCGTTGTCGCGCGGCGGCAACAGCAGGGTTGCCGAGGAATCGGGATAGCCGCGCGCGACGCCAGAGAACCGGTACTTGTAGCCGTCACAGGCGGCGCCACCAGACTTGTTGAGAACCGTACTGTCAAAGCCCTCTGCGTCGCCTATGCTCTGACCATCGTCGCTCAGGGTCATGGGCACCCGGTGGACCACCTCTCCGCCCGATCGCACCACCAACTCGCCATTCTCCGCCGTCAGCGTCCAGTCTCCGAGGGCTGCCGGATCCTGGCCGGGGCGTCTCGTCAGCACCTCGACATCGAGACCTGCCGCGCGTTTCAACCCGTTGCCGGATGCCCACACCGCCGGTCGATAGGAAATGAAGTCCGCCGTGTCATCCGGCACGGAGAGGGACGCGGCATCCGGTCTCTCCTCCCCATCGGGCCACGCCCGCACACTCCACGTCCGCCGATCTTCATCGGTCGTGGCCTCGATCTCGATCATGAACCACGAACCAGGAGACGGCACCCAGGACCCTGAGTCCGCCAGGACGGCCGAGTCCTCGCCCGAGAGCCACAGAGCGAGCCGCCACCCGGCATCCGACGGCAGAATCCCCGCCACCACCCAGCTATCGGATGCGACATCGACCAGGCCCACACCAACGGCGCCGTCGACATCGCCTGCCGACAGGCGGCCGAACACCCGCAGCGTGTCGCCGCCCGGTACGGCATCCGGCTGTATCGACAGTGCGCCCGCCGGTGCCTGGAGAGTAGCCACTGGCAATGGGCGTTCGGTTGTCAGACCGGCGTCACCGGCCTCGCGGACAAAGACCTCCTGAGTCGGAGCGAGGGCGAGCTTCTGACCGGCAACCGGAATCGTCCGCTCTTCGAAATCGAATGAACTCTCCGCAGCGACAGGAGCAGTCATCGCGACCACAGCGCACACCAGGAGCGAGGACACCAGTGACCGGCGAAGGGCGAGATGAGCCATCGCCTAGCGCCCCCCCGCCGCCGCTCATACGGCTGTTGAGTTCCGCCTCACTACGCGCGTGGGCGACCATCATCTCGAGAGGGTGCGGGACCCGTTCGAAGCCGTCGGGGATCGTCACCAGCTCTCGGCGGGACGGCATCTACCTGCTCGACCCGGCTGGCGACATCTTCGATGGTCCCGGCATTTATCGGAACCGACGATCACCGGCCGGAGAGTGAGGATCGGCAATGCGCCGCCGGCTTCGTGGCGCGCTGCAGCCAGTGATCGCGCGGCGGTCGCGTTCTTCGAGGTGGCCGAGAGAACCTCCAGCTCGAATTCTTCGAGCGAGGACAGGCCGCGGCTGCCGAGGCGGAGTTGCGGGTCGAACCACACGTCGAGAACGGCGGTCTCTGCGCCGTTGTCCTCCACCTGTTCAAGAACTCGAAGGTGGCGAACGCCGGCTCGCTTGGTCAGTGAGCCGGAAAAGGCTGAGCTCTTGGTCGCAGCCGGTCCATCTGCCTCCACCACCCGCAGACGCGGCAGATCGTCGTTTCGAGCCGATTTCGCGGGAGAGGGCGATCCACCGGATTCGATCGCCTGCAACTCGCGCAGGAGATCCGCCATGCGGTCGAAGCCGATCACCGTGTAACGGCTCTCGTTGGTGCGGATGTCGGTGATCTCGCGGCGGGCGAAGTCGATGATCATGCGGCTGCCGTCCACGCGCTCGGAAACGATTCGCGAGCCGACATAGGTGTCGACAACCGGTTCGGTGGTGAAGACCGACCCGTCGGCGTCGGTCTGGACGATCGAATGCTCGACCGAGAAGGGTTGCGGGAAGAGGGCGCCGTGATCTTGCGCGAGCGCGCCGCCGGCGACCAATAACACCCAACAGCAGGCGGCAATCCACGGGTGTTTCAACCCTACTCGGCGACGTGTCATGGTCTCTCCTCCGACAGGACAATCATCTCGCACTCAGAGTTCTGTCCTCGGAACAGAGGCGGAGCTCGAACTCGTCCCCGGGTTCACCCGCTACCCGGCCGACGAGGTACAGGTCTTCCGCCGGCGAGGTCAGCCTCGACCTCTCGCCGCTGCTCAGATTGACGAAGGTGGAACTCGCGAGTCGACCGGCGCCGACAGGATCCGGGCGGGCATCGTCACGTAGACCGTCCGACCGGCCGGCTGGAGCTTCACGGCATCCCAATGGATGCTTGACGACGCGCCGGGTCGGGACGCGCGAAGCGTGACCCCTCGCCTCGAGCGGCCGTGTCGCGTCGCGTGGTGTCCGCGACGGGACTCGCTGAGCGGCCGATCTGTTGTTTTTCGGCGTCGTCGTCCTCGATGCGGACAAAGGCGATGGACGGCGGGCCGTCCTCTTCCAGTATCGACTTGACGACGAAGGTCTCGACGGGTTCCGCGGAGTCGTCATCCACGAGATCGATGGAAATCGGCACCTGGGTCCGTCCGGCGGGGATGTAGGCGCAAACGACCGTTTGCACGAAGTCCCTGCCCGATTTGGCGGACCTGCCGATTACATCGAACACGGTTATGATGTCCTCCTCGAGGGCCTGGCGAGACTTCGACCCAGACGATCGCTTCACCGTCTTCTTCCGATGCTTCGAAGTGGTCGGAAGCCAGCCCGATCCTGAATCCACCGTCACCGTCGATGATCTGAATCACGAGAACAGGCATCTCGTTCCAGTTGGAACTCTCGCACCGGTCACGGCAGTCAGAGCGACGAGAAATCTTCGTCGCCCTCGCCGATCCGTCCGTCACCAGAGGTATCGAGATGTATCTGCGACGCCACGCCGGGCGGAAACGTGAGCACGCCGGTCGACTGCAGATAGTCCTCGCCGGCCGACAGCCGTACCGTCGAAAGCTTCCCAGCGGACCCTGACCTCGGCGGCAACGGGCTCGGAAAGGACGACCTGGATCCTGGCCTCGAGTTCGCCTTCGAACCACATCGTGGGCCCGTCCGCAAAAGCGACCGTGGCACCGCCGTCCTGATCCGCCCCGATGTCCCAGTCACCAGCCGCCCGCGCTGTCGACATCGTGCCGAAGGCGTGTGTCGCGCCCTCGAGAGATCAACGCCCTGTCCGCACGCCGGATTGTGCCCGAACAGGTTCCATTCGTTGAGCCGGACGTCATTGCCGCCACAGTTTCCCCAGACAGTGAGCGCGATCGCACCGGCGGTTTCCGGCAGTGCAAAGCCCTCGCTGTCGTAGGTGCCGAAGCTTCGTTTGCCCACGATTGTCCGAGAGTTCCCGTTGACCAGGAGATCGTCGATCGTGTCGGCCGCCTCGACCATCCACTGGTGGCTGTCGCAGTCTGCTCAACTCGACGGCCATGCCGGTGAAGATCTGCGGCTCGTCGAAGCCGAGAACGATGCGCGCCGGATTGACGTTCGGGCTCGAGATATAGGTTTCCGGGTCGCCGTCGAAAGCAGGCTCGATGGATTCCCAATACGAACCGCCGAAGTCGTTGAATACCTCGGCGACTTTTTCGCGAATCCCACACTCAAGATGGAAGATCCGCGTCCCGTCCGGTGGTTGGATTGGTCAAGGTGATCACCCCTTCGGGACTGTACCGGAGGGTCGGGGGCGGTCTGATCTGAAGCCAGATTCCGGGTTGATTCGGCGGTGAATATCCCGTCAAAGCAGCCGATCGTCGCGTTCAGTGCGAGGTTGTTCACCGCCGTGCCGCTGCCCTCGAGGGAACGGATCCCGTAAGCGCCCCCGAGGATGGTGTTGTTAGCGGCAAAGAGGGTTGCATCCGACGCAGAGTTGACGATTCCGGCGTGATGTTCCGCACTGCCGTCGCCGAGGTCGTACAGGATCGAGTTGCGGACGACCAGCTCGCCCGAGGTCGCCGACTCGAGACTCACGCCGATCCTGTCGCCGGCGGCGGCTACGCCATCGAGGCGGACAATCGTCTCCGAAATTCGGACGTCACCGTCGATGCCGTCCAGGAGAACCCCGTAGACATCGCTTACAGGATCCCCGGAACAGTGGAGCTGGAGCCCTTCGAGGACGAGGTTGCCGACACTCGAGGTGATGCACGTGGCGTCGGGAACATCGAGGTGGTACGCCGTATCGTCCCACCTCCCAAAGTGACGTTGGAAGACCTGGTTTCGGGGGGACAGTGCCGGGACGATGACCCGGATCGGGTTCTCCGGCGAGGTGATCCAGCCGTCGATGCTGACCGGCGTGGTGTCGGGCTCGCCCCAACCGCTGTAGCAGAGGATCTCGAGCGCCGCGTTTGCCGCCGAGAGATCCCAGGTCCCGAGGTGCTCGGCATCAGCGGCACCCGTCACCGCCGACTGGAGCGAGGGGAACGCTCTCGAAGCCGAGGTCAGCATCCCTCCCTCGATATCAACGGGCACTCCACCCTGTCCGGTGAATACGGGACATTCGGTGTCTGAGCTGCAGGCGCCGAGAAAAACGGTGCCGACACCGTCGATTTCGAGCCGGTCCCCGCGTGAGAGCCCGAAGTGCCAGAGCGGTTCTGCAAAGGTGGCGAGACCATTGGTGATGTCAATCCCGATCGCGCCGGGCAGCCGGTTCTCCGAGTCGACCCCGACCGAAAATGCGACCGCTGTCGGCCTCGGTTCATCGTCGACGATTTCGACATCCGTGAAGGACGGATAGCCCAACTCGATGTCGTACGGGCCGTAGAGCTCGACCCGGAATCCCTCCGGATCCTCGGGCGTCCCGTCGTTGACGAGCGAAATCTCGATCGTTTGTTCAACCTGGCCCGCCCAGAACGTCAGTTCGCCGTCGATTGCCTCGAAGTCGAGTTCCGGAAACCGCACTGCCGGCCACCGTTCGGTAGCGCACGGTGGCGTCCGTCGTCATCGGCTTTTCGAGTCGAACCCCGAGTTGAACCGTGCCCGCGTCTTCGGAAAATTCGACAGCTTCGTTTTCGAAGGTGACAAGGACGGGAGGTTCATCATCGTCGAACACCACGACCTCGGAGGTGTACTGAAACTCCAGGATCAGACCGACCGGGTCGTACAACCGCACGCTGAAGGACTCGTTCCCCTCGTACAGGAAGTCATTTACCAGTTGGATCTGGAAGGACTGCTCCCACTGGCCGGCGGCGAACTCGAGCACATCGTCCGCGACCACATAGTCGAGTCCTGGCTTCGCGCTACCCGAGATCGTCTGGTACCGGACGCTGACCGGGGCCATCGGCTGTTCCGTGAGCTGCACCAGAAACTCGATCGATTCGTCCCCTTCATTCACTTCGATATATCCGGGCTCGAGATAGGCGATGATCGGGCGGGGCTCGTTGTCCTCGATCCACACGGTCGCCATCGACGGAGAGGCCGTCACCAGGCCCGTAGGTTCAAAAAGCTCGACGACGAAGAGCTCACCGATTTCTTCCACGAGATCGTCTTCCAGGATTTCGATGTTGATTACCTGCTCGAGCTCCCCCGCGCTGAAGACGAGCTCGCCCGGCGTGTCCGCGTAGTCGAGGCCGGCGGTGGCGGCCTCGGGCCAAGCCTGGTCCTGCTCCAGCAGCCGATAACGAACGGACACGTCGCCCTCCGGTGCCTTCGACAGGAGCACCCGCAGTTGGACGGTACCGGATCCCTCCTCAACCACCAGTTCTTCGGCTTCGAAAAACACACTTGGCGGTGGCAGGCCGCTATCGTGGATCCTGACGTAGCCGCGAGAAGGGACTCCACGCTCAGCTTCGAAGACATTGCCCGCCCAGACGACGAATCCTTCGTCCGGCTCCAGTTCCTCATCGTGGATGATCTCGTACTGTACAGAGCCGCCGAGGCCGCCGGCCGATACGGTGTAGTTCTGCCACGGGGCACCGTCCCCGGGACCCCGGTAGTCGGTCGAGAAAAATGCGCTGTGGTCGGTGACGTCCCACGACCCCACGGTGACAACGGAGTTTGATTTCGAAAGCTCGAACTCCACGTTCACGACGCGGTCCGCCTCCGACACTCCCATCAACGGATCCTTCAATCGGACCCGCACCGGACCGGTGCCGTCGCGAACCTCGAAACGCCACCAGCTCGGACTCGAGCCTCGCACCGACAGCGTCGAAGAATTCGACCCAGAAGTCTTCGACGGATTCCCATGCCCCGTCGTCTTCGAGCGGCACGGAGATGATCTTCGAAACCTCCCCCGGTTCGAAGACCAGAGTTCCCCTCGTCACCTCGTAGTCGGCGTCCGCTCGAGCGCTCCCGTCGAGGGTCGAGTACCGAACACTCACCGGGACCGGCGCCGGTTCAGACAGCATCACCTGGACCCGCGCCGCACCTTCCTTCTCCCACCATTCGACCGGACCGCGGTCCACGAAGCCGACCGTCAGTTCGTTGGACTGGTCTGCCCCGATGTCCCACGCGCCAAGCCGGGCGTTGCCGTCGACGTCGTTGGCAAATGAGTCGGACGCGAGTGTTGAGAGGTCGTCGCCCTGCCCACAGGCCGGGTTGAGCCCCTCGAGCCACCACTCGCCGATGTGCACGTTATTGACGTTTTCGCCATCCCTCCACGCAGTCAGTTTGATGACCCGGAACTCCTGCGGGGTCGGGAAACTGACAAAGGCGCGCGCACGCTCCCGATGGTTGACATCCGTTCGTTTGACCAACTCGAGGTAGGTGGCCGATCCCGGAGTCAGATCTTCAACGGTCATTGCCGCTTCGACGGCCCATTCGTGAGCATCGGCATTGCTGAATGCGATGCCGGTCCCGACGATCGCGCGCGGCTCCGCAAACTCCAAAAGTACAATGGCCTTGTCAATCGGTGGGGTGACCGCTAGAGTCTCGGAAGCTCCATCGAAAAGCCGTCTCCATTCATCCGGGTAGAAACCTTCGGTGACGACAACATCCTCGCCGTCCTCCAAATCAAGCACGCTGCAGGCGAGATGGAAATCGGCGAACTGGCCGCGGACCGGGTTCGTCATCACGATCGGCCCCACCGTGTTGGCCGGCGGGTTCGGCGACGACGACTCCGCTCCGAGATTCAGCCGCGATTCGGGTTCGAGGTCGCCGTCGACACCGGCAACCATCGGCGCCAACATCAGATTGTTGATCGCCGTCACGGCGCCGCCGATGTTGACGATGCTGTTGCGTCCGCCGGCGATCGTGTTGTTCGCCGCGAGCATCGTGACGTTCGAACTCCCGACCAGGATTCCGGTCTGAGGATCGCCCTGGCCGGAACCGAGGTCCCACATGACGGAGTTTCGAATCACGACGTTGCTTGGCGCCGCAGCAGAGGCCGCCACCCCGATCCGCTCACCACTCCCGTTGGTGTCGTCCAGGCGAATGAGGGTCTCGGCGATCTCCACATCGCCCGAAATGTCGTCAAGCCGGATGCCGGCAACACTCGCACCCGGATCCCCACCGCAGTACAGCTGCAATCCGTCAATCGTGAGATTGCCGACGGACGTGCGGAGGCACTCGCTGCCATAGACCTCGAGACGATACGCCTCGTTCGTCCAGCGGCCGAGGTGGCGCTGGCCCGCTCCCCGCAGCAGATCAGCAGTCGGGGCTTCGATCCGAATTGCGGTTTCCGGCGAGGTGATCCAGCCGTCGATCGCCACCGGGTTGGTGTCCGCAGAACCGCCATAGCACAGGAACTGGAGCGAGGCATCCGCCGACACCAGGTCGAGGGTATCGAGGTGGGCGGAGTCCGACGCATCAGTGACCGCATCGGCCAGCGACGGGAAGGCGCGTGAGATCGATGAGGCCGTGCCCCCGATCACGCCTCCGGCGTCGTACCCGCGGCCGTTGAAGACCTGGCACACGGTATCGGAGCTGCAGGTCCCCAGGTAGACCGCACCGAGGCCGTCGACGTCGACCCGGTCGCCGCGGTCCGCGGCCGCCGGCAGCGGCCGAGTGAAGGTGGCGGTGCCGTCTGCGATGTCGACCCCTATCGGAGTCGTCAGAAGGTTTCCGGTGCCGACGCCGACCGAGAAGGTCACGGTGTCGATCTCGAAATCATCGTTGACGATGGTCACTTCGACCGCCGACGGCTCTCCCAGGACGAGCCCGACCTCGTCGAAGAGCTCGAGCCGGAAGGTCTCGTTCCCCTCCGGACGTTGGTCGTCGAGGACCTGGATCTCGACCGTCCGCCTCGTCTGACCCGGCGTGAAGACCAGAAGGCCGGACGCTTCCTCGTAGTCGGTACCAGGTGTGGCGCTGCCGGGCACGGTTCGATAGCGCACCGTCACGTCTTCGGGACGGTCTGCAGTGAGCACCACGTCGAAGCTGAGCACTCCGGCGGTCTCGTCCACGAAACGTCGCCCGCCTCGAAAGCCGCCTCGACGAACAACAACGGCACGGTCAGATACAGCGGTTCGCTCGTCCCCTGGTCGGGGTGGCCGTCGACGGCAGTCAGCGTGAGCACGTCATCGGCGTCGGCGAGTCAACCACGGTCTCGAAGGACCGTTCGGCAGATACCTCGAGGCTGGCGCTGAAGCCGTTTGCCGGGTTGGCGATTGAGAGGATGATCGGCAGTCTCATCGTCTTCGACGGCGTCGGGGCCACCCAGTCAGGTGCACTGACCCGGTCTTCGTCGACTGCAAAGTCGAGCAGCCCCTCGTGGATCTCCGGCGGTGCCGCGTTGGGCGGTAGTTGTTTGGCATTGGTGATCGACTCGGCCGGCTCCGGGTGGGCATCGACAGCACGGATCGCGATCCAGTCGTCGGCGTCGCCGGTCACCGCCACGGGTGCGAACGACCCGGTCGGTCATCGACCGGGGGATGTCCCAGCTCTCCCCGCTCGCGACGTTGACGACCTCCGCATCCGCCACTCCGGACCGGTCCATGATCGCGCCGTCGAGCCCCGCAACCCAGTAGCTGCCATCGTGGGCGTCGACCTCCACGAAGCCGGAAACCACCTCGGGTCCGCCTTCGTTGATGGGGGCGAACTCCGAGCCCGGGTCGACGGTAACGGCGCCGAACTCGTCGAGGTCGTAAAGCCGGAGCTTCGCTCGGCCGGTCACGGTGACGGTGTCGAAACGGTACATGCCCTGCCAGCGATCGCCCGGCTGAACATCAGCCCCATCCTCGAGGGTCACAGTGCGGTCGTCGACCGACTCCACCCGCCAGACGCCCCGCACAACAGTCCCGTCCGGAGACTTCACCTGCACCCAGTGACCCTCGAAGAACGCCGGGATCGGCTCGTCACGATTCGTCTCGAGGACGGCGCCCCCGCTTCCTCCGAGGGCCTCTCCTGCGCCCAGCGCGGGAAGGATCGTCCATTCACCCTCCCGGCCGCCATTGTCTACCACGAGGTCGCCGTAGGTCGACCCCGCCCCGGTGAGGTAGATCGTTCCGGCGCCGCCTTCTCGGCCGCGCAATCCGCCCGAGGCGATCAAACCGCTGACGATTCCCTCATCGATGACGTCGGAGTCGATCGCAATTGCCCCACCACCTCCGCTGCCGTTCTGATAAACGCCTGCCGGCTTGAGCCATTCGCCACCACGAGCCTCGATCGCACCAGATCCCGTAACCGCCGATGCGGAAATCCACACTGACCCACCAGCCGCAGTCGGTCTGGCCGCGTAGGTGTCTCCCCCGTTCACGCGGATGACCGCCCCTTGGTCGAGCGCCACGGCCGCTGCTTCGATCCGCACGACTCCACCACCCGGTGAGCCGGATTGTCCGTTGTTCGTAGTGCCTCCGTACTCTCGGGGACGGTACACGCTACCAAAGGTCTCTCCGGGACTTTCGATCAGGATCCCGCCTTGTCCGAGGTGGCTTCCACCCGAACTTTCCGCCACCGGCAGATCCACTCCCGGATACATCGTGTCCCAGAGGTAGCCTTTGCCGGACACATCGATTGCTGCACCACATGCGATATCCACTAAGCCGGGCGTCGAAATCACGATTGGCGGGTACGCCGTCGCGCCAGATACGTACTGTGGAGCCAGGGTCGCACCCCTGAGAAGCCTGAGAGAGGCCGGCCTCAGTGGTGTCGTGGTGGTGAAAACACCGTTCACAAGGACCAGATCTTCTCCACTATGGTCCGAGCTGATATTTTGTGCCGTCGACAACACCGTGCCGGAGACGGCGGTAAGGTCTATCTCGGAAAATCCTACGTTGTCTGCATAGTCCCGAGCTTCGAGCCGCAACGAGAACACCTCGCCCGGTTGCGTACTCGCCGGCGGTGTCCATCGCACCCAGCTCTCGCGCTGGCGCTGATTGACCAGCACAGGATCGCCCTGTGGTTCCCCGTTGACGGAGAATGTGTAACTCGCGATTTTGATATCGTCTCGCACTGTGAAGTCGATAGTCGTACCAACACCCGCAGCGCAGAAATCTCCATCCACCGGGCAAAGGATCGTCACCACCGGGGGGTTCGCGTTGACGTGCGGTTCGACGGTCAGGGTGCGCGTGGCGGTGCTGATGTTGCCCGCTAGATCTTGCACCTCGGCAGAGATCTCGATTGCAGTGGCAGTGCCGACGGCCGGCGCGATCCAGGGAATCACAATCGTGGAGCCGTTCGAGGTGGTCACCGCCGTCACCTCGGACAATGAGGAGAAGCCCACACCGACGTTGTCACTCGGATCGCGCGGACGGTCACCTCGTCACCGGCCTCGTAGACGTCGCCGTACGCAGTCGGAACGAAGTGGTTATCGTGACCGTCGGGGGTTCGAGATCCGGGATGACACCACCTCAACGGACCCCGGTGGTGAAGCTAGCTCCGCTGCTGTCGGTGATGGTCGCTCGCAGCACGACCGGGACCGAGCCGTCGGCTTCGGGTTCGACGGCGACCTCGAAAAGGAGGTCCTGGGCGGTCCCGCCCGCGGCTACGATCTGAATCGGTTCGACCGCCGGGCCCGTCGCCTCGAGACGCACCGACGCCAGGCCCTCGACGTCTTCGGCGTGGACCACGACGCTCGTGGAGGTACCCGCGAGCACTGTCGTGGGAGCGTTGTCCGCGAAGGCCAGCGAGCCCGTCGGCTGCGCGTTGTCGATGACGGTCCAGCTCAGCTCGCGGGTCGACGTGCGCCCGGCCACGTCCGTCACCCGCAGCGTGAAATCGGTGTCGCCGGCTCGGCATCCCACGGTACGGTCAGCACCAACGGGTCCGGGTCCGCAGCCACCACCGTCGGTTGGTTGAGGTACCGATTGGTAACGACGTGGCCGCCGATCGGCCACGCCTCGTCGTTTTCCCAGATGCCGGCGGCATCGCTCGCCGTCCAGCTGACCTCGACCGTCGCACCGACCAGATCTCGGTGCCGGATTCGGGGACGGTGGTGACGACGAGCTCCGGCCCCATCCCCGCGCAGAATTGCCCGCGCGCCGTCTTCAAGCAGCAGTGCGTCGAGGATCAGTTGAGCGCTCGGCGCCGGATCGTCCGCCGGTCCGACCTCGAGGTCGTCGTCGAAGGCCAGCCGGACGGCGCCGATGGCCGCGACCTCGCTGAACCGGGTTCGGCCGTGAGCCGATAGCCGGTCGGCGTCAAGAGCCTGCAGATCGGCGAGCTCTGTCTCGGTCGCCGCGACCTCGAGCACGATCGTTTCGGCCGGATCGCTGCTGTCGGTGATGCCGAACGTATCCACAATCTCGCCGCTCGAGCTCTCCAGCACCACCCGGTCGCCCACGACATCACCGCGACTCGCCGTCGCGGTCAGCGTGAGTGTTCGGGCCACCGGATCCACCGCGACGAGATCGGTGTGCCGAGGCTCGGCATCATGGTCGCCGCAGCGGTGGGCCCGTGGGATTGGTGATGAGGAGACGACCGAAATTCGTGGGTTGTCCAGTGCCGGGTCGAGTAGTCGAGGTAGACGGTGCCTGCACCGGCGAGGTGTCGAAATCGTTGATGCCGCCAGAGGCCGCTCTGGTCTCGCAATCGATCCACGTCGTCGACCTTCGCCGGAGAACTATCGCGATGCGGCCACCACCACCGCCCCGGCGGTATCGCGTTGGGGATGACGGACATCGCCGTCGGCGGTGATGAGTCCACCGCCCTCGAGACGATCCGCCACAACCGCACCGATCCACCTGCGCCGCCACCGTACCGGAGTCGCCGCCGTCCGCGCGAAGTCGCCCTCGAGACGGACGACCCCGGTGGACACATCGATTCGAGCGACACCGCCGCCCGGTGCACCAGTGTAGACCGCCCCGATGCACCAGTTACCGCCACCGCCGGCGCCGGGCAGGCGGGGGTCGCGCACGTTGCCGTACTGCTCGAGGGCTACGATACAAGCGACGTGCGGATTCTCCCAAGCGGAGCTCGGCGAGCCGTACCACCCCGAGACCACCGTGGGAGCCACCGGCGCGGGTCGCGGCGACGGTCTCGCCCGGGAGCACCACGTGGTCGCTATTCGGTGTTGCCGAGCAGGCCGCGGCCGCTGACGTCGATGCGGCCGCCGCACCCACCGCCAGCACGCCGCGATCTCGAGCTCGAGCGGATGGTAAAGGACCGAGGAGTCGTAGCTCGTGATCTCGGGGCACTGTGAGGACCGTCGGATGGACGACCACCTCGCCCGGACCGCTCTCGCCGCCGCGTAAAGGTGGAGGCTGTCGATGGACCGCGGCGCACCGTCGGCCTGCGGGTAGACGCTGAGGGTCGAGCCGTCGAGGAGGAAGACCACCCCGTTCGGGTCACCATCCGGCCCAGCATGCCGTCCGTCGCCTGCACCGCGGTCTGCGACGGCTTCGTAGACCTTGCGGTACGGGGCCGCGCGTGAGGCGAGCGCTGCGCACCACGTCGAGGCCACCGCTGTCCACCACCCGGACCTGGAAGGGGATCTCCGTCCCGGCAGGAATGCCGTCGGGCACCGCCCAGACCGCCTGGTACTCCGCCTCGCCGGCGGTTTCGGTTCCGCCGACGACAACTCCTGCCGCGGTCTCGTCGGACAGGCGCAGCCCGCCGGCCCCGTCAGGCACCGGGCCGCGGAAGCTGACGGCGACGATCGTTCCGGGAATCGGGTTGTCATCCTCGTCGAGGTTGAGGTCCCGGGCGTGGACGCGCAGCAGCAGCGCGGCGCCGGTTCCCGGCGCCACCTGCGAGGTGTAATGCGCCGGCCATGATCCGCCCTCCCACGGGGTCAACCACTCGACCGTCGGCGCGGTCGGGTCCGGCTCGGGCGCGACCTCGAACGGGAGGTCGCGGACGCCGATGTTGCCGCCGCGGTCGTCGGCGGACACGGTCACCTCGACCGGCGTCACCTCGCTGAAGACGTCGAACGGGACCGTCACACGTGCGGTGCGGTAGACGTCTCCGGATACCCGATCGGCCGTCATCGGAGACGAGAAGATGTCGGTCCGGTCGACGCTCACGGTCACCGCGATCACCTCGGTTTCGACGTCGCGTGCCACGAACTCGAAGTACAGCTCGTTCGCCGATGTAGAACAGGGAACGGGCGCCGTGATCGTCGGCCGAGCGCGCGGTCAGGCCTTCGATGAGCGGCCCGTTCTGATCGTCGGCGACGGCGAACCGTCGCGCTCTCCGCGGTCGCCGCGGCCCCCGAGGCGTCGGTCACCCGGGCACGGACGAAGAGCTCGGTCGCCCTCGGGCAGCGAATCCGGCACCTCGAGATCGACAGTCGGCGCCGTCAGGTCGGACCAGCTCCCCGACGGCCGGCCTCGAGAGGGCGACCGTGGGCGCGGCGTCGACGACGCCTCCGCCCTCCTGCCAGAGGTGGACTCCGAGCGCCACCTGCGACCCGTCGGGATCCGCAGACCCCTCCGACGGTGACCCGGATCGTCGACCCCGCGTAGAACACCCCGGGCACCGGCGCAACGGCCTCGACCGTGACGGTCCGATCGTCGGGCGCCTGGTTCGGCAGGACCACCATCTGCAGCTCGACCACGTTGCTCTCGTTGGTGCTGGTGTCCACCGCCTGCGCCCACACCGGGAACGGCCGCGGGTCGATACCGTTGCCCGAGTAGCCGGCGACGAAGCTGAAGGCGTACGGCGGTGACGACGCCACGAAACCGGGCTGCACGCCCGTACCGGCGGCGATCGGGTCTTCACCCTGGGCAGCGCGATCGTGGTGTCGGCCAGCCGGTTCGGGCTGCTGGAGCCCAAGCGGGCCATGCGGGTGCGCGGGTGGCGCAAGATCGGCGCCGCCGTCGTCCGGTGGCCCGGCCCCATCCTGATCGCCACGGTTGCCCTGGCCCTGGTGGGCCTGTTGACGCTGCCGGGCTATCGCACCAACTACAACGACCGCAACTACCTGCCGGCGAACACCTCGGCCAACGAGGGTTACGCGGCCGCCGACCGGCACTTCTCGCAGGCCCGGATGAATCCGGAGATGCTGATGGTCGAAAGCGACCACGACCTGCGCAACTCCGCCGACTTCCTGGTCATCAACAAGATCGCCAAAGCCATCTTCGCGGTCGAGGGGATTTCCCGGGTCCAGGCCATCACCCGGCCGGAGGGAACGCCGATCGAGCACACCTCGATCCCGTTCATGATCAGCATGCAGGGCACCTCCCAAAAGCTGACCCAGAAGTACAGCGAGGACCTGACGGCCAAGATGCTCGAGCAGGCCGACGATATGCAGACCACCATCGACCAGATGCAGCGGATGCAGAACCTGACCCAGCAGATGTCCGACGTCACCCACGGCATGGTGGTGCAGATGCGCGGCATGGTGGGCGACATGAAGGATCTGCGGGACAGCATCGCCAACTTCGATGACTTCTTCCGCCCGATCCGCAACTACTTCTACTGGGAACCGCACTGCTACGACATCCCGGTGTGCTTCGCGCTGCGATCGGTGTTCGACAGCATCGACGGCGTCGACACCCTGACCGACGCCATCCAGACCCTGCTGCCCCTGATGGAACGCCTGGACACGCTGATGCCCCAGTTGGTGGCGATGATGCCCGAGATGATCGCCACCATGAGGAGCATGAAGGCGATGGTGCTGGGGATGCATTCCACCCAGAAGGGGATGCAGGACCAGATGGCGGCCATGCAGCAGGATTCTGCGGCGATGGGCGAGGCCTTCGACGCCTCCCGCAACGACGACTCGTTCTATCTACCCCCGGAGGTGTTCGAGAACGCCGACTTCCAAAGGGGCATGGAGCAATTCATCTCACCGAACGGGCATGCGGTCCGCTTCATCATCTCCCATGAGGGCGATCCGATGTCCGCGGAGGGTATCGAGCGCATCGACGCGATCAAGATGGCGGCGAAGGAAGCCATCAAGGGCACCCCACTGGAGGGTTCCACCATCTACCTCGGCGGTACCGCGTCGATGTTCAAGGACCTCTCCGAGGGTAACGCCTACGACCTGCTGATCGCCGGAATCGCCGCGCTGGCTTTGATTTTCGCCATCATGCTGATCATCACCCGCAGCGTCGTCGCCTCTGCGGTCATCGTCGGCACGGTGCTGCTTTCGCTGGGTGCATCCTTCGGTCTCTCTGTGCTCATCTGGCAGCACATTCTCGGGGTTGAACTGCACTGGATGGTGCTGGCGATGGCGGTCATCATCCTGTTGGCGGTCGGTGCGGACTACAACCTGCTGCTGGTGGCCCGGCTCAAAGAGGAGATCCCGGCCGGGATCAACACCGGCATCATCCGCGCGATGGGCGGCAGCGGATCGGTGGTGACCTCTGCGGGTCTGGTGTTCGCCTTCACCATGATGTCGTTCGCGATCAGCGATCTGAAGGTGCTCGCCCAGGTCGGTACCACCATCGGGATGGGTCTGCTGTTCGACACCCTGGTGATCCGGGCCTTCATGACTCCGGCCATCGCCGCACTGCTCGGACGGTGGTTCTGGTGGCCGCAGAATGTCCGGCCGCGGCCGGTCCCACAGCCCTGGCCCAAGGTGGTCGAACGCCCAACCGTCGACGCGCTTTGAGGACCTGGCTGTTCGGGCGGAGGTCAGCCCAGGCGGTCGGCGAGTGCGAACGCAGTTGCCTTGAGACCTTTGACTCGGGCCTGGGGGTAGCCGAGGCGCTGGAAGGTGTAGTTGTGCTCGGCCATGCATGCGATCGCGTAGGCGGTGTCGGCGATCTGGGAACGACTGGCCTTCGGATGTCCCTGCCGCAGGGCGTTCGAGATCAGTGAGATCAGGTGGTCGTAGCTCTCCTTGACGACCGCGCGGCTATCCGGTGAGCGCATTGCTTCGGGCAACAGTTCGGTCCAGGCCCGGTCGTAAACATCGGCGCTCTTCATCCGGCTTGGGTCGAACAGCATGGCGATCACCTCGCCGATGGCTAACTGCATGTCGATGTCGGCCAGGGCGCGACGGGTGATCTTGGCTATCGCGGCGGAGATGAGATCCTCACGGTTGCCGACGAAGTGGCGCAGCGCGGCCCGCTGAACTCCCGCGGCGGCCGCGACGTCGTCAAGAGAGACGTGCTCAAGTCCCCTGTCGGCGACCAATTCGATGAAAGCCCAGACGATCTCGCGTTGCCGCTGATCCTGCAGGGACGGCCGACCGACTCGGCGGCCCGGGGTGGTGACGTCGTGATCGCTCATTACCCGCCGATGCTACCGCGCCGACAATCAGATCCCGGTGCCTCGGCTGCTGCGAGCCCGATTGGTTGGGCTTTCAGCCGGCCTGTTCCCCGCTGACGTCGAGGAGTGTGTGTCGCTTGGCCGTCAACTCGTCGACGACGGGTGGCTGGAACTGCGTGGCGGTGCGGGCGAGGAACTGCCGGAAGTAGGGCAGCGACTCCTCGGTGACCATGGCGGGCAGCACCATCCGCCAGCTTTCGGCCAGCCGGGTGAAGACGTTGTCCATCATCGCGTCGGAGAGCAGGTGGCATCCGTGAACGGTGACCCACACGATGTTGCCGACGGTCTCGGGAGTGACGTCGTCGCGGATGTCGCTGCGGCGGATGGAGTCGGCGACACCGCTGACGAAGGTGGTGGCCCGCTGCCGGAAGCCGCGGCGGCCTTCCGCACTGAGCTGGCCTAGCGCCCCGTTCAGGTGATTGGCAATCCAGACCGATTTGTCGCGCTTCATCAGGTCGCTGAGGGAGAACGTCATGACGATGACGTTCTCCAGGCCCGGATTGGGGGAGTTGGTGCAGGCGGTGAACACTTGCCAGGCCTTGGGCCAGCCCTGCTGGATGATCGCGGTGGCGAGTGCCTCTTTGGATTTGAAGTGGTAGTAGAACGCACCGGTGGTGATGCCGGCGCTGTCGGTGATGTCGTTGAGGCCGGTCTCGGCGAACCCGTGGTCGGTGAAGAGCTCGACAGCGGCATCAATGATTCTCTGACGCGTCGCGGATGCGCGGGACTGGACTGCCACCGGATCAGACTACGCGGCCGCCGACGTCTTCGATAGGAAAAATATTTTAGTTATGAAAAAGCGCGCATAACCGGAGCGTTCTACAAGGCCGACTCTCCGCTGGAAATAAAAGTCAAAAAGATGACAAACAAATTTCGCGGCGAGAATAATCGCGTCGCAGGCGCGCCGGTAGTCGGCTTGCCATGCCAGAACCCGCCAGGTTAAAGGGGAATCTCGTGAGCTCATCCAACTCTTCGTCGTTCGTTGCTGGTCGTCGTCGTCCGTCGCAGGGGTCGGTTCGGTCGATTGAGGTGGGGCGGCGGCCGGCGGGGGATCCGGTGTCGTCGGGGTTCGCCCGGTATGTGGGTCGGGTGGGTGCGTTGGCGGTGGCGTTGGGTGTGGGGTCGGCGGCGGGGTCGGTGCCGGTGGCGTTTGCGGATGTGACGGGGTCGGCGGGGTCGTCGGGTTCGGGGTCCTCGGCGTCCTCGTCGTCGACGGCTTCCTCGACGTCGGGTCGTGGTGGGCGTTCGGCGGTCCGTCGTGGTGCAGCCGGGGCCGGGGCCCAGTCGGGGTCGGCGGCGGGTTCTGAGGAGTCGTCGTCGGCGGAATCCGGTGAGGGGGCGGCGCCTGTGGGTGGGCGTGGTGGTCGCGGCCGGGTGGCGGCCGGTGATGGCGATGGCGCGGGTGGCGTTGATGGCGGTGTGCCGGTGGTTCCGGTGGTGCCGGGTGTTGGTGATGACGGCTCCCCGACGGAGTCGGACGCAGATACGGGTGGGTCGTCGGTTCCGGTGGGTGCTGCGGGGCCGGTGGGTTCGGGTGGTTCTGGGGTGGTGGCCGGTGGTTCGGTTCCGGCTGGTGTGAGCGACGGTCCGGCGCCGGTGGGGGTGGGGGTGCCGGCTGGTGCTGAGGTGCCGGTTGGTGTTGAGGTGCCGGCGGTCTCGGTGGCGGTGGTCGCCGATTCCCCGGGTGCGGCTGAGGTGCCGGTGGTGCCGGTGATGTCGGCGGCGCCGGCTCGGGGTGCGGTAGCGGGTGTGGGTTCGGATGTGTTGGCGTGGTTGGGTGCCGGTGTTGGTGGGGGGGTTCCGGCGGCGGGTCCGTTGGCGTGGGCGGCGTTGGCGGCCTCGCGGCGTGAGTTGGGTTCGTCGTCGGGGGTGGTGTTGCCGGCGGCCTCGGTGTCCTCGAGTGATCCGGTGGATCCGGTCGCGGTGTTCTCCCCGGCGGCTGCGGCGGCGGTGGGTAATCCGATTGCCGATTTCATCCGGATTTTCGTTGGTGATGGCACGGCGGCGAATCCGAACGCGGGGATTTTGTTCGGCAACGGCTATTCCTGGACGGCCCAGTCGTGCACCAGTGGGGCGTGTGATGGCGGCCGGGGTGGGTTGATCGGTAGTGGTGGGGATGGTTTCAACGGCGGTAATGGGGGGTCGGCGGGCTGGTTCGGCACTGGTGGTGATGGCGGGGCCGGGGTGGCTGGTGGTGCCGGCGGTGCCGGTGGCCGCGGTGGGGTGTTCATCGGGGATGGCGGCAATGGCGGTGCCGGCGGTGCCGCTCCATGGGCCAGCGGTGATGGTGGTGCCGGGGGTGCCGGTGGGCGTACCGGGTTGTTGTCGGTGTGGGGCACCGGCGGTTCCGGCGGCACTGGTGGCACTGGTGGTGTGTCCGGTGGTGTAGGTGGTGCGGGTGGTCGCGGCGGTAGTGCGGGGTTGTTGGCGCTGAATTCCCGCGGTGGTACCGGGGGTGCCGGGGGTGCGGGGGTGTCCGGCGGCGCGGCGGGTGCCGGTGGTGTGGCGGGTTGGCTGCTCGGTGATGGCGGTAACGGCGGGTCCGGCGGGGCGGCGAGTGGGAGTGAGGCGGCCGGTGGCGCCGGGGGTGGCGGTGGCCGCACGGGTCTGTTCTCGATTTTCGGTGCCGGTGGGGATGGCGGCGCGGGTGGTGCGGCCGCCGGGGTCGGCGGTTCCGGTGGTGCCGGTGGGGCCGGGGGTGGTGCGGGGTTGTTGGCGGTGACGACCGCCGCCGGTGACGGTGGGGCCGGCGGTGCCGGGGTGGCCGGCGGTGGTGCCGGTGGTGTGGGGGGCCGGGCGGGTTGGTTGTTCGGTGATGGCGGCAATGGTGGTGCCGGCGGGGTGGCGTCGGGGGCGGCCGGTGCCGGTGGTGCCGGCGGTGCGGGTGGGGACAGTGGTCTGTTCTCGGTGTTGGGTCGGGCCGGGCGTGGTGGTGACGGCGGCACTGGCGGGACCGGCACCGGCGGTGCGGGCGGTGCTGGTGGTGCGGGCGGGGATTCGGGGTTGTTGGCGTTGATCTCGGCCGGCGGGAACGGCGGCACGGGTGGGGATGGGGCCACCGGCGGGGCGGGCGGTAGCGGTGGGGATTCGGGGTTTGTGGCGTGGATCTCGGTCGGCGGTAATGGCGGTAACGGCGGTGCCGGGGTCGATGGCGGCGCGGGTGGGGATGGTGGTCGGGGCGGGTTCGTGGCCGGTAGTGCCGGCAATGGCGGTAACGGCGGGTCCAGCAGCGGGATGGGCGCGGCCGGTAATGGCGGTGCTGGTGGCGGGACGGGGTTGTTGTCGCTGGTCGGTGATGGCGGCAACGGCGGTAACGGCGGGGCCGGTGCCAGCGGCGCCGACGGCGCCGACGGGCAGGCCCCGGGGCAGGCCGGTGCCGATGGTGGTGGCGGGGGGGTGGCCGGCAATGGTGGTGCCGGTGGGGACGGGTCATGGATTTTCGGCCGCGGCGGTAACGGCGGTAACGGCGGGGCGGGGGGGTCCGGCGGTGACGGCGGTGACGGCGCTGACGGTGTCGACGGGCAGGCCCCGGGTGAGGCCGGCGGTGATGGTGGTGCTGGCGGCGCCGGCGGGACCAGCGGCGGCGGTGGTGTAGCGGGGGCGGCCGGGGATGCCCGGCTGCTGTTGTTGTTCGCGAGCAACGGGTCGGCCGGTAACGGTGGTGCCGGTGGGGCGTTGGCCGGCAATGGTGGTTCCGGTGGTGCCGGTGGGCGTGGCGCCGATGGCGGGGTAGCCAGCCCGGTCGGCGGTGCTGGTGGTGCCGGTGGTGCGGGCGGGGCCAGCACGTCCGGGGCCGGTGGTGACGGCGGTGCCGGCGGTGCCGGTGGCGCCGGATATGTCGGTGTCAACGGCCAGGAGTCCGGCGAGTCCGGCACGACCGGTTTCGCTGGTGGTGCCGGGGGTGCCGGGGGTGTCGGCGGAACCGTCACGACCGGTAGCGCCGGGGACGGTGGTGCCGGCGGTGCCGGCGGGGCCGGCGGCACGGGCGGCGATGGTGTCGACGGCGCGGATGCCACGGCGCCCGGGCAGCCGGGTCAGGCCGGTGGTGACGGCGGCGCCGGCGGGGCCGGCGGTGTCGGCGGTGTCGGCGGTGACGCCGGTGCGGCGACCGCGGGCGGGACGGTCGGGGTCAACGGTGATGGTGGGGCCGGTGGGGACGGCGGCACCCCGGGGACCCCCGGTGACGGCGGGGACGGATCCGACGGCGACGCGGTATTCCGTGATGGTGGTGCCGGTGGGGCCGGCGGGAACCCGGGCACCGCGGGTGCCGGCGGGGCCGGCGGCAACGCGGGGACCGGCGGGACCGGCGGGGCGGCGGGCGCTGATGGCACCTCCGGTACCCCGATCACCGCCGGTGGTGATGGTGGCGCCGGCGGGACCGGTTGGACCTCCACCGACCCGGCGCTGGCCGGGGGTGATGGTGGTGCCGGCGGCGCGGGCGGTGCGGTCGGTGATGGTGGTGCCGGCGGTAACGGAGGCGCGGGCGCGACCGGGATCGACGGACAGGATGCGACCGTGCCCGGAACCTCGGGCACCGCCGGCGGTGCGGGCAGTGCGGGCGGCCGGGGTGGCGCCGGGGGTGCCGGTGGCACGATCGCCGGTGATGGCGGGGCGGCCGGGGACGGCGGCCAGGGCGGCAACGGCGGTCGTGGCGGTGCCGGGGCGGACGGGGCCCCCGGTGGCGGGGTCGGCGGTAACGGTGGCGCTTCGGGTGCCGGCGGTGCCGGCGGCGAAGGCGGGGTCGGCGGGAACGCCACCAACGGTGCCAACGGGGATGGCGGTGACGGCGGGGCCGGCGGCAACAGCGGCGCGGCCGGTGATGGCGGTAACGGCGGTGACGGTGACGCCCAGAACCCTGACGGTGGGGTCGGCGGTAACGGCGGGGAGGACGGCGCTCCCGGCGTCGGTGGGGCCGGCGGCACCGCGGGGACCGGCGGAACCGGGGGTACCGCGGGTACCGAGGGTGAGCAGGGCGGGTTCAGTGCCGGTGGTGACGCCGGTAACGGCGGGTCGGGTGCGGATTCGACCACTCCGGGGTTGGCCGGCGGTAACGGGGCGGCCGGTGGTGATGCCGGGGACTTCGGCGACGGCGGCCGCGGTGGTGACGGCGGCACCGGCGGTGAAGGTGCCGCCGGTGGCACCGGCGGCGAGGGCGGCCGGGGTGGGCTGCTAGCCGGCGACGGTGGCGATGGCGGTACCGGCGGTGCCGGCGGGACCAACGGCGGCGATGGCGGCACCGGCGGGCGCGGCGGGGACGCGGTCAACGTCGGTGACGGTGGTGACGGCGGTGCCGGTGGTGTGGCCGACCCGGCCGGTAACGGCGGTGCCGGCGGTGACGGCGGAGATGGCGGGACCACCTCCGGTAACGGCGGTAACGGCGGCGCCGGCGCGGCCGGGGGCAGCCAGGGCGGTAATGGCGGCGCCGGCGGTGCTGGTGGTGAGGCCCCCACTCGCGGTGACGGTGGTGATGGCGGGGCCGGCGGCGACGGCGGCGCCGGGGACGAGACCACTGCCGGTGGTACCGGTGGGGTCGGCGGGAACGGCGGCGCCGGCGGATCGGTGGCCGGTAACGGCGGAGCCGGCGCCCGCGGCGGCAGCGGTGGGGTCGGTGGTACCGGCGCGACCGGGTCGACCGGTGCCGACGGGTCGGCGGCCGGCGAGGACGGCGGCGCGGGTGGTGTCGGTGGGACCGGCACGGCCGGTGGTGACGGCGGCGCCGGCGGTAACGGCGGGGCGGCCCGCGGGGCCGGTGTGGCCGGTGCCAACGGTGACGGTGGTGACGGCGGTGACGGCGGTAATGCCGGTGCCGGTGGTGATGGCGGTGACGGCGCGGCCGGGGACGCGGTCACTCCCGATGGTGGTGACGGCGGGGCGGGCGGTAACGCCGGCGGTGTCGGGGCCGGCGGTAGCGGCGGTGCGGCGGGTACCGGCGGGACCGGTGGGAACGCCGGGCAGGCCGGGGCGACCGGGTCGGCGGCCACCGCTGGCGGCAACGGCGGTGACGGTGGGGCCGGGTATGACGCGGCCAGCGGCGGCGAGGCCGCGGCCGGCACGGCCGGCGGTGACGGCGGTAACGGCGGGGACGCCGGAACCTACGGCAACGGCGGTGCCGGCGGGATCGGCGGCAACGGCGCGGCCGGGGATGCCAGCACCCCCGGTGGTACCGGTGGGGTCGGCGGGAACGGCGGCGCCGGCGGATCGGTGGCCGGTAACGGCGGAGCCGGCGCCCGCGGCGGCAACGGTGGGGTCGGCGGTACCGGTGCAACCGGGTCGACCGGTGCCGACGGGTCAGCGGCCGGCGAGGACGGCGGCGCGGGCGGTGTCGGTGGGACCGGCACGGCCGGTGGTGACGGCGGCGCCGGGGGTAACGGCGGTACCGCGGTGAACGGCACTGCCGGGGCTAACGGTGACGGTGGTGACGGCGGTGACGGCGGTAATGCCGGTGCCGGTGGTGATGGCGGTGACGGCGCGGCCGGGGACGCGGTCACTCCCGATGGTGGTGACGGCGGGGCCGGTGGTAACGCCGGCGGTGTCGGGGCCGGCGGTAGCGGCGGTGCGGCGGGTACCGGCGGGACCGGTGGGAACGCCGGGCAGGCCGGGGCGACCGGGTCGGCGGCCACCGCTGGCGGCAACGGCGGTGACGGTGGGGCCGGGTATGACGCGGCCAGCGGCGGCGAGGCCGCGGCCGGCACCGCCGGCGGTGACGGCGGTAACGGCGGGGACGCCGGAACCTACGGCAACGGCGGTGCCGGCGGGATCGGCGGCAACGGCGCGGCCGGGGATGCCAGCACCCCCGGTGGTACCGGTGGGGTCGGCGGGAACGGCGGCGCCGGCGGATCGGTGGCCGGTAACGGCGGAGCCGGCGCCCGCGGCGGAGACGGCGGTGACGGCCTGGATGGGGCGACCGGGTCGACCGGTGCCGACGGGTCAGCGGCCGGCGAGGACGGCGGCGCGGGCGGTGTCGGTGGGACCGGTACGGCCGGTGGTGACGGCGGCGCCGGTGGTAACGGCGGTACCGCGGTGAACGGCACTGCCGGGGCTAACGGTGACGGTGGTGACGGCGGTGACGGCGGTAATGCCGGTGCCGGTGGTGATGGCGGTGACGGCGCGGCCGGGGACGCGGTCACTCCCGATGGTGGTGACGGCGGGGCCGGTGGTAACGCCGGCGGTGTCGGGGCCGCCGGTAGCGGCGGTGCGGCGGGTACCGGCGGGACCGGTGGGAACGCCGGGCAGGCCGGGGCGACCGGGTCGGCGGCCACCGCTGGCGGCAACGGTGGTGACGGTGGGGCCGGGTATGACGCGGCCAGCGGCGGCGAGGCCGCGGCCGGCACCGTCGGCGGTAATGGCGGCACCGGCGGTGCCGGCGGCAATTACGGCAACGGCGGGGCCGGCGGGGCCGGCGGGAACGGTGCGGCTGGTGACGATGTCACTGCGGGTGCCGCCGGTGGCGTCGGTGGTGACGGTGGTGCCGGCGGGTCGGTGGCCGGTAACGGCGGCGCCGGCGGTCGTGGCGGTGACGGCGGGGTCGGCGGCACCGGAGCGACCGGGGCGACCGGTGCCGACGGCTCGGCGCCCGGCGAGGACGGCGAGGACGGCGGCATCGGCGGCAACGGCACGAACGGCGGTGATGGCGGCCGCGGCGGCAACGCCGGTACCGCGGTCAACGGCACGGTTGGAGTCAACGGCAGCGGCGGTAACGGCGGTAACGGCGGCAATGCCGGGGCCGGCGGCAACGGCGGTAACGGTGCGGCCGGTGACGCCGGCACCCCCGACGGCGGTAACGGTGGCAATGCCGGTGAATCCGGCACGGTGGCCGGGACCGGCGGTAGCGGCGGCGCGGCCGGAACCGGAGGCACCGGCGGAACCGCCGGTAACGCGGGCACATCCGGCAGTGTCACCGCCTCCGGCGCTGAGGGCGGCAACGGCGGTGCCGGGTTCAGCGCGGTGACCGCCGGTGATGGCGGCGGCGATGGTGGCAACGGCGGCAGCGGCAGCGGGTCCGGCACCGGCGGTGCCGGCGGTGTCGGCGGTGCCGGCGCGGCGGGCGCTGCAAGTCAGACGGGCGGCGCCGGCGGGAACGGTGGCGTCGGCGGTGCGGCCGGCCCTGACGGCGGAACCGGTGGTACCGGCGGTGCGGGCGGTGTCGGCGGCGCGGGCGGCTCCGACGGGGCCGGTGGTGCCGGCGGCGCGGGCGGTGAAGGCGGTTCGGCCGGCGACGGCGCGACGGCAGGCAATGGCGGGGCCGGCGGTGCCGGCGGTGCCAGTGGTGACGGCAATTTCACCAACGACTACCTCGGCGGTGTGGGCGGCGCGGGTGGCGCCGGTGGCGCGGCCGGTGACGGCGGCACCGGTGGTAACGGCGGTAGTGGCGGTGCCGGCGGGGCCGGTGGGTACTACAACTCCGGCGGTGCCGGCGGTGATGCCGGCGCCGGTGGCGCGGCAGGGGCTGGCGGTACCGGCGGCAACGGTGGAGTGGGCGGTGCCGGCGGTGCCGGCGGGGACACCTACGGCGCTCTGCGCCCCGCGGGTGACGGCGGCGACGGCGGTGCCGGCGGGGCAGCCGGTGCCGGTGGCACCAACGGGGACGGCGGTGACGGCGGCGTGGGCGGCTCGTCCGACCGTTCCCGCGGCGGTGCTGGCGGTGACGGTGGATCCGCCGGGGCAGGCGCCGGGACCGGTGGCAGTGGCGGTAACGGCGGTGACGGCGGCAATGGCGGCGGTTACGCGATTGACAGCGGTGACAATGACGGTGGCGCTGGCGGCAACGGTGGCGACGGCCGGGTAGGCGGCACCAACGGTAACGGCGGCGCTGGCGGTAACGGTGGTAACGGAGCTAGCGGCGGCCGCGGCTCCAACGGCGGTGCCGGCGGCAGGGGCGGCGACGCCGGTGCCGGTGCCGGCGCCGGGGGCGATGGCGGCCACGGCGGGGCCGGTGGTGACGGCGGCGTTTCCAAAGGCACGTTCGACGGCGGTAACGGCGGTAACGGCGGTGCCGGCGGTGCCGGACGCCTGGGCGGCACCAATGGCAACGGCGGTGCCGGTGGTGACGGCGGCGACGCCGTCTACAACGGGCCCCCGCAGGGATACTCCGGCGGTAACGGCGGTAACGGCGGCGCGGCGGGCGACGGCGCCGGCGCGGCGGCCACCGGCGGCAACGGTGGTGCCGGCGGCAACGGGGACGTGGGCAGTGCCCTCGGCGACGGCGGGGCCGGTGGTAACGGCGGTGACGGTGGTTCCGGCGGATCGTTCGGCGCCGGCGGTAACGGTGGCGCCGGTGGTGTCGGTGGTGCCGGCGCAGACGCGACCGCAGCGTACGAGCAAGCGGGCAACGGCGGTGTCGGCGGTAACGGTGGCGCCGGCGGGCAGGCCGGTGCGGGCGCGGCGGCGGGCTTCGGTGGTGCCGGTGGTGCCGGCGGTGCGGCCGGCAATGGCGGCTACTTCGAGACCGGCTACGCGGACGGTGGCGACGGTGGTGCCGGTGGTGTCGGCGGTGCCGGTGGCGCGGCCGGCGACGCGGGCTTCGGTGGTGCCGGCGGCAATGGTGGAGCCGGTGGTGAGGGTGGCTACTACCAGGGTGCTGGCGGTGTCGGCGGTGATGCCGGAGCTGGCGGTGCGGCGGGTGCGGGTGGCACCGGTGGCAACGGCGGTGTCGGCGGCGTGGGTGCGGTCGGCGGTCTCTACGGCGCCGGTGGTGATGCCGGTGATGGTGGCGCCGGTGGTGCTGCGGGTGCTGGCGGGGTCGGCGGAAACGGTGGTGCCGGCGGGGCCGGTGGTCAGGCCGGACAATCCGCGGGCGATCCCGGTGGGGATGGCGGTGACGGCGGCGCCGGTGGCGATGCCGGGGCCGGGGGCACCAACGGTGACGGTGGCAACGGCGGTGCCGGCGGTGCTGCCGGCGCGGACGAGGGTGACGGTGCCGGTGGCAACGGCGGTGACGGCGGGCATGCCGGAAACGGCGCCGGGGCCACCGGCGGCAGTGGTGGCAACGGTGGTGCCGGCGCGGACGCCGGTGACGGTGCCTTCTACGGCGGCAACGGCGGCGCGGGCGGTAACGGCGGTGACGGCCGGGTCGGCGGCGTCAACGGCAACGGCGGCAACGGTGGTGCAGGGGCCGATGGCTTCCGCTTCGGCGGTGTCGGCGGCGCCGGTGGTGCCGGCGGTAACGCCGGCAACGGTGCGGGTGCCGGTGGTGACGGCGGTAACGGCGGCAACGGCGGCGACGGCGGCAACGGTTACTACTACGGCTCTGCTCCCGGCGGGGTTGGTGGTGCCGGCGGTGCCGGTGGCGCGGGCCGCGCGGGCGGCACCAACGGTAACGGCGGTAACGGTGGTAACGGCGGTAACGGCTACTACGACGGCCAGACCATCTTCACCGGTTCGGACGGCGGTGCCGGCGGTGCCGGCGGTGATGCCGGTGCCGGTGCGGGTGCGGGCGGGATCGGTGGTAACGGAGGTAACGGCGGCAACGGCGCGGCCGGCGGGCCCGACTACGGCGGGTACTACGGCTACAACGACGGCGGTAACGGTGGTGAGGGCGGTGCCGGTGGCGCCGGGCTGACCGGCGGTAACGGCGGTAACGGCGGCAACGGCGCCATCGGCGGCTACTACGCCGGCCCCTACGCCAGCGGTAACGGCGGCAACGGCGGTACCGGCGGTGCGGGCCGCGCCGGCGGCACCAACGGCAACGGCGGCAATGGTGGTGCCGGTGGACAGGGCGAGGGTGCGGGCGGTTTCTATGTTGCCGCCGTCGGCGGTGCTGGTGGTGCCGGCGGCAATGCGGGCGCCGGGGCCGGGACCGGCGGTAACGGCGGTGCCGGCGGTGACGGCGGTGATGGCGGCGACAGCAACGGCTCCACCGGGGCTGCCGGTGGTGCCGGTGGCGCTGGTGGCGCCGGCTCCGCGGGTGGCATCAATGGTGACGGCGGTGACGGCGGCGACGGTGGTTATTCCTACCGGACTTACCGGGCCGGCGGGGCCGGCGGGACCGGCGGCAATGCCGGCACGGGCGCCGGGACCGGCGGCGTCGGCGGTGATGGCGGTAACGGCGGTAACGGCGGTAACGGCTACCAGGTGAATATGCCGGGTGGTGACGGCGGTGCCGGTGGTGTCGGCGGTAACGCCTCTGCGTCGGGAACCAACGGCAATGGCGGTAACGGCGGTAACGGCGGCAACGCCTACTCGGGCTTTGCCTCGCCGCTCGGTATCTATGGCGGTGCCGGCGGTGCCGGCGGTAATGCCGGGTCCGGAGGTGCCGGCGGTAACGGCGGCGATGGCGGTAACGGCGGTAACGGAGCCTCCTACGCCGGCGCGCTGATCGACGGTGGCGCCGGTGGTGCCGGTGGTGTCGGTGGCGCGTCCTTCGGGGTCGGCGGTGCCGGTGGTAGCGGCGGTGACGGTGGTGACGGCGCTAACGGCGGCCAGGGTGCCGCGGGGGCCTCACCGGGGGACGATGGTTCCGCCGGCGGGTCTGGCGGTGCCGGTGGTGCCGGTGGCGCCGGGGGTAACTCGGTGGGCGGCACCAACGGTGACGGCGGCGACGGCGGTGACGGCGGCAACGGCGGCAGCGGCGGTAACGGGGCCACCGGCAGCGCCGGAACCTCCGGCAGCCGCGATGGCGGCGAAGGTGGCGATGGTGGTGCGGCCGGTGCGGTGGGCGCTGCCGGGGCCGCGGGCCTGGCGGGCACCGGTGGCAGCGGTGGCAGCGCCGGGAACACCGGTAGCAGCGGTACGGCGACCGGATCCGGCGGCACCGGCGGCGATGGTGGGGCCGGTTTCAGTCCCACCGCTACCGACGGGTCGGCCGGCGGGGCCGGTGGCGCCGGTGGTAACGGCGGGGCCGCGCCAGTGGGCGGAACCAACGGCAACGGCGGGGCCGGCGGTGTCGGCGGCAACGGCGCGGCGGGTCAGGCCGGCAATGACGGCGGCGGCGAATCCGGGCCCCCGACCGCCGGTGAGACCGGTGGCGCCGGCGGTGCCGGTGGTGCTGGCGGCGCCGCGGGCTCCGGTGCGGGCCTGGCCGGGGTCACGGGCTCCGGTGGTGCCGGCGGGGCCGGCGGTGTCGGCGGTGTCGGCGGATCCGGCGGGTACGCGTTCGGCGCGTATGCGGGTGCCACCGGTGGTGACGGCGGGGTCGGCGGCGCCGGTGGAGACGGGCTGACCGGCGGTCTCGGCGGGGCCGGCGGTGCCGGTGGCGCCGGCGGGACCGGTGGTGACGGCCCCGACGGTTCGCCCGCGAGCACCCTCGATCCGGCCGCGAATGGCGACCCCGGTGGAACCGGCGGTGCCGGTGGAACCGGTGGTGCCGGCGGGGCGGGCGGCAACTCCTCCGGTGGCACCAACGGCAGCGGCGGCGCGGGCGGTACCGGCGGCGCCGCCGGGGCGGGCGGTGACGGCGGTGACGGCGGTGACGGCAGCGCGCAGAACCCCGACGGCGCCGACGGCGGCGGCGGCGGCAGCATCGGAGCCGCCGGGCTCGGCGGGGCCGGCGGTGCGGTCGGCACCGGAGGCAGCGGCGGAATCGCCGGGGCGACCGGCGCCACCGGTGCGCTGGCCGCTGCCGGTAACGGCGGTGACGGCGGTGACGGGTTCACCCGCACCGGCACCGACGGGTTTGCCGGCGGTAACGGCGGTGATGGCGGTGACGGCGGGGCAGCACCACTGGGCGGCACCAACGGCAACGGCGGTGCCGGCGGCCAGGGCGGTGGCGGCGCGACCGGTGTGGACGGCGACCCTGCCAGTGTCGGCGGTGCGGGTGGTGCCGGTGGCGACGGTGGCGCCGGCGGCGCGGCCGGGTCCGGTGCGGGTGCCGGAGGCGTCGCGGGTGCCGGTGGCACCGGTGGTGAGGGCGGCACCGGTGGTGAGGGCGGCTACACCTACTACTACGCGGGAAATGGCGGTGTCGGCGGCGTCGGCGGTGACGGTGGAACGGGCGGTGCGGGCAATACGACCGGTACCGCCGGTGTGGGCGGTAGCGGCGGCGCCGGAGGCACCGGCGGGGTCGGTGGAAACTCGTACTTCCGACCGACAGACGGCGGAGGCGGTGTGGGCGGTACCGGAGGTACCGGCGGGGCCGGCGGGGCCGGCGGCGACGGTGCCACGCTGGGCGCGACCGGCGGGGCCGGCGGTGTCGGCGGAGCGGGCGGCCAGGCCGGCTACGGCGGTCTGTACGGCGTAGGCCTCGAATCGCCCTACCGGACAGGGGCGACCGGCGGTGACGGCGGCACGTCCGGTGCCGGTGGCACGGGTGGTTCGGCGACCTCGGGCGGAGCCGGGTCACCCGGCGGGGCCGGGGTGGCCGGTGGTGCCGGGACCTATGGTGGCCTGCAGGCACCCGGTGTCGGCGGAACCGGCGGTGCCCCCGGCGGTACCGGCGGTGCGGGCGGCACCGTCTAGCCTCGTATCGCCAGGGACGAAAGGCTGCCGGGCAGCGGTAGGTTCACTGCCGTTGCCCGGCAGGCTTCGGGCTGACCATTGGACAGGAGACATTCATGCAGCACGGCATCCACTTCATTTCCGGTCTGCCGCGCTCAGGCTCGACGCTGCTGGCCGGGATCCTGCGGCAGAATCCGCGGTTTCACGCCGGGATGACCAGTCCGGTCGGGTCGATGTACATGGCGCTGGAGAAGTCGATGAGCCGGCGCAACGAGACGGCGGTGTTCATCGACTCCGAGCAGCGCCGTGACCTGCTGGCCGGGCTGTTCACCAGCTACTACACCAAGGTTCAGTCCGACAAGGTGGTGTTCGACACCAACCGGATGTGGTGTGCCAAGCTGCCCGGGTTGACCCAGTTGTTCCCGGCGGCCCGGGTGATCTGTTGTGTGCGGGATGTGAACTGGGTGATGGATTCCATCGAGCGTTTGGTGCGCCGCAACGCTTTTGAGCCCTCGGGCATGTTCGGCTACGAGTCCGGCGGCACGGTGTTCTCCCGGATCGGCGCGGTGGCCAGTTCCGACGGTCTGGTGGGTTTCGCCCTGGACGCGCTCAAGGACGGGTTCTTCGGTGAGCAGGCCCCGGCGATGATCCTGGTGGAGTACGACGCCCTGGTCAGCGATCCGACCCGGGCGTTGAAGATGATTTACGAGTTCATCGGGGAGCCGTGGTTCGAGCACGACTTCGACAATGTCGAGTACGACGCCGACGAGTTCGATCTGGCCCTGGGCGCACCGGGGTTGCACACCATCCGCCGCAAGGTGGAGTTCATCGCGCGCCAGACGGTGTTGCCGCCGCAGTTGTTCCACCGTTTCGACAACGACATGTTCTGGCGTGACCCGGCCGCCAACCGGCACAACGTCAGGATCATCAGTCGGGTCTGAGTGTTTGTCCCGGACCGTGCGCCCGGCGGCTGATGGCGCTGGATAGAATTTGGCCGTTCCCGGCCCGTCCCGCGTCGGCTCCAGGAGGCCTCCTGATCACGCTAAGCTCCGCCGACCGCCCGCCGGCTCCGGCCGTGCTGCACAGCCCGGGTGGGTTCACCTGGTTCTACGTCGATCTGGTCGACGACCGGGGCCGGGGGGCGACCCTCATCTGGTCCTGGGGGCTGCCCTTCCTGCCGGGCTACGCCCAGGCGTCGCGGGCCGGTCGCCCGGAGTTGCCGGTCAACCGGCCCAGCGTCAACCTCGTCGTCTACGAGGACGGCCGCGAGCGGTTCTACCTGCTCTCCGAGTTGGATCCCGACCAGTGCGGCTGGGGCGCCGACGGCCGGTCCTGGCGTCTGGGCGACTGCCTGTTCACCTGGACCGACACCCCGGCCGTCAACGGCGCGGCGCCGACCCGGGAACTGACCGCCGACCTCGATCTGGCCCTACCCACCGGCGGCCGGGCTACCGGACGGTTGCGGCTGTCCGGCCCGGTGCGCCGCGACCCGCCCGAGTCGGCTGCGCCCACCGATCCGGACGGCGACCACGTGTGGGCACCGATGATCGCCGCCGCCCGCGGCGCCCTGGAACTGCGCACTCCCGGCGGTGACCTGCATCTGGAGGGCCGCGGCTACCACGACCGCAACAGCGCCACCCGGCCGCTGCACGACCTCGGCGTGCAGAGTTGGCTGTGGGGCCGCATCGCCCTACCGGGACGGGACCTGATCTTCTACCGGCTCATCCCGACCACCCCCGGGCAAGCCCCGCGTGACCTCGTCGTCGAAATCGCCGCCGACGGATCCTGCCGCGCCCATGAGGACGCCGGACTGCGGGAGACCGACCTGCGCCGCAGCCGGTGGGGACTGACCTGGCCGAGCACCGTCACCTTCACCGACCCGGACGGACGCGCGGTGCACGTCGAGGTCGACGCGCTGCTCGACAACGGCCCGTTCTACCACCGCTACCTGCTGCGCGGCCGCTGCGATGGGGAGCAGGGATTCGGCCTGGGGGAGAACCTGGTGCCGGATCGGGTCGACACCGACCTGCTGCGACCCCTGGTGCGGATGCGGGTCCACCGCGCCGCCGGCCCCAACTCGATGTGGCTGCCGTTGTTCTCCGGTGACACCGACGGCCGCTGGGCCAGATTGCTCGCCCGGTCGGGTCACGTGCGGGTATGACCGGCGAGGAGTCGCTGGGCGCCCTGTTCGACGGATCCGCCCCGTTGTGGGCCCGGTCCGCGGCCGCCCTGCTGGCCCTGCCCAGCCTGCTGTCGTTGGGCCTGGTGGGTTTCAACGCGTTGTTCTGGACCCGCGGTCGCGCGCTGCCGGGCGCCGCGGTGGCCGCCCCCGGCGGTGTCAGCGTGCTGATCCCGGCCCGCGACGAGGTGGCCAATATCGAGGCCTGTCTGCGCGCCGCCGACGCCGCTCACGGCCCGATCACCGAGATCATCGTCTACGACGACGGCTCCACCGACGGCACCGACGAGGTGCTGGCCCGACTGCAGGCCGACCTGCCCCGCCTGCAGGTGCTGCGCGGTGACGGCCTGCCCGCCGGCTGGGTCGGCAAACCGCACGCCCTGCACCGGCTCAGCGCCGCCGCCGGCGGGGAGGTGCTGCTCAACATCGACGCCGACGTCACGCTGCGCCCCGACGGCGTGCTGCGGATGCTCTCCCTGCTCGGCTCGGCCGAGCAGGTGCCCGGCGGCCTGGCCGCCGCCGTCGTCACCGCGGTACCCCGCCAGCACACCGGCAGCCTCGTCGAACGGCTGATGATCCCGCTGCTGCACCTGTCCTATGTCGCCTGGCTGCCGATGCCGCTGATCCACCGGACCCGCGATCCCCGGGTGCTGGCGGCCAACGGCCAACTGCTGATGGTCCGTCGCTCGGCCCTCGACGCGGTGGGCGGCTGGAGCAGCGTTCGGACCGCGCTGGTCGACGATATGGCGCTGTGCCGCGCGGTCAAGAAGGGCGGCGGGCGCGTCGTCTTCGCTGACGGCGATCAGATGGCCGACTGCCGGATGTACCCCGACGGCGCCTCGCTGTGGCGCGGCTTCGCCAAGAACTTCTACGAAGGTATCGGCGGGCACCCGCTGGCCCTGGTGATCGTCCTGGGGCTGCACCTGCTGCTGTTCGTCGCGCCCTACGTCGCCCTGCCCGTCGCCGCACTGCTCGGCGCCTGGGGACTGGCCGCGGCGGCGGCGGTCGGGGTGGGCGCCAACCTGGCGCTGCGGGTGATCATGGCGCTGCGCTACGGCCACAGCCCGCTCAGCGTGCTGCTGCACCCGGCGGCCGTGCTGGCGATGATGGGGGTGCTGCTGGACAGTTTCCGGTGCAGCCGCCGCGGCGACATCCGCTGGCGCGGCCGCTCCTATCCCGCCCGTTCCCAACGGGAGGCGGCGTGAACCTCAGACCCGCCGACCCCGATGCCGACCGGCGGGCCCTGGCCCGGGCCGGAGACACCCGCCACCCCGCCTTCCTGCGCCTGGCCCGGCCGTATGCCCGCCACCGGGTCGCCCGCGGTCTGGACGGCATGTGGGTGGCCGGACTCGATCAGGCCCGCGCCGCGTTGGCCGACCGGCCGGTCATCTTCGCCTCCAACCATGTCGCCTGGTGGGACACCCTGCTGCTGGTGGTGCTCGACGCGGCACTGGGCGGGCGGTGCTGGGCGGTGATGGACGCCGGGAACCTGCGCGCACTGCCGTTCCTGGGCTGGGTGGGCGCGCTGCCGTTGGACCGCAGCAGCCCTGAGAGCAGCCGGGCCTGCCTGGAGAACTCGGCGGCCCTGCTGGATCGGCCCGGCCGGGGGGTGTGGATCTTTCCCCAGGGCCGGCAGCGTCCGGCGCACCTGCGGCCACTGGACCTCAAGGGCGGGGTGGCGATCATGCACGCGCGCAGCCCGGTCGACCTCATCGTGGCGAGCCTGGACTACGTCTTCCTGGAACGGGACCGCCCGGCCGCGCTGGTGCGGTTCGCCCCGCCGATGCCCGGGGTGGCGGTCGGCGGGCAGGCGCTGCTGCCGGCCATCGAGGGTGCCATCCTGGACGGACTGGCCGCCATCGACGTCGCCGTCACGGCGGCCACCGACGGCCGCCGGGCCCGCACCCATCCCGACGATCCGCTGCCCGGCTTCACCGCGCTGGTGCGGCCGGGCGGCATCGTTCGGGCGCTGCGCCGCAGGAGATCCCATGCCGGCTGAGCGCGGCCAGGGGGTCCTGGTGCTCGGGGCCGGTATCGGCGGACTGGCCGCCGCCCTGGCCCTGGCGGCCCGCGGTCTGCCGGTCCGGGTGATCGAGGCCGGCCCCCGTCCGGGTGGCAAGGCCGGCACCGTCGAGGTGGACGGGGTGGCCGTCGACACCGGCCCCAGCGTGCTGACCCTGCCGGAGGTGTTCGCCGGACTGTTCGCCCGCGCCGGGCTGCGTATGGAGGAAGTGGTCGGCCTACGCGCGCTGGACCCGGGCTTTCGTTACCGCTACGCCGACGGCTGCGTGATCGACGTGGCCCATGACCCGCAGCAGACGCTGGCCACCATCGCCTCAGTCCTCGGGCCGGCCGCCGAGGCCGAGATGGCGTCCTTCCTGGCCTACAGCCGCCGGATCTGGGAGGCGGCGGCCCCCAACTTCGTGATGGGCCCGGCGCCGACCTGGGCGGGGATGATCGGCTTGGCCCTGCGCCGCCCTCGCGCCCTGGCGGCCGTCGACGCGCTGCACAGCATGGTCGGCGGCATCGACCGCCACGTCCGCGATCCACATCTGCGGATGCTGCTGCGCCGCTACGCCACCTACAATGGCAGCGATCCCCGGCGCGCCCCGGCGACGCTGAACTGCATTGCGCATGTGGAGCTTTCACTCGGCGGATACGGCGTGCAGGGCGGCATGTACGCGTTGGTCGATGCCCTGGTCGCTGCGATCGAGGCCCGCGGCGGGGTCATCGAGTGCGGAACCCCGGTCGAGCGGGTACTGACCGACGGCGGCGCGGCGGTCGGGCTGGCACTGGCGGGCGGTGGGCAGCGCCGCGGCCGGGCGGTGGTGGCCAACGCCGATGTCGGCTGGCTGCGCGAGGGTGCCCTACCGGATGCCCGCCGGCACCTGCCCGCCGCGGCGGCGCCCTCGATGTCAGGGTGGACCGCGGTGGCGCGGGCCGGCCGCCGGGCCGACCGGATGCCGCACGAGGTGCTCTTCCCGGCTGACTACGACGCGGAGTTCGCCGATATCGTCGATCGCGACCGGCCGCCGGTCTCCCCGACGGTCTACCTCTGCGCGCAGGAGCGCTGCCACGGGCGATCGGGCTGGGCCGATGACGAACCGGTCTTCGTGATGGCCAACGCCCCGGCCGAGCCGGCCACCGGGCCGCGGCCGGCGCAGGTCTGGTCGGCGCTGGAAGATGCTGTGGTGCAACGGATTCGCGGCGCCGGTCTGTGGGCCGACGGTGACGCGCTGGTCTGGCGGCGCAGCCCGACGGAGTTGGCGGCGGCCTTCCCGGGTAGCCGCGGCGCCATCTACGGTGCGGCCAGCAACGACCGCTTCGCCGCCTTCAAGCGTCCGCCGAACCGGGTGCCGGGCCTGTCCGGTCTGTACCTGGCCTCGGGCAGCGCCCACCCGGGTGGGGGATTGCCGATGGTCGCCCTGTCCGGACTGGCCGCCGCCGACTGCCTCAGCGCCGACCTCGGTCTGTCGGCCCGGTAAGCCCGGCAGATCTGGTAGGACTGGTCGGGTGGCGGATCGCAACGTGCTCGGAGGCCCGCTTGATCCGTGCGGCACCGACCCGATGACCGGCTTCCATCGCGACGGCTGCTGCTCGACCGGTCCGCAGGACGTTGGCCTGCACACCATCTGCGCGGTGGTGACCACGGAGTTCCTCGAACACCAGCGCTCCATCGGCAACGATCTGGGCACCCCGATGCCGGCCTACCGGTTCCCCGGTCTGGTTCCCGGTGACCGGTGGTGTGTCACCGCGCTCAACTGGCTGCGGTCCCACGAGGACGGCTGCGCGGCACCGGTGGTGCTGGCCGCCACCCACGAACGCACCCTCGATGTTGTCGAGTTGGACGTCCTCAAGCAGTACGCGGTCGACGTTCCCGACGATCTGACCGGGCTGTAGCCGCTGCGGCGACCGGCGCGCTAGGGTTCGACGGAGTCACTCTGCGCAGGGAGCATCGACTCTGCGTGTAGATCGTGGGTTCGCCTTCGGAGCCGGTCTGAGCGCAGAGTCGATCCCGGGCCAGGATCACCCGGGTCCGGCCTTCGCCGAACCGGTCAGGCTGCGGCCCTGGGCGTCTTGCAGCAGGCAGATGACGGTGCTCGGGTACGGGTTGTTATCGGTGCGGTCCTGGTCGGAGTCGATCAGGTAGGTGGTGGTGTACCTGCTTCCGGTGGCCGGGCGACCGGTGTAGGCGGTGAACCCGGCGTCGCACCGCGGGCCGGCGATATCGCTGAGGGCTTCGTTGACGGGGATGTCGGCGCGCAGATACGCCTCGGCCAGGTGCGGTTGGGTGCAGTCGACGAGAGTCACGATGACCACCGCCGGATCGGTGGGCGGGGCGTCGGCCAGGCAGTCACCGGCCTGCAGCGAGGTCCAGGTCACGGTGCGCGGCGGCGACGTCGTCGGGGTGGGAGCGGCGGCAGAGGTGGGGACCGGTGCGGACGGCGCCGAGGGGGCGTCGACAGGCTGTTCTGCGGTGCATCCGCCCAGGGCCGCCGCTGTGATGAGGGCGACGGCGATCCCGCCAGCACGGTGGGGTCGGTGGACTCCCATGACGGCCTCCCGGTCCTGATTCGGCGGCGATATGGCGGGTACCTTAATAAAAATCGCGGGACGCAGTGGTTCCCGCCCCGAGGTGGTGAGGTTCTATGCGCGCGTTGGTGCGGGTGGCTCTGGCCGGAGCGGTGTCAGTTGCGGCGCTATCGGTGGGGTCGCCGGTTGCGCAGGCGGATTCATGGCATCCCTGGGTGCCGGGCATTCCGGGGCCGGGTGTCAACATCGCCGTTCCGGGTAACCCGCTTCCGCCCGGGCAGGTCAAGAAGTGGATTTCGAACGTCGATGACATGGTGCCGAACTGGGGTGCTCCGGGGCAGTGGAAGTAGGTCCACGAGAGGAGGGCATCCGGTGAACCACTGGCTGGCGCTGGCCGTGGCGGCCATCTTCGTCTGGCTCGGGATGGTGTTCGCGATCTCGTTCCTGGAAGCGCCGCTGAAGTTCCGCGCTCCCGGGATCACAATCCCACTCGGCTTGGGCATCGGGCGGTTGGTGTTCCGGGCGCTGAACATCTGCGAGGTGGTGCTGGCGGCCGTGGCGCTGGTGGCGGTGGTGCTCGGCCGGGCTCCCGGGGGTGCGACGGTGGCGCTGGTGGTGGCCGTCGCGGCACTCGGCGCCCAGGTACTCGCCGTCCGCCCCGCGCTGACCCGGCGCTCCGACGCGGTGCTGGCCGACCCGGCGGTCGCCGAGTCCGGCCGGTCGAACGCGCATGTCGTCTATGTCGGGTTTGAAGCGGTCAAGGTGGTGGCACTGCTGGGGAGCGGCGTCCTGCTGCTGGCCTGAGTCGCACGATCGAAAGGAACGATATGGACGGGATTTCGCTGACGCGGCTCGCCGAGGAGCACCTGGAGGCGGCGCGGTCCTCGCGCGCCGGCCGCTCGGCCCACACCGTGCACGGGGGCCACGACCACATGTTGCGTCAGACCCTGATCGCAATGACGGCAGGCACCGAACTGGGCGAGCACAACAGCCCCGGGCAGGCGACCCTGCAGGTGCTGCAGGGTCGCGTCCGGGTAACCGCCGGCGCGGACACCTGGGCCGGTGACGCCGGCGACCTGCTGGTGATCCCGCCGCAGCGACACGGACTGCACGCCGATGCCGACGCGGTGGTGTTGCTGACGGTGCTGGCCGACAGCCGCGACGCTCAGGGGTAGACCGCCAACTCCAGACCGCCGCGGGCCTGGGGGCCGCCGAGTGCGAGCAGCGCCGGGACCGTCTCGCAGGTCACCAGGCCGTGCTCGGCGGTGAGGTCGTCGACGAGGTCGAAACTGCGCGCGATGTTCTCCGGGGTGTCGATGATCGTCGTCGTGACCGGTACCTGTCGGCCCCACTGGACGAACCGGTCGCCGTGCGGGGCCTGGTCGCCGTGGAAGCCCCAGACGCCGCGCAGCACTGTCGCCCCCATTGCGGCGCGGTGCTGGCGCAACTGCCCGACGATGGCGCGGTGGATGGGCTGGCCGTCGTGTCGGGTGGACTCGGAGGTGTGGATCATCAGCTTCTGCCACAGCGGGCGGCCGTGGCTGTCGGTGGCCGGCAGGGCCGGCGGGCGCTGCAGCAGAACCCCGTCGCGTTTGCAGACCACGATCCGCTCCGCGGTGACGACCGGTTGGATCGTCATTGCCTGCAGTTCGGGTAGTGCCGCGCGGGCCTGCTCGGCGGTGCCGATCGCGATGATCACCAGCGGGACGTCGAGGTTGCGGCTGAAGAAGTGCGCCCGTCGGCGTTGCCCGCCGACGGTGCCGTCGACTCCCAGAAGTGCTGTGGCGCCGGCGAAGCGGTGCCGGTGCAGCAGGTCGCAGACGGCGGCGAAGGCCGGTCTGGTCCCGATCCGGCGGTTGCGGCCCAGGGCGATGCTCACCCGGACCGCGCCGGTGTCGGGCGCCACGGCTTCGGGTCCGCCGAGCAACCGCACCCGTTCGACGGTGATCAGCCCGCGCGGCAGCAGGGCCGCGACATCACCGGCCACGGCGCCGATGACGTTGTCGGTGTCCAGGGCGGCGATGGTGATCGGGGGATCCTCTGACAGGCTCAGCGACTCGTCGGTGCGCAGCACGTGGCGGGAGCCGAAGCCGGTGACCCCGCGCAGCATGATGCTGCTGGCCACCGAGCGTTCGGTGAACAAGTCCAGCATCGCCTCGGCGACGAACGCCGAACCGCTGCGCTGGCGTTCGCCGAGGTAGGCGGTGAGCTTGAGGTGCCCGGTCACAGCAGGCCCGCGATCCAGTGGCCGGTGGCCGCCGCGGCCAGTCCCAGCACGAGACTGAGCACAATGTTGAGCACCGCCGGTGCGATCCGCCGCTCCTCGGCCAGCCGTTGGGTCTCCAGCATCCAGGTGGAGAAGGTCGTGTAAGCGCCCAATAGTGCGGTGCCGGCCAGCAGGGCGACGCCGTGACTCAGGGTCAGGCCGGTGACCAGACCGAGCAGCAGGGCGCCGCTGATATTGACCGTCAGGGTGCCGATCGGGAACGCGCCCGATGCCCGGCGGGCGACGGCCCGGTCGACCATGAACCGGGCCACCGAACCCACCCCGCCGATGACCAGCACACCGGCCCACAGCGCGACGTTCACCGCAGGATCCTGACCCGGCGCACCAGTGCGGTGGCGGTGTAGGCGGCCAGCAGGCCGGCGCAGACACTGGCGGCGGTGTAGCCGGCCGCCAGGCCGTAGTGCTGGTGCTCGATCATCCGCAGCGTCTCCACCTGCATGGTGGAGAAGGTGGTCAGGCCGCCGCACATCCCGGTGCCCAGCAGCGGCCGGCGGTAGGCCGACAATGGCAGCCGTTCCAGCAGGCGGGTGGTGAAGTAGCCCAGCAGGAACGCCCCGACGATGTTGACCGCGAAGGTGGCCCACGGCCAGCGGCCCGGGTCGGCGGCGACCAGAGACTCCAGGCCGGCCCGCGCGACGGTGCCCAGGGCGCCGCCGGCGAACACCGCCGCCAGTTCCCGGTTGTCGTGGCCGAACACCGGTTCAGTATTGCGTTCCGGCGGCACAATTGCGGTCATGGCGGCCAATCCCCGCGCCGGAAAGCCGGCGCAACCCGACGATCTCATCGACCTGCCTCACCTGGTGACGGCGTACTACACGGTGGTTCCCGACCCCGACGATGTCGCCCAGCAGGTGGCCTTCGGGACCTCCGGGCACCGCGGATCCAGCCTGGACGGGGCGTTCAACGAGGCGCACATCCTGGCCACCACCCAGGCGATCTGCGAATACCGCGCCGCCGGTGGCACCACCGGGCCGCTGTTCCTGGGCCGCGACACCCATGGGCTGTCCGAGCCGGCCTGGACCACCGCCTGCGAGGTGCTGGCAGCCAATGACGTCGCGGTGTGTGTCGACTCCGCCGACCGCTACACCCCGACACCGGCGGTCAGCCACGCCATCCTGACCTACAACCGCGGCCGCGGCACCGGACTGGCCGACGGCATCGTCGTCACCCCGTCGCACAATCCGCCGCGCGACGGCGGCTTCAAGTACAACCCGCCCAACGGCGGACCGGCCGATACCGACGCCACGTCGGTGATTGCCCAGCGCGCCAACGAGATTCTGCGCGGCGGCCTCGCGGAGGTGAAGCGGGTGCCGATCGCCCGCGCCCTGCAGCATATGCAGCGTCACGACTATCTGGACGCTTACGTTTCCGACCTGCCCAACGTCGTCGACATCCACGCCATCCGCGCCGAGGGAATCCGGATCGGCGCCGACCCGTTGGGCGGGGCCAGCGTCGATTACTGGGCCGCGATCGCCGAACGCCACAACCTGGAACTCACCGTGGTCAACCCCCTGGTCGACGCCACCTGGCGGTTCATGACCCTGGACACCGACGGCAAGATCAGGATGGACTGCAGTTCGCCCAATGCGATGGCCTCGCTGATCGCCAATCGGGACAGCTACCAGATCGCCACCGGTAACGACGCCGACGCCGACCGGCACGGCATCGTCACCCCCGACGCCGGCCTGCTCAACCCCAACCACTACCTGGCGGTGGCGATCGACTACCTCTGCACCCACCGGCCGGACTGGCCGTCCGGGGTCGCCGTCGGGAAAACCGCGGTGAGTTCCTCGATCATCGACCGGGTCGTTGCGGGCCTGGGCCGGACCCTGATGGAGGTGCCCGTCGGGTTCAAGTGGTTCGTCGACGGATTGATCAGCGGCACAATCGGATTCGGAGGAGAGGAGTCGGCCGGGGCGTCGTTCCTGCGGCGCGACGGATCGGTGTGGACCACCGACAAGGACGGCATCATCATGTGCCTGCTGGCCTCGGAGATACTGGCCGTCACAGGCAAGACCCCCTCGCAACGTTACGCCGAACTGTCCGCCAAATACGGTGCGCCGGTGTACGCGCGGATGGATGCACCGGCCGACCGCGAGCAGAAGGCCCGGCTGGCCAAGCTGTCCGCCGAGCAGGTCGGCGCGATCGAACTGGCCGGGGAGCCGATCACCGCCAAGCTCACCGCCGCCCCCGGCAACGGCGCCCCGATCGGCGGGCTGAAGGTGACCACCGCCAACGGCTGGTTCGCGGCGCGTCCGTCGGGAACCGAGGACGTCTACAAGATCTACGCGGAATCGTTTCTGGGCCCCGAGCATCTGGCGCAGGTGCAGGAGGCCGCCAGGGATGTGGTGAATACAGTCATATCGTGAGTTCGGTAGCCGAGGGAGCAGCGTCGCCGACGCAGGCCCGGCTTCCGCGTGAGGTGTGGTCGCTGATCACCGCCAACGCGATCATCGCGCTCGGCTACGGGGTGGTGGCCCCGGTCCTGCCGCAACTGGCCCGGCATTTCGGGGTGACGATCAGCGCGGCGACTTTTGTGATCACCGCCTTCGCGGTGATGCGGTTGCTGGCCGCCCCACCCACCGGAATGCTGGTGACGCGGCTGGGGGAGCGCAAGATCTACGTCAGCGGGGTGCTGATCGTCGCGCTGTCCACCGCGGCGTGCGCGTTCGCCCAGACCTACTGGCAGCTGCTGGTGTTCCGGGCGCTCGGCGGTATCGGCTCGACGATGTTCTTCGTCTCCGCACTGGGACTGATGATCCGGATGAGTCCGCCGGATGCCCGCGGCCGCGTGGCCGGAATGTTCTCCGGGGCCTTCCTGGTCGGCTCGGTGGCCGGACCGGTGGTCGGCAGCCTGACCGCGGGGCTGGGCCTGAGCGCACCGTTCGTCATCTACGGGGCGCTGCTGCTGTTCGCCGCGGCCATCGTGCTGATCAGCCTGCGGCACTCCGCGCTGGCCGCCCCGGCCAGCGGCGACGAGCCGACCGTGACGGTGCGCTCAGCGCTGCGCCACGGCGCCTACCGGGCGGCGTTGCTGTCGAACTTCGCCACCGGTTGGTCGCTGTTCGGGCTGCGTTTCGCGCTGGTGCCGCTGTTCGTCGTGGAGGGGCTGGGCCGCAGCCCCGGTATCGCCGGTCTGGCGCTGACCGCGTTCGCGGTGGGCAATGTGGTGGCGGTCATGCCCAGCGGCCGGCTCTCCGACCGGATCGGCCGGCGGCCGCTGCTGATCGTCGGACTGGCGCTGTCCGGAATCTCCACCGCGGTTTTGGGCCTGTCGCCGTCACTGCCGGTGTTCCTGGTCCTGGCGGTGGTCGTCGGTCTGGCGTCTGGTGTCTACAACTCCCCGCAGCAGGCGGCGGTCGCCGACATCATCGGCAAGGCCCGTGGCGGCACCGCGATCGCGACCTTCCAGATGATGTCGGACTTCGGCTCCATCGTCGGGTCCTTCGGCGTCGGGGTGATCGCCCAGCAGCTGTCCTTCGGGTGGGCCTTCGGGGTCAGCGGGGCCACCCTGCTGTTGGCGTCGATCGGCTGGACGTTCGCACCGGAGACCCGCGACGAGTCGCCGGTGGAGCACACCCCGGCCCGGGCCCTGGGGCCGGAGGCGGCCGGTGAGTTGCCCTGAGGTGGGTTCGCGTCCTGGCCGGGGAGGTTTTGAGGCGCCTGTGGCGGTGGTGTAGTTTCGTCGTCAACTGGGGCTATGGCGCAGCTGGTAGCGCACCACACTGGCAGTGTGGGGGTCAGGGGTTCGAGTCCCCTTAGCTCCACCAGGGAAGATGGCGATGTTGCGGGCTTTCGGAAGCCCGTTTGACGACAGTTTTGACGACAACAAGGGGCCACCACACTTTGCGTGTGGTGGTCATGTGCCTCTCTTTTTCCTGCGCGAGCTAGCGATGTGTGGCCACGGGCTGTCCAAAAGCGCGATCAGAGCCTGTCGAAAAGCAAGAGTGGGAATTGCGAACCCGAATACGCGCGCTCTTCTCAGCCTCACCACAGAGGAATTGGGTCTGACTCCGAGGCTTGGATGGCGAATGGGTCCGAGTCATCGCGGGGATCGCGGTTCTTGATCACACGGTCGCGGATAGCAGCGAGTTCGGGTCCTGCGGTGTAATACCGTCCGCGGCGTTCGCCGTGTGGGACGAGGAGGCCGTGGTTGGTGAGACTTTGCAGGTCGCGGGTTGCGGTCTGTTCACTGACCGGATCATCGCTTTGGTTTTCGAGGATGGCGCGGTAGACGGCGCGCCGGACTCTGAGCCCGGAGGTGGCGTCGAAGAGGGCTTCCAATGTTCGCTCTGGCAGCCGGTAGCGGGCGACGAGGCGTTCGAGTTCGAGGTAAATGGTTTCGATCTCTTTGGTCCGGCGCAAGACGGTCTTCGCTTGACGCAGGTGTGCGGTGAGCACGTAGCGAATCCACGGCCGGGTGCTCCTGGTTGGTTGCCATGAGCCGGTTCCGACGTCGGCGAGCACGTCGTAGTACGAGCGCGTGTCCTGCCCGAGATATTCCTCGATGCTGGAGAAGACCGGGGAAACGATTCCTTCCCGGGCCAGTACCAGCGTTTGGAGGCAACGCGCCATCCGGCCGTTTCCGTCCCGAAAGGGGTGGATGAGAACGAGGTTGAGGTGGGCCATCGCGGCTTTGACGACGATTGGGATATCGCCATCGGATTCCAGGTAGGTGACGAGTTCGTGCATGAGGGTATCGACGGAATCGACGTCGACGCCTTCGTAGACGATCTCTCCGGTTTCTTCCTTCTGAACGTAGATGGGGCTCGCTCGCCACCGGCCGGGGCGGCTCTTCAGGTCATAGTTCGTCATCATGAAGTGAAGGCTCTTGATGAGTTGTTCTTCGAATCGGAACCGGGGCTCTTCCGCAAGCTGGAGCACGTAGGTCATCGCATCGCGGTAGCCCTTGATCGCCAGAGCGGTCTCTTCGCTGGCGTCCAGAGCCTCCTCGCCCATCTCGATGGCGAGCGCATCGTCAAGTTTGGCTTCGTAGCCCTCGATGCTGTTGGACCCCTGGACGGCGCGGGCGAACTGCACCCGGCGCAGGGAACCCGTCCAACGGCGCGGTTCGTAGAGGCGCGAACGCAATCGCTGGCGGAGTTCGTCGATCTCGGAGATGACCTCGAGCTCGCGAGCGTCCAGTGCCGGCGGCTCGAAAAGCATGATGCAAACCTCCTTACAAACAGTCGTCGCGATAGATACTAACCATCATAACCGCTGTTTGTATCAATCAAAACATCATGCCGTGGGCTGGCCTGGACACCGGCTTCCCCTTTGCTGGGGCCGGGCCAAGCGGGTATCGCGCAGGTGAGTTCCACGTCCGTGCTGACGACGATTTTGACGACAACCCTGACGACAGTTACCACTCCAACGACACCCACTATGGCGGGATACGCACCGCATCGAGGTTCCGGCGCGGACGACGGATGAGCCTCGGTGGATGGTGATCGGTCGCATCGGCGGCCGGGTTTGGTCGGCGGTGGTGACTTATCGCGATGAATATGTACGGATCATCTCGGTACGTCCCTCTTGTTGACCGTCGCTGGGAACGAGGTGACGATTTATGAAGGCTAAGGAATTCGAGGAGCGATTTGACGCCGGCGAGGACATGGCGCCCGCTCTGGATACTGCTCGGGCGCGGCGCCCCGGTGAGGAACATCGGCGCGTGAATGTGGATTTCCCCGCGTGGATGATCGCCGAACTCGACCGTGAGGCAACCAGACTCGGCGTCACTCGCCAGTCGCTCATCAAGGTCTGGATTGCGGAGAAGCTCGACCGAGGCGATCACCCCGCCGCCTGAGCGACTGATGTCCTGCCCTGGGGGCTCGGTGAAAACCCCCGTAACCCCCTCATACAGACTCGCGTAGGTTCTTGGGGAATCACACCAGCAATCCGACGCGACACTCAACGAAGGCCATCATGTCCGACGACCAGATCACCGACGTGCCACCGAATCAGCTCTCCATCGATCCGAGCAGCCCCTTCTTCAGCGAAGAGGTGCTGAGCCGTGACGTGGGTATTCGCTTCAACGGCGTCGAGAAAACCAATGTCTGCGAATACAACGTCGACGAGGGGTGGGTGCGTGTCGAGGTTCCCACCGCAAAGGATCGCCGCGGAAATCCCATGGTGATCAAGCTCAGCGGCACGGTCGAACCCTATTTCCGCCCGGCGGACTGACGTCTGAGGAGCCCCGCGACGGGTTCAGCCGAGCGGGGCCGACCAAGGAAGGTAGCCGGTGTCCTCAACCGCAGATGACGCGACCTCCGAAGTAGCGTTCGTGACAACACGGCGGGTGGACCGCGACCGCGTCGCCGATTACCAGATCTGGAGCGAGAAGGTCCGGGCCTGCCTGGAAAGGACGCCCGGGTTCGTTTCGGCCGAGCAACTGCCTGCCGTCCCGGGCCAGCAGGACTTCTGGACGCAAATCGTCCGGTTTTCCGACGCGGAGCACTCGGCGCGGTGGGCTCGTTCCGCCGAACTGGCTTCACTGATCAGGGAAATCGAGCCGTACACCGAGAACTCAGAGGTTTCGGCGGTTCCGATCGGCCGCAACGATTGGCTGAACTTCGGGCTCAGCACCACCTCGGGACCGGGGGCGCCCGCCAAGTGGAAACAACTCATCGCCGGCGTCATGGCCCTGTACCCGACGGTGATCGTCGTCAACCTGCTCCTGCAGCGCTTCATGGCCGTCCCCTTCGCGCTCGCGGTCTTGCTCACGAACGCGATCGCGATGGCGCTGGTCATGATGGTTTTCCTGCCGCAACTATCTCGAGTTCTGCACGGCTGGCTGTTGCCGACGAAGCAATTGCCGCGTTCGAGGACCATTGGCGTCGCGGTTCTGCTCCTGGCGGTGACCGGTGCCTTCCTGGCGCTGTTCCTGGTGCTGTTTCCCGGCTGACATCCACATTCTGAGCACAATGCGCAAAAGTGTGCAGATCGCGCATTTTCGCCGCTAGCGAGCACAAGCACGACACTAGGTAACGCCGCCCTTACGTTCATCGAAAGGTTAATTACCTCAGCGTAAGGAGTTGGACATGGTCGCCATCGGTTCCATCAGTTCGTGGAATCCTGGGCGCGGACCGGTGACGACGTGGACGGCCTCGCCGGCAAGTCGCGATGTCATGGCACAGGCTGAGCAGGATCTCCTGCCCCCCAGCTTCCAGCAGGCCCAGCATCTGCGGACGGCGCATTTCGCCAAGGATCTTGACCGCGAGGTTCCGCGGCTGATCATGGCCGCCTGGGACGTCGACGGTTGGTGCGATGTGGCCGCGATGACCGAGGCGATCAACGTCCACATCCGTCGCCATGACACCTATCACAGCGCCTTCGATGTCGAGGGCGACGATGCCGAGATCATCACCCGGCGCACGGTGGACCACCCGAACCGCATCGAGTTCGTCCCGACCGCGCTGGGTTTCATGAGGGAGGAAGAGATCCGGCGTCATGTGCTAACCGCGACACCGGGCACCCTGGACTGGGACTGCTTCACCTTCGGTGTCATCCAGAAGGCGGACCACTTCACCGTCTACGCCAACATCGATCATCTGCACACCGACGGGACCTCGGCCCTGCTGGTCTACCGCGACATCCACCTGAGCTATCAGGCGCTGGTTTTCGGTCTCCCCAACCCGTTGCCGCGGACCGCCGGCTACCACGACTTCACCGCGCGGCAGCACCTTCAGGTCAATGCCATGACGCTGGACTCGCGGCCGGTCAAGGACTGGGTCGACTTCGCCCGCGATACCGATGGCGACTGGCCCAGTTTCCCGCTGCCGTTGGGCGATACCTCAATCAACGGCGCCGGCCGGGCAGTGACGATCGAGTTGCTCAACGCCGAGGAAACCGACGCGTTCGAGGCGGCCTGCCGCGCCGCCGGGGCGCGGTTCAGTGGCGGCGTGATGGCCTGCGCGGCACTGGCCGACCATGAACTCACCGGTTCGGGTACCTTCCACACCTTCACCCCGTCCGACACCCGCACCGGCACCCCGTCCGACACCCGCACCGGCGATGCGCAATCGTTGAGCGCGGGCTGGTACGCCAGCTTGTTCCCGATTTCGGTAGCCGTCGGCGAGGGCGACTTCGCGCAGATGGCCAGGGCGGCACAGAAGTCCTTCGACGCCAACAAGCACCTGTCCACGGTGCCGTTTCAGCGCGTTCTGGACCTGGCTCCTGCCGACGAACTCGGGGTGACGCTGGCGAGTCGGCCGTCGAAGATGGTGTCCCTGTTCGACTTCCGCAATCAGGCTGACGCCAACGCCAATCGCCTCGGCATCTACATCGATGACCTCTCCCACGGCGGCGTCAACGTGTGGATCACCCGGAACGCCGACCAGACCATCGTCACTGTCTCCTACCCGGATACCCCGGAGGGCCGCCACTCGGTGCACCACTACATCGGTGTTCTCCGGAAGGCCTTCATCGAGGTGGTCGGCGACGACTGGTTCGGTGACGCCGCGGACCAGGCTTTTGCGCATTCTGCTTAGCTAGCCGGTTAAGCTGCCCGGGTGGCCAGCAAGCACCGCATCGATGTGCGGCTCGCAACGCAGATTCTGCTGTTGCAGTTGGCGGTGGTGATGCTCACGCTGGCCATCGCGTTCGGGCTGCTGGCAGTGGTCTACCACAAGCGGCTGATCGACGAGTACGGCGAGCGTTCCCTGGACGTCGCCCAGGCGCTCGCCGCGTCGCCCGCCGTGCGCGCCGACGTCGCCAGCCTCGACGGCCGCGTGCCCTCCCCGGACGCATTGGCCCGCGGGCCGCTACAGAACCTCGCCTCCAGGGTCCAGGTAGGTACCGGCGTCCTGTTCGTGGTGATCACCAACGACCGCGGAATCCGGCTGAGCCATCCCAACCTCGCCGAGTTGGGCAAGATGGTGAGCACCGACCCGTCCGCGGCGCTGGCCGGCCGTGAGGAGGTCGTCGAACAGACTGGCACCCTGGGACCGTCGGTCCGCGCCAAGGTGCCGATTCTGGCTCTGGATTCCACCCAGGTGGTGGGCGAGGTCAGCGTCGGGATGTCGACCTCCTCGGTGTACGGCCTGCTGCGAAACGAACAGCGCCTGGCCGCCATGACCGCCGGCCCCGCATTGCTGGCCGGAGTGATCCTGTCGGCCCTGCTGGCCCGGCGGTGGCGCGAGCAGACACTCGATCTTCAGCCCACCGAGATGACCGAACTGGTACGCACCCAGGAGGCGGTACTGCATGGCATCGGCGAAGGGGTGTTGGCCACCGACACCGAGGGCAACACCACCTTCGTCAACGACGAAGCCAGACGGCTGCTGGAGATCGGCTCGGCCACCGGACAGCCGGTCGACCAGATTGGCCTGACCCCGCGGGTGCTGCAGGTCTTGCGATCCTGTGATCCGAAGCCGACGCTGGTCACCGTCGGGGATCGGGCTCTAGTCGTCACGGCCCGGCCGGTGTCGCGGGAGGGCCGCGAACTGGGCACTGTGCTGGTCGTGCGGGACCGCACCGATATCGAATCGCTGACCCGCCAACTGGACGCGGTGCAATTGATGAGCACCGTCCTGCGGGCGCAGCGCCACGAATTCGCCAACAGGTTGCACCTGCTCAACGGGCTGCTGCACAGCGGTCACGCCGAGGAGGCCTCGCGGTATCTGGAGGAGCTGCTCGGGTCGGGGCCGCTGGGCTCGGCGCTACCCGGTATCGACGCGATTCGCGACACCTATCTGCAAGCACTGTTGGCGGCCAAGGCGGCGGGGGTCAGGGAGGCCGGGGTGACACTGCGCATCGGACCCAACACCTGGGCACCCGGCCAGCTGGTGTTCCCGGTCGACGTCACGACCGTGCTGGGCAACCTGCTCGACAATGCCATCGAGGCCGCCCGGACCGGAGGCAGTGCGGTCAAAGTGGTGGAAGTCGAACTGCTGCAGGATAAATCGACGCTGCACATCACCGTGGCCGACAGCGGTGACGGGGTGGCGCCGGATCTGACCGATCAGATTTTTATGGAGGGCACGTCGACCAAAACGCATTCCGACCTGCCCGGCGGCCGCGGAATAGGCCTGACGTTGTCCCGGCAGATCGCGCGGGCGCTCGGCGGCGACATCCGGCTGTCCAGTTCCGGCAATCCGGCGGTGGAATTATGCGGAGCGGAGTTCATCGCCCGACTTCCGGGTGTGATGGCGGAGGCTGAGCAGTGAGCGACACGGATCTGACGGTGCTGGTGGTCGAGGACGACTTCCGGGTCGCCAACATGCACGCCGGCATCGTCGAGGCGCTGCCCGGCTTCACCGTGGTCGGCACCGCGAACACACTGGCCGCGGCGCGCAAGGCCGACCCGGCCGACCTGGCTCTGGTGGACGTCTACCTGCCGGATGGTTCCGGGATCGACTTCGTCCGCGAACTTCGCTGCGACAAGATGGTGTTGAGCGCGGCCACCGAAGCCCAGACCGTTCGTGCCGCGATGGCCGCAGGGGCGTTGAGTTATCTGGTCAAACCGTTCGCCCCCACCGAGTTGGCCGCGCGATTGGCCGGCTACGCCCGCTACCGCCGGATCTTGTCGGGCAGCAATCTGGGGCCCGGCGATATCGACGCGGCACTGGACGCGCTGCGTCCCCGCATCGCCGCATCGCAGGCACCCGTCGTCGCGCAGTCTCCCACCAAGGAACTTGTCCTTCGGGCGCTCGCCGGTGCCGACGCTCCGATGTCCGCGGCCGAGGTGGCCGCCGAAATCGGGGTGTCCCGGGCGACCGCCCAGCGTTACCTTGCCGCCCTGGCCACCAGCGACCAGGTCAAGGTCGGTCTGCGTTACGGCGCCACCGGGCGTCCCGAGCAGGAGTTCGTCGCCAAACAGAAGGGGCCCAGGGCACTCGGCTGAGCGGCCGGCGCTGACATCACCCGCTGCGCTACACGGCGCGGTGGCTCAGATTCTGCGGCCGTTGTCGACGATGCCGCACAGCCGATTCAGGTTGCCCAAGGCGGTATCGACCGCTTTCCCGTCGGCCGGGGTGTAGCTGCGGTCAGCGAGGGAGCGCATCTGTTCGCGGCGCGCGTCCACATAGTCCTGGGCGGCCTGCGCCACATCGGCAGGCATCGGGGCGATCTTGGGCTCGAACAGGTCGAGGGCTGTGCCGACCGGGGCGTTCTGGTTCTTGATGTAGGTGTCGATATTCGGGGTGTCCCAGGTCCAGCCATCCGGCAGGGCCGGGATGGATCGAAGGGTCTCCCGCGTCTCGGTCCACGCCTGGCAGGTCGTCGCTGGGGCGTCGGCGGACTCCGCGCCGCCGCCGCGCAGAATCAGGGCCCCCGCCACCAGTGCGGCGGCGACCACGATCGCCGCGCCGACGATCGCCGCGGGCAACCAACGCGATCGGCCCGGACCTGACGGTTGTCCGGGTTGCTGCGGCGGCAGCGGTGGTTGAATAGGCGGCTGCCAGGGCGAACTCACGGGTCGGATGGTATCCGGCCGGTACCGTCAGCCGAAACGCCGGCTGACGAGGCGCCAGTGGTTGTGGGTGTCCGAACGGTGGTAGGACAGCGTGCCCAGAACGGCCCGCATCATCGCGATACCCCGGCCGCGGGTGGCGAATTCGCCCGGCATCTGCGACGCCGACGGGTCAACCGGGCACGGCGCCCCGTCGTCGGTGAAACTGACGTGCACCTCGTCGGCGAGCACCTCGATGGACATCTGTACCCGGACGGACTCGCCCTCCGCGGCATGCTCGACGATGTTGGCCACCATCTCCGCCACCGCGATACCGAGTTGCATCCGGATGTGCGCGGGCACGTGGTTGTTGGCCGACCAGCAGTGCCGCAGCGTCGCGTGGGCATCGTCGACGGTCGCGGCCCCGTTGAGCACCGCACAGCACTGCTTCTGCGTCATGGCGGTCATCGGTCGCCTCGGTGGACACGTTCACTACCGCCACCGACGGTGGCGGTGGATATCGGTTTCACGTCAGTGTTCACCCCCATAGCCCTCCACAATGGCGCAGCTGGCGCGTCGGCGACATGAATCGGTGGTACGAACCCGGATCTAGACCCAAGGCATAGTGGACCCGGACATGGATATGAGATGCAAGCAACCCTTTAGAATCTGACGTCGTGCGAAATTTCGTGGCCTCGGCACTCGCGGCAATCGCTGTTGCGCTGATCATTCCCGCTGTTGCCCCGGCCGCGCCGAAGAACTACTGCACCGATATCAAGGGTGTCGACACCGGAACCGTGTGCACGATCGCCCTCACCGATCCGGGCTACATCGTCGACATCAGCGTGCCGAGCAACTTCCCCGATATGAAGACGCTCACACAATTCGTCGCCCAGACCCGCGACACGTTCCTCAACACCGCGAGGTCGTCGACCCCGCGTGAGCGGCCCTACGCCCTCGATATCACCGCGGCGACCTACAACTCCTACGTTCCGCCGCGCGGTCAGCTGTCGGTGGTTCTGAAGGTGTACCAGAATGTGGGCGGGGCCGGCCCGCGTACCACCTTCAAGTCCTTCGTCTGGGACCAGGCCTACCGCAAGCTGGTGACCTACGAGACGCTCTGGCGGCCGGAGACCGATCCGCTGTCCATCGTCTTTCCGGCAGTCCGGGCCGAATTGGAGAAGCAGACCGGCTCCCCGGTGCCGATATCGCCCACCGCGGGTCTGGATCCGGCGAACTACCAGAACTTCGCGATCACCAATGACGGGGTGATCTTCTTCTTCAGTCAGGGTGGGTTGCTGCCCGAAGCGGCCGGGGCCACCCAGGTGCTGGTGCCGCGCTCGGTGATCGACCCACTGCTGGCCTGAGGCCGCTCACGGAACGTCGACGCGTCGTAGGCGCACGTTTGGCGTCGCCGTAATGGCGCGACGGCGGGATCCGGCGGCATACGCTTCACCGATGGGCGGACCGGTCGTGGTCGGGATCATCTGCGCAGTGGCGCTCGGCGGTAGTGCCGGTGCGGCCCAGGCCGCGCCGCCCCCGCCGGCGCCGCCGTGTTCGTTCACGCTGTCGGGACCCGTTGCCGGCGCCGACGGTGTATCGGCGACGGTCCAGTCGACGGGCTGCGCCCCGCTCGCGGTTCCCTACTCCAGCGTGGTGTGCCTGCACTCGGGCGGCGGGTCGCCGGCGGACTGCACCCAGGCCCAAGGTGCTTCTCCGGCGCAGGTCTCGGTGCCCTACCAACCCGGCGTGGCCTACACGGCGACGGGCCGCGGATGTGCGGGCTGGGTGGGGCTTCCGCCAGCACCGGATTGCCAGCCTCTTGGACCCAATACCGGCCCGGGGTAGCAACAGCGGGGCTAGCTTGATTTATGGCGCTGCGCGGATCGCTGGCGGCGGCCCTCGCGGCCGCGGTTCTGGCCGCGATCGTCACCGCAGTGCCCGCGGTCGGCCTCACCGCTCTCACCGTCAGCGGTACCGAGACGCTGCACCCGCCGCCGCACCCCGAGGATCTGCTGCCCGGCTACTTCGCAGGGGCCACGGTGTTCCGGATCGACTATCCCGCGGCGATTTTCGGAATGGACGCGTCGCTGGCCGTCGCGACGGCCGGCATCGGGACCGCGGTGCGCGAAACCCTCGGGCCGTTGATCGTCGCGGGCTTCAGCCAGGGTGCCATTGCGGTGGCCTACGCGAAGCAGGCGCTGATGTCCCTGCCCGACGATCAGCGCCCGGCCCTCGACCAGTTGACGTTCCTGACCATCGGCGACCCGTCAGGTCCCGTCGGCATCCTGAAGGCCCTGCCGTTTCGGGTGCCGGTGATCGGACTCACACCGTTCATCGCCCCGCCGACGCCGTACGCGTCGGTGATCGTCAACGGCGAGTACGACGCCTGGGGTGATTTCCCCGATCGCCCGTGGAATCTGGTGAGCCTGGCCAATGCCCTGCTGGGCACCATGTACGTGCACGGCCGTTACGAAACCGTTCCCGGCGGCCTGGATCTGTCCGCGGTGCCGGCGGCGAACGTGTCCACCACCACCAACAGCCTCGGCGGCACCACGACGAGCTATCTGATTCCCACCGTTGGGCTGCCCCTCGTTCAGCCGTTGCGGGATATCGGAATTCCCGAGCCGATCGTGGCCGCGATCGAGAAGCCGCTGAAAGACATCGTCGACGCCGGGTACGCCCGCCACGATGCCGCTGCCGTCGTGCGCACCCCGAGAGCCGTCGCCGGCGTCCGCGCAGAACCGCGACCGGCCCGGGTTGTTCGGCAGCCCGCCCCCAGGCCGGGCTCCATCGGGAAGGCGGCTCAGCGCCGCTCGGAAAGTCGTCTGTCAGCCGTGGCGTAACCCCGGCTCGGGTGCGTTATGTGATCGGATCGGCGGTGATGCGACGGCGGGCGGCAAGACGGCGGTACGGGGTAGTGGCGGCCTCGGCGACGGTCGCCGCCGGTATCCTCGGCTGCGGCGCACCCGTCCCGCCGCAGGGGCCTTCGGCGGCGACGGCGCAGCTGGCCGCTGAGACGTTCTCGACAGTGCCGCCCACGCCGGTAGACCCACCGCCGGCCGCGTCGGTGCGCTCCGTCACCGCCGCCGAACTGGGCGAGACCTGGCGACCGGGCTGCCCGATCGGGCCGCAGGAGTTGCGCCGGCTCGACCTGAACTTCGTGGACCCCGACGGGACGACCAGGCGCGGATCCCTGGTGGTGCACCGCGACGTCGCCGACGACGTCGTCGAGATCTTCGCCGAGCTGGAGCGTCTGCGGTACCCGATCGCGAAGATGCAGACGGTGGACCGCTACCGGGGCGCCGAGGACGAGCTGTCGATGCGGGACAACAACACCTCGGCGTTCAACTGCCGCCCGCTGCCGGGCAGTTCAGCCTGGTCCAAGCACGCCTACGGCCGCGCCATCGATATCAATCCCCTGGTCAACCCCTACATCACCAGCGGTGGTGATCTGGAGCCCGCGACGGCCGGGGACTATCTGGACCGCACCCGCGACATCCCCGGCATGTTGCACGCGGACTCTCCGGCGGTGCGGGTGTTCACCGACCGGGGGTGGCGCTGGGGTGGTGCCTGGCGCGACCCCATCGACTATCAGCACTTCGAGATCGGCTGACCATAAACGGCGCCTGAGCCATTCATCGAGTGAGGAATCACGCAGAGGGTTACTCATGCGTTGTCTGCGTGGCTCCTCACTCGATGTGGAAGCGGCTGCCTGACGAAAGGCTGTGGAATATTCCTGTTCGTATCGCAGGTCCGCGGCGGGGCGATCGGTAAGAATGGTCGGACATGACCGAGGCCGGAGGTGCGATGGCTGAGCGACGCCGGCTGGGGATTCAGGATGCCCTGTGGCTGGAAATGGACCGCCCCAACAACCTGATGGTCGTCGACTCGGTGATCTGGACCGCTGAGCCGCTGGATTTCGGCGCCCTTCGGGAGGTGGTCGAGGAACGCCTGTTGGATCGCTACCCGGTGTTCCGAAGCAGGGCGGTCCGCGACGACGACGGTGCGTGGTGGTGGGAACCCGATCCCGACTTCACCTTCGACAACCACGTCTCCCTGGTCTCGTTGCAGAACCCCGATGACCCCCGCGCCCTGCAGGAGCTGGTCGCCGCGCACCGTACCGAGATGCTCAACCACGATCACCCACTGTGGCAGTCGATCTGGATCAGACGCTACGGCGAGGGCAGCGCGATGATCCTGCGCAGCCACCACGCCATCGCCGACGGGATGCGGATGGTTCAACTGGCGATGAGCCTGTTCGACGCCTCTCCGGACGGGGGACCGGTGATGGCGCCGGCCGTCATCCAGGCCGCTGCGCATCCGCACCCGCCCGGCCAGCCGTTGGCCCGGCGGGTCCGGACCGGCGCGACCGAGGTTGCCCGAACGGCGACCAGTGCCTTCGGCCGGATCGCCGAGGCGCCCCGGTTGCTGGAACGCGCCGGTCGACTGGGCCGGTTCGTGCTGCGCAACCCGGTGGGGGCCGGTGCCACGCTGGTGACGGCCGCCAAGGCCGGTGCGGCCGATGTCGCCGGGACGGTGCGGGTGGCGGTGCCGGGTGGCGGGGCACTTGTCGACGTCTTCTCCGCGGTGCCCGGTGACGTGGATACCGTGCGCAAACTGCTGCTCGGTACCCGTAACGACGCCACCATCTGGACCGGGACCGCCAGCGGCGACAAGAGCGTGGCCTGGTCGGAGGCGCTACCACTGGCTGCGATCAAGGCCCTGGCCCGGGGCAATCACTGCACCGTCAACGACGTCCTGATGGCCTGCGTGGCCGGTGCCCTGCACGACTACCTTCGGGCCCACGAAGCGCCCTGCTCATCGGTGACGTTCATGGTGCCGGTGAACCTCAAGCCGCTGGACCTGACTCTGCCCGAGACCCTCGGCAACGACTTCGCGCTGGTGCAACTGGAACTGCCGACCGACGAACCCGACCCGATCAAGGTGCTCGCGGCGACGAAACGCCGGATGGATCGGATCAAGCACGGCCACGAGGCGGCCCTGGCGTTCCGGTTCCAGGAGACCATTGCCGGTTTCAGCCGCGGACTCTACGAAGCCTCGGTGGATCTGTTCGCCAACCGAACCCTCGGCACGCTGACCAACGTGCCCGGGCCGCCGATGCCGGTCTACCTGGCCGGCAGCCTGGTGGGGGGGATCGTCGGTTGGGCGCCGGTGTCCGGCGATCAGCCGATGAGCTTCACCTTGTCCAGCTACAACGGCAGGGTGATGGCCGGAATCGCCTGCGACACAGAACTTGTGCCCGATCACGAGATGATCGTCGAAGGGTTTGTGGATGCCTTCGAGCGACTGGCCGACGCCACCCCCGGCGTGGTCCTGATGCCGGTCAGTTGGGGCCGGGCCGGGAAGGGGCCGGGGCGGGGTCCCGGGAAAGGTCACGGCCGAAGGCGCTGAGCGCGCGGCGGCCGATGGCGAGGATCTCCTCGTCGAAGTCGGCCTCAGGGCCGGCCCGGTCCCGGAAGGACAGCTCCAGCACGCGGTCGGCCATCTCGACCGCGACCAGCATGGCGCGCGGGTCGGTGTCGGCGGGGATCAGCCCGGCGTCGACCAGAATGGCGTGCAGCCGGTCGGCCAGTGTCTGCATCCGGGCATGGACGTGCTTGGTGACCGTGGGGGAGGTGCGCCCGCCCATCCACAACCGGGCCGAGCTCGGGTACCGCCGGTAATAGTGCACATGCAGGTCGATCTCGTTGTCGAGGAGTTCGGCGACGGATCCGATCTGCCAGGTTCGCTCAGCCTGGATGCACCGGGCGTCGAGCGCGGCGCAATGCTGTTCGAGCAGTTCGTCGAGGATCGCCTCGCGGTCGGCGAAGAATCGGTACAGCGATGGCGCGGACACCCCGGCGCGGTCGGCAATCGCCCGGGTGGTGGCGGCGTCGACGCCCTGCTCGTCGGCGATCGCGGCGGCGGCATCGAGGATTCGGGTGACCGTCTGCCGGCTGCGCGCCTGCACGGGTGCGCGGCGCTGAACGGGAGCGACGGTCATGCTGCTCTCCCTTCCGGGCTCGTCCGGGTCGGATTTCGCCGAGTCCTTGACAGCTGTCCGGAAAAATATAACATTATTCACGTTACAGTCCTAGCGTCTATCCGGGAGTGCTCATGTCCGTCGCCTCGCTCAACCAGGCCCGCCCCAAGCAGCCACTGACCGGGCATGTCGACGTGCTCATCGTCGGTGCCGGTATCTCCGGTATCGGTCTCGGGCACTATCTGGTCAGCATGCTGCCCGGACACACCTTTGCGATGGTCGACAGCCGCGAGGCGATCGGCGGCACCTGGGACCTGTTCCGCTACCCGGGCATCCGGTCTGACTCCGATCTGCACACCTTCGGCTATGAGTTCAAGCCGTGGACATCCGAGAACGCCATCGCCGACGCGCATGAGATTCTGGACTACCTGCACGAGGCCGTCGAGGAGGACGGTCTCGGCAAGCGGATGTACTTCCAGCACAAGGTGATCCGGGCCGATTTCTCGACCGACGCGGGGCAGTGGACGGTGACGCTGGAGCGGGACGGAAAGCAATGGGACGTCACCTGCGGCTGGCTGTTCGGCGCCACCGGCTACTACGACTACGCCAGCGGGTACGCGCCGCACTTCGAAGGTCAGGAGGACTTCGAGGGCACCATCGTGCATCCGCAGGCCTGGCCGGAGGACCTCGACTACCAGGGCAAGGAAATCGTCGTGATCGGCAGCGGCGCCACCGCGGTGACGTTGATCCCGGCGATGGCCGAGGACGCCGGACACATCACCATGCTGCAGCGCTCGCCTTCGTACGTGATGCCGCAGCCGCGCAAGGACCCGATCGCCAACGGGCTGCAGAAGGTGTTGCCTGCCAAGGTCGCCTATGCCGCTGCGCGCCGGTTCAACATCGGAAAGCAGCGATTCATTTACAACCTCTGCCAGAAGCAACCCAAGCTGGCCCGCCGGATCATCCGTGCGGCCAACGTCAAGTTCCTGCCGGAGGGCTACGAGGTCGAGACCCATTTCAACCCGGCCTACAACCCGTGGGACCAGCGGCTGTGCGCGGTGCCGGATGCCGACCTGTTCAAGGTCATCGGCCGGGGCAAGGCCACCGTGGTGACCGACAAGATCGCCCGGTTCACCAAGACCGGCATCCTGCTGGAGTCCGGACGCGAACTGAAGGCTGACATCATCGTCACCGCCACCGGCCTGAAACTGCTGCTGTTCGGCGGTATCGAGGTGTCCGTCGACGGCGAGGTCAAGGATCCGCACGACTGCCTGGTCTACAAGAGCTTCATGCTCTCGGGTATCCCGAATATGGCGTTCGCGTTCGGCTACACCAACTCGTCCTGGACGCTGAAGGTCGACCTGGTCTGCGAGCACCTGTGCCGGCTGCTGGCTTATATGGACCAGCACGGCTACACCACCGTCATGCCGGTCGCCGACGACCCTGGGTTGGGTAGGCGTCCGATGCTGGACTTCGGCGCTGGTTACATCCTGCGCGCGGCCGACTCCTTCCCGCAGCAGGGCGACAGCGGGCCGTGGACGATCGAGATGGACTACTGGTCGGACTATGCCCGGCTGCGCAAGGGTCCGGTGGAGGATCCGGCCCTGCGTTTCGGCGCCACCGCGCGCGCGGTCGCGGCCGCTGGAGCTGCCCGGGCATGAGCCGGCCCGCCTTCGTCGGGGTGGACGGTCGTCGGGTCCGGGTCAGGGTCGACGGTGATGCGGACAAGCCGCCGGTGCTGCTGGTGCACGGTATCGGCCGCAGCCTGGAGGACTGGGATCCGCAGTACGAGCGGCTGTCGGCGGACTACCGGGTGATCGCCGTGGACGTTCCCGGGTTCGGGTTCTCCGACCGCCCTGGGGGCCCGATCACGTTGTCCGCCTTCGCCAACGGTGTCCTCGGCGCCATCGATGTCCTCGGTGAGCAGCGACCGCTGCATATCGTCGGCAACTCACTCGGCGGGGCGATCGCCATGCAGGTCCTTGCGCAGCGCCCTGAGCGGGTGGCCAGCCTGGCGCTGATCAACAGCGCCGGTTTCGGCAGCGAGGTGACGATCCTGCTGCGAATCCTGGCAATGCCGGTCATCGGGCCGCTGGCCAGTCGTCGCACCACCCGCGCCACCGCCACCATGCTGGAGCGGGCGTGCTATGCCGACACCGCACTGGCCAGCAGGGAACGCATCGACCGGGCGATGGCCATCGCCGACAAGCCGCACCACGGGCAGGTCATGCTGGCGACCGCGGTCGAGCTGGCGACCGCGCGCGGTGTCAAGGCCGGCTGGCGACGGCAACTGGCGGCCTTCGCCGCACTGCATCCGCGGCCCACCATGGTGATGTGGGGCGATCAGGACAAGGTGCTGCCGGCCCACCACCTTGAGCAGGCCCGCCGGGTGCTGCCGCACGCCGAGACCCATCTACTGCCCGGTATCGGGCATATGCCGCAGATCGAGTGCCCCGACGAGTTCGCCGCACTGGTACTGCCGTTCCTGGACCGGGCATCCCGCACTGCCGTTGGGTCCTGACGGGGCTCAGGCAGCGCGACGTGAGGCGGTGCTGATGCGCTTGCGGTGATCCGCCCGATCGCCGCGTTGCTGGCGATGAGGTGTTCGGGTCGCCGCGTCCGCGGGCCGGGCGTCGATCTGTGTGAGTGCCGCGGCCGAGGACGGCACCCGCCGCGGGGCGGTCACCGGCGCCGGGCCGGCCGGTGTTGCGACCGGCCGGGACCGGGAAGCGCTCGGGGCGGGCAGTGCGGCGGCGGTGTCAGCGGGGGCGGTCAGGTCGGCCGGTGTGGGCGGCCCGTAGGGGTCGATCGCGCCGGCATACACCGGTGGCCCGCCAACCCCGTACGGCCCCGGCGGCGTGGTGTGGAAGGGCCGCTTCGCCGGATCGCCGGTGACGTAGGCGATTCCGTTGTCCCAGCCGGTCGGAATCGCCTTGAGGAAATTGACCGCCGTGGTGATCGGGTTGGGGAAGTACAGGTATTTCGCCGGGGTTGGCGCACCCGGGTTGATCGTGCGGTCATAGCCCGTCTCCACCAGAACACGAAGCGGAGGATCGAGAATGGTGGCGAGCAGCGGCCCGAGGTACGGCACAACCGTCAGCGGGCGGACCAGGGGCAGTACGTCCGCCGGGAACATGTAGTAGGTCGAATCCTGGTACTGGCCCTGCAGCAATGGCGTGCCGACCCCGAATTCCGGATGGTCGTAGACGAATTCGATCAGCGCGTTGACGTCTGCCAGCAGATTGAGGGGATTGGTGGGAAAGTCGGCGATCAAGTCGTACTGGTGCGCTACGTCCAGGGTGGTCAACGGAGTCGGCTGCGGAGAGTTGGTCACCGTCGCGCCGTTGAACGTCACCCCGAGGATCGGGAGGCGGACTCCGACGAAGCGTTCGAGGATACCGCCGTTGGGCCGGTTGCCACTGGCGACGAGCACGAAGCTGACCGCCCCGGCGGGAGGGTGCGCGATCAGGTTGCTTTTCTGAATGCTTGCGACTGTCGCGCTGTCGGAATAGCCGAACACCGTGAAATCACTACCGCCGAGCGTGCGTAGTCCACTTGAGGTGAACGGCGGGTCAGTCACCGCGCAGGGTGCCGCGCGCAAGCAGCTGTTGAGGTTGGCGAGCCCTACGGCGACCGATTCGTCAAAGGTCATCGAGTGCAGACCGCTGTTCGGCCAGAACTCTGCCGGGGTGTAGATCGCGGCCGGCACACAGATCGGGCCGCATAACTGCGAGGGGCCGACGAAGTTGTCATACGCCCAGTTCACATACCGGTCGATGTATGACGGCGAGTCCGGGCCCGGGATGGTCAGGGTGTGACCGGTCCCGCCCATGTAGAGCGCGGTCGCGGCCAGGTCGATCGCTGCCCGGATCGTGACGGGCACGATCAGGATTACGGCGGCCGCGACGGCCCACACCGCCGTCAGGACTGATCGGATGTAGCGCACAGTTCCCCCTTTGCCTGCGGACAAGCCAGGCGCCTTCAAAGTACCCGCACGCGGCGGGAACTGACCAGGGGCCGTTGTTGCTGCGCCGCCAGCCGCGAGAGTGCGCGTCGGTACGGCGACACGCCGCTGCGGCGTTCATGTCACGCACGGTCGCGGCCGGTCAAATGCTCCAGGCCGTTAGTTGACCGGCACCTCCAGGATGGTGCGGGGCTGCCCCGCCCCCGGCCCGTCGAAATGCCACCATTCGCCGGAATAGCCGGCGATTCCGCCCTTGGCCATGGCGTTGCGCAGGATCGCCCGGTTGCCCTGTTGCTGCGAACTGAGGCCGTTGGTGGCGTAGGCCTCCGCCAGTGGGGTGAAGCTGTCGAAATCGGTGCCCATATCCACCAGGACGCCGCCGGCGGCCATGGTCACATCCACCGAGCGGCCGGCCTCGTGGCTGCGCGCGAAGTCGGTGGGCCGGGCCACCCATGCCGGATTGGGCACCGCCTCGAACATCTGCACCTGCACCTCGTGCGGGCGGTAGCAGTCCCAGAACACCAGCGTCAGCCCCTTCGGACGCAGCGCGGCAGCGGCCGTCGCCAACCCCGGGCCCATCGACTCATGCACCAGGCAGCGGGCATCGGGCGGATACACCGGCATGCCGAGGAAGTTGTTCGCCGTGGCGTAACGCAGGTCGACGATGGCATCAGGAACCACCGTGCGCACGTCGATCAGTCCGGCGGCGGCCGCCTGGGGATTGACCGGGGGCACACCCCCATCGGGGGCGGCGTCGGCCATCGCCGGCGGCGACACCAGCAGGACTGCGGTAACCAGAGCATGTCGCATCCCCAGCATTGTCCCCGCCCGCCACCGGGACCCGAACTGCCGGCCCGGGTTCGGCGGGCCAGCTGATCCTGGAGTGACTCGAGTGGCGCCTGTAACGAATCGCGGGCGGCATCGGATTGACCTTGTGCAGGCTTTCATTGTCGCGGAGGTGACCCATTGGTCGGTAAACGATCTGTCGCAGTGGTGTTCGGTATCGCGCTGGCCGTGCTGGCGGCTCCGGCAGCAGCGGCCGAGCAGGTGCTTCCCGCCGAACCGGCAGTGCCGGTAAGCGCTGATCCCGCGTCGGTCCCTGAGGAGCAAACCGTCGCGCAGTCCGAGGGGGTGTCACACCTGCCGAGTCCGGAGAGCCTGCCGCCGGGCACCACCCAGACCCCCCCGCAGCGACGCACCCTGGGCTATCTCCGTGATATCTGGCAGGCAGTCCGCACCGAGGACGTCACCATGGGCGACGCCCTGCTGCTGCTCGCTCAGCGGCCGATGAACTCGGATGCACCGGGCACGGCGCCGCAACAACGTCCCATCACCGTCCCGCCACCGGCCGAGGACCCCGCGGTACCCCCGGCGCCGGCACCGGAACCCTAGTCGGCAGCCCCCAGGCTCACCGCGACCTCGTTGCGGCGCCGGAACGGAATCGTCCACGGCGGGTCGTAGAACCAGCCGACCGGCTCTGCCTGGACATCAATGGAATTGGCTCGCAACGCCGCCAATAACTGATCGGTGTGCGCTGCGACCGCGGCAGGGCTGGGAAGCCCGGCGAATTGCAGGACCGCCACCCGTTCGGCGGGAACGTTGACCAGTCGCACCCGGTCGTCGCCCGGCGTGGGCAGGGTGTCCAGCGTGTACTCCGAGGGCATGAAGAAGCGGACCACCCACTGACCGGCCGCTCCGCGCTGGGTGGCGACGGGTGCGGTCATGGCGATCTTCTCGCTCTGCTGCTGGGCGACCGGCGCGGTCATGGCGATCTTGGTCTTGCTCTTGTTGCCGCCGAAGATGTAGCGGGCCAGCCGCCGGAATCCCTCATTGCGGGCCGGTTCCTCATCGGCATCGATGGTGGTCTCCGCGGCGATCCGCGACCCGTAGCGCCGGATCTCGACGTTATCGACCCGCCGTTCCACCGTGAAGGGTGGTTCCTCGGTGCCGTGCCGGATCCCGACGATGGTTCCGGCCGCCTCCGCCACCTGGCTGAGCGCCCCGGTGATCTTGTTCAGCATGACAACTCCCTGTTCTCGATGACGGACGTTCAACGCTCGGCGATGAGTCACTGTTCCGGGTCTGGCACTGATAGTTTGCGCCGATGAGGGATCTGCTCATCAGCACCCCACTCTGGGCGATCTGCGCGCTGCTCCTGGTCTTCTTCATCGGCGTGAGTTACTCGGCGAGGGCGCTCATCCGGCGTCGCTGTTCCGGCGATACCTGTGAGGATCTCGCTGACCAGGCAAGTCACCTGCTCACCGGATTGGCGGCGACATTCGCCTTTTTCGTCGGCTTCGCGATCACCGTCACCTGGGGAGCGGTCTCCGCGGGGCAGGCCGCGGTCGAGCAGCAGGCGGCCGCTATCCAGCAGATGGCCTGGAAGCTCAACAACATCCCGGACCGGGCCGCGTCGGCTGCGCTGATGGACGAGTTGGGTACCTATGCCGCGACGGCGGCGAATGCCGACGATGCCTTCCTCGTCACGGGGGACACCACCAACCTGCCCTCACTCGTCCCGCTAGACCGGTTCGAGGATGCACTGCACACCTACGCATTCGGCCCCAGTGCCAAGCCGCAGGAAGTCAACAGTCTGGTGACTGCGGCAGCGGCGGTCGGGACGGGTTCAGCGACGGTTGCGGCCGTGGCCAAACGAACTCTGCCGGGAGTACTGGCGGCTCTGCTACTGATCACCGGGGTGCTCGTCGCCATCGTCATGGGGATTACGACGGTGACCTCGCGTCGACCGGTTTTGTTCTTTGTTTGGTGCCTGATCCCGGCGCTGTCGATCACGGTGGTGGTTGCGCTGGCATACCCCTTCGCGCACCGGATCGGCGTCAATCTCGCCCCACTGCAGGCGGTGGCCTCGGTGCTCGGCCGCTAGCAGTTACAACTGCCGGGTCAGCCGTGCGTAGCGCGTCCGGTGGTGGTCGGTGGAGCCGAACTCGTATTGCAGTGCGGTCAGCCGCTTGAAGTAGTGCCCGATCGCCAGTTCCTCGGTCATACCCATCCCGCCGTGCAACTGCACGGCCTGCTGGCCGATGAATCGCGCCGCCCGTCCCACGGTGGCCTTGGCCGCCGAGACCGCCCGGGCCCGCACATCGGGTTCGGCATCGAGGTTCAGCACCGCCAGGTAGGCCGCTGAGACCGCCTGTTCGAGTTCCATGTGCATGTCCACCATCCGGTGCTGTAGCACCTGGAAGCCGCCGATCGGTTGGCCGAACTGTTGGCGGTTCTTGCAGTAGTCGACGGTGTCGGCGAGGACTTTTCGCATGGCGCCGACCGCCTCGGCGCAGACCGCGGCCGCTCCCTCGTCGCGGGCCCGGGCCAGTGACGGCCAGCCGTCCCGGGCCAGCAGAGCGTCGGCGGGCAGTCTTAGCCCGTCGAAGACCACATCGGCCGCGCGCCGATCGTCGATGGTCCGGTAGCCGTGCACGGTCAGCCCGGTCGGAGGCGCCGTGGGATCGAACTCGGTGACGAACAGCGACACCGCATCCCCGGTGCGCGCGGCGATCAGGAGATGGGTGGCGATCGGCGCCGAGCTGACCACGATCTTGGCGCCGTCGATCATCCAGTGATCGCCGTCGCGGATTGCGCTGGTGGACAACCGTTCCCAGTCCTCGCCGGAGTCGGGCTCGGTGACCGCGAGTGCGACCACGGCCGACCCGTCGGCGATGCGCTCCAGCACCGCCGCGGCGGTGCCGCCGCCGGCCCGGGCCAGGATCCCGCCGCTCACCACCACGGTGTCGACGAACGGTTCGATCACCAGGGCCCGGCCCAGTTCCTCGGCGATCACCATGGCCTCGGCCGGGCCGCCGCCACTGCCGCCGGCCGACTCGGGCAGGGTCGCGCCGAGGATGCCGAGGTCCTCGGCGAAGCCGCGCCAGATGTCGGGCTGCCAGCCTGGGCCGGTCTTGGCGGCCTCGCGACTGCGTGCAAGGTCATAGCGCGCGGTGAGGAATTTGCTCAGGCCGTCGCGCAGCAGATCCTGTTCCATGCTGAGGTTGAAGTCCATATCGCCTACAGTCCCAGGGTCGCTTTGGCCAGGATGTTGCGCTGAATCTCGTTGCTGCCGGCGTAGATCGAGCCCGCCCGGTCGTTGAAGTACCGCAGTGGGGCCACCGCCTGCCAGGGTTCGCCGCTGACGTAGCCGTCGTCAGGAGGGGTGAAGTCCGCGACCGGGCCCCCGGGTCGGGTGCCGTGCGGCTGGTAGACCCGGCCGCGCGGACCGGCCGCCTCCATCGCCAGTTCAGTGATGACCTGGCTCAGTTCGGTGGACAGGATCTTCAGCATCGACGACGCCGCGCCGGGATTGCGGCCGGCGGCGACAGTGGCCAGCACCCGGTATTCCAGGATCTCCAGTACCTCGGTGCGGATACGGGCATCGGCGAGTTTGGCGGCGAAGACCGCGTCGTCGATCAGTGCCCCGCCGGCCGGGCCGGGTTGCCGTTGGGCAGCCGAGGCGATCGACTCGGCCATCACCTGCAGGGCCGGTGCCGCCGCCCCGCCGCCGCGTTCGAACTCCAGCAGGTACTTGGCCACCGTCCACCCCTCGTCGATCCGTCCGATCACGTTGGACTTGGGCACCCGCACGGAGTCGAAGAAGATCTGGGTCTGGATCTCCTCACCGGAGGTCATCACCAGCGGGCGGATCTCGATACCCGGTGTGCTCATGTCGATGAGCACGAAGGTGATGCCCTGCTGCTTGCGTGCCGACCGGGTGGTGCGCACCAGGGCGAAGATCCAGTTGGCCTCCATGGCGTGGGTGGTCCAGATCTTGCTGCCGGTGCACACCAGATGATCGCCGTCGTCGGCGGCAGCCATGGTCAGCGCGGCCAGGTCCGAACCGGCCTCCGGTTCGGAGTAGCCCTGGCAGAAGAACACCTCCCCGGTGAGGATCCGCGGCAGGAAATAGTCCTTCTGCTCGGGTGTGCCGAAGGCGATGATGGCGTGGGCGACCATGTGAATCCCCATCGGGGACAACGAGGGCGCCCCGGCCAGCGCGCACTCCCGGCTGAAGATGTAGTGCTGGGTCAGTGTCCAGTCGCAGCCGCCGTACTCGACCGGCCAGGCCGGTGCCGCCCAGCCCCGCTCGTGCAGGATCGACTGCCAGGCCATCGAGGCCTGGTGATCGGCGTAGACGCTGGTCATCAGCCGGCCGGCCTGACGCAGATCCGGGGTGAGCTTCTCGTCCAGGAAGGCCCGCACCTCGTCGCGGAACTCGAGATCCCTCGGCGACCAGCTCAGATCCATCTCGCGTCCCCTATCTGCACACCGCTGATCTCACAAACGGTAAACCCCGTGGCCGGCGGGGACGTCGGGGGTGGGGTGTATGCAAGGTGGTGTGTTTGAAAGCCCGCGCCCGTGGGAAGAAGCGGGAAGAAGGACGGCGAGGCCGACCGCGCCACCGTAGACCCGCACCGGAGAGGCCCGGCCCCTGCAGAAGGGGTCGGGTCTCTCAAAATTTCACGGGCGGCGGATCACGGGCGGCGGATCACGGGCGGCATTTCACGGGCGGCGGGGCGGCGCCGGCTCACCTGCCGATATCCACCGGATGGGGGATGTGCACGCGCGCCCACCCGGCAGGCTCTTCGGGAGATCCCCGAGGAGGTGCGTCAATGCCGGTGTGGCGCCTGCGCGATTATCACGATGAAGACCTCGACCAGGCCATCGGGGTGTGGGACGAGAGCCGGGGCCCCGGCTCGGCCGAGCCGGTGTTCAGCGTGGCCGAAGTGATGGCCGCGGCCCGGGCCGGCGAACCGGCGGTGGTGGCCGAGGTGGGCAATGAGGTCGTCGGGATGGCGGTGGCTCAGACCCAAGGGGAGCGGGCCTGGATTCTGCTGCTGGCCATCGCCGCGCGGTGGCGGGGCCGCGGTGTCGGTTCGGCGCTGCTGGCAGACCTCGAGCGGCGGCTGCGGACCCAGGGAGTGCGCCGCATCTGTGCGGCGGTGCCCGACGGAGCCACTGGTGCCGCGGCGCTGGAGAATTCCGGATACACCCGCCGCGAGAAGTTGGTGTACTACGAATTGCTCGAACACCTGGGCCCCGATCAGGCCAACCTGCTCGACGAACTGGGCGGGCAGATGCTGCCGCCCGGGCTGTGGGGGGATCTGGCCGGGATGGAATACGAGAAGCAGATCATCGAGCGCCGCATCGTCGACCCGCTGGGCCATCCCGATATCGCCGAGCGTTACGGGGTCAGCCCGCCCAAGGCCGTCATCCTGTTCGGCCCACCTGGAACCGGAAAGACCAGTTTCGCCAAGGCGATCGCATCCCGGCTGGGCTGGCCCTTCGTGGAACTGTTTCCGTCCCGGCTGGCGGCGACCGGGACCGGCGGGTTGGCGGCATCGTTGCGGGAGGCGTTCGCCGACCTTGCCGAACTCGATGAGCTGGTGCTGTTCATCGACGAGGTGGAGGAGATCGCCACCGCCAGGGCCGGCGCCTCCACCGCCGAACTGGGGGTGACCAACGAGCTGTTGAAACTGATCCCGGCCTTCCGGCAGCACGACAGCCGGCTGCTGGTGTGCGCCACCAATGCCGTGCACTCATTGGACTCGGCGTTCCTGCGGCCCGGGCGCTTCGACTACGTGATCCCGGTCGGACCGCCGGACCAGCCCGCCCGCCGGGCGGTGTGGCAGCGCTATCTCGGGGTGGCCAATGCCGGAATCGACGTCGATCGGCTGGCCGTCGCATCGGAGCTGTTCACCCCGGCCGATATCGAGTTCGCCGCCCGCAAGGGGTCGCAGGCGGCCTTTGAGCGGGAGATGCGCGACGGCGGCGGACGGCCGGCGGTCACCGAGGATTACCTGACGGCGATCGGGGAGGTCCGGCCGACGCTGACCGCGGGGATGCTGGCCGAGTTTGATCGCGGCAAGGACGAGTTTGCGCGTCTGTAGTTGCGAATCGCGTTACCTGAATGCAGACAGTGGTACAAATTGACGCATGCCTGAATCGGCTGAACGTGGATGGACGTTCCTGACTAACCATGCTCACGTGCTGTTGTGCCTGGCCCGTGGTGAGGCACTCACGGCGCGCGAACTGGGTTTGCAGATAGGGATCACCGAACGCGCGGTCCAGGTGATCCTGGCCGACCTCACCCGGGGCGGCTATCTGGTCAAGACGAAACAGGGCCGCCGCAATCTCTACAAGGTCAACGCCAGAGGGCGGCTGCGGCATCCCCTGGAGGCCCACCACACCGTCGGGCAGTTGATCACCGCCTTGGAGTAGCCCTGCACCGCAGAGGCCCGAGGCGGGCGCGGTAACGTCCGGGTACAGCGCGGACAGGAGTCGACCGGCTGCCGGGCAGCGGCTAGGTCCGAGGCTCTGATGCCCGCTGATCCCGTTCGAGCCGAGGAGGCACCGATGCCCATCGCACTGACCGACGACCACCGCGAACTCGGTGATGTCGCCCGTTCGTTCCTGACCGCCCAGAAGGCCCGGTCGGCGGCCCGGGAAACGCTCGACGCCGACGACGCGGCCCGTCCGCCGTTCTGGCGGGAGCTGGCCGACCTCGGCTGGCTGGGACTGCATGTCGACGAGGCCTACGGCGGGTCGGGCTTCGGGCTACCCGAACTGGTGGTGGTCATCGACGAGCTGGGCCGGACGGTCGCGCCGGGACCGTTCGTACCCACGGTCGCGGTGTCCGCAGTGCTGGCCGCGGTGGGAACCGAGGAGCAGAAGGCCCGGCTGCTGCCCGGGCTCATCGACGGATCGCGCACCGCCGCAGTCGGTTTCGGCGGCGAACTGGAGATTTCCGATGGGCACGTCTCCGGTGATGCGGGCGTGGTGATCGGTGCCGGGCTGGCCGATGTGTTGCTGCTTGCGGCCGGTGCGGACATGGTGCTGGTGGAGCGCGGCGCCGCCGGGGTCTCGGTGCAGGTGCCGGGCAGCCTCGACCGAACCCGGCGCTCCGGGCGGGTCACGCTGGCCGACGTCGTCATCGGCGACAATCTGCTGCCCGGGGCGCGGGAGGCGGCCCTGGCCCGCGCTCGCACCCTATTCTCCGCCGAGGCGGTCGGCGGGGCATCGGAGTGTGTCGAGACCGCGGTCGAATACGCCAAGGTGCGTGAGCAGTTCGGCCGGACCATCGCCACCTTCCAGGCGGTCAAACACCACTGCGCCGACATGCTGGTGGCCGCCGAGTCGGCGGTCGCCTGCGTCTGGGACGCCGCCCGCGCGGCCGGTGAGGACCCGGGGGCGGGCGCCGGGGAGGGCGAAGACCAGTTTCGGCTGGCCGCCGCGGCCGCCGCGGCGCTGGCCCTGCCGGCCTACCTCCGCAACGCCGAACTGAACATCCAGGTGCATGGCGGCATCGGCTTCACCTGGGAACACGATGCCCACCTGCACCTGCGCCGGGCGCTGACAGTCAACGCCGTCCTCGGGGGCGACGGCGCGGCCACCGATGTCTTCGGGCTCACCGTAGGGGGCGTCGTCCGGGCCAACAGCCTGGATCTGCCGCCGGAGGCCGAGGCGTTGCGGAGCGAGATCACCGCTGAGGCGCAGCGGATCGCCGCCCTCGACGAGAAGGCCCAGCTGGATGAGCTCATCACTACCGGTTACGTCATGCCGTACTGGCCCAAGCCGTGGGGCCGTGCTGCCGGCGCGGTGGAGCAATTGCTGGTCGAGGAGGAGTTCGCCGCCGCGGGGGTCAAGCGACCCGACTACGGCATTACCGGCTGGGTGATCCTCACCCTCATTCAGCACGGAACGCCGTCGCAGATCGAGCGTTTCGTGGAGAAGGCGCTGCGTAAGGACGAGATCTGGTGCCAGCTGTTCTCCGAGCCGTCCGCCGGCTCGGACGCCGCTGCCGTCAAGACCCGGGCCACCCGTGTCGACGGCGGCTGGCGGATCAGCGGCCAGAAGGTCTGGACCAGTGGTGCGCACTACGCGCGGCGGGGCCTGGCGACGGTACGCACCGACTTCGAGGTGCCCAAACATGCCGGCATCACGATGGTGATCATCGATATGAAGGCACCCGGGGTGGAGGTCCGCCCGCTGCGCCAGATCACCGGCGGCTCGGAGTTCAACGAGGTGTTCTTCAATGACGTGTTCATCCCGGACGAGGACGTGGTTGGCGAGCCGAATGCCGGCTGGACCGTTGCCCGGGCCACGCTCGGCAATGAGCGGGTGAGCATCGGCGGTGGAGCCGGCGGTATCGCGCCGGCCTCGGCCTGGCTGGTTCAGTTGGCTCGGGCCCACGGCGACCGGATGGCCGGGGCCGACGTTCGGGTCGGCCGATTCCTCGCCGACGATCACGCGCTGCGCCTGCTCAACCTGCGCCGCGCCACGCGCAGCATCGAGGGTGCCGGCCCCGGCCCGGAGGGCAACATCACCAAACTCAAACTGGCCGAACACTTTCAGGAACAGGGCGCGATCGCGGCCGCACTGGTGGGCCCGGAGGTGGCACTGGAGGGTGGAGAGGGTGCGCTGGCCGCCCGAGCCGCCATGGGCGCCCGCGGAATGGCGATCGCGGGCGGAACCTCCGAGGTGGCGCGCAACCAGATCGCCGAGCGCATCCTCGGCATGCCGCGTGATCCGCTGATCAAATAGGGCCGCCCCGGTCGGCCTTCACCGCGAGCAGACGCAAAGTCGCACGTATTCGCCCGCGATCATGCGAGTTTGCGTCTGTTCGCGGCCGGTGGGGGAGGTCCGTGCACTTACAGTGATGGCCATGACCCCGGTTCGGATCACCGTGCGCGGCGTCCACTCGGTGCGGGTGTGCCCCGAGCAGGCGACCGTGCACGCCATGCTCAGTGCCGAGGGGCGTGCAGCCGAGCCGGTGTTTCAGGCGGTGGCGGCCGCACTCGCCGAGGTCCGGGGCTCGCTGGAATCCCGGCATCACCCCGGCGGTCCGGTCACCCGCTACGCCGTCGACCAGGTTCGGACCGGCTCGCACCGGCCGTTCCACCCCGATGGCGAGCAACTGCCCCCGGTGTACACCGCATCGGTGTCGATCACCGCGACCTTCACCGACTTCGACGACCTGGCTGCGTGGGTCCGGTGGGGTGCTCAGATCGACGGACTCGGTATCGCCCATATCGACTGGGCCCTCACCGCCGCGAGTCGGCGCAAGGTCGAGCGCAAGACCCGCAGGCAGGCGGTCCGCGACGCCAGACGGCGCGCCCAGGACTACGCCGATGCGCTCGATCTCGGCACGGTCGAGGTGAGCAGCATCAGCGATGCCGGTATGGGCGGTCCGGGGCAGCGCAAGGTGCTGATGGCCGCCGCCTCGGCCGCCCCGGCGGGGCCCGGGGAATTCGCCCTGCGGCCCGATGAGGTCGAGGTCGCCGCCGATGTCGAGGCGGTTTTCACCGTCCGCGGTGGCGCCTGATGACCCGAGCGAACTCAGCACCGTGGGCCCGCCCGGTCGGTCTCTTCGCGGCGGTCTTCCTGGGCTACGTGGCCGGTGCGACGCTGTCCATGAGAGCTTTCGGAGCCTCGGAGTTGGGCCCGGCGTTCTTTCCCTCGGCCGGGGTCACGGTCGCGGCGATGCTGATGACCCGGCGCTCCCGATGGCCCGCGGTGATCCTCGCCATCGTGCTGGGGGAGGGTGCCGTGGACCTCGCCGCCGGCTTCGAGCCCTCGGCGATCGCCGGCTACGTGCTGGCCAACTCGGTTGAACCACTCCTCGGCGCCTCTCTGGTGCTGGCCTGGTGCAAAGGCGTTCCAGACCTGCGCCGTCGACGCGACCTGGTCTACTTCGTCGCCGGGGCGTGCCTGGCCGGCCCGACGGTGGGCGGGCTGATCGGCGGGGCGTCCGTCGCTGTTCATCTCGGAGCCTGGTGGCCGGGCGCGGCGTTGCGCTGGTTCGCCAGTGACGCCATCGGTGTCCTGGTGGTGGCGGCGCCGATTCTGCTGTGGCCCAGACAGATCCGTCTGCTCAGGGAACGACCGGTGGAAGCCGTCGGAATACTCGGCACCACGTCGGCACTGTCCTGGCTGGCGATCTGGACCGGGCTGCAACCGTCTTTGCTCATCCTGCCGGTGCTGGCGTGGGCGGCGCTGCGCCTCGATGTGCTCGGCGCCGCCCTGGCCGGGGCGGGCGCCGCGTTCGCGGCGAACCTTCGGGCCGCGTCGGGGCTGAGCCTGTTCACCGATATGGACCTGTCCAAGTCGGGCCGGCTGGCATTGATCCAGGCGATCATCGCGGTCAATGTCCTGTTGGCGATGTTGATCGCGCAGGAGGCTGCAGCGCGCCGGGAGGCGGCTCGCGAGCGGGCACTGGAGCAGCAGGAACGGCGTCGCCTGCAGGCGCTGGCCGGATTGGCGCTGCAGTTGTCCGGTGCGCTGACCCCCGGTGACGTGGGCCGCGTATTGGAGAGCCAACTGGTCGCCGAACTGGAGGCGACCGGTGCCAAGGTGGGCTTGCTGAGCCCCGATGGAAGCCGCCTCGAATGGATCAGCATGGCGGGTTACCCGGCACCGGTCGCGGCTGATCTCGGCGACGGGGTATCGCTGGGCCAACGGTGCGTGGCCACCGATGTGGCGAGCACCGGTCGGCCGGTTCTGATCCGTACGGTGGACGAGTACGAGCACCGATACGGTGACGCCGCCCGCCTGCTGCGCACGTCCGGTATCACCGCGGTGGCGGGCTGGCCGCTGACTGCGAGCGGGACCTGCATCGGAGCCCTCGTGCTGTCCTGGTCGACCCCGCAGCGACTGAACGACGCTCAGCAGGCTTATTTCTCGACGGTGGCCACCATGGTCAGTCAGGCACTGGTGCGGGCCAAGTCCTACTCCGACGAGCATGCGCGTGCGATGGTGCTGCACACCGCTGCGCACCCGGTGGCCCGGGTCGACGCGGACGGACTCGATTACGCCGTGCTGTACTGGCCGGCCGACGCCGCGCACGGCCTCGGCGGGGACTGGTACAGCGTGATGGCGCTGCCGAACGGCCGGACGTATCTGTCAATCGGCGACGTCATCGGGCACGGCCTGACCGCAGTGGAGGATATGGCGCAATTACGCAGCACCGGGAATGCCTACGCGCACCAGGGATTTGGGCCAGCGGGGGTGCTCGCCGAACTCAATCGCTTTGCCAGCTATCAGATCCGGGGCGAGTTCGCGACGAACCTGGTGGTGGTGTTCGATGCCCGCCACGGATCGTTGTCCTACAGTTCGGCCGGCCATCCCCCGGCCCTGTTGCGCCGGGCCGGCACCGGTGACGTGGTCAGGCTGTCCGGATCCGACGGTGCGGTGCTGGGGCCGTTCGAGGACGCCGTTTACACCGACGCCACCGTGGCGGTGGGCCCGGGCGACGTCCTGGTGATGTACACCGACGGCCTGGTGGAGCACCTCGATGAGAATGTCGAGGCAGGTATCGCCCACCTGGAGGGGGTCATCGCCGCCTGGCCGCCGGAGGCGTTGCTCGACTGCGAGGCACTGGCCGCCGATGTCGCGCCTGCCCCGCACTCCGACGATCTGTGCCTGCTCATCGCGCGCGTCGGCGCCCAGGCGTGAGTGCGGCGATCACCCGCCCAATGCCGATAGGCTTCGTCGGTGACCGCGCAGGGAGGCTGGACCGCCGGGCTTGACCGGTCTGCGGAATCCGGTGCCTCGTCCGGGGGTCGCCCGTCACGGCTCTGGGGTCACCCCGGCGGCATCTTCGCCGTGGTGTTTCTGGCCTTCTCCGTCGGCGCCGTGCTGGCCTGGGAGTCTTTCGGCTCCGGTTCGGGCCCGGCGTTCTTCTATCCATCGGCCGGCGTCACCGTCGCGGCGATGATGCTGATCCGCCGGGTCCTGTGGCCGGCGGTGGTGGCAGCCATCGTCCTCGGCGAGGTTCTCATCGACAGCCTCTACGGGGCCGGGCCGGCGATGTCGGCCGGATACGCGCTGGCCAATGTGGTCGAACCGCTGATCGGGGCAACACTGGTGCTGATGTGGTGCGCCGGCAGACCCGACCTGCGGGAGCGCCGGGACTTCACCGCCTTCATCGGCGGAGCCTGCCTCGCCGGACCGTTCGCCGGCGCGCTGATCGGCGGAAGCGTCAGCGCGGCTTATACCCGGGAACCATGGCTGGGCGACGTGTTGAGCTGGTGGGCCGGTGACGCACTCGGCGTCCTGGTGGTGGCGGCCCCGATCCTGCTGTGGACCAACCAGTCCTACATCGTGCGGCAGCGGCCGTGGGAGGCGGCCGGCGTGCTCGGGGTCACCGCCGCGCTCTCAGCCGCCGCGTTCTGGACCGAGGCCCCGCCGGCGATGCTCATCCTGCCGGTGCTGGCCTGGGCGGCACTTCGGCTCGACATGCTCGGCGCCGCGCTGGCGGGTGCGGTGGCAGCCTTCCTGGCCAACATCATGGCGACCCGCGGCAAGGGTCTGTTCAGCAGCATGGATGTGTCGCTGGCGACCCGGGTGGCGCTGACCCAGGTCTTCATCGCGGTGATCGTGGTGGTGGCGATGCTGATCGCTCAGGAGGCGGCCGGGCGGATGACCGCGGTGCGGGAGCGGGAGAGCGAGCGACGGGAACGCATACGCCTGGAAACCCTGTCCAAACTGGCCCAGCAGCTGTCCGCCTCGCTCACGCCGCAGGATATCGGCCAGGCACTGGCGGATCAGGTACTCAACGAGGCCGGCGCCAAGGCACTGACCCTCGGGCTGCTCAGCCCCGACGGCCGCCGCCTCGAGCTGGTCGCCAGGTCCGGCTACCCGTCGGCGGTCATCGGCGAGTTCGTCGGTGCGGTCGACGTGAGCGACCGGACGGTCGTCACCGACACGGTGCGGTCAGGACAGCCGGTCATCGTCCATACCGCCGCCGAGTATGCCCAGCAGTATCCCGACAATGTGCGGTGGTCCAGGGTCAGCGGCGCCGAATCGGCCGCGGGCTGGCCACTGAGCTCGGGCGGCAAGCCCATCGGCGTGTTGCTGCTGGTGTGGTCGGAACCGCAACCGCTGAACACCGCCCAGCGGGCGTACATCTCGGCGGTTGCGACCATGACCAGCCAGGCGCTGGTGCGTGCCCGCGTCTACAGCGACGAACACGCCCGCGCGGTGGTCCTGCAGTCAGCGGTGCTGCCGTCGGTCCCGATAAAGACCCGCGGGCTGGATGTCTGCGTCACCTACGAGCCCGCGGATACCGCGCAGGGGCTCGGCGGCGACTGGTACGACGTCATGCCGCTGCCCGGGAACCGTACTTATCTGGCGGTAGGCGATGTCGTCGGCCACGGACTGCCGGCGGTGGAGGATATGGCGCAACTGCGCAGTGCGGGCCGTGCGCTGGCGCACCAGGGACTGACCCCTGCCGAATTGCTGGCCGAACTCAACGGGTTCACCCGTGATGCCACCCAGGGCAAGTTCGCCACCATGGCGGTTGCGGTATTCGACGCATCCGAAGGCTGCCTGAGCTACTGCTCGGCCGGCCATCCGCCGTCGCTGTTCCGCCGGGCGGTCACCGGCAAGGTCAGCCGGCTCTCCGACGCGCACGGCCCGGTCCTCGGACCGGTGCAGGGGGCCAGCTACACCGGGGGCAAGCTGCGGATCGAACATGGCGACATTCTGGTGATGTACACCGACGGCCTGGTCGAACGGCACGGGATGGACATCGAGACCGGGATCGCCACCGCCGAGCGGCTGATCGCCGGCTGGGATCCCGGCACTGCGGTGAGTGCCTACTGCGAAAATATGCACGAACGTCTGGCCCCGCGGCCGCGGGCCGACGATGTGTGCATCATCGGCGTCCGCTTCACGGCCGAGGATCTGCGCTCGGGTCGCTGAATCGGCCTCAGCGGGCCGCGGCGAAGGCGCGCAACCAGTCGAACCACCCGTCCATTCCCGCACCGGTGCGAGCGCTCACCGGCAGGATGGCGGCAGTCGGGTTCACCTGGCGGACATGGGCGATGTAGGTGTCCACATCGGCGTCGAGGTGCGGCACCAGGTCGATCTTGTTGAGTAGCACCACGTCCACCGAGCGGAACATCACCGGATACTTCAGCGGCTTGTCCTCGCCCTCGGTCACCGAATAGACCATCGCCTTGGCGTGCTCGCCGACGTCGAACTCGGCCGGGCACACCAGGTTTCCGACGTTCTCGATGATCACCAGGTCCAGCGCGGAGAGGTCGAGTCCGGCCAGCGCCCGGTTGACCATCGGGGCGTCGAGGTGGCATTCACCGCCGAAGCCGTTGCTGGTGTTCAGCAGCGAGATCTGCGCACCGCGGCCGCTCAGCTTGGCGGCGTCGATATCGGTGGCGATATCGCCCTCGACGATCCCGATGTCGAACTCGCCGGCCAGCGCGTCCAATGTCGACGCGAGGATCGTGGTCTTACCGGAACCGGGCGAGCTCATCAGGTTCAGTGCGCGAATGCCGTTGTCCTCGAGGGCCTTGCGGTTGACATCGGCGCGGACGTCGTTCTCGGCGAAGATCGCCTCCAGGACCTCGATCCGCTGCGAGCCGGTGGCGTAGCCGCTGTGGTCCCCGTGCTCGTGGTCGTGGTCGTGGTCGTGGTCGTGGTCGTGCGCATGCGCGGTGCCGTCCTCGTGGCGGTGAAATCGACCCATGCCCTCAGAACCTTCCTTCCGTCACATCGACGGAGGTGACCAGGAACTCCTCGCCGCGCACGACCGCCACATCGGCGCTGTCGCACTGCGGGCAGCACACCGAGAACCGGGAGGCGATCTCAGACTGCCGACCGCAGCTGCGGCAGGCCACCTCAGCGGCGACGAACTCCAGCTCCAACTCGGCCTCCGGCATGTCCTCGTGATCGCGGACCAGGCTCCAGCAGAACGACAGTGACTCCGGAACCACCTGGCGCAGCGCCCCCACCCGAACCCGCACCACATCGACGCGGCGACCGGCTGCGTGGGGTTTGACCACCCCGGCGATCGCCTGGCACAGCGACAACTCATGCATCGCCGCCAACCCTACGACTAGCGTGGGCAATGTGACCGTGCGGGTTCGCCTCGACATCACCGGTGTGGTGCAGGGGGTGGGTTTCCGCCCCGCCGTGGCCCGCATCGCCACCGGGCACGGGCTCAGTGGCTGGGTCTGCAACGACGCCGGGTCGGTGCACTGCGAACTGGAAGGCCCGGCTGAGGCCGTGGACGCCGCGGTGTCCACGCTGCGGGATACGCCGCCGCCGATGGCCCGCATCGACACCCTGACCGTCACCACCGTCGTGCCGTGCGGCGGCAGCGGTTTCGGGATCGTCGAGAGCCGCGCCAATGACGGCGCGCGGACCCTGGTGCCCCCGGATATCGCGGCGTGCGGGGACTGCCTGCGCGAGATGCGCGACCCCACCGATCGCCGCTACCGGCACCCGTTCATCACCTGCACCAACTGCGGGCCGCGCTACACCGTCATCACCGACCTGCCCTACGACCGGCCGACCACCACCATGGCGGGGTTCCCGATGTGTCCGGCCTGCGCGGCGGAGTACGCCGATCCGGCCGACCGCCGATACCACGCCCAGACCATCGCCTGCGCCGACTGCGGTCCGCGGCTGTCCTGGCTCGGTCCCACTGAGACCACCGACCCGATCGGTGCGGCGGCCGACGCGCTGGATCCGATTGGCGCGGCCGTCGCCGCGCTGAAGGCCGGGAAGACCGTCGCGGTCAAGGGCATCGGCGGCTTCCACCTGGCCTGCCGCGCCGACGACCCCGCCGCGGTGGCCCGGCTGAGGACCCGCAAGACCCGGCCGGCCAAGCCGTTCGCGATCATGGTCGCCGATCTGGCCGCCGCCCGGGCCATCGCCGAGGTCGATGACGCGGCCGCGGCCGCACTGGCCTCCCCGGCTGCGCCGATCGTCCTGGTACCCAACCGAGGGGCCATCGCCGGGGACGTCGCGCCGGGCCTGGCCGAACTCGGCGTGATGCTGGCCTACTCACCGGTGCACCACCTGCTGTTCGACCGGCTCGGGCCCATTGCGCTGGTGATGACCTCGGCCAACCGGGGCGGTTCGCCCATCGTGTTCCGCGATGAGGACTTGAGCTGGATCATCGGCTCCGCCGAATCGCCGGATCTGGCCGACGCGGTGCTGACCCACGACCGGCCGATCCACGTTCCGTGCGAGGACTCGGTGATCGCCATCGACGACCTCGGCGGCCAGCTGCCGTTGCGGCGCTCCCGCGGCTACGCGCCGCTGCCGGTGTCGGTGCAGGTACCGGGAGATGACGTCGTGCTGGCCACCGGTGGAGATCTCAAGACCACCTTCTGCCTGATGGCCGGCGCCGGACCCGACGGCCGGCGGCACGCCCATCTGTCCTCGCACCTCGGTGATATGGCCGACCCCCGGACCCAGTCCTGTTTCACCTCCGCGCTGGATCACCTGGCGTTCATGACCGGCCAGCATCCCGGCGTCATCGCCTGCGATATGCACCCCGGCTACGCCACCACCGGGTGGGCGCGCCGGATGGCCTCCGGTCGGCCGGTGCTGGCCGTCCAGCACCACCATGCGCACGCGGTGTCGTTGCTGGCCGAGCACCGGCGGCCGGGCACCCCGATCATCGCCGTCGCCTACGACGGCACCGGCTACGGCACCGACGGCACCATCTGGGGCGGGGAGTTGCTGGCAATCACCGATCCTGCCGAGTTCACCCGCGTCGGACACCTCGCCCCGTTCGCCCTGCCCGGGGGAGAGGGCGCGGTGCGCCAACCCGCCCGCATCGCACTGGACCTGCTGATGCGGGCCGGCGTCGACTGGACCCCGGACCTGCCGCCGGTCGCCGCGGTCGGCGAGGCCGGGCTGAACGTGCTGGCCCAGCAGATCCCGCGCGGGCTGGGCTGCGTGCCGACCACCAGCATGGGGCGGCTGTTCGACGCGGTCGCCAGCCTGCTGGGCGTATGTCAGCAGGTCAGCTACGAGGGGCAGGCGGCGATCGAACTCGAGCACCTGGCCCGCCGGGGCCACCCGTCGCGCACCGGTCTCGCCGACTTTGCGGTGACGGCAGGGGTGATGGATCCGGCCCCGGTGATCGTGGCCATCGCCGAGGGGGTGCGGTCCGGCGCCGACCCCGCGGACCTGGCGGCCGGGTTCCACCGGGCGGTCATCCGGGCGACCGCTGCGGCCGCCGTCGGCTGCGCCGATACCGCCGGGATCGGCGTGGTCGGGCTGACCGGCGGGGTGTTCGCGAATCGTCTACTGCTGCAGGGTCTTCGGGAATCTCTGACCAAGAGCGGCATTGAGGTGCTGACTCACCGTATCGTTTCCTGTAACGACGGCGGTCTGGCGCTGGGTCAGGCCACCATCGCCGCCGCGATCTCGGCGGCCGTCACGGCAGAGGAAAGGACCGGAACATGTGCCTCGGAATCCCCGGCAAGGTGATCGACATCTGGGACGAGTCCGGCACCCGGATGTCGACCGTCGACTTCGGCGGCACCACCAAGACCGTCTGTCTGGCCTACCTGCCGGATATGGAACCCGGTGAGTACACGATCGTGCATGCCGGGTTCGCGATCACCCGCCTCGATGAGGACTCCGCCAACGAGACCCTGCGAATGTTCGCCGACCTCGGGATCCTCGAGGAGGAGTTGGGTACGGCATGAAATACCTCGACGAATTCCGCGACCCGACCGCGGCCAAAACGCTGGTGGAGTCCATCCGGCGTACCTCGACCCGGCCCTGGACGGTGATGGAGGTCTGCGGCGGCCAGACCCATTCGATCATCCGCAACGGTATCGACCAACTGCTCGACGGGGCGGTGGAGTTCATCCACGGGCCGGGCTGCCCGGTGTGCGTGACCCCGCTGGAGATGATCGACCGCGGCCTGGAGATCGCCTCCCGCGACGATGTCATCTTCTGTTCGTTCGGAGATATGCTCCGGGTCCCCGGCAGTAAACAGGACCTGTTCAGCGTGCGTGCCCGCGGCGGGGACGTCCGCATCGTCTACTCGCCGCTGGACGCCACCCGGATCGCCGCCGAGAACCCGGACAAGCAGGTGGTGTTCTTCGGCGTCGGTTTCGAGACGACCGCCCCGGCCAACGCCATGTCGGTGCTGCACGCCAAACGTCTGGGGTTGACGAACTTCTCCATGCTGGTGTCCCACGTGCTGGTACCGCCGGCGATGACGGCCATCCTGAGCGCGCCGGCCAACCGGGTTCAGGGCTTTCTGGCGGCAGGGCATGTCTGCAGCGTGATGGGCACCGGCGAGTACGCGCCACTGGTGGCGCAGTTCGGGGTGCCGATCGTGGTCACCGGCTTCGAGCCGCTCGATGTCCTGGAGGGCGTGCGTCAGGTGGTCGAGTTACTGGAGGCCGGTAAGGCCGAGTTGCGCAACGCCTACCCGCGTGCGGTCACCGACGCTGGCAACACCGTCGCCCAGCAGGCACTTGAGGACGTCTTCGTCGTGACCGACCGGCAGTGGCGCGGAATCGGGATGATCCCGCAGTCGGGCTGGACGTTGTCGTCGCGGTACGCCGACTTCGACGCCGAACTGAAGTTCGGGGTGGGGAACCTGCTGGTGCAGGAATCCGCCGAATGCCACAGTGGCGAGGTGTTGCAGGGCCTGATCAAGCCCAACCAGTGCCCGGCCTTCGGCACCGCCTGCACGCCGCGAACCCCGTTGGGCGCCACCATGGTGTCCAGTGAGGGCGCCTGCGCGGCCTACTACCAGTTCCGGCGGCTGGAAACCGCGTCACGTGTCTGAGGCTCATGTCTGACCCCGTGGACCCCACCAACTGGGTGTGCCCGATGCCGTTGCGGGAGACCAAACGGATCGTGATGGGCCACGGCGGCGGCGGCATCCTGTCCGAGGAACTCATCGAGAACCTGTTCCTGCCGGCCTTCGGCTCCGCCGGCGGTCCCTCGCGGGACTCCGCGGTCCTGGAGACCGGGGTGGGACGGATCGCGCTGACCACCGACTCCTATGTCGTCAACCCGCTGTTCTTCCCGGGCGGCAACATCGGTGACCTCGCGGTCAACGGCACCATCAACGATCTGGCCTGCAGCGGTGCCCAGCCGATCGGGCTGACCGCTGGGTTCATCCTCGAAGAGGGACTGGAACTCGAGGTGCTCGGCGCGGTCGCCGCCAGTATGGGCAGGGCGGCCGACGCCGCCGGAGTCGGCATCGTCACCGGGGACACCAAGGTGGTCGGACGGGGCGGCGCCGACAGTCTCTTCATCAACACCGCCGGTGTGGGTGTGGTTCCGGCGGGGCTGCGCATCGGCCCGGAGCAGGCCCGGCCCGGCGATCACATCATCGTGTCCGGTGCCATCGGCGAACACGGAGTGGCGATCATGAGCGTGCGGGAGGGTATCGACTTCGGCACCACGGTCACCACCGACAGTGCGCCGTTGCACCGGTTGGTCGCGGCCATGATCGCCGCCTTGGAAAACCAGGGCGCGGATCCCAATGTCGTTCACGCCCTGCGTGATCCGACCCGCGGGGGGCTGATCGCGGCGACGGTCGAGATCGCCCGCAGCTCGGGCGTCGGCGTGGAGATCGACGAGCGTGCCGTCCCGGTGCCCGAGACGGTGGCCTCGGCGTGCGGCTTCCTGGGCCTGGACCCGATGCAGGTGGCCAATGAGGGCAAGATGGTGGCCTTCGTCGACCCGGCGCACAGCGAGACGGTGTTGGCCGCGATGCGGGCCCGCCCGGAGGGCGCCGATGCGGTGGTCATCGGCCGGGTGGTGCAGGAGCACCCTGGCATGGTGGTGGTTCGCACTCCGTTCGGCACCACCCGGGTGGTGGAACGCGAACTGGGCGAACAGCTTCCACGGATCTGCTGACCACTCATGGCCGAACCGATGGTGCCCGGCGTCACCGGAACACTGGACGACGCCGCGATCGCCGCGCTGACCGGATGGGTGCGCACCGAGGGGCTCGGATCGGAGATCACCGATGTCACACCCCTGGCCGGGGGATCGCAGAACGTCGTCGTGCGGTTGCGCCTCGACGGTCGTGCGCTGGTGCTGCGCCGCCCGCCGCCGCATCCCCGGCCTAACAGCAATCGCACCATGCAACGCGAGATCGCCGTGCTACGGACCCTGGCCGGCAGTTCGGTGCCGCATCCGGTGTTGGTCGCGGCCTGCGAGGATCTCGACGTTCTCGGGGTGGTCTTCTATCTGATGGAGGAGGTCGACGGGTTCAACCCGGGCAACGAGATCGCGCCGGCCTACGTCCGGGACGCGGCGATGCGCCACCAGGTCGGGCTGAACTACGCCGCCGATGTGGCCCGGCTCGGGCAGGCGGACTGGCGGGGCAGCCCGCTGCAGGACTGGAAGCGCCCCGGCTCCTTCCTGGAACGTCAAGTGCCGCAATGGCGGACCTCGGTCGCGACCTACCGGGGACAGGACGGCTACGCTTTCGATTCACTGCCCGGGGTCGACGAACTGTGCGACTGGTTGGAAGCCGAGGCGCCGGTCGACTATGAGCCCGGAATCGTGCACGGTGATATCCATCTCAACAACACCATGCTGCGACGCGAGGTGCCGGAGGTGGCGGCCTTCGTCGATTGGGAGATGTGCACCGTCGGGGATCCACTGCTCGACCTCGGCTGGATGCTGGTGTGCTGGCCGGTCCACCCCAATCCGCTGGGCTCCGCGGGCTACTTGGCCGAACTGGGTGGGCTGGCCTCCCGCGGTGAGCTTTTGGGGGCCTACCTGGCGGCCGGGGGCCGGCGCACCGGACACCTGGACTGGTATCTGGCGCTGGCCTGCCTGAAGCTCGGGGTGGTCATCGAGGGCACCTGGGTGCGCTACCTGGCCGGTGCGGCCAGCCGAGAGGCGGGGGAGCGGCTGCACTCCTCGGCGGTGACCCTGATGGGCCTGGGTGCTGCGGTCGCCGCCGGCGACAACCCCTTCCGCTGACCTGTTCCCCTCCCGGCGAGCAGACGCAAAAGGCGCGACACGCCGGGCGTGTCGGCGCCTTTTGCGTCTGCTCGCGGGCAAGAGGGCTCAGCGCTGGGTGTTACACGTGCACTGCTGGGTGGTCGGCACGGTACGCATGACCTGGTCGACGTGTTCGCCGCACCCGCCCCAGGTGGTCTTGTGGCAGCGCGGGCATTCAACGGGATAGCACATGTTTTCTCCTCCTCGGGTCGAGAGCTTAAGCGTTCGGTATTACGCGGATGTGGAGCCCGCTTTGGCGGACTCGGCGGCAATCTGCGCGCGCACCTCGTCCATGTCGAGATCCTTGATCTTGGTGATCAGCTCCTCGAGCGCCGGGGCGGGGAGTGCGCCCGGCTGGGCGAACAGCAGCACGCCATCGCGGAACGCCATGATCGTCGGGATCGAGCGGATCTGCAGGGTTCCGGCCAACTGCTGCTCGATCTCGGTGTTGACCTTGGCGTGCACCACGTCGGGGTGCGCGGTGGCCGAGGAGTCGAAGACCGGCGCGAAGCTGCGGCAGGGGCCGCACCACGACGCCCAGAAGTCGATCAGCACGATCGGGTTTCCGGTGATGGTCGACTCGAAGTCGGCGGTGGTCAGCTCGACGGTGGCCATGGGGTGTCCTTTCGGATTCGCTTGGGGGAACGCTGTTATCAAGTACCCAGGGGGGTATATTTATTCCAGCCTTGCCAGTACCCCTGTGGGTATGACTATCATGGTGGAAATATACCCCACAGGGTATCGAGAACGAGGGGATCACAGAAATGACAGCACCTGCCGTCCTCAGCGCCGCCGAACTTCACGGACTGCTCGGCTCGCCGAACCCGCCGCGGATTCTCGACGTCCGCACCTCGGGGGAGTTCGAGACCGTCCACATCGCGGGCGCGTACAGCGTGCCGTTGGATCTGCTGCGGGAACACCGTGACGAGATCCGCAGCCACCTCGACGACCATGTCGTGCTGGTCTGCCAGTCCGGTCAGCGTGCCGCCCAGGCCGAGCAGGCGTTGCGCGATGCCGGTCTGGCCAACGTGCACATTCTGGACGGCGGGATGGCCGCCTGGCAGGCCGCCGGGTTCGCCGTCAACCGCGGCGCCCAGCGCTGGGATCTACAACGTCAGGTCCGGTTCGTGGCCGGCACCATCATCGCGCTAAGCATCCTGGCCAGCATCGTCGTGCCCGGTATGAAGTGGCTGGCCTTTGCCATGGGTGCCGGTCTGAGCATCACGGCGATCACCAACACCTGCCTGATGGGCATGATGCTGGCCAAACTGCCCTATAACCGCGGCCCTGCCTGCGACGCGCCGTCCATCGTCGCTCAACTCGCCGGGTCCGGGCGCCGATCATGATCGTGCTCACCGTGGTCCTGGCCGTCTTCGTCGGTATCGCCCTGGGGTTGCTGGGCGGCGGCGGATCGATCCTGACTGTGCCCCTGCTGGCCTATGTCGCCGGGATGGAGGCCAAGCAGGCAATCGCCACATCGCTGCTGGTGGTCGGGACGACGAGTGTGGTGGCGGCCGTTTCGCACGCCCGCGCCGGACGGGTGCAGTGGCGCACCGGACTGGTGTTCGGGGTGGCCGGTATGGCCGGCGCGTACGGCGGCGGTGTGCTGGCCCGGTTCATTCCCGGCAGTGTGCTGCTGATCGGTTTCGCGGTGATGATGGTCGCCACCGCGATCGCCATGCTGCGCGGCCGCAAGGACGTCGGCCCGGCCGACCCCGGCCACCGCATTCCGGTTCCCAAGGTGATCGCCGAGGGCCTGGTGGTGGGGCTGGTCACCGGGCTGGTCGGCGCCGGCGGCGGGTTCCTGGTGGTTCCGGCGCTGGCCCTGCTCGGTGGCCTGCCGATGCCGATTGCGGTGGGCACCTCGCTGGTCGTCATCGCGATGAAGTCGTTTGCGGGTTTCGCCGGCTACCTCACCAGCGTCACGATCGACTGGAAGCTCGCGGGGATGGTCACCGCCGCCGCCGTGGTCGGCGCTCTCGTCGGTGCCCGGCTGACCGCTCTGGTCAACCCCGACTCGCTGCGCAAGACCTTCGGCTGGTTCGTGCTGGTGATGTCCTCGGTGATCCTGTTCGAGGAGGTGCATCCCGCGCTCGGGATGGCCATGGTGGCGGTGACGATCGTCGCCGCAGTGGTCTACTACGTGCGCGGTCGCCGGTCCAGCGATACCCCGGCGGGTACGCTGGACACCGTCAAATCCTGAGGAGGACCCATGGTCGGCGACGAAACCGCGATCACCGATGTGCTCAACCGGCTGCGTCGTGCGCAGGGCCAGCTCGCCGGTGTCATCTCGATGATCGAGACGGGCCGCGAGTGCAAGGACATCGTCACTCAACTCGCCGCGGTCTCGCGGGCGCTGGACCGGGCCGGCTTCAAGATCGTCGCGACCGGCCTGCGTGAGTGCGTCCTCGGCGAATCGGCTGACGGTTCCGCGCCGATGACCGAGGCCGAGTTGGAGAAGCTCTTCCTGTCGCTGGCCTGAGCCGGGCCCGCTGCGGCTGCGGGCTAGCGGATCGGGCGCAGCACGATCGGCATACCGTCGATCGGCACCGGCATGCCGGCGAAGTCGTATTTCGGCACATACCCGGGGTGGGGTAGTTCGAGCCGGTAGTTCTGAAGCACCCGGTGCATGATGGTCTTGATTTCCAGCTGGCCGAACACCATGCCGATGCACTTGTGCGCGCCGCCACCGAACGGGGCGAACGCGTACCGGTGCCGCTTGTGCTCGGATCGCGGTTCGGCGAACCGGTCGGGATCGAAGGTGTCCGGGTCGCTCCACAGCTCAGGCAACCTGTGGTTCATCCCCGGCCACAGGTTGATATTCGTGCCGGCCGGGACGTAATAGCCGCAGATCTCGGTGTCGCGGATAGCCTTTCGCACGTTGAACGGAAGCGGTGTGACCAGCCGCAGGCACTCGTTGATCACCAGGTCGAAGGTTTCCAGCTTCTCCAGCGATTCGATGTCCAACGGGCCGTCACCGATCCGGGCGCCCTCGTCGCGGCAGCGTTCCTGCCATTGGGGGTTGGCGGCCAGGTGGTAGGCCATCGTGGTCAGCGTCGAGGTCGAGGTGTCGTGAGCGGCCATCATCAAGAAGATCATGTGGTTGACGATGTCGGTGTCGGTGAAGGAGTTGCCGTCGTCGTCGGAGGTGTGGCAGAGCACCGTCAGCATGTCGGTGCCCTCGGCGTTGCGCCGCTCGGCGACTCGTGCGACGAAATAGTCCTCGAGCACCTTGCGGGCCTGCAGGCCGCGCCACCACTTGAATGGCGGCACCGGGGTGCGAATGATCGCACCGCCGGCCCGGGTGGTGGTCTCGTAGGCGGACTTGATCTTGGTGACCAAGGCGTGGTCGCTGCCGGGTTGGTGGCCCATGAACACCACCGAGGCGATATCGAGGGTGAGCTCCTTGACCGCCGGCATGAACAGGAATCGCCGGTCGTCGGCCGGCCAATCCCGGGCGACCACCCGGGTGGCGACGCCGTCCATGTGTTCGATGTAGCCGGACAGCCGGGTGCGGGTGAACGCCTCCTGCATGATCCGGCGGTGGTGCATGTGCTCGTCGAAGTCCATCAGCAGCAGGCCGCGGGTGAAGAAGGGGCCGATGACGTCGTTCCAGGCGACGGTGGAGAAGTCCTTGCGCTTGTTGGTGAGCACTTCCTGGGTGGCGTCGGGACCCAGTGCGGCGATCGCGTCGAGGGCCGGGGTCCTGGTGTAGTAGACCGGCCCGTATTTGCGGTAGCTCTTCAGGACGAACTCGGGTCCGCCCCGGAAGATCTCGATCAGATGGCCCAGGACGGGCAGGCCGGCGTTACCCATCACCGGTTTGAGATCGCTGCCGTCCGGCGGCTGGCTGAAGACGAACTCGGGCCAGTCGCGCTCCTGGAGCCGCTCGTCGAGGATGCCCAGCCCCGGGATGGTCTGCAGCGTCGGGGTGAGTTTGCGGCGGGCTTGATCCAGCAGGTAGTGCTGGGTGCTGATGGTGGCCATGGGCAATCCTCTGTCGATCCAGGGGGAAGGTGGAACCGGCGGTACCGCTATCTTCATGGGCAGTGTTGACGGCTGTCAAGTTTCTTTCTGGCCGGGCGTGGTGCATGGTGAAAGGGTGTCCGCACCGCAAGAATCCGCTGAGCCGCAGCGTCGCCGCGGGGACCGCCAACGGCACGCGATCGTGCAGGCCGTCCGCGAATTGCTGCAGGAGAAGCCGTTCGCCGAACTCTCGGTCAGCACCATCAGCGACCGGGCCGGCGTTGCCCGATCGGGGTTTTACTTCTACTTCGACTCCAAGTACGCGGTGCTGGCCCACATCCTTGGTGAAATCGCCGAGGAACTGGAAGACCTCACCCATGATTTCGCCCCGCGCGGCGCCGACGAGAGCCCCGCGGAGTTCGCCAAACGGATGGTCGGCAGTGCGGCGGTGGTCTATGCCCATAACGATCCGGTGATGTCCGCGTGCAATATCGCCCGCGGGACCGACGCCGAGATCCGCGAGATCCTGGACCGCTACAACGACGCCGTCATCGACCAGATCGTGCCCATCGTCGAGGCGGAGATCGCCGGCGGCACCGCCGATCCGATCACCGCCGATGTGCGCGCTCTGGTGCGGACGCTGTCCGCGACCACCGCGCTGACGCTGTCCGGGGAGTCGATGTTCACCGGACCGGACCGCGACCTGGCCCGGGCGGTGGACGTTCTGGAAAAGCTGTGGCTGAACGCCCTGTGGGGCAGTCGGGTCGTGCAGTCGCGATGAGCTACAGCTTCGCGGGTAAACGTGTTCTGATCACCGGTGCGGCCAGCGGGATCGGCCGGGCAACCGCACTACGGCTGGCCCGGGAGGGCGCCGAGTTGTACCTGACCGACCTCAATGCCCTGGGCCTGAACGACACCGCGGCAGCCGCCGCTGCGGCAGGTGGCACGGTCGCCGAGCACCGGGCGCTGGACATCGCCGACTACGACGCGGTCGCCGGATTCGCCGCCGACGTCCACGCCGCCCACCCGGCCATGGACGTCGTCATGAACATCGCCGGTATCTCGGCGTGGGGCACCGTCGACAGGCTGACCCACCAGCACTGGCGGTCCATGGTCGACGTCAACCTGATGGGTCCGATCCACGTCATCGAAACCTTCGTCCCGCCGATGGTGGCGGCCCGGCGCGGCGGCCGGCTGGTCAACGTGTCCTCGGCGGCCGGGCTGGTGGCGCTGCCCTGGCACGCCGCCTACAGCGCCAGCAAGTTCGGCCTGCGTGGGGTGTCCGAAGTCCTGCGCTTCGATCTCGCGCGCCATCGCATCGGCGTGTGTCTGGTGGTTCCCGGAGCGGTCGACACCCCGCTGGTGCAGACCGTGCAGATCGCCGGGATCGACCGCGGCGACCCGAACGTCCAACGCTGGGTCAAGCGGTTCAGCGGGCATGCGATCTCTCCGGAGACGGCGGCCGACAAGATCGTGGCGGGGGTGGCCCGGAACCGCTTCCTGATCTACACCTCAGGCGATATCCGGGCGCTGTACGCGTTCAAGCGTTTCGCCTGGCTGCCCTACAGCCTGGCGATGAAACAGGTGAACCGGTTGTTCACCCTGGCGCTGCGGCCGGGTCGCAGCTGACGCTCGGCCCGGCCAGCGCACCGGGCGGGACGGCGGACTCTGTCGGTGGCGGGTGGTAGACCCATACCAGTCGGGTGACGGCGTTTTGTGACATGCGACACGCCGGAACCGCAACCGTCAAAGGCCTTACGACCAGGGAATTTCATATTTGTTATTCGGAACATGTTGTATCTCTGTGCGTTGGATACCACTAGGTGTAGTGTTTGCAGCGCCGGATGGCCCGCCATCAGTGGGCCATCCGGGACCACTGACAGCACGGTTGTCCACCTGGTTTTCGACATCTATCTCCATATATCCCGTCCGTCCGGCCTTTACCGCCCCGTCCGCCGAGGAGTCACTCCGCAGATGACCATCACCGTCTACACCAAGCCCGCCTGCGTGCAGTGCAACGCCACCTACAAGGCCCTCGACAGGCAGGGTCTGTCCTACGAGATCGTGGACATCACCGAGGTGCCGGAGGCCCGGGACTACGTGATGGCACTGGGTTATCTGCAGGCCCCCGTGGTGGTCGCCGGCGGCGAGCACTGGTCCGGCTTCCGGCCCGACCGCATCAAAGCACTGGCCGGAGCATCCGGCACGGCCGCCGCCGTCAGCGCCTAGCGGCACCGGCGCAGGGGGAGAAGACGATGGAACCGGATGTCGGGACAGCCGGCACGGCTGGCCGGGGTCCGGTGCGGGTGGTGTACTTCTCGAGCGTTTCGGAGAATACCCACCGCTTCGTGCAGAAACTGGGCCTGCCGGCCGTCCGGATTCCGCTGCACGGCCGTATCCAGGTCGAGGAGCCGTACGTCCTGATCCTGCCCACCTACGGTGGCGGCCGGGCTAACGGTCCCGATCCCGAGGCCGGGGGCTACGTGCCCAAGCAGGTCATCGCATTCCTCAACAACGAGCACAACCGATCGCTGATCCGAGGGGTCATCGCGGCCGGCAACACCAACTTCGGTGCCGAGTTCTGCTACGCGGGCAATGTCATCTCCCGCAAGTGCGACGTGCCGTATCTCTACCGATTCGAACTGATGGGAACCCCGGAGGACGTGGAAGCCGTCCGCGCGGGTCTGGCCGATTTCTGGAAGGCCTCCAGTTGTCAAGAAAGGGAAGACACGTGTCACCAACGGTCACTGCTGCAGAGCCGGTAACCACCACCAAACCCGCACACGCGCTGCCGGGGGAGACCGACTACCACGCGCTCAACGCGATGCTCAACCTGTACGGACCCAACGGTGAGATCCAATTAGACAAGGATCGGCTGGCCGCCCGGCAGTACTTCCTGGAGCACGTCAACCAGAACACCGTCTTCTTCCACAATCAGGACGAGAAGATCGACTACCTGATCCGGGAGAACTACTACGAGCGCGAGGTGCTCGACCAGTACTCGCGGAACTTCGTCAAGACACTGCTGGACCGCGCCTACGCCAAGAAGTTCCGGTTCCCGACCTTCCTGGGCGCGTTCAAGTACTACACCTCCTACACGCTGAAGACCTTCGACGGTAAGCGTTATCTGGAGCGCTTCGAGGACCGTGTGGTGATGGTGGCGCTGACCCTGGCCGCCGGTGACACCACGCTGGCAGAGCAGTTGGTCGACGAGATCATCGACGGACGGTTCCAGCCCGCCACCCCGACCTTCCTCAACTCCGGCAAGGCCCAGCGCGGCGAACCGGTGAGCTGTTTCCTGCTGCGCATCGAGGACAACATGGAGTCGATCGGCCGTTCGATCAACTCGGCGCTGCAACTGTCCAAGCGCGGTGGCGGAGTTGCGTTGCTGCTGAGCAATATTCGCGAGCACGGCGCACCGATCAAGAACATCGAGAACCAGAGCTCCGGCGTCATCCCCATCATGAAGCTGCTGGAGGACTCGTTCTCCTACGCCAACCAGCTTGGGGCCCGCCAAGGTGCCGGCGCGGTCTACCTGCACGCCCACCACCCGGATATCTACCGCTTCCTGGACACCAAGCGGGAGAACGCCGACGAGAAGATCCGCATCAAGACCCTCAGTCTGGGTGTGGTGATCCCGGACATCACCTTCGAGCTGGCCAAGAACAACGAGGACATGTACCTGTTCTCCCCGTACGACGTCGAGCGCGTCTACGGGGTGCCGTTTGCCGATATCTCGGTCACCGAGAAGTACTACGAGATGGTCGACGACGCGCGCATCCGCAAGCACAAGATCAAGGCTCGGGAGTTCTTCCAGACGCTGGCCGAGTTGCAGTTCGAATCGGGCTACCCGTACATCATGTTCGAGGACACCGTGAACCGGGCCAATCCGGTCGAGGGCAAGATCACCCACTCCAACCTGTGCTCGGAGATCCTGCAGGTGTCCACGCCGTCGAAGTTCAACGAGGATCTGTCGTATGCCGAAGTGGGCAAGGACATCTCGTGCAACCTCGGCTCACTGAACATCGCCAAGGCGATGGATTCACCGGACTTCGCCCAGACCATCGAGGTGGCCATCCGGGCGCTGACCGCGGTCAGCGACCAGACCCACATCACCTCGGTGCCGTCGATCGAGAAGGGAAACGGCGAGGCCCACGCGATCGGCCTGGGTCAGATGAACCTGCACGGCTACCTCGCCCGGGAGCACATCTTCTACGGCTCCGAGGAGGGTGTGGACTTCACCAACATCTACTTCTACACGGTGCTCTATCACGCACTTCGGGCGTCGAACAAGATCGCCATCGAGCGCGGGACCGCGTTCGCCGGCTTCGAGAAGTCCAAGTACGCCGGCGGCGAGTTCTTCGACAAGTACACCGATGGGGTGTGGGAGCCCAAGACCGACAAGGTTCGTAGCCTGTTCGAGCAGGCCGGCATTCGCATCCCCAACTCCGACGACTGGCAGCGTCTGAAGGAGTCGGTGCAGCGCAACGGCATCTACAACCAGAACCTGCAGGCGGTGCCTCCGACCGGTTCGATCTCCTACATCAACCACTCGACGAGTTCGATCCACCCGATCGCGTCGAAGGTCGAGATCCGCAAGGAAGGCAAGATCGGCCGGGTCTACTACCCGGCGCCGTATATGACCAACGAGAACCTGGAGTACTACCAGGACGCCTACGAAATCGGCTACGAGAAGATCATCGACACCTACGCCGCGGCCACCCAGCATGTGGATCAGGGGCTCAGTCTGACGCTGTTCTTCAAGGACACCGCCACCACCCGGGATGTCAACAAGGCGCAGATCTACGCCTGGCGCAAGGGCATCAAGACGCTGTATTACATCCGGCTTCGCCAGATGGCGTTGGAGGGCACCGAGGTCGAGGGCTGCGTGTCCTGCATGCTGTAGGGCTTCCGTAGGCGACGGTGAACGGCACCGTTCGCATCGACAACACCTTCCAGTAGGGGCGACAACAACAATTGATTGAGGCGATGGATCCGGTCGTTCTCGCCTTCCTCGTGACGCTCGCGGCGGGCCTCTGTACGGGAATCGGCAGCACGATCGCATTCTTCACGCGTCATACCAATCGCGCCTTCCTGTCGGTCGCATTGGGATTCAGCGCCGGTGTGATGATCTACGTGTCGTTCATCGAGATTCTGCCCAAAGCGCGGGGGTCGCTGATTGTGGCAGGTGACTCCGAGCTTCGGGCTCTGACGACATCCACGATCGGTTTCTTCGCCGGGATGCTCCTGATTGCCGTGATCGACCGGCTCGTCGGGCGATTTTCCAATCCACATGAGGGCATCTCGGTCGAGCTGATGGACGTCGACGGCGGCTCCACCGAGGTCACCCGCCAGGCGAACCTTCGGCGGATGGGCGTCCTGGTCGCGCTTGCCGTCGCACTTCACAACTTTCCGGAGGGTCTGGGCACGTTCCTGGTGGTACTAGAGGATCCGGCCGTGGGCGTCGCGCTCGCCGCCGCGATCGCGATTCACAACATCCCCGAGGGAATCGCCATCTCCGTGCCGATCTATCACGCCACCGGGAAGCGCTCGAAAGCCTTTCTCTACTCCTTCGGCAGCGGCCTGGCCGAGCCGCTGGGTGCGGTGGCCGGTTACCTGATCCTGCGTCCGTTCATCGATGACACCACCTTCGGCATTGTCTTCGCGGCAGTGGCGGGGATCATGGTCTTCATCTCTATCGACCAGTTGCTGCCCGCCGCAAGGGAGTACGGCCGCCCGCACCTCGAGATCTACGGACTGATAGCGGGGATGATGGTGATGGCGGCCTCGCTGGTGCTGTTCGCCGTGTGAGAGCGTCCAGCTGCTGCTCGGCGAGGCCGGGGCTAGGGCTTGTGGGCAGCAAGCGCCTTCAGGCGCCGCTGCTCGGCCAACACGTTCTGGTAGGTCGCGCGCTCGGCGACAAGCCAGTCCGGGTTCTCCGCCAGCAGCGCATCGATCTGCTCGGAGGTGAGCGCCTCGGTGACGCCACCGCGGGTGAGGCCGGAGATGGAAACGCCCAGCTTGGCGGCAACAAGGTTCTTCGGGTGCGGCCCGTGCTTGCGGAGCCGCTGGAGCCA
>CAWBBP010000013.1:0-279818 GCA_963787055.1 uncultured Actinomycetota bacterium
ACGGTCAAACCGTCGCCTTGGGAATCCGCGGGGATGACACCGAGTCGGCGCGGCCCTCTGCGGCACGCAAAAAGACCATCTTCATCATATCGACGTACTGTGCCACCGACTCCCGGGCGACTGCGTTGTCCGGGTAGGCCACCGTCACCGTGGTACCGGTGTCGCGCCGGTTGACCCACATGCCGATCTGGTTGGCCGCCCCGAGATCGGTGTACAGAGTGCCATTGCGGTCCTGCCACTGCCCCATGACAACCGGGTTCAACGGCGGCAGTCCGATATCGAGATAGGACAGCATCGGCACACCGGGACCGGGCTTGCGAATGCCGGGGACTGACGCGGCCAGTTCCAGCACCCGCTCGATGGGCACGTTCGCCAGATGCATACCGGAGTCGAAGGCGGACTGGGCGGCGCGGGCCACCTGATTGAACGACATCCCTTCCACCGGAACGGATATCGGCACGATTCCGGTGAACCAACCGGTGGTCATGAACTCTGCCGGGGAACTTCGAGTGGTGGTCGGAGTGATGACCTGGTAAGTGTCGACACCGGCCAGTTCGCGCTCGGCGATCGCCGCGCAGGCGAACACCCCGCCGATGAAGCGCACACCGGACTGTGCGCACACCGCCTCAAATCGATCGCTGTCGTGGGAGTCCATCAGCTTCACGGTGATCAGGTCCCCGGTGCACGGAATATCCGAATCCCCCAGCGGCAGCGGAAAAGTCGGCAGGGTGCCACCGTTGCGTCCGAGGAAATCGAGCCACTCGACCACCGCCGGCGATTCCAGTGTCAATCCTGAGGTGTACGCCCTTTGCCGCGTGCAGTAATCCAGATAGTGACCGGCATCCGGCAGCTTGATCGGGGCATCGCCTTCGACCAGCGCAGCATAGTTCTGATAGATCTCAACGAATAACGCGACCATGAACATGGCGTCGGCGTGAACGTGGTCGATGCTGGCGTAGAAGGTGAAATGGTCGGCACGTTGGATCACACCGAACCGGAAGCAGTCCCACTGCAGTGGGCTGGGCGTGTTGAGGATGTGCTTGCGCCACTGCGCCGCGTTCATCTCGCCGCTCTTGGTAGCGACGAACTGGATATCTGCCGGGTTGGCGACGGCATGCCGCACGACGCGGTCCTGCTCGTCGAATTCGAACCAGCTGTGATAGGTGTCGTGCCGGCGCAGATAGGAGTTGATGACATACGTCATCGCCCGGACGTCACAGCGGCCCGGGATGTTCCATGACGGGATCAGCAGCCGAGCCATCTCCAGCCCGTTCGCCGAGTGTTCCCGGTAGGTCCGGATGTGCTGTTCCTGCTGATAGCTGGCAGGAACGGAACACACCGGTGCCTGCGCCACCTTTGCCAGACAGCCGGGCGACGGGCCCCAGGACACCACCGAACCCGGCGCGTCCACCCAGTCATGGATTGCCGTCAGCGCAACCACTTAGTAGCTCCCTAATCACATTCCGCCAGCCCGCGTCAGCGGGCTGACGCAAGCACACCAGCCAACGTCTCGCACAGGCCCTCAGCCAGCGCGCGGACGGTCGTGATGTCCATCGACCGCACGCGGATACCCGTCTCGGTCTCGATCCGGGTGCGCAGCTCGAGGTTGCCCAGCGAATCCAAACCATACTCTGAGATGGGCCGGTCCGGGTCGATCGACCTGCGCAGGATCAGGCCGAGTTGCTCGGCCACCAGGCGCCGGACCCGGGTGGGCCACTCATCCCCCGGTAGGGCGTGCAATTCGGCGCGGAAGCTGCTGGTGTCGGCCGGGCGGTCCGCGTTAGAGGCGAATGCCTCGGCGAACGGGCTGCGCGCGGCGAGGTCGGTCAACCACGGCGTGCCGATCACCGGCGCGTAGCCGGTGTAGGCGCGATTGTGCCGCAGCATCGCCTCGAACGCGTGGGCGCCCTCATCCGGACTGATCATCGTGGTGTCGCCGGAGGAAGCGAGATGGCGGCCAGCCCCGATCTGGTCCCACGCCGCCCAGGCGATCGCTGTGGCCGGCAGGCCCTGGGCACGCCGCCAGTGGGTGAAGGCGTCGAGCCAGCTGTTCGCCGCAGCATAGGCGCCCTGGCCGGGTGAGCCGAGCAGCGCTGCCGCCGAGGAGAACGAGCAGAACCAGTCCAGCGGCTGCGTGGTGGTGGCGCGATGAAGATGCCAGGCGCCGTAGACCTTCGGCGCCCAGTCCCGCTCGACCAACTCGTCGGTGATATTGGCCAGGATCGCGTCCTCCACGACCGCGGCCGCATGCAGCACGCCCCGGACCGGCAACCCGGTCACGGTGGCCTCCGCCACCAGTCGGTCGACGGTCTCCGGTCGGGAGATGTCGCCGCTGACGACCTCCACCTCGGTCCCGGCGGCACGCATCAATTCGATCTCCACCAGCGCCTCGGGTGTCGGCGCCGAACGGGAGTTCAGCACGATGCGACCGCAACCGGCCGCCGACATCCTGGCAGCCAGGAACAAGCCGAGACCCCCCAGTCCGCCGGTGACGATATAGGAGCCGTCGGCACGGAATACCTGTGCCTGATCCGGCGGCACCACCACATGGCTGTGGCCTACCCGGGGAACCGACAGCAGCAGCTTGCCGGTGTGTTCGGCCGCACCCATCACCCGGATGGCGGTGGCGGCCTCTGCCAGCGGGTAGTGCGTGGTCTCCGGCTGCGGCAGGACCCCGTCAGCGGTCAGCCGGTACACGGTGTCCAGCAGTTGCCGAATCTGCGCGGGATGCGTCTTGCACATCAACGCCAAGTCCACACCGTAGAAGGACAGATTCCGGCGGAACGGGAACAGCCCCATCCGGGTGTCGCCGTAGATGTCCTTCTTGCCGATCTCAACGAACCGGCCGCCGAAGGCCAGCAGTTCCACCCCGGCCCGCTGGGCGGCACCGGTCAGCGAATTCAGCACGATATCGACGCCATATCCATCGGTATGGGCCCGGATCTGGTCGGCGAACGCCGTGCTGCGCGAGTCATAGACCCGATCGATGCCCATCCGGCGCAGCATGTCGCGCCGGTCCTCGGTGCCGGCGGTGGCGTAGATCTCGGCACCGGCGAGACGGGCGATCGCGATCGCGGCCTGGCCGACACCGCCGGTGGCGGAGTGGATCAGCACCTTGTCGCCGGCCCTGATCCGGGCCAGGTCCTGCAGCCCGTACCAGGCGGTCGCGGCGGCGGTGGAGACCGCGGCGGCCTGATCGTCACGCAGCCCGGCGGGCAGCGTCACTGCGACATCGGCGTCGCAGGTCAGGAACGTACTCCAGCAACCGTTCGGCGACATGCCACCGACGTGGTCACCGACCCGGTGGGTGGTCACATCCGGACCGACCGCGGTCACCACGCCCGCGAAGTCGATGCCCAGTTGCGGGTTGCCGTCAAAACTCGGATAGCGGCCCATCGCCACCAGGACGTCGGCGAAGTTCAGGCTCGACGCGGTCACTGCGACCTCGATCTGGCCCGGCCCCGGGGTCACCCGCTCGAAGGCGGTCAGTTCCAGGGTCTGCAGATCGCCGGGTGTCCGGATCTCCAGCCGCATGCCCTCACGCTGGTGGTCGACCACGGTCGTGTAGCGCTCATCCGGCCGCAACGGGCTCGGGTAAAGATGGGCGGTGTACCACTCCGCGTTGCGGAAAGCGGTCTCATCCTGCTCCGAACCGAGCAGCAACTGCTGAGCGACGAACTTACCCTCAGTCTTCTCGTCGACGTCGATCTGAGTGGGGCGCAGGTGCGGATGCTCAGCGCCGATGACTCGCAGCAGGCCGCGCAAGCCGGCCTGCTCAAGGTTGGGCCGCTCGCCCGGCAGGACGGTCTGGGCCCCGCGGGTGACGACGTACAGCCGTGGCGGGTCGCCGGCCAACTCGGGCAGATCACGCACAATCCGCACCAGATGCCGGACATGGTCGCCGCCGCGGTACGCCAGCTGCTCCTTCGGACAGCCGTTGCGCGGAGCATCCACCACGACCACGTTGCTGAAACCGACCTCACCGAAGTAGGCGGTGAGACGCTGGGCGTTGGCCGCGTGGTCGGCGTGCTGCGGCCATGACATCGTGGTCACGTCGGCGTCGTTGAGCTTGAGGGCGTCGGTCAGTTCGGACGCCAGGATGTCGGTGGTGTCCGATGCACCGACCACCAGCCAGGTGCCGGCGCTGAAGTGGTTGGCCAATTCGGGAAGCTGCTGCTTGCGCCACTCGACGGCCATCAGCCGCTCGTTGAGCACCCGGTCGCCCTCAGCCCCACCGGTGCCCATCGACAACCCGTCGACGGCGAGCAGGACCTCGCCATGCTCGTCCACCAGATGGATATCGGCCTCGACGCCGGACCCGCCGACCGACACGATCCGAGTCAGGCAGTAACGGGCCTTGTTGGCCGCGCCGTAGCTGCGAAGCCGGCGCACCCCGAGAGGCAACAACAGACCGCCATTACCGGTGTTCTGCACACCGGGATGCGCTGCCACCGACTGGAAACAGGCGTCCAGCAGGGCCGGGTGCACGCCGTAGGCGGTGTGCTGACCCCGGATCACGGTCGGCAGGCCGATCTCGGCCAGCACCGTCTCGCCGGCGTCGTCGCCGGCGTTGACGGCGATCAGCGCCGTGAATGCCGGGCCGAACTGCACGCCGCGGGTGTCGAACCAGTGCCGGATGTCGCCGCCGTCGGCCCGCATCGGATGTTCGGCGTGCAGCGCCTCCATGTCGTACGGGGCGGGGCGGCCGGTGTCCTCGGCGGCCGCGAGGACCGCGCTGGCCCGCCGCTCGCGCTCACCGTCCTGGTCGGTCTCGACCAGGAATTCCAGCGTCCCGTTGCTGCGGGCGGAAGCCTGCACACTGGCCTGGGTCTCATCCTCCAGCAGCAGCATCCGCTCGAACCGGATATCGCGGACCTCGGCTGCATCGCCGAGTGCGGTGCGGGCGGCAGACAACGCCATCTCGCAGAAGGCGGCTCCCGGCATCGCGGCAACGTTGTTGACCTGGTGATCGACCAGCCAGGGCAGCGCCGCGGTACCGACCTCGGCCGCCCAGACGTGACGCTCGGGCTCCTCGAGCAGACGCACATGCGAACCCAGCAGTGGGTGCGCGGCCACCAGGTGCGCACCCCGGCCCGTGTCGGAACTGCGTGCCTGCAGAACCAACTTGCGGTGGGTCCAGGTGGGCAGCGGGGCGTCGACGAGTCGGCCCCCGGGCGTCAGTGTCGCGAAATCGACCTCGGCTCCCGCGGAATAGAGATCGCCGAGTAGGGTCCGCAGCCCGTGCGGCATCTCCTGACCACGACGCATTGCAGCGATAGCGGCAACCCGGATATCGAGGGAATCGGCGGTCTGGTCGACCGGACGGGTCAGCAGCGGGTGCGGCGACAGTTCAGCGAATACCCGGAATCCGTCCTCCAGGGCGGCCTGCACGGCGGCCGAGAAGCGGACGGTGTGGCGCAGGTTGTCGATCCAGTAGTCGACATCGCAGTAGGGCTGTTCGCGCGGGTCGAACGAGGTGGCGGAGTAGTACGGCACCTCCGGGGCCAGCGGGGTGATGTCATCGAGCATCGCGGCCAGTTCATCCAGGATCGGCTCGACCTGCGGGGTGTGTGACGCGACGTCGACCGCGACCTCGCGGGCCATGATCTCCTGCTGCTCCCACTCCGCGACGATCCGGCGGACGGTTTCGGTGTCGCCGCCGATCACCGTCGACTTCGGCGAGGCGACCACGGCGACGACGACGTCCTCGACACCGCGACGCTCCAGTTCCTCACGGACCTTCTGGGCAGGCAGCTCAACTGCGGCCATGGCGCCGCCCCCGGCGATCTTCAGGCACAGCAGGGATCGACGGCAGATCACCTTGACGCCGTCGGCCAGCGAGAGCGCACCGGACACCACGGCAGCGGCGACCTCGCCGAGTGAGTGGCCGATGACCGCTCCGGGGGTCACCCCGTAGGCCTTCATGGTGGCCGCCATCGCCACCTGCATCGCGAAGATGGTCGGCTGCACCCGGTGGATCCCGGTCACGGTGTCCGGCGCCAGCATCGCCTCGGTGACCGAGAAATCGGATTCGGCCGCGATCATCGGTTCGATCTCGGCGATCATGGCGGCGAAAACCGGTTCGCCAGCCAGCAGTTCGGCGCCCATGGTCGCCCACTGCGACCCCTGGCCGGAGAACACCCACACCGGACCCCGGTCGTCTTGCCCGACGGCGGCCTGGAACGGGTCGTCGCCATCGGCGATGGCACGTAGCCCTTCGACCAGCCCGGTCCGGGTCTCGGCGAGTACGGCGGTGCGAACGGGGCGGTGCCCGCGACGACGGGCCAGGGTGAAGGCCAGGTCGCCCAGATCAACGTCCGCCTCGGTGCCCTCGACCCATTCGGCCAGCCGTTGCGAGGTCCTCCGCAGTTCGTCAGCGGAGGTCGACGACACCGGGAACACCAGGGTGTCCGCGGTGGTCGTCCCAGTGGTGGCGCCATCAACCGTCGATTCGGGCGCCTGCTCAAGCACCACGTGAACATTGGTGCCGGACATTCCGTAGGAGGAAACCCCGGCACGACGCGGGGCCAGACTGGCCTCGACCGGCCACGGGGTGTTCTCCCGCGGCACGAACAGCCCCGTCTCGATCGCGGCAAGATGGTCGGGCAGCCGATTGAAATGGAGGTTCTGCGGAACGACACCGTGCTGAACCGACAGCACCGCCTTCATCAGGCCGAGCACGCCGGCGGCGGACTCGGCATGACCGAAGTTGCTCTTGACCGAGGTCAGCGCGCACCGACCCCGGTGGCCGTAGACCGTCGAGATGCTCGTGTACTCGATGGTGTCGCCGACCGGGGTGCCGGTGCCGTGACCTTCCACCATCCCGATGGTGGCCGGGTCAACACCGGCGTTGGCCAGCGCGGCACGGAATACCGCGACCTGGGCGTCTTCCGACGGCGTCAAAATGTTCTCAGTGCGGCCGTCCTGGTTGGAGGCGGTACCACGGATGACCGCGAGGACCCGGTCGCCGTCGCGTTGCGCGTCGTCGAGGCGCTTGAGCATGACCACGCCGCAACCCTCGGCCCGAACGAAGCCGTCGGCTTCGACGTCGAAGGCGTGGCAGCGACCAGTCGGCGACAGCATGCCCTGCCCTGAGGCCGATGCGTACAGGCGCTGGTCGAGCATCAGCATCACCCCACCGGCGAGCGCCATATCGCTCTCGCCGTCATGCAGGCTGCGACACGCCTGGTGCACCGCGACCATGCTCGACGAACAGGCCGTGTCCATGGTCAGCGCCGGGCCCTGCAGGCCCAGTGAGTGGGAAATGCGACCCGACGCCATGCTGAATGGGTTGCCGGTGAACGCGTAAGCCTGATCGAAGGCACCTGCACCGCTGGTCACCATCGCGTAGTCGTCATGGGACATGCCGATGAAGACCCCGGTGGCGGTACCGGCCATCGACGACGGAGTCCGGCCGGCATGCTCCACGGCCTCCCACGCGGTCTCCAACAGCACCCGGTGCTGCGGGTCCATCGCGGTGGCCTCGCGCTCGTTGATACCGAAGAAGTCGGGGTCGAATCCGGTGACGTCGTCGAGGAACGCGCCCCATTTCGATACCGACCGGCCGGGCACTCCGGCTTCCGGGTCGTAGATCTCGTCGGCGTCCCAGCGGTCGAGGGGAATATCGGTGACGAGGTCGTCACCGTGCAACAACGCTTCCCACAACTTGCGGGGCGAGTCGATACCACCTGGGAGTCGGCAAGCCATGCCGACAACTGCGATAGGGGTCATTGAGGTTCCTCGCACGTCGTTCACACCTCGTTCTTCGTCGATGCGCGGCACGTTGTTTCTCACGCCGGGAAAGCCGCAGGTTCACCAAACGAGGCGCGCCGTTACGTCCCGATCTACCCGAAGTTGCCAGTGCCGATGTCAGCTTAACCGCGTCGAGACAAAAAAGCGAGATTTGATTTGACTCGCCGATTAGGCCCAACCCGGAAAGTTAACTGCATGCCGGGAAACACGGAAATGCCTGCGTCCGTGTTAGCTGGGAAGATGGCGCTGGGCACCGACAGCCGACCGGACCGCTAGCACCTCCGGAGCCTCGACATGCCAGAACACCCAGCTAGAGAACCTATCCATGGGACGAATCACAATGAGCGGCACCTTCGCCCCACGCGTCCCACCCCACCGAGTCGGCCTGGTTCATGGTTGCCGTGCCGGGTCCGGGGTGAATACCTCGAAATCTTGTCAATAACCGCGTAGGGCAAACGCCGCGGATACATCCAAGTGAGGCGCCCTGACTACTCCCGGCAAATCGCCCCGATGGGACCGTTCACCTCGGGCCCACACCCTCGAACACACCTCGCAGCCAACACTTACCGGCCGTGAATGCTGAGAGATTCCGCTATCCGACCAGTATTACGTGCATGACCTCTAGCTGCTGTTATCCATTTTCTCTCAGCTAGATGGCAACTAACCTGAGAGCCTCCTGAGACACCTGAGGGGATGCCAAGAAGGGGCGTTAAGGCACCGCACCCTCCACCGATCCGAGCACCCGAGTGAGGTATCGGGCATGCCATATTTCTAATTGCAGCAAACTCAAAAAACGTCATACAAAATGAAATAGTGATTAATTGTGATTGATCGCCAAACAACGTTTAATGACCGCCGACGGCACGGGTGTGCAAATTGCGAAATAGGGGAAAATTGGACCGTATGCCGGTAGATCGATGTTAGCTAGAGGCGGACACTGACACCTTGTGCCGGCATCTGGTCGACCGTCGACGACCGGCGGTCTGCCACGTTTTCACCGAGGGCGAAACACGCTTATGCCGGCACCCGGGCGCCTGGGCCGGACTAGCCCGTGGCGGCCCCGGCCGCGGTCGGTCCGTAGCTGGATCCGAACTCGACCACGGGACCGAATCCGTGCTTACGGGCCTGGGCCGCCCCGAGTCGGACTAGCGCCGCAGTACCCACGAATCCGGCTTGGTCGGACACCACCAGTGGCGTGAGCAGACGGTTGTGCACCATGGCGAAGGCCAGGCCGGCCTCGGGAATGGCCCAGCCGAACGAGCCGCCGAGTCCGACATGCCCGAACCCCGGGAGCACTCCCGGGATAGGCAGGCCGTGGTAGCCGAGGTGGAAGCCAAGGGGCATGATCAGGTTGCGGTCCGGCCGCAGACTGCGACCAGCGGTCAGCGCGCCAACCCGTTCCGTCGAGAGGTAGCGCCGGCCATCAATCATGCCGCCGTTGGCGATCGCGCCGTACATCCTGGCCAGCGCCCGCGCGGTTATGACACCGTTCGCCGACGGCAACTCGGTGTCCAAAAGCGGAATGTCGCGCTGGATAACCGCCTTGACGCCCGGAAAGTACATCGAGCCGAACGCCGCGGAGAGTTCTAACCCGGCCACCGCGGGCGCGAGGGCGTTGAACACCGGATTGGGGATGTTGAGCTGGGGTCCGATGATCTTCGCGACCCGGGTAGGGGCACCGGCCGGCGGACGACCGAGATGCACGCCGTCAGTATCGAGCGGCGCGGCCACCTCGATGCGCATCAGCTCCCGCATCCCCTTTCCGGTAACCCCGCGGGCCAGTCCGGACAGCAGCCAGCCGTAGGTCAGTGCGTGGTAGGCGGACTTGCCGAAGTGCCGACCGACCGGAGCGGCGGCGATGCGCTCCTCCATATGCCGGTGGTCCAGGAGTTCGCGCTTACGGACTCCGCGCAGATGGGACAGCCCCGCCCGGTGGCGCATGACGTCGCGCACGGTGATCGCGGCCTTGCCGCTGGCGGCGAATTCGGGCCAGTATTCGGCTACCGGGGCGTCGTAGTCGATCAAACCCCGATCGGCCAGGCGATGGATTACCGTCGAGGCGACCCCCTTGGTGGCGGAGAACACCATCGGGGCGGTATCGGCCGACCAGTGCCTGCTGCCTCGCCGGTCCGACCAACCGGTCCACACGTCCACCACGGGTTGGCCGTCGAGATAGACGGCCAGCGCTCCCCCACCGAACCGGGGGTGCGGGAACAGGCCGGCGAATCCTCGCACCGCACAGGCGAAGTTCGGGTCAGCGACTCCCTGCACCCCGTGGGGCAGATCCAGGCCGCTACGGTGCGCCGGAGCCGAAGTCACACATTCGAATTTACAAGCCCGACGCGCCGCATTCGAAAATCGTTGTCGATCCGTTAACTTTCCCCGGCGAGGTCCAGAATGCGTTGGGCGGCAAGGGCGGGTGTCAGTTCACCGTCGCGGACCTGTCGTTCCACCTCGGCCCGCATCGCTTTGACGCCCGGATGGGTCAGCACTCGATCGAGCACGGCGTCGCGCACCATCGCCCAAGTCCAGTCCACCTGCTGGGCCCGCCGCCGAGCCTGGAACTCGCCCGCCTCGGTAAGAACGGCCCGATGCCTGAGCACGGTGTCCCACAACTCGGTAAGCCCGGTTCCTTCGATAGCGCTCATGGTGAGAACCGGCGGCCGCCAGAGTGTTTCACGCGGATAGATCAGCCGGATCGCGGCCGACAACTCTCGGGCCGCAGCCTGGGCCTCGATGGCGTGCCGACCGTCGGCCTTGTTGACCACAACGATATCGGCGAGTTCCAGCACACCCTTCTTGATGCCCTGGAGTTGATCGCCGGTTCGGGCGAGGGTCAGGAACACGAATGTGTCGACCATATTCGACACGGCGACCTCGGACTGCCCCACCCCGACTGTCTCCACCAGCACGACATCGAAGCCGGCGGCCTCGAGCAGCACGATCGTCTCCCTGGTGGCCTTGGTGACCCCGCCCAGCGTGCCGGAGGTCGGAGACGGCCGGATATAGGCGTTCGGGTGAACCGCCAGCCGGGCCATCCTGGTCTTATCACCGAGGATCGATCCGCCGGTGCGGGTCGACGAGGGGTCGACTGCCAGCACCGCCACCCGGTGACCGGCATCGACCAGATTCATGCCGAGCGCCTCGATCGCGGTGGACTTGCCGACCCCCGGGACGCCGGTGATACCCACGTGGATGGCGGAACCGGCCGTGGGGATCAACTCCATCAGCAGCTGCTGTGCCTGCTCCCGATGATCGGACCGGGTGGACTCGACAACCGTGATGGCCCGCGCCAGCGCCGCACGGTCACCGCTGCGGACAGCTTCAGCCAACTCCCTGACGGCGCTGGCCCGCGATGTGCCCCGGCTCATCAGCTCACGTCGTAGCCGAGCCGCTCGGCAAGCTTGTTGAGCAAGCTGACCGCGGCATCCGCGATGACCGTCCCCGGCGGGTAGATGGCGGTCGCACCGGCGGCGTAGAGCTCCTCGAAGTCGCCGGGCGGGATGACGCCACCCACCACGATCATGATGTCGGGCCGTCCGACCGCGGCCAGCGCATCACGTAATGCCGGCACGAGCGTGAGGTGACCGGCCGCCAGCGAGGACACTCCGACCACGTGGACGTCATTGTCGGCGGCCTGCCGGGCGACCTCGTCGGGGGTGGAGAACAGTGAGCCGACATCGACGTCGAAGCCGATGTCGGCGAAGGCGGTCGCGATGACCTTCTGTCCGCGGTCATGGCCGTCCTGGCCCATCTTGGCGACCAGGATGCGGGGCCGGCGGCCGTCGGCCTCGGCAAAACGCTCCACCAGTCGGGTGGCCTCGGATAGTCCGCTGATGTTGCCTCCTGTGCCTATCGCACTCCCGCGGCCGACTTCGTCGCGGTACACCCCCGAGATCGTCCGGATCTCCGCCTGGTGGCGGCCGTACACCTTTTCCAGGGCGTCGGAGATCTCGCCGACCGTGGCCTTGGCCCGGGCGGCGTCGATGGCCAGCGCCAGCAGGTTGTTACCGAGCCCGTCTGGTCCGCGTCGTCCCTCGGCCGCGGCCGCCCGGGTCAGCTCGGCAAGCGCCGCCTGCACGGCAGCCTCATCACGACCGGCGCGCAAGTGGGCAAGTTTGGCCAGTTGTTCCGCACGAACCCGGCTGTTCTCGACCTTGAGAACCTCAATATCGGCGTCCTCGTCGACCTGATACTTGTTGACCCCGATCACCGGCTGCTGACCCGAATCGATCCAGGCCTGGGTACGGGCGGCCGCCTCCTCGATACGCAGCTTAGGGATCCCGTCGCTGATCGCCTGCGCCATCCCCCCGCGCTCGGCCACCTCGGCGATATGGGCCCGGGCCCGCTCGGCCAGCGCATGGGTGAGGCACTCCACGTAGTACGAGCCACCCCACGGGTCGATCGGCCGGGTGGTGCCCGATTCCTGCTGCAGCAGCAACTGGGTGTTGCGGGCGATACGCGCAGAGAAGTCGGTGGGCAGCGCCAGTGCTTCGTCGAGCGCGTTGGTGTGTAGCGACTGGGTGTGGCCCTGGGTGGCGGCCATCGCCTCGATACAGGTACGAGCGACGTTGTTGAACGGGTCCTGAGCGGTCAACGACCATCCCGAGGTCTGCGAATGGGTCCGCAGCGAAAGAGATTTCGGACTCTTCGCACCGAATCCGGCGACCAGTTCGCTCCACAGCAGACGACCGGCCCGCAGCTTCGCCACCTCCATGAAGAAATTCATCCCGATACCCCAGAAGAACGACAGCCGGGGCGCGAAGCTGTCGATGTCCAGACCGGCGTCGAGTCCGGCCCGGATGTAGTCGACCCCGTCTGCCAGCGTGTAGGCAAGCTCGAGATCCGCTGTGGCACCGGCTTCCTGGATGTGGTAGCCGGAGATCGAGATCGAGTTGAACTTCGGCATGCGCGCGCTGGTGTAGGCGAAGATGTCGGAGATGATCCGCATCGAGGGCTTCGGCGGGTAGATGTAGGTGTTACGGACCATGAACTCCTTGAGGATGTCGTTCTGAATGGTCCCGGCCAGCTTCTCCGGCGGCACGCCCTGCTCCTCGGCAGCTACCACGTAGAGGGCCAGGATGGGCAGAACCGCACCATTCATGGTCATCGACACCGACACCGCCGACAGATCGATACCGTCGAAGAGTTGGCGCATGTCCAGGATCGAGTCGATGGCCACCCCGGCCATTCCGACATCGCCCTGGACCCGGGGATGGTCGGAGTCGTACCCGCGGTGGGTGGCCAGGTCGAAGGCCACCGAAAGACCCTTTTGGCCGGCGGCCAGGTTACGCCGGTAGAAGGCATTGGAATCGGCGGCGGTGGAGAACCCGGCGTACTGGCGGATGGTCCACGGCTGGTTGACGTACATCGTCGGGTACGGGCCGCGGATGAAAGGCGGCTCGCCGGGAAAACTGTTCAGGGGGTATCCCGCCGCCACCGCCGCGTCCCGGTCCGCGCCGATATAGAGCGGCTTGACGACGATGCCCTCCGGGGTGTGCCAGGCCAACTGCTCAGCCGCATAACCGTGGGCGCGGGCCGCTGACTCAATAAAGTCTGCAGCGGCGGCCGGGGTGGGCGCCGACGATGGCTCCTCGCCGCGCCAGGGCACGTCGGCGAAGCTCGGCACGGCGGCGATCCCGGATTCACGCGCAGTCTCTGAACGGGTCATCTCATGCCCCCAGTCTGTTCAGCAGCTCCGAAAGCGACTGCACGGCATCAATCTTGGCGGTCAGGTAGCCGTCCGGCCGGGCTTCGGACGGAACATCGGCGAGCGCCTCCTCCGGACCGGCCAGATAGATGTGCTCGATCCCAGCCACGCGGGCCGCCGGCACGACGTCGGCCACCTCAGCGCCGTAACGGGCGTCCGCGCCGCAGATCACCGCGACGGCGACTCCGGCCTGCCGAACCGCGTCACCGATCCCGGCCGGGCCGACGGTACCGGGATTGACGGCCTCGATGCCGCCGCAAGCCAGCAGATTCGCCGCGAAGGTGGCCCGGATGTTGTTCTCCGCCAGCGGACCCAGTGGCAGCAGAAGGACCTGCGGATGCCGACCGGTCCGTTCCCGGTAGACGTCGGCACGATCGCGCAACTGCTCGAAAGCCGCCGCGTAGCGGTCCACCTCCGAAGTCTCACCGGAAGACGGCAGTGGTGGTTCGGCCACGTTGGGGAATGCGCTGACACCGGTGATTGCGGTGCGCCGGTGGGCGATATCGTCGGATCGACGGGTTCGAGTTCGTTCGATCTGCGCCGTCACATAGTCACCGGCCTTTTGGAAACCGCCCCTGGACTCGATGTCCCGGAAATGCGACCAGGCTTGCGCAGCAAGGGTTTCGGTGAGATCTTCGACGAACCATGATCCGCCCGCAGGATCGAGAACCCGGCCGATATGGGACTCTTCGAGCAACAGCAACTGGGTATTGCGCGCGATGCGGCGGGCGAAATCCGCGGTCACACCTGGATAGCCCCCCGGTATCGCGCTGTCGAACGGAAGCACCGCAACGGTGTCCGCTCCCCCGACCCCCGCGCCGAACGCGGCGATGGTGGAACGCAGCATGTTCACCCACGGATCGCGCTGGGTCATCATCGCCGCCGAGGTGACCGCGTGCAACCGGAGAGCGCCGCCGCCGGGATGACCCAGCGCCTGCGCGACCCTGGCCCACAACCGCCGCGCCGCGCGGAACTTCGCGATGGTCATGAACTGGTCGTCGCTGGCGGCCAATCGAAGACTGATCTGGCCGAGCGCGTCGGCGACGCCGATCCCGGCCCCGGTGAGCAGCCGCAGATAGTCGGTCGCTGCGGCGAGCACAGCGGCAAGCTCCCAGTCGGCGCCGGCGCCGCGATCGTGAAACACCGGGCCGTCCACGGTGATCGCCCGGACTCCGGGTCTGCCGTTGCTCGCGACAGCCATCGCGATGACATCGTCGACGGCGGGTGCCGGACGGGCCGCGAATTGGGCGGTCAACGGATCGGCACCAAGGTCGATGGACAACGACGCGGCCACGGTGTCGTCCGCCCCGGCCACCAGGCGCACCAGCACCTCGGCGGCGGATGGGAAATCGGCTCCGGCATCAAGGATCACCGGCGCCAGATCCAGGTAGACGCCCGCCAGCCAGCGGTCGAGATCCCGCGGCGCGATACCGGCACCACCGACCCGCAGCACCAGGGCGCTGACCCCCTCTGCCAGAGCATCGAGGACCGCGACATTGCCCTCGGCGGCTGAACCCGCGAAACCGGGCCCGGGGAATTCGCCGGCGACTTTCCAGCCGGCCAGCACATCCCGGCCTCGGTCGGCACCGCGCACGAAGGGCCAATCGCCGGGAAGTGCGGCCTCCGGTAGCGCGTCGAAGGCGGTGTAGAGCGCCCGGATCGGAAAGCCCTCGTAGGTGGGCGTGTCCAGCAGTCGCTCCGGTTCGGGGGGCAGTTCCGCCGGATCGCGGCGGCTGCTCTTGGCCAGCACGCCCGCCACGGCACCGCGCCACCGGGCGCGAGCCTGCTCCAGGCCTTCCGCATCGACTGGGGACACCGGCAGCTCCTTTGGTGCGGCAGCACTCGCCGCCTGGCCCTCAGGCTATCGCTCTCCTTCATCGCCGATGTGTCGGGCACGGCGACATCCTCGCGCACTGCCGTGAGTCCGCTCACGTCACGCCGGTGCCCCCCGCGAAGAGCCCCTAAACTCGGCAGCTGTGACCTCAACGGCCCTGCTGCGCGGCCTGAATACGCTGCGCGATGTCGGGTCGGCGATGGCGGCAAGCGCCCGGCAGGTGAGCCGCGCCCGGATGGCGGCAACGGTGACCGCCGCCGCAGCACTGGTGGCCATCGTCCTGTTCGTTCCGCTGCCCGATGCCGTTCAGCTGCGGGATTGGGCGACGACTGTCGGAACGTGGTTTCCGCTGGCCTTTCTGGGCGCGCACATCGTCCTCACCGTCCTGCCCTTCCCCCGGACCCCGTTCACGCTGTCGGCCGGGCTGCTGTTCGGCCCGGCATTGGGGATCGCCATCGCGGTCACGGCCAGTGCGATCAGCGCGCTGATCGCGTTGTGGCTGGTCCGGGCCTTCGGTTGGCAGCTGAGCAGGATCGTGCGCCATCCCGGCGTCGCGTCGCTGGACGCGCGGCTATCCGAACGCGGGTGGCCCGCGGTGCTGTCGCTGCGGATGATCCCCGCGGTGCCGTTCTCGGTGCTGAACTACGCCGCCGGTGCGTCGGCCGTGCGGGTTCGCGCCGTACCTGCTGGCGACCCTGGCCGGGCTGCTGCCGGGAACCTCGGCGGTCGTCATTCTCGGCGACGCCATGACCGGCGACGTGGACCCACTGCTGATTCTGGTCTCACTGTGCACCGCATCGATCGGAATTGCCGGGCTGATATACGAGACCAGACGCTACCGGCGGGACGCCGAGCCAGCACCGCAGGGACTCACTCCATCAGTACGCCGCGAATGAGGCCTTCGGCCGGAATGTTGCACCGATTCCGCAGATCCTGCACCGGCGACCGAACGGCATCGATCTCGGCCTGCGTCTGCGGATTGGCGGCCAGATAGGCCTGCACCGTGCTGATCGCCTGCGATGTCGGCATACCGTGCACGCTGGAGAAGACGTTGTTCACCTCGGGGTGGGTGAAGAGGTAGCGGCTACGGCAGCGGCGACCTGGCTTTCCACCGCGGCGATGTCCGCGGCTGTGCACCCCGGTCCGGGCGCGGCGGTGGCCGTGCGGCCCCTCCGACCAGCACAGCACCGGCGCCGAGTACTACGGCCGCGACACGTCGAGATGAGAGAGCTAGGGCTGACATGGGACTCCCCTGGGTTGGCAGGCAGGCGGCTTCGGATGGCCGGGGCTAGAATAACGTAATCACCCTGACTATGAAGGACGTGCTCATGCTGAAGCGCCAATCGCTGATTGTCTTCGCGGCGGCAGCCGGTGCCGTTGCGGCGCTGTCGACCGCCCCGCTGGCCGGGGCTGAGGAGGACGGCGGCGGCGGCCCGAATAACCCCCTCATGCCCGGCTGCGAGATGGTGGGAGGAGGCGGCGCGACCGGCGGTCAAGCCACCGAATGCGCCTCCCCCGGCAACGCCCAACTCAACTCGACGCCGAACGATCTCGGGGTCATGGGTGCCGAAATCGATGAGCCCGCGTTCGGATTGATGGGCTGGTAGCCAGCGGGAGAGCCTGCCCTACTCGGCAGTGAGTCCTTGGGCTATCCGGTCCAGGGCTATCCGGTCTGCGGCGGATCGACGGCCTCGTGGGCCTTCGGTTCGGGCAATCGGGCACCCAATGTGTCGGGCAGCAATCCGCCCGCCATAGGGGCGGCACCGACTGCGGGTACCGACCTCCTCGCAGCGGCCTCGGCTTTGGCGACGGCCTCGGCGATGTCCGGGTCGGTGCGGGTGTTGAACCAGTCGGCCACCTCGTCGGAATCGTCCTCCGGTTTGGCGGGCATCGGTGTCGACGGGTGAGGGCTGATACCGAAACACCCCGTCGGATCCCGGGGCGCCGAGCAGCTTGGTGAAGCCCTCCAGTGCCGAGCCGAAATCGCTGGGCACCAGCCATACCTTGTTGGCCTCGCCCTTGGCCATCTGCGGGCAGGGTCTGCAGGTACTGGTAGGCCAGCATTTCGGGAGTCGGGCGGCCGGCCTTGATCGCCGCGAAGGTCTTCTCGATCGCCTTGGCCTCGCCTTGGGCCTGGAGGTACTGGGCGGCCCGCTCGCCCTGGGCCCGCAGGATGCGGGACTGCCGTTCGGCCTCGGCCGCCAGGATCGCGGCCTGCTTGGCGCCCTCGGCAGCGAGAATCTGTGACTGCTTGTGCCCCTCGGCCTGTTTGATCGACGCCTCCCGGGTGCCCTCCGCGGTCAGGATCATCGCCCGCTTCTCCCGGTCGGCGCGCATCTGCTTTTCCATCGAGTCCTGAATGGACGGCGGCGGGTCGATGCTGCGCAACTCCACCCGTGCCACCCGCAGGCCCCACCGGTTGGTGGCCTCGTCGAGCACCCCGCGCAACTGGGCGTTGATCTTGTCGCGGCTGGTCAGGGTCTGCTCGAGGGTCATCCCGCCGACGACATTGCGCAGCGTGGTCGTGGTGAGTTGTTCCACACCGACGATGTAGTTGCTGATCTGGTAGACCGCCGCCTGGGGGCTGGTCACCTGGAAATACACCACCGTGTCGATGTTGACGGTCAGGTTGTCCTCGGTGATCACCGGCTGCGGCGGGAACGACACCACCCGCTCCCGCAGGTCCACCCGGGCCCGGATGCGGTCGATGAACGGAATCAGCAGGGTCAGTTGGCCGGAGACGGTCTTGCTGTACCGCCCCAGCCGTTCGATCACCGCCGCCTCCGCCTGCGGGATCAGGGCGACGGATTTGGCGACGACGATGATCGCGAAGATCACCAACACCGCCAGCAGCACCAGACCTGTCACGGCACCGTCCATATCGGGTCCTCCTATTCAGATATTCAGATAGGTGTTACGGGCTCTTCCACACCACCGCGGTGGCGCCGTCGATATGCATGACGGTCACCTGCTCACCGGGTTCATACACCTCGTCGTCGCCGAACGGCCGTGCGGTCCACACCTCGCCGTCCAGTTTGACCTGGCCCCGGTCGCGGCCGACCTGGTCCAGGACCAGCGCGTGCCGTCCCTCCAGCGCCTTGGCCGGCTCCGGTAGTCCCTTGCCAGAGGCAAGCCGGCGGCGGACCACCGGACGCACCAGAACCAACAGCAGGACCGACACCACCAGGAATACCGCACCATCGGCCCATATCGGCAGTCCGAGCAGCCAGCTGGAGCCGGCCGCCGCGAGCGCGCCGCCGCTGAGCATGAGCAGGAACATATCCCCGGTGAGAGCCTCGGCCCCGGCCAGCCCGAGGGCGGCTACCAGCCAGATCAGCGCTGCGGGCATAGTGCCACGATACGCCCCGCTCCGATGGCGTCGCGCCGCCTGAGGCAGACACCGGTCAGCCATTACACTTCCGGGATCATGTGGTGTCCGAGCGTCTCGCTATCGGTGTGGTCCAACGCCTGGTTGGCCGGTCATGCCGCTCCCGATGACGTCATGGATGCGTTAACCGCGTGGGCGCCAACCCATTCGGTCATCGCCTATGACGCCGTCGCGGCTGGCCGAACCGGGCTGCCGTGGCCGGATATCGATAATGCCGGCCCGATGTCGCTGCTGCAGACGGTGCGCACATCGGCCGGCCGGCCCGGCGACGCCCCCTGGCCGGCCCGACCGGCGATCAGCCTCGCGCTGCCGGTTCCGGGGGACGTCCGGGGCCTGGCCGCGGGCACCCAGTTTCAGGATGACGCCCTGGACGCCGGGGAGGCCGTCCTGATCGCCACCCCGGACGGGGTGAGCATCGGCCTGGTCCCCGTTTTCCAGGATCTGGACGACGAGGACCCGTCGGGCTGGTCCCCGGCTGCGCTGTCCTGGTCGGTCTACTCCCTGCCGCGGGTCGCGGTGCCGGACCACCCGGATCTCGGCGAGGCCGAGTACGCCCTGCGCTCGGCGGTTCGCTCGGCCGCCGAAACCCTGGACACCGTCCGGCCCGCCCCGGGCGCGGATGATCCGCGAACCCTGGTCGAGGAGGTGTTGCAGGCAACCTGCCACCACCGTATCCCCGATCACGCCCCTGACCGGGCGCTTCGGGTGTTGTCGACGGCCGCCCGCGTCGACGCCATCGTCATGGTGAGTTCGGGGTTGGCGCCGATCGGTGTCCAGAGCGCCTCGGAGGCCCGCATCACCGACGCGGCCATGCGGCCGTTGGCGACGGTGGTGCGGTCCGCCCGTGGGGCAGCTGTCAGCGCGATCCTGCACTCGGCCTGGCAGTAGCCGCCGCAGCGGCCGCGCTGGCCTCGCAGTCGGCGGTGCAGAACCGCCCGTTGATACTTGAGCCGTAACCTGGAACAGGTTGTGCACCAACAACTCTGGAAGCCTCTCGGCCTTCCCGGACTTCATCGAGCAGATCGATGGCCAGCCGCGCGTAGCGTGGCTGGGCGTTCGGTGTAGTGGCCCGGGCCAACGCGACGCCGAGTTCTGCGGCCTGCTCGGCGAGTTCGCTGTCGAGGTCCCAGATGACCTCGATATGGTCCGCGACGAACCCGACCGGACAGACGATGACCGCTTTGGCGCCGGCCTCGGCGAGGACTGCCAGGTGGTCGCCCACATCGGGTTCCAGCCATGGCACCTGCGGCGGTCCGGACCGGGACTGCCACACCAGGTCGTAGTCGGAGAAGCCGGCCGCGGCGGCGACCAGTCCCGACGTGTAGGCGACCTGCCGCGGGTAGAGGCTCGGCCCGCACCGGTCGACCGCGCGCATCGGAATCGAATGCGCGGTGAAGACCAGCCTGGCCCCGGCGCGCAGGTCATCGGGAAGTCCGGCGGCGGCCTCGTCGATCGCGTCGGCGAACATCTCCACGAGCAGGGGGTGGTCGAAGTACTGCCGAAGCTTCTGCAGTTCCGGAGCGCCGTCCCCGACCGCCGCCCGGGCCCTGGTGATGTCCTCCTGATACTGCGTGCAGCCGGAGTAGCCGCCCCAGGCCGATGTGGTGAACACCGCGGCCCGGGTCACCCCGTCGGCCTTCATCTGCGCGAGGGTGTCCTCGATGAACGGATGCCAGTTGCGGTTACCGAAGTAGACCGGCAGGTGCTCACCCCGCTCGGACAGTTCAGCGCGAATCGCCTCGATCAGCGCCCGGTTGATGCCATTGATCGGCGACACCCCGTCGAAGTGCAGATAGTGCTCGGCGACCGACTCCAACCGCTCCCGCGGGATACCCCGACCGCGGGTCACGTTCTCCAGGAACGGCATGACCTGCTCGGGGCCCTCGGGGCCGCCGAAGGACAGCAGCAGCAGCGCGTCGAATGTCACAGCAGTTGGGTGCTCGCGCCGCCGTCGGCGTAGATCACCGTTCCGGTGGTCGCCGGCAACCAGTCGGAGACCAGCGCGCAGACCGTCCTGGCGACCGCGGTGGGGTCCTTCATATCCCAGCCCAGCGGGGCCCGCTGATCCCAGCCCTCCTCCAGCATCGCCATCTCGTCCTTGAACTCCTCGCCCAGCGCGCCACCCATGATGGCGCTCATGGCCAGCGTCCGGATCGGCCCGGCAGCAACAAGATTCGACCGGACACCGACCTTTCCGGCCTCGCGCGCCACGAATCGGTTGACCGATTCCAGCGCGCTCTTGGCCACCGTCATCCAGTTGTAGGCCGGCATCGCCCTGGTGGGGTCGAAGTCCATGCCGACGATCCCGCCACCCGGGTTCATGATCGGCAGCACCGCCTTGGCCAGCGATGCGTAGGAGAAGGCGGAGATCTGGATGCCCTTGGCCACGTCCTCGTAGGGGGCGTCGAAGAAGGGGTTGATACCCATTCCACTGGGCGGCATGTAGCCGATCGAGTGCACCACACCGTCGAGCCGGTTACCCGCTCCGATCACCTCCGTGACCCGGTCGGCCAGGCTGTCGAGGTGCTCGGTGTTCTGCACGTCCAGTTCCAACAGGGGCGCTGGGTTGGGTAGCCGGTCGATGATCCGCTGGATCAGCCGCATCCGATCGAAACCGGTGCAGACGATCTCCGCGCCCGCTTCCTGCGCCACCCGGGCGATGTGAAACGCGATGGACGAATCGGTGATGATCCCGGTGACGAGGATCCGCTTGCCTTCGAGAAGCCCTGCCATATCAAGTCCTTTCAGGTGCCGCGTGGTTAGTGACCCATGCCCATACCGCCGTCGACCGGGATCACCGCTCCGGCGATGTAACCCGCGTCCTCGGAGGCGAGGAAGCTGACCGCGCCGGCGACCTCCTCGGCGGTGCCGATCCGCTTGGCGGGGATGAACTCCAGCGCCCCGGCCCGGATGCGCTCGTCCATCTCACGGGTCATGTCGGTGTCGATGAGGCCGGGCGCCACCACATTGGCGGTGACACCGGCCTTGGACAGCTCCCGGGATATCGAACGGGCCATCCCGATCAGGCCGGCTTTGGAGGCCGCGTAGTTGGCCTGGTTTCCGATGCCCCAGCTGGCAGAGACCGAACCCACGAAGATCATCCGGCCGAATCGCTTCTTCTGCATGCTCCGCGAGGCGCGCTGGGCCACCCGGAAGGCCCCGGTGAGGTTGGCGTCGATGACCTTCTCGAACCGCTCCTCGGTCATCCGCATCAGGAAGGCGTCCGCGGTGATGCCGGCGTTCGACACCAGGACCTCCACCGGGCCCTGATGCTCCTCGACCGCCGTGAAGGCGCGGTCGACGGCATCGTTGTCGGTGACGTCGCACTCCACCCCGAACAGGCCTTCGGGAGCCCCGGATCCGCGGTGGGTGACCGCCACCTTGTGCCCGTCGGCGGCCAGCCGACGGGCAATCGCCAGGCCGATTCCCCGGTTTCCGCCGGTGACCAGCACCGAACGGGACACGAACGCCGGTTTGCCGCCCTCTCGGGATTCGGCATCGGTGGTGTTGCTCATGCCCGTCAACTTAGTGCCTGCGGTCAGCGGCACCGAAATCGACACCATGGAATCGACACCACGGTCGCACCCGAGGTCAGCCCGGCAGTCGCCGATTGATCAGCAGCGCGGCAAACGCGGCCAACGCGAGGGCCAGCGATCCCAGCCTCAGCCAGCCGACACTGGCGTCACCCTTGACCGTTTCGTAGCCGATCTGGTCCTGCAGCGAGGTGAAGACCTCTTTGAGCTGCTCCAGGGTCGCGGCCGAATAGTGATTGCCGTCGGACAGCTCGGCGATCTTGTCGAGCATGTCCTCGTCGACCGGCACCGGCTGGCGCTGGTCGTTGATCTCGACATAGCCGTACGGGGTCCCGAAGGACACCGTGGAGATCGGCACGCCCTGGTCCTTCGCTGTCCGGGCCGCGGTGAAGGCGCCCTTGGGGTTGTCCGGGTTGGACGGCACGGTCTCCTTGCCGTCCGACATCAGCACGATGCGTCCCGGTGCCGGCTCGTCGCCGCCGCCGATGACCGCACCCACGGTGGCAATCGCCTGCAGCGCAGTGAAGATCGCTTCACCGGTGGCGGTCCGATCGGCCAGCTGCAGCTTGTCCAGGGCGGCCTTGGTGGCCTCGCGGTTGGTGGTCGGCGAGACCAGCACCGTCGCGGTGCCGGCATAGGAGATCAGGCCGAGGTTGATGCCGGTGGTGAGCTGATCGGCGAACTGCTTGGCGGCCTCCTGGGCCGCAGCGAGCCGGCTCGGCTCGACATCGGTGGCCCGCATCGACTGGGACACGTCGATCACCAGCATCACCACCGCGCGGTTACGCGGGATGCGCACATCGTTCTGCGGCCCGGCCATTGCGACGGTCAACAGCACCAGCGAAGCCACCAGCAGGATGGCGGGAATGTGCCGCCATCGGTTGGGGCGTTGCGGGGCAACGCTTTCCAACAGCTCCATATTGGCGAACCGCAGTATGCGCTTCTGCCGGGCCAGCTGGACGACGATATAGAGCGCCACCAGGCCGGCGATGACGAGCAGGAAAAGGAAGAACCACGGGTGGGCGAAGTTCGTCAGCGCCATCGGGCCGAGTAGTGGCAGGGTCATCGGCCGACCCCCGCCCCGCTCACTGGACGCCCGCCATGGCGCCGCGGCGCCGGGAGGCGACGAAGCGCACGATATCGGCGATCCAGTCCCGGTCGGTGCGCAGCGTCATCAAGGGTGCGCCGCACCGGCGCAACGTCCGCGCGACCTCGTCGCAGTGGATCGCCGCAGCCCGGGCGAAGTCGTCGCGCAGTTGTGCGTCGATGGTGAACTCGCGGGTGACACCCGACTCGGTGTCCTGCAGGATCACCTCGCCGACATCGGGCAGTTCCACGTCGCGGGGGTCGAGAACCTCGATGCCCAGCACCTCGTGGCGGGCGGCGATCGCCCGCAGCGGCCGGAACCAGTCGATCGGACCGAGGAAGTCACTGATGATCACGGCCATCCCGCGCCGGCGCTCCGGTCGGCGGAGTGCGTCGATGGCGGCGCCGAGGTCCCCGCGAACACCCAGTGGCGCCCGGGGTGCGGTGGCGATGGCCCGCAGCAGTGTCTGCTCATGCTGACGACCCGACCGGGCCGGGATCCTGATGATGTCCTTACCGTTGGCGATCAGGGCACCGATCCGGTTGCCGCCCCCGCTGTTGAGATAAATGATCGCCGCGGCAGCCCCGACCGCCAGGTCACGTTTCTCGCAACCGGTGGTGCCGAAGTCGAGGCTGGCCGACACGTCGACCACCAGCCAGGTCTCCAACTCGCGGTCGGCGATCATCTGCCGAACATGCGGGTGGGTGGTGCGGGCAGTCACCGACCAGTCCATCCGGCGGACATCGTCACCGGGCTGGTAGGGCCGCGAGTCCCCCGGTTCCGAGCCGGGACCGGGGAGCAGTCCGAGGTGGTTGCCGTGCAGGACGCCGTCGAGCTTGCGCTTGACCGTCAATTCCAGGGTGCGCAATGCCGCGGACAGCTTGGCATCACCGATCTCACCGCGCTGAAACGACGGCGGGTGAACGGAATGGTCCCGATCGGCTGCCTCGGCGGCAGACGTCGACTCGCTCACCGAGCGTTAGCGCCAGCCGCTGACGGTCCAGCAGCCACCGCAGGTCCCGTCGGCATCGGAGCACCCGCCGGAGGCACCGAATGCCCTTGCTGCGGAACCGCATTCACCTGCGGCAGCCCGACGGTCTGCAGAATCCGGCCGATCACGGTGTCGGCCTTCACATCGTCGGCCAGCGCGTCGTAGGTGAGCACCAGTCGGTGCCGCAACACATCGGGGATGACCTCGACGACGTCCTGCGGCACGACGTAGTCGCGGCCACGGACCAGGGCCAGCGCCCGGGCGGCGGCGATGATGCCCAGCGAGGCGCGCGGCGAGGCGCCGAAGGCGATCCACGATTTCACGTCGAGCATGCCGAACTGTTCGGGGCGCCGGGTGGCGGTCACCACCCGCACCACATAGTCCACGAGAGCGTGGTGGACGAAGTTGTTGGCGGCCACGTCCTGCAGTCGCAGCAGGTCACCGGTCTCGAGGATCTGTTTGGGCTCCGGCGGGGTCACCCCCATGCGGTAGATGATCTCGCGCTCTTCCTCCGGCGACGGGTAGTCGACGTTGATCTTGAACAGGAACCGGTCGCGCTGGGCTTCCGGGAGCGGATAGACACCCTCGTTCTCGATCGGGTTTTGGGTTGCCATCACCAGGAACGGCTTGGGCAGCGGGTAGGTCTTGCCGCCGATGGAGATCTTGCGTTCGGCCATCACCTCCAGCAGTGCGGACTGGACTTTGGCCGGGGCGCGGTTGATCTCGTCGGCGAGCAGGAAGTTCACCACGACCGGTCCGAGTTCGATATCGAACTCCTCGCGGCCCTGGCGGTAGATCCGGGTGCCGATGATATCGGTGGGCACCAGGTCGGGGGTGAACTGGATACGCGCGAACGTGCCGCCCACGACCTTGGCGAACGTCTCGACGGCCAGCGTCTTGGCCACCCCGGGAACACCCTCGAGCAAGACGTGCCCCTTGGCCAGCAGGCCCACCAGGATGCGCTCGACGAGTTGGTCCTGGCCGACGATGATCCGCTTGACCTCGAAGATCGCCCGTTCCAGGGTGTGCACATCGGCGGCCAGTCCGTTCCCGGCGGATGACGGCGGGGCGGTTGTGCCCGGTCCGTTGTAGCCGCCGGGGCCCACGGTCGACCCGCCTGGTGACGTCATCAAGTTCCTCCACAGCTGTTGGTCGGCATCGGGGCTAGATCGCACCCCGCCGACAACTATTCCAGGCGTTTCGGAATCCGTCGATGTGGGTAGGGCGCAGGCGCGTCGGCGTCAGGTCTCGATGATGCGGGTCACGTACGGTGTCATACCGGCGGTACGCACCGGGCCGACAGTCACCTGTCCGGCAGCCGAAGACGACTCGAGCATCTGACCGTTACCCAGGTAGATCGCCACATGCTGGGATCCGCCGGGCCCCCAGAAGATCAGGTCGCCACGCTTGGCCTGCGACGGCGACACCTGGCGGCCGGCGGTGTACTGGTCGCCCGAGTATTTGGGAATCTGAACTCCGACACCGGCGAAGGCGTAGCGGGTGAAGCCGGAGCAGTCGTAGCCGACCTTGCCGGCGTCGTGGTCCACGCCGGCGCTGGGACCGTTGATGGCGCCGCCCCCCCACGAGTACGGCACGCCCCGCTGGGCGGCCCCGCGCCGGATGACGTGCTCGATGGCCTGCGGCCCACGGACCCTCCCGCCCGGCAGTGCGGTGGGGCTGCCGCCGATGCCAAGACCGGACAGGAACTTGCGGCCGAGGTCCATCGTCGCCTGAGCCGCCTGCTGGGTGAACGCCAGCGATGCCTGGGCCACCGCGACCGGGTCGCCGGGAGCGCCGGCGCTGAGCATCTTGGGCAGCGTGGGATCCCACTCCTCGGCCTGCGCCGGGGATGCCAAGCCGAGCGACAGCGTCACGGCGGTCAGAACCGCTCCGAGCACATGCAGCGTCCGAGAGAGTTTGCGAGACACAGGACTACTCACCTCACCATTCGATATAGCGCACGACGAAGGGGGTCATACCGCTGGTGCGGACCGGGGAGATCTTGACGAAGGAGCCGGTGTAGGGCGCCTCGATCATCTGCCCGTTGCCCAGGAAGATCGCCACATGCTGGCTGCCGTTGGGCCCCCAGAAGATCACGTCTCCACGGCGCATCTGGGCGGACGGGATCTTGCGGCCCATGTTGTACTGCGACCCGGAGTAGTGCGGCAGCTTGATGCCGGCTCCGGCGAAGGCGTAGAGCACCAGGCCCGAGCAGTCGAAGCCGACGGTGTTGGCACCGCCGTCGATACCCCGACTGGGGCCCGCGGCGTTGCCGCCACCCCATGAATACGGCACCCCGATCTGAGACTGCGCCCGCTTGATGACGTATTCGATGGCCTGGTTCCCGTACACCATCGGGATGCCGCCGTTATTGGTGATGCCGGTGTCGGTGGGCTTGAGGATGCCCATCTGCTGCAGAAACTTCTTGCCCAGGTCCTGGGTGACCTGATACGAGCTCTGCGCGATCTGCAGCACCGCGTTGATGATCTGTATCGGGTCGCCGGACATGAAGGCGCTCGGCACTGCCGGGAGCGTGAGATCCCATTCGGAGGGCTTGCCGTAGGGCACCTTGACGTCGGCAACCGGGCTGGACGCCCGATCCCAATTGTCCGCCGGCGATGAGCCGGCAGCAGCCGCGGCCTGCGCTGCCGGGGCGCCCCCGACCGCCGCGGCGGCAGCCGCCGGAATGGCAGCCGGAGCCGACGATGCGCGGGCGGCCTCGAGCTTCTGCTGGGCGACGGTGCGCTCGGCGGCAAGCCGGTCGATCTCGGCCTGCTGAGCCCGGAACGTCTCCTGCGCGGCGCTGAGGGCAGTCACCGCGGCGTCTTGGCTGCTCTGGGCGTCCGCGACCGCCTGGTCTGCCTTTTGCTTCGCCAGCCGGGCTGCGGCGTCGGAGTTGACCGCCTCGGTACGTGCCCGCTTGAGCCCGACCATCACCCGCTCCGAACTCAGCGCCAACGTCTGGCCGGCCGTGGTGGTGGCGATGATCTCGTCGGGCGTGCGTGCGATCACCAGCGCGGCGGACGGCCCATTGACGTAGGTGGCGGCGGCGAAGGTGTCGAACCTGCGCTGCGCCGCCGTGATCGCCGCATTGGCCTCGGTGACCGCCTGCCGGCTGGTCTCGATGGCCTGCTGCGCGGCCTCGGAGGCGTCACGGGCTTCCTGCACCTCCAGGATCGCCTTGTTGACGCTCTCCTGCTCCATCTGCACCTTGGCGCCGATGTCCTGCAACTGCTGGTTGGCCTCGGCGACGTCGGCGACCAGGCCGGCGACGCCGACGGGTGCGGTGTCGGGGTCGGCATGCGCCAGACCGGGAACGGTCAGCGTTATCGCGACGGTGAGGGTCAGCGGGCAGACGGCCCGGGTAGCCCGGATGGCGCGGTTGACGCGAGTGGAAGGGCTCATCTCGACTCTGACTCCTAGTGCTCCGCAAACAGTCACGTCAGTAACACGTGTCTCATATGCCACTTCAATAACAATGGCTTCAGTTGCACCGTACGTCACGGTTGTCGCAGAAGAAACGGGCGCAGAAAATTACACGTTTGTATTTCCGCAGGTGTGACCGAATAGTAATCTTATGGAATTGCCATAAAAAGGCGCTTACGCAGCGAAATCGCAGCGTGGCTCAGTTTCCGGGAGGCGCGTTTCGTTTCGCCCAACGTTGCATAAGTCGGGTCGCAACCGCCGCCGCCGCAACCGCAATTACCAGGCCCACCGTGAATGCGATCCAGGGGAAATCCGGGGTGTTCAACTGGTCGACGAAATTCTGCGCACCCTGCACCGGATTGGGCGCGAGTTTGGCGACATCCTGCCCCGCCTCGAGCAGCACCCGGTCATAGGTCGTGCTGTAGGAACCGGCCCAGCCCGGACTGAGCACCAGCACGGTGGCGTCGGGGTGCTGCTGACCCACCTGCGTGGCGATATCCCGCAACGGGGTGTCAATCGGCGGGCTTGCATCCATCACGACGACTTTGAGGTCGATACCGCGATCCCGGGCGCCCGCCACTACCTGCTGCAGACCCGCGGCATCGGCCGACGGCGCAGCCACCCCGTCTTTGGCGACATCGGCCTGGACCGCGGCCATGCAGGTGTCGAGCGGAGTGGCGACCGGGAGTCCGACCGCACTGCATACCTCAATCGGAATGTAGGTGGGCGCCGGCAGGGTGGTCACGAAACCAGACCGTACCGCGCAGGCCGCCCGGTGGTGACAGCACGCGCCGATACGCGAGAGACTGGAACGCAGGGCCGGATTTCACGAAGGGGCCCGCCCCTGGCAGGACCTCCGTACCGTTAAAATCCGACCTGCCCGCCGTCTGGCGGGATCACCACACGCCTGGAGTTGATGTGAGCACCGCAAATTCGTCCTTGAACTCGTTCGGAGCCCGCGACACCCTGACCGTCGGGGCCAACAGCTACGAGATCTACCGCCTCGCCGCGGTCCCGGGGACCGAGAAGCTGCCCTACAGCCTGAAGGTGCTCGCCGAGAACCTGTTGCGCACCGAAGACGGCGCCAACATCACCGCCGACCACATCAACGCGATCGCGAACTGGGATCCGGCGGCACAGCCGAGCATCGAGATCCAGTTCACCCCGGCCCGGGTGATCATGCAGGACTTCACCGGCGTGCCGTGCATCGTCGACCTGGCGACCATGCGCGAAGCCGTCACCGCACTCGGCGGCGATCCCGAGAAGGTCAATCCGCTGGCACCTGCCGAACTGGTCATCGACCACTCGGTGATCCTCGACTTCTTCGGCAACGCCGGCGCCTTCGAACGCAACGTCGAGTTGGAGTACGAACGGAATGGCGAGCGCTACCAGTTCCTGCGCTGGGGGCAGGGTGCCTTCGACGACTTCAAGGTGGTTCCGCCGGGCACCGGCATCGTGCATCAGGTCAATATCGAGTACCTGGCCCGGGTGACGATGGTCAGGGACGGCGTTGCGTATCCGGACACCTGCGTGGGTACCGACAGCCACACCACCATGGTCAACGGCCTAGGCGTGCTCGGCTGGGGCGTGGGCGGGATCGAGGCCGAGGCCGCCATGCTCGGCCAACCGGTCTCGATGCTGATCCCCCGCGTCGTCGGCTTCAAGCTGACCGGGGAGATCAAGCCCGGTGTCACCGCCACCGACGTCGTTCTGACCGTCACCGACATGCTCCGCAAGCACGGCGTGGTCGGCAAGTTCGTGGAGTTCTACGGCAAGGGAGTCGCCGAGGTTCCGCTGGCCAACCGCGCCACGCTGGGCAATATGAGCCCGGAGTTCGGTTCCACCGCGGCGATGTTCCCGATCGATGAGGTCACGATCGACTACCTGCGCCTGACCGGCCGCACCGACGAGCAGGTTGCCCTGGTGGAGGCCTACGCCAAGACCCAGGGCATGTGGCACGACCCTGACCGTGAGCCGGTGTTCTCGGAGTACCTCGAACTGGACCTGTCCACCGTGGTGCCCTCCATCGCCGGCCCCAAGCGTCCACAGGACCGCATCGAACTCACCGATGCGAAGAACGCGTTCCGCAAGGACATCCACAACTATGTCGAGGAGAACCACCCGACACCGCACACCAAACTCGACGAGGCCGACGAGGAGTCCTTCCCGGCCAGCGATCCGGCGGCGCTGTCGTTCGCGGACAACGGCGGGGTGGACATGCGGCCCTCGGCCGCCAACGGCTCACACGGCCGGCCGAGCAAGCCGGTACTCGTGCGCTCGGCCGACCGCGGCGAATTCGTGCTCGACCATGGCGCGGTGGTGGTCGCCGGGATCACCTCCTGTACCAACACCTCGAACCCGTCGGTCATGCTCGGCGCGGCACTGCTGGCCAAGAAGGCCGTCGAGAAGGGCCTGACCAGCAAGCCGTGGGTCAAGACCAACATGGCACCCGGCTCACAGGTCGTCACCGACTACTACGAGAAGGCCGGCCTGTGGCCGTACCTGGAGAAGCTCGGCTACTACCTGGGCGGCTATGGCTGCACCACCTGCATCGGCAACACCGGTCCGCTGCCGGACGAGATCTCGAAGGCGGTCAACGACAATGACCTGTCGGTGACCGCGGTGTTGTCCGGTAACCGCAACTTCGAGGGTCGCATCTCCCCCGACGTCAAGATGAACTACCTGGCCTCTCCCCCGCTGGTCATCGCCTACGGGATCGCCGGGACCATGGACTTCGACTTCGAGTCCGATCCGCTGGGCCAGGATGCCGACGGCAACGACGTCTTCCTCAAGGACATCTGGCCGACCCAGAAGGAGATCGAGGACACCATCGCATCCTCGATCAACCGGGAGATGTTCGTCGACAGCTACGCCGACGTGTTCAAGGGCGACGACCGCTGGCGCGAACTACCCACCCCGTCCGGCAACACCTTCGCCTGGGATCCGAAGTCCACCTACGTGCGCAAGCCCCCGTACTTCGACGGTATGCCGGCCGAGCCGCAGCCGGTCAAGGACATCACCGGCGCCAGAGTCCTCGCGCTGCTGGGCGATTCGGTGACCACCGACCACATCTCCCCGGCCGGCGCCATCAAGAAGGGCACTCCCGCAGCCCAGTACCTCGAGGCCAACGGCGTTCAGCCGGCCGACTTCAACTCGCTGGGCTCCCGGCGTGGCAACCACGAGGTGATGATCCGCGGAACGTTCGCCAACATCCGGCTGCGCAACCAGCTGCTCGATGACGTCTCAGGCGGTTACACCCGCGACTTCACCCAGCCGGATGGCCCGCAGGCCTTCATCTACGACGCCGCGCAAAACTACGCGGCGCAGAACATCCCGCTGGTGGTTCTGGGCGGCAAGGAGTACGGCTCAGGGTCGTCTCGGGACTGGGCCGCCAAGGGAACGAGCCTGCTGGGTGTGCGCGCGGTGATCACCGAGTCCTTCGAGCGCATCCACCGGTCCAACCTGATCGGTATGGGCGTCATCCCACTTCAGTTCCCGGCCGGCGAGTCGGCGGCCTCGCTGAAGCTGGACGGCACCGAGGTCTTCGACATCACCGGCATCGAGGCACTCAATACCGGCACTACCCCGACGACCGTGCACGTCAAGGCCAGCAAGGCTGACGGGACCGCCGTGGAGTTCGATGCCGTCGTGCGCATCGACACCCCCGGCGAGGCGGACTACTACCGCAATGGCGGGATCCTGCAGTACGTGCTGCGCAACATGCTGCGGGCAGCCTCAGCCTAGCCGGCCTGCTGCACCCGTCTCACCCGCGACTGCGCGGGGCGATACGCGACACGCCGGCACGAGTGGATCAGACCGCACAGTCGGCGGCTCGGATCGACGGGCGAGCCGCGCTCAGGCCAGTTCGATAAGGCTGGAGTACTCCTCGGACCAGTGGTCCTCGGTACCGTCGGGCAGCAGCACCACCCGCTGCGGGTCCAGCGCCTCGGCGGCACCGGGGTCGTGGGTCACCAGCACCACCGCGCCCTGGTAGCTGCGCAACGCGTCGAGCACCTGCTCCCGGGATGCCGGATCCAGGTTGTTGGTGGGTTCGTCGAGTAGCAGCACGTTGGCGGTCGAGGCCACCAGTCCGGCCAGCGCCAGCCGGGTCTTCTCACCGCCGGACAGCGTTCCGGCAGGCTGCTCGAGCTGGGGTCCGGTGAACATGAAGGCGCCCAGCAGGCTGCGCAACTCCTGCTCGCCGGTATCGGGGGCGGCGTGGCGGATGTTCTCCCACACCGTCGCGTTGTTGTCCAGGGTGTCGTGCTCCTGGGCGAAGTAACCGATCTTGAGACCGTGACCGGGTTCAAGCGCGCCGGCGTCCATGGGTTCCACTCCTGCGAGCAGGCGCAGCAGTGTCGTCTTGCCGGCGCCGTTGAGGCCGAGCACGACGACCCGCGATCCCCGGTCGATGGCCAGGTCCACCCCGGTGAACACCTCAAGGGACCCATAGTTTCTGGTCAGCCCCTTGGCCACCAGCGGTGTGCGGCCACAGGGCGCGGGGTTCGGGAATCGGATCTTGGCAACCTTGTCGGCCACCCGTTCGGCGTCGAGGGCCGACATCATCCGCTCGGCCCGACGCAACATATTCTGTGCGGCAACGGCTTTGGTGGCTTTCGCACCCATCTTCGCGGCCTGGGTGCGCAGCGCCGCGGCCTTCTTCTCGGCGTTGGCGCGTTCCCGGCGGCGACGTTGCTCATCGGTCGCCCGGGCATCTAGATACTTCTGCCAGCCCATGTTGTACACATCGACCTCGCCACGAACGGCGTCGAGGAACCACACCCGGTTCACCACTTCGGCGAGCAGTTCGACATTGTGGCTGATGATCACCAGTCCCCCGGTGTGCGACTTGAGGAAGTCTCGGAGCCAGCCGATGGAATCGGCATCGAGGTGGTTGGTGGGCTCGTCGAGCAGCAGGGTGGTGTCGGAGCCGGAGCCGGAATCACTGGCGGCGAACAGAATTCGGGCCAATTCGACTCGGCGGCGTTGGCCGCCGGACAGCGTCCGCAACGGCTGGGTGAGTACCCGATCGGCCAGGCCCAGGCTGGAGCAGATCCGTCCGGCCTCGCTTTCGGCGGCATAGCCGCCGAGTGCGGCGAATCGCTCCTCGAGATTGCCGTAGCGGCGGACCGCCTTCTCCTGCTCGGCCGCATCGACCACCTCGGCCATCAGGGCCTGTTGCTTCTCCAGATCGGCAAGCAGGGTATCCAGACCGCGTGCGGACAGCACCCGGTCGCGGGCCAGCACCTCGAGGTCACCCTCACGCGGGTCCTGCGGCAGATAGCCGACCTCACCGCTGCGCACCACGGCACCGGCATAGGGCTGCCCCTCTCCGGCCAGGATCCGCATGGTGGTGGTCTTGCCTGCACCGTTGCGGCCGACCAGCCCGATGCGGTCACCGGGCTGAATGCGCAGCGCCGTCCCCTCCGCAAGCAGCAGGGTGCGCGCGCCGGCGCGGACCTCAAGGTCCGTTGCGGTGATCACGCGTGGTGTCTCCTCTGCAGCACGTGGCTACTTGTCGTCGGTGAAGACCGGAGCACGGTTCTCGGCGCGTGCGGCGACCGCTTCCTCGAAGTTAGCGGTGAGCAGGCGCACGTAGAGCTGCCCGAGGCCCTCGGCCTGCATATGTCCCTCCAGGGTACCGGCGTCCAGTCCGGTCCACAGCGTCCGCTTGGTCAGTTCGGTGCCCGGCCGGGAAAACCCGGCGATCCGCTCCGCCATGTCGTAGCAGGCCTGCAGCAGATCGTCAGCCGGTACCTGCCGGGATATCAGCCCGATCCGCTCGGCCTCGGCGGCGTCGACGTCGCGGCCGGTGAGCATGATCTCGAAGGCCCGGGACGACCCGATTGCCCGCGGCAGCAGATAACTCAACCCCAGTTCGCTCGCGGTCAGGCCGTTGTTGATACCGGCGGCGCGGAAGTAGGCATCAGATGCTGCCACCCGGATATCGGCGGCCAGCGCCAGGCACAGCCCACCGCCGATCGCCGCCCCGTTGACCGCCGCGATGATCGGCTGGTGCTGCCGGCGCATCGCCAGGATCACCTCGTCGAGGACCTCCATCGACCGCAGCGCGTAGCTGGGCCGGGTGAGTCCCTGCACGTGCGGTACCGAGCCGGCCGACTTGTGGTCGGCCCCGGAGGAGAAGCCGCGACCGGCACCGGTCAGCACCACCACGCGGACGTCATTGTCCTGGTTCAGCCGCAGCAGGGCGTCGCGCAGCGGAATCATGAGGTCGAAAGCCATCGAGTTCATCCGCTCCGGCCGATTCAGGGTGACCAGCGCCACGCCGGGACGCGGACGGTCGACGAGGACGAAATCAGGCGGAGTCATCGCTGCACGCTATCGCGCGTGCCCACTGCTCAGAGGTCTGTGCTGGATTGCTGGTTGGCGATCTCGGCGTCGATGTCGAGATCGCGTATCTGGGTGATGAGATCCTCGAGGGCGGCCGGCGGCAGCGCCCCGGCTCCGTTGAACACCAGATGGCCCTTCTTGAATGCCATCAGCGTCGGGATCGCGCGGATCTCGGCGGCGGCGGCCAGCTGCTCCTGCGCCTCGGTATCGACCTTGCCGAACACGATGTCGGGATTCGCCTCGGAGGCCTTGGTGAAGGTGGGGGCGAAAGCGCGGCACGGACCGCACCAGGACGCCCAGAAGTCGACCAGCACGATGTCGTTGCCGGAGATGGTTTCGTTGAAGTCCTGCTCGGTGAGGTCTCGGGTGGCCATGTCAGCGGCAACGTCGGTGCGCTCCGTTCTGTTCCCGGGGCGGCATCACCGACGCGAGGTTGATCGAAGAGGTCGGTCTGGCGATCCATCGGCGGCAAGGGCCAATTCCCGCGCGGCGGGTTCTTTCGGCAAGCATACTTTTCGGTAGGTAATTCCCACTGAAGCGAGGGACCGCCATGCGACCGACAATGACCGCGTCAGGGGCGGCTCCCGCACTGGCGCTGCTGTTCGCCGCCGCCGTGCTCGCGGCGGCGCCGGCGGCCGCCGACGATCCCGGCCCCTGCGATCCGGTTCCCGGTCCGGGGAACTCCTGCGCGGGAAAGCCACCACAGACCTGGCCGCTGGCGCAGGGGAACTTCGCCAGCACCGGTGACCCCGGCTGGGTGTTCTTCAAGCCCTTCTTCGCACCCGCCGGTTATACCGGACCCAAGGCCGACGCCGCGCGCGCCGCGCAGTACGGGTGCGGGATCGGGCCGGACGGCACCATCGGGTGCGATCACGTTCCTTCCGATCCGTGGCAGGGGGACAGTCCCGGTTGCGGCGATCTGCGTTGCCCACTGCCGCCCCCGGGCACCAACCAGACCGTCGCGGGCCCTCAACAGCCCGCCGAGTACGTTCGGTCCGACGTGCTGACCTTCACCCGCCCGGGCGTCGGTGATCTGCCCGAGGGCCACCGCCTCGTCAACGGCGACGCGTGGTGCGCGGTGGGCTACCAGGGCTCGGTGAGCTGCGTCAGTGGCGCCAACGGGTTCACCCTGGCCTGGTGGGGCGGCTTGCTGGAACCGTGGCCTGGAAGGCCGTAGGCAGCTTCGGTTAGGACGAACCCCTGGAGTGTGGACAACAGGGCCGATCAGAGCCTCGACTGCACCTGGCGGAAGAAGTCCACGATTGCGTCGGTGATCGACTCGACGGCCGCGGCGGTGTCGATCGGGTACAGCGCTCCGAACGAAGCGTTCCACATGCTGCCGGTGCGGGTGTTCGTCGCATAGCCCCAGGGGGCAACGTAGGCATACGGCAGCGGGTATTCGTCGTCGCCCGCCGAGACGCCGTAATTCACCTGATTCTCCTCGGCGCCGACGTCGAAATGCTCCGGCCACAGCACTGGGTGGCCGTGGGCCAGCACCTCTGCGACGGCGGTGCCGCCGGCGTAGAGACTGCGGTAGATCGCATCGGCCGACGCCGGGTCGAGGTCAAGGACGGTGTCGGGGGCCAGTGGCGCGACCTGGTGGTAGACCTCCGCGGGAGGCGGGCCGATCTGCAGGCCGGCGGCTTCGGCGATCGCGCCGGCAGGTCCGGCCAACGGCACGGCGCCATCGGGCCAGACCAGCGTGGTGCCCCGCACCGACAACGGCAGCGCCGTCCCGGTGAACCCGTCGGGGCGCACCGCCAGCCTGATGGTTCCGGCGGCGCGGTACTGCGGGCCGGCGATGAGGTTTTCGGCGATGGCGTGCAGTTGCCGACGGGTGGCGATGATGGAATCTGGCACGGCCGTCAGACCGTGAAGCCCAGCGCCCGCAGTTGCTCCCGACCGTCATCGGTGATCTTGTCCGGCCCCCACGGCGGGTTCCACACCCAGTTGATCTTCACCCCATTGACCAGTCCTGGCCCGACCAGCGCATTGACCGTCTGATCCTCGATGACATCGGTCAACGGGCAGGCCGGCGAGGTCAGCGTCATGTCGAGCAGTGCCACCGTGCCGGCCCCCTCCTCGGCTGCCTTCTCCACAGTGATGCCATAGACCAGACCGAGGTCGACGACGTTGATCCCCAACTCGGGGTCGACCACGTCGTACATGGCCTCTTGCAGGTCTGCCAGTAGTTCGTCGGAGGCTGTTTCGGTCATCTCTTGTCCTCTCGTTGGTAGGCCGTCGCCTCCGCGACGGCGCTGCCCAATGCCGTCGCCTCCGCGACGGCGCTGCCCAATGCCGTCGCCTCCGCGACGGCGGCCTTGAACGCCAGCCAGCCCAGCAACGCGCACTTCACCCGCGCCGGATACCTCGACACCCCGGCGAAGGCGACGCCGTCGCCAAGCACATCCTCATCACCGGGATCGGCACCCCGCGACGACACCATCTCGCTGAACGCCTGCACCGCCTTCAACGCGTCGCCGACGGTCTGACCGATCACCAGATCGCACAGCACCGAGGTGGCGGCCTGGCTGATCGAGCAGCCCTGCCCGTCGTAGGAGACGTCGGTAACCTGCTCCCCGTCCTCGGACAGCGCCACCCGCAACGTCACCTCGTCACCACAGGTCGGGTTGACGTGGTGCACCTCGGCCCCGAACGGCTCGCGCAGACCCCGGTGGTGGGGATGCTTGTAGTGATCGAGGATCACGTCCTGATACATCTGTTCGATCCTCATCGCATCTGAGCCCCGGGTCGCTGCGCTCCTGCCCGCCGGTCCCCGAAAAATCCGATCGCCCGGCGCACACCGGCGATGAGCCGGTCGACCTCATCGAGGGTGTTGTAGACGGCGAAGGAGGCCCGCACGGTGGCGGCAACCCCGAACCGCCGGTGCAGCGGTGCGGCGCAATGGTGGCCCACCCGAACCGCCACACCGTCGTCATCGAGGACCTGTCCGACATCGTGAGCGTGCACCTCGTCCACCACGAATGCCACCGGCGAGCGACGCCCCGCCGGATCGGACGGGCCGATGATCCGCACCTCGGGTATCTGCGCCAAGCCTTCCAGCGTGGCAGCGACCAACCGATGTTCATGCGCCTCGACGGCATCCATCCCGATACCGGTGAGATACCTTGCGGCAGCAGCCAATCCGACAACCTGCGAGATCATCTGGGTGCCGGCCTCGAAGCGCTGCGGCGGCGGCGCGTAGGTTGCCGACTCCATGGTCACCGTCTCGATCATCGACCCGCCGGTGAGGAACGGCGGCAGCGCCGCGAGCAGTCCGCGGCGACCGTAGAGCGCGCCGATACCGGTCGGCCCGAGCATCTTGTGGCCGGAGAACGCGGCGAAGTCCACATCCAGCGCCACCAGGTCCACCGGCTGGTGGGGCACCGACTGACAGGCATCCAGCACGGTGAGCGCGCCCACCGCCTGGGCCCGCGCCACCAGTTCTGCCACCGGGGCGCCGGTTCCGGTGACATTCGAGTGGTGGGTGAAGGCAACGACTTTCACGCGCTCGTCCAGATCCAGCGAGTCGAGGTCGATATGCCCGTCCTCGGTGACGCCGTACCAGCGCAGGGTTGCGCCGGTGCGCCGGGCAAGCTCCTGCCACGGGATCAGGTTGGCATGATGCTCGAGTTCGGTGGTGACGATTACGTCACCCGGACCGACCGCACCCTCAAACCGGTTGTCCCCCAAGACATAGGACACCAGGTTGAGCGCCTCGGTGGCATTCTTGGTGAACACCAGATCCTCGGCAGCGGCCCCGACGAACCCGGCGATGTCGGCTCGGCCCTGTTCGAAGGCGTCGGTGGCCTCCTCCATCAGCTGATGCGCCCCGCGATGCACCGCGCCGTTCGAGGTGAGTAGGAAGTCACGCTCGGCGTCGAGCACCTGGATCGGCTTTTGCGACGTCGCACCGGAATCCAGGTACGCCAGTCGATGCCCACCGCGCATGACCCGGTCAAGAATCGGGAAATCCGCGCGGACCTGTTCGAGACCGGCGATTCCAGCCGCAGAAACCGTCACCGCATGCCTCAGGACGTGGCGGCCGCGCGCTGGGTGAACCGCACGTAGCCGTTCTCCTCAAGCTCGTCGGCCAGTTCGGGACCGCCGGACTCGACGATGCGACCGTCGACGAAGACATGCACGAACTGGGGGTGGATATAGCGCAGGATGCGGGTGTAGTGCGTGATCAGCAGCACGCCGGCGTGCTCGGCTTCGGAGTACCGATTGACGCCCTCGCTGACCACCCGCAGCGCATCGACGTCAAGACCGGAATCGGTCTCGTCGAGGATGGCGATCTTGGGCTTGAGCAGACCCAGTTGCAGGATCTCGTGCCGCTTCTTCTCGCCGCCGGAGAATCCTTCGTTGACGCTGCGCTCGGCGAACTGCGGGTCGATGTCGAGGTCGGTCATCGCCGCCTTGACCTCTTTGACCCAGTTGCGCAGTTTGGGCGCCTCGCCGCGAACCGCCGTCGCAGCGGTGCGCAGGAAGTTCGACATCGAGACACCGGGCACCTCGATCGGGTACTGCATGGCCAGGAAAAGACCCGCGCGGGCACGTTCGTCGACGCTCATGTCCAGCACGTCCTGCCCATCTAGGGTGATCGACCCGGAGGTGACGGTGTACTTGGGATGTCCGGCGATCGCGTAGGACAGCGTTGACTTCCCGGATCCGTTGGGTCCCATCACCGCATGGGTCTCCCCCGAGTTCACGGTCAGGTCGACGCCCTTGAGGATCTCCTTCTCTGCGCCATCCGGGGTGGTGATGGAAACGTGCAGATCCTTGATTTCCAGTGTGCTCATGATGCGGTTCTCGATTCGGTGATGGCCAGTTCGTGTTCGATGGCGTCGGTCAAACGGTCGCGGATCTCGGGCACGGCGATCTTGGCGATGATCTCGCCGAAGAATCCCCGCACCACCAGGCGGCGGGCCTGGTCCTCGGGGATGCCGCGGGCCTGCAGGTAGAACAACTGCTCGTCATCGAAACGCCCGGTGGCGCTGGCATGGCCCGCACCGACGATCTCGCCGGTCTCGATCTCCAGGTTGGGCACCGAGTCGGCGCGGGCGCCGTCGGTGAGCACCAGGTTCCGGTTCACCTCGAAGGTGTTGGTGCCGGTGGCCTGCGCCCGGATCAGCACGTCACCCACCCAGACGGTGTGCGCATCGGGCTTTTTGGATTCCGGATCGCCCTGCAGCGCGCCTTTGTAGAGAACGTTCGAGGTGCAGTTGGGCTGGGAGTGGTCCACCAGCAGCCGCGATTCCAGGTGCTGTCCGCTGTCGGCGAAGTAGAGACCGAGCAGTTCGGCGTCGCCGCCGGGGGCGTCATAGCGGACGGTGGCCGACATCCGGGCCACCTCGCCGCCGAGGGTCACCGCGACGTGGCGCAGCACCGCGTCCTTGCCAAGGCGGGCGTGCTGTGCGCTGACGTGCACCATGTCGTCGTCCCAGTCGGCGATCCACACCACGGTCAGCCGGGCCGCATCGGCCACCACGAACTCGACGTTGTCGGCGTAGGTCCCACTGCCGCGCAGGTCGATGACGGCCACGGCCTCGGCGAGTTCCTCGACCCGGATCTGCAGATGGCCGTACGCGGTCTTACCGACGCCGGGCCCGGTGACGACGATCTCGATCGGGGCTTCGGTGTGGACTCCACGAGCGACGGTAATGACCGACGCTTCGGTGAACGACGAGAATGCCTGGGCGGCAACACGATCAGCGGGGACCCCGCCCTGACCGAGCCGGGAGTCACCGCGGGCGACGGTCTCGACCGTCACGCCGGGCTGCTCGGTGACGCTGATCTGCGCCTGACCGTCCGGCTGCGCGGAGCCGTCGTGCAGACCACGAAGCCGGCGCAGCGGGGTGAACCGCCAGAGCTCGTCGCGGCCGCCGGGCACCTCGAAGGCATTGACGTCGAAGGAGCTGAACTGTTCGCCCTTGTTGGCGCCAGCCAACGTTGAGCCCTTGTTGGCGCCAGCCAACGTTGAGCCCTTGTTGGCGGCAGCGAGTGGCGCACTTCCCATCAGCCGACCGCGCCTTCCATCTGCAGCTCGATGAGCCGGTTGAGTTCCAGTGCGTACTCCATCGGAAGTTCCCGGGCGATCGGCTCGACGAATCCGCGCACCACCATCGCCATTGCCTCGTCCTCGGTCATACCGCGGCTCATCAGGTAGAACAGCTGGTCCTCGCTGACCTTGGAGACGGTGGCTTCGTGACCCATGGTGACGTCATCCTCACGGATGTCGACATACGGGTAGGTGTCGCTGCGGCTGATGGTGTCGACCAGCAGCGCATCGCATTTCACGCTCGAGCGTGATCCGTGCGCGCCCTTGTTGATCTGGACGAGGCCGCGGTAGGAGGCGCGGCCGCCACCGCGGGCCACCGACTTCGACACGATGTTGCTCGAGGTGTTGGGTGCCAGGTGCAGCATCTTGGCGCCGGTGTCCTGGTGCTGGCCTTCGCCTGCGAAGGCAACCGACAGCACTTCACCCTTGGCCTGTTCGCCGGTCATCCACACGGCCGGGTACTTCATGGTGACCTTGGAGCCGATATTGCCGTCGATCCATTCCATGGTCGCGCCGGCCTCGGCCCGGGCCCGCTTGGTGACCAGGTTGTAGACGTTGTTCGACCAGTTCTGAATGGTGGTGTATCGGACCCTGGCATTGGGTTTGACGATGATCTCCACCACCGCCGAATGCAGCGAGTCACTCTTGTAGATCGGCGCGGTGCAGCCTTCCACGTAGTGGATGTAGGAACCCTCGTCGGCAATGATCAGGGTTCGCTCGAACTGGCCCATGTTCTCGGTGTTGATCCGGAAGTAGGCCTGCAGCGGGATGTCGACGTGAACGCCCGGTGGAACGTAGATGAAGGATCCGCCCGACCACACCGCCGTGTTGAGCGCGGAGAACTTGTTGTCCCCGGCCGGGATCACCGTGCCGAAGTACTGCTTGAACAGTTCAGGATGCTCTTTCAGGCCGGTGTCGGTGTCGAGGAAGATGACCCCCTGTTCCTCCAGGTCTTCACGAATCTGGTGGTAAACCACCTCGCTCTCGTACTGGGCCGCCACACCGGCAACCAGTCGTTGCTTCTCCGCCTCCGGAATACCGAGACGGTCGTAGGTGCGCTTGATGTCCTCGGGCAGTTCCTCCCACGACGTGGCCTGCTTTTCGGTCGAGCGCACGAAGTACTTGATGTTGTCGAAGTGGATACCATCGAGGTCGGAGCCCCAGTTTGGCATCGGCTTCTTCTCGAAAGTGCGCAATGCCTTCAGCCGCACATCAAGCATCCACTCCGGCTCGCTCTTCTTCGCCGAGATATCGCGCACCACCGCCTCGGAGAGCCCGCGCTTGGCGCTGGCGCCGGCCGCGTCGGCGTCCGACCAGCCGTACCCGTAGTGGCCGAGGGAGGCGATGGTCTCCTCCTGGCTGAGTGGCAGTACCTCGGGGGCACTAGTCATGCCGATGCTCCTTGTTCGTTGTCGGATGGCGAAGCGGTGGGAGTCAACCGCTGATGCAGCGGTACGTGCGTGGTGCAGGCATAGTCGCCGTTGGCGATGGAGGCCAGTTGCTGGACATGTTTTCCGAGCACCTCGGAGATCGCCTGCTGCTCAGCCTCGCAGAGTTCCGGAAACTCCTCTGCCACATGGGAAACCGGGCAGTGGTGCTGGCAAATCTGGATGCCCCCGACAGGCCCGCGCACCTGGGTGGTGGTGGTGGCGTAACCGGCCCGGGTCAGCGCCTCGGCCACCCGGTCGGCGGCATCCTCGACCGCACGGTCGTCGTCGGAGTCGGCGGGCCGCACCCCGTCGAGAATGGTGTCGATGCGGCGGCGGGCGAAGGTCCGGACGGCCTCCTCGCCACCGATCTCGCGCAGCTGCCGCATAGCGGCCGAGGCGAGGTCGTCATAGCTGTGTTCGAGCTTGGCCCGACCGGCCGCGGTGAGCCGGTAGCGCTTGGCGGGGCGGCCCCGTCCCGCCTGCTGCCAGGCCGCCGCCGGATTGGCCTCGGCGTCACCGCCCTCGACCAGCGCATCGAGGTGGCGCCGCACGCCGGCCGCCGAAATGCCGAGACGACGGCCGATCTCCGCCGCGGTGATCGAACCCGATTCCAGCAGGAGCTGCACGATCGCGCGGCGGGTCCGGCCGTCCTGTACCGACACCCGTGGTACGGGCGAGGCTTCGGGAAGGATTTTCACAACGTCAGTGTGACGCAATTCGACACCGCGGTCTAGCAAGGACAGCCTCACCTATTTTCTCGGCGTGAAGCCCGTTCCCGCCGGTTAGAGTGCTGTGGTGGCAGCTCGCCAGCACACCCTCAGCCTCTCCATCGCCAGCTGGCACGGCGACGAGCGGACCGTAGGCGCGCCACTGAATCCCGCCGAACTGCGGGCCATGAACCATACCCGGCTATTCGGGGCGACCGGCACCGTCCTGATGGCCATCGGCGCACTCGGCGCCGGAGCGCGTCCGGTGGTTCAGGACCCCACTTTCGGGGTGCGCCTGCTGAACCTGCCGTCGCGGATCCAGACCGTCTCGTTGACCATGACCACGACCGGTGCGGTGATGATGGCCCTGGCCTGGCTGATGCTCGGCCGCTTCGTCCACGGTCCGCGGCGTATGTCGCGCAGCCAGCTCGATCGCACCCTGCTGCTGTGGATGCTGCCGCTGCTGATCGCTCCGCCGATGTACAGCAAGGATGTCTACTCCTACCTCGCGCAGAGCCAGATCGCGCGCAACGGCCTGGATCCCTACCGGGTCGGCCCGGCACCGGGATTGGGGCTGGACCATGTGTTCACCTCATCGGTGCCCAGCCTCTGGCGGGAGACACCGGCACCGTACGGGCCACTGTTCCTCTGGATCGGCGAAGGCATCTCCGCATTGACCGGGGAGAACATCGTCGCCGCGGTGCTGTCGCATCGCGTGGTGGTACTGATTGGGGTGGGCCTGATCGTCTGGGCCACCCCGCGATTGGCGCGCAGGTGCGGTGTGGCGGAGGTGACCGCGCTGTGGCTCGGCGCAGCCAACCCGTTACTGCTGATGCACCTGGTCGCCGGAATCCACAACGAGGCCCTGATGCTGGGTCTGATGCTGACCGGCACCGAGATCGCGCTGCGCGGTATCGCCGGAGCCGCCGGGCCGGCGACATCAACGCCCGGAGCCGCCGGGCCGGCGACATCAACGCCCGGAGCCGCCGGGCCGGCGACATCAACGCCCGGAGCCGCCGGGCCACTGCTGCCCCGGCCGCTGCACTGGCCGGACTCCCGCTCTGACTGGTCACGCTGGGCACCGGCGGGTCTGCTGCTGGCTGGCACGGTGCTGATCACCCTGTCATCGCAGGTGAAACTGCCGGGTCTGCTGGCCCTCGGTTTCACCGCGATGGCACTGGCCCACCGCTGGGGCGGCACCCTGAAGGCATTCCTGTCCGCCGGCATCCTCACGATGTCGGTCGCGCTGCCGGTGATGGCGCTCGTCGGCTGGGCCAGCGGGCTGGGGTTCGGCTGGCTATACACCCTGGGCACCGCCAACGTGGTGCGTAGTTGGATGTCGCCGCCGACCCTGCTGGCGCTGGCCACCGGTCAGGTGGGCATCCTGCTCGGGCTGGGCGATCACACCACCGCGGTTCTGGCCCTCACCCGCGCGATCGGCGTGCTGATCATCGCGATCATGGTGAGCTGGCTGCTGCTGGCGGTGCTGCGCGGACGGTTGCACCCGGTCGGCGGGCTGGGCGTCGCGATGGGCGCCACGGTGCTGTTGTTCCCTGTCGTGCAGCCGTGGTACCTGCTGTGGGCGATCATCCCGCTGGCGGCCTGGGCCACCCGCCCGCGCTTCCGCATCGCCACCATCTCGGTCACCCTGATAGTCGGGATCTTCGGTCCCACCGCCAACGGCGACCGCTTCGCGCTGTTCCAGATTCTCAACGCGACATTGGCCAGTGCGGTGATCGTGCTGCTGCTGATCGGGTTGACACTCAACCGGTTGCCGTGGCGCTATGTGCCCGGTACCGACGAGCGATACAGCGGCCAGGATCTCGACGGTCCGCCCGGCGTGGGCCAGTCAGGGCAACCACCGGCAACCGGCCCCACCCGCGCCGCCTACGCTGATTCCTCGTGAGGTCTGGCTCCCCCACCCCGGTACGGCTTCGTGGGGTGTCGAAACGCTACGGGTCCGTCCTAGCGGTCTCCAATCTCGACCTCGATGTCGAACGCGCCGAGGTTTTCGCCCTACTTGGCCCCAACGGGGCCGGCAAGACGACGACCGTCGAGATGTGCGAGGGCTTCGTCCGGCCGGACGCGGGCACCATCGAGGTCCTCGGACTCGATCCCACCACCGATAACGCCCGGGTGCGCGCGCGTATCGGCGTCATGCTGCAGGGCGGCGGCGGCTACCCGGCCGCCCGGGCCGGCGAGATGCTCGATCTGGTGGCTTCCTACGCAGCCCGGCCGTTGGACCCGGCCTGGCTGCTGGACACCCTCGGCCTCAACGATGTGGCCCGCACCACCTACCGCAGACTGTCCGGCGGCCAGCAACAGCGACTGGCATTGGCCTGCGCCATCGTCGGCCGGCCGGAGCTGGTGTTCCTCGACGAGCCGACCGCGGGTATGGACGCGCACGCGCGACTGGTGGTGTGGGAGCTCATCGACGCACTGCGCCGCGACGGTGTGACCGTGGTGCTGACCACCCATCAGCTCAAGGAGGCCGAGGAGTTGGCCGACCGGATCGTCATCATCGACCGCGGCTCCCCGGTCGCGGCGGGCACGCCGGCCGAACTGATGCGAAACGGGGCCGAGGACCAACTGCGTTTCACCGCGCCCCGCAAACTGGACCTGGCTCTACTGGTGTCGGCCCTGCCCGAGGGCTACCGGGCCACCGAGCCGACCCCGGGGGAATACCTGGTCGAGGGCAAGGTGGACCCGCAGGTGCTCGCCACCGTGACCGCGTGGTGCGCCCGGCTGAACATCCTGGCCAACGACCTTCGGGTCGAGCAGCGCAGCCTCGAAGACGTCTTCCTGGACCTGACCGGCAAGGAGTTGCGGTCGTGAGCGATCTTTTCCCGGCCGGGACGTTCACCCCTGACCCACGTCCGAGCGCGGTGCCGCGGATGCTGGCGGCCCAGTACGGCCTCGAGCTGAAATTGCTGCTGCGCAACGGCGAGCAGCTGTTGTTGACCATGTTCATCCCAATCACCCTGTTGGTGGGGCTCACGGTCCTGCCACTGGGCGACTTCGGGGACAACCGGGTCGCGGTTTTCGTGCCGGCCATCATGGCGCTGGCGGTGATTTCGACGGCCTTTACCGGTCAGGCCATCGCGGTCGCGTTCGACCGCCGCTATGGTGCGCTGAAACGCCTTGGCGCCACTCCGCTGCCGGTCTGGGGCATCATCGCCGGCAAGGCGCTGGCAGTGGTGACGGTGGTATTCCTGCAGGCGATCATTCTCGGCGGCATCGGACTGGCGCTGGGATGGCGGCCGCAACCGGCCGGCCTCCTACTCGGAGCGGTCGTCATAGCGGTGGGTACCGCGACCTTCGTCGCCATGGGCTTGCTGCTCGGCGGCACCTTGCGGGCCGAGATCGTGCTCGCCCTGGCCAACCTGCTGTGGTTCGTGTTCGCCGGCTTCGGCGCGTTGACGGTGGAGAGTTCCACCGTCCCCGGGGCGCTGGCCTGGGTCGCCCGACTGACACCGTCCGGGGCGCTGACCGAGTCGTTGTCCCAGGCAACACTGGTCTCGTTCGACTGGTTCGGAATCGTCGTGCTGACGATCTGGGGCATGCTGTCCGCGGCGGCCGCCGTGCGCTGGTTCAGATTCACCTGACCCCGTCCCCTACTACAGCCCGTAGTTCAGACTCCACTAGGATCGGGCGGTGACCGTGGTACGGGCTTTTCTGCGACTGGTGGACAAACTGCCGTTGCCCAGCCTGAGGACCCAGCGCATCATCGCCGCCGCCGTCGTCCTGAGCCAGGCGCTCATCTCGGTCACCGGTTCGATCGTCCGGGTCACCGCATCCGGTCTGGGATGTCCCACCTGGCCGCAATGCTTCCCGGGCAGTTTCACCCCGGTTCCGCATGCCGAGGTGCCGGGACTGCACCAGGCCGTGGAGTTCGGCAACCGCCTGCTGACGTTCGCCGTGGTCATCACCGCGATCCTGGCGGTGCTGGCGGTGACCCGGGCCCGGCGGCGCCGAGAGGTGCTGGTCTACGCCTGGTTGATGCCCGCCTCCACCGTTCTGCAGGCGGTGATCGGCGGTATCACCGTGCTGACCGGGTTGCTGTGGTGGACGGTGGCGATCCACCTGCTGGTCTCGATGGCCATGGTCTGGGTGGCCACCCTGCTCTACTGCAAGGTCGGCCAGCCCGATGACGGTGTCCCCGTCGCCGTCGTCCCGAAACCACTGCGCCAGTTGACATTCCTCAGCGCACTCGCGCTGACCGCCACGCTGATCACCGGCACCCTGGTCACCGGTGCCGGCCCGCACGCCGGCGACAAGAGCCCGCAGCGTACGGTTCCGCGACTCGAGATCGAGATCGTCACCCTCGCGCACGCACACAGCGCGCTGCTGGTCAGCTACCTGAGCCTGCTGGTCGGCCTCGGCGCCGGATTATTCGCCGTCGGTGCGCCGGCTGCGGTCAGACGCCGACTCGGCGTGCTGGTGGGTCTGGTTGCGACACAGGCTCTGATCGGCTTCGTCCAGTACCACACCGGTGTACCGGCCGTCCTGGTCGCTCTGCACGTCGCCGGCGCGGCGGCATGCACCGTCGGCACCGCCGCGCTATGGGCGTCGATGCGAGAGCGGACCGAGACCCAGACGCTCGCAGGCTGATTCCACCCCGAGGGCGAACCTGCGCTGCTGCAACGACCGGGTGCGCGCGTCGAGCTGGCGCCAGCCCAGTGCCGGCTCGATGAGTTCCAGTTCCAACAGCACGGCGGAGTCGGCGCGACCGATCAAGTCGACCCGGGCGTACAGCAGGTCGGCCTTGGCGATGCCGGCCCGCGCACACGCCGCGTCCAGCGCGGCGTGACCGAGATCCCACATCTCCAAGTCCGGGTCGGCTACCGCGAGATCCTCGTTCGCATAGACGCCGGACTCGTCCATCACCGGATCCTCACCCTCCGGCGGCAGGATGGGCCCCTTGGTGAAGGCATGGGACTGTTCGCCACCCAGAAAGACCAGGGCGGTCTCACCATCCTGGATCCGGGAGTCATAGGGCTGTACCAGCACACCGCGCCCACGATCCAGAATCCCCGCCGCATGCCTGGCGGCCGCTCCGTGGTCGGCGAACCGGGACGTGCCGATCGAACCCGCGCCCACCGCGGGCTTGACGACCACCTCGACTCCGCCACAGGCCGCCGGAATCGCCGGGTCCTGGCCTGGCTCCAGGAAGAACGAGGGCACGGTCGGCACGCCGGCCGCAGCGAGGTCCTGCAGGTAATGCTTATCGCTGTTCCAGGCGACCAGCGCGGGCGGATTCAGCAGGTTGCGCACCCGGGTGGTCCAGGCCAGGAATTCGTCCTGGCGCTCGGCGTAATCCCAGGCCGCCCGCAGGATCACCAGGTCGGCGCTCTCGGTCTGCGGGTCGTCCCACGACATCCACCGGGCATGCAGTCCCCGGTGGCGCAGTGCCTCGACCAGACCGTCGTCATCGCCGTCCCCGTCGGGGAGTTGCGGACAGGATGCCAGCACGATCCGCGGATGGAAAACATTAGGCCGGGCCAACTTCATCAGAAAGCCGCCGCACTGGTGATGACCACGGAGTGGATGATAGTGCCATGTACGCAGTGGAAGTCGCGGTAACGGGCGGGCCGGATGTTCTTCAGTACGTCGAGCGGCCGACGCCCTCCCCCGGTCCGGGCGAGGTGCTCATTCGCGCCGATGCGATCGGCGTCAATTTCATCGATACCTACTTCCGGTCCGGGCTGTATCCGCGTGAACTGCCGTTCGTCGTCGGCCAGGAAGTCTGCGGGACCATCGCAGCGGTCGGCGACGATGTCGCCGCAATCAACGTCGGCGATCGCGTCGTGACCGCCAACGCAACCGGTGCGTACTCCGAATTCTCCACCGCACCCGCCGATTTCGTCGCCTACGTGCCCGATAACGTGCCCTCCGATGCCATCGCATCCGCACTGCTGAAGGGATTGACGGCGCATTACCTGATCAAGTCGGTGTACCCGGTGCAGCCGCGTGACTACCTGCTGGTGCATGCCGGGGCCGGGGGCGTCGGCCTGATCCTCACCCAGTGGGCCACCAGTCTCGGTGCGCGGGTCATCACCACCGCATCGACACCGGCGAAGGCGACGATGTCCCGGCAGGCCGGGGCCGTCGAGGTGCTCGACTACCCCGATGATCCGGCGGCTTTCGCCGATAAGGTCCGCGCATTGACCGACGGACGTGGCGTGGCCGCGGTCTATGACGGGGTTGGCCGGTCGACCTTCGAGGCCAGCCTGGCCAGCCTGGCGGTCCGCGGCACGCTGGCGTTGTTCGGGGCGTCCAGTGGGCCGGTTCCCCCGGTCGACCCGCAGCGGCTCAACGCAGCCGGATCGGTGTATCTGATCCGTCCGAACCTGGCCCATTTCATCCGTACCACCGACGAGTTCGCCTGGCGTGCCGGTGAACTGCTCGAGGCGATCGCCGACGGCTCGATCACCGTCACCGTGGGAGGCCACTACCCACTGGCCGAGGCGCAGCGCGCCCACCGAGACCTGCAGGCCCGAAAGACCACCGGCTCAATCGTGCTGCTGCCCTGAACCCGCTGTCTGATCGGCCTCAGCCGAACAGCATCGGCAGCGGGATGACCGAATCGACGGCCAGCGCGCAGAACACCGCGGCCAGGTAATTGTTCGAGTGCAGGAACAACTTCAGCGGCTTGACCGGGTCCCCGCGGAGCACCCCGGCATGTAACCGGTGAGCCAGGGTCAGGAACCAGGCGCCGGCAAGCACCGCCACCGACGCGTACAGCCAGCCCGCTGCCGGAACCAGCGCCAGGGTGGCCGCCACGGTCAGCCAGGTGTAGATGACGACCTGCTTGGTGACCTGGCGTTCGGTGGCCACGACGGGCAGCATCGGCACCCCGGCGGCGCGGTAGTCCTCTTTGTATTTCATGGCCAGCGCCCACGTATGCGGCGGCGTCCAGAAGAAGATGATGGCGAACATCGCCAGCGCCTGCCAACCGATGGTGCCGGTGACCGCCGACCAGCCGATCATCACCGGCATACAACCGGCGGCGCCGCCCCACACAACGTTCTGCGAGGTGCGACGCTTGAGTAGCAGGGTGTAGACCAGCACGTAGAACGCGATGGTGGCGGCAGCCAGATGGGCCGACAGCAGATTGGTGGTCCACCAAAGCCAGAAGAACGATCCGACCGATAACGCCATACCGAACACGAAGGCGTGGCTGCGCGGCACGACGGACCGGGCCAACGGCCGGCCGGCGGTGCGCTTCATCACCTTGTCGATATCGGCGTCGGCGACGCAGTTCAGCGTGTTGGCGCCGCCGGCCGCCAGCATCCCGCCGAACAAGGTGTTGAGGATCAGCACCAGGTCGACCGAACCCCGGGACGCCAGGAGCATGGCCGGGATGGTGGTGACCAGGAGAAGTTCGACCACGCGCGGTTTGGTCAGTGCCAGGTAGCCCAGCAGGGTGCTGCGGATCCGACTCGGCCACGCTGAGACTTCCGGGCCGCCGGTCTCGCCGACGAGGCGGGTTTCGGGCATCCTCACGCAGTCAACTCCTCACGGACGGCGACAACCGTCCCAGCGTCTACTACAGAGGATGGTAGACCGCGACGCCGCCGATTTGGTACTGCAGGGTCGATTCTCGGCATTAGGGTGTGCTGGAGTACCGGGTTGCCGATTGATTCGACCTCTCCAGGAGTTATTTCGTGACCACGCTCGACGAGATTTCCGCGCTCACCCAGCCGCACCATCCCGATGACTGGACCGAGTTGGACACCCGCGCGGTCGACACGGCGCGGGTGCTGGCCGCCGATGCGGTGCAGAAAGTCGGCAACGGTCATCCCGGTACCGCCATGAGTCTGGCGCCGGTGGCCTACACGCTGTTCCAGCGGGTGATGCGGCATGACCCGAGCGACACCGAATGGCTGGGCCGCGACCGGTTCGTGCTGTCCTGCGGGCACTCCAGCCTGACCCTGTACCTGCAGTTGTATCTCGGCGGTTTCGGGCTGGAACTCGCCGATATCGAGGCGCTGCGCACCAAGGGCTCCAAGACCCCGGGCCACCCGGAGTTCCGGCACACCAAGGGTGTCGAGATCACCACCGGTCCGCTCGGCCAGGGCCTGGCCTCGGCGGTCGGGATGGCGATGGCCGCCCGCTACGAGCGCGGACTCTTCGACCCGGACGCACCGGCCGGGACCAGTCCGTTCGACCATCACATCTATGTCATCGCCTCCGACGGCGATATGCAGGAGGGCGTCACCAGCGAGGCGTCCTCGCTGGCCGGCACCCAGCAACTGGGCAATCTGATCGTGATCTGGGACGACAACGAGATCTCCATCGAGCACGACACCAATATCGCGTTCACCGAGGACACCCCCGCCCGGTACGAGTCCTACGGCTGGCATGTGCAGGTCGTCGAGGGCGGCGAGAACGTCGCCGGGATCGAGGCGGCGATCGCGGCCGCGCGCAAGGTCACCGACAAGCCGTCGTTCATCGCGCTGCGCACCATCATCGGCTATCCGGCCCCGACCAAGATGAACACCGGCGGGGTGCACGGCTCGGCACTGGGGGCCGACGAAGTGGCCGCCACCAAGGAGATCCTCGGATTCGATCCGGAGAAGAACTTCGACGTCGCCGACGAGGTCATCGCCCATACCCGCAAACTCGTCGACCGGGGCCGAGAGGCGCACACGGCGTGGCAGGTCGACTTCGACGCGTGGGCCCAGCGCGAACCCGAACGTAGGGCGCTGCTCGACCGGCTGATCGCCGGCCTGCTGCCAGAGGGCTGGGACGCTGACCTGCCGCACTGGGAACCGGGTTCGAAGGCGGTGGCCACCCGGGCCGCCTCCGGCGATGTGCTCTCGGCGATCGGCCCGAAGCTGCCCGAACTCTGGGGCGGGTCGGCCGATCTGGCCGGCAGCAACAACACCACGATCAAGGGGGTCAAGTCGTTCGGGCCGCCGTCGATCTCCACCGAAGACTGGGACGCCACCTGGTACGGCCGCACCCTGCACTTCGGCATCCGTGAGCACGCCATGGCCGCGATCCTGTCCGGGATCGTCCTGCACGGCCCGACCCGGGCCTACGGCGGAACGTTCCTGCAGTTCGCCGACTACATGCGGCCCGCGGTCCGACTGGCCGCACTGATGGACATCGACCCCATCTATGTCTGGACACACGACTCGATCGGACTCGGCGAGGACGGTCCCACCCATCAGCCGATCGAGCACCTCGCGGCGCTTCGGGCGATTCCACGGCTCTCGGTCGTGCGTCCGGCCGATCCCAACGAGACGGCGTACGCGTGGCGGGCCGTCCTGGAGCGTGGCGCGTCCGGCGGCCCGACCGGTCTGATCCTGACCCGCCAGGGGGTGCCGGTGCTGGAGGGCACCAGCAGCGAGGGCGTCGCGCGCGGCGGCTACGTACTCGGCGGCGGCGCGCCGGCCGATGACGCCGACGTCATCATCATCGCCACCGGCTCGGAGGTTCAATTGGCCGTCGAAGCGGCAACCATGCTGGCCGCCAGGGACATTCGGGCGTATGTGGTCTCCATGCCCTGTGTCGAATGGTTCGACTCCCAGCCACAGGACTACCGCGACAGCGTGCTGCCGCCCGAGGTGCCGGCCCGCGTCGCCGTCGAAGCCGGAATCGCCCAGAGTTGGTACAAGTACGTCGGTGACACCGGGGAGATTGTCTCCATCGAGCACTACGGCGAATCCGCCGACGACAAAACCTTGTTCCGCGAATTCGGTTTCACCGCCGAGGCGGTCGTTGCCGCCGCAGAGCGCGCTTTCGACAACTAACCCACCCTCCGAAAAGGAATCACCATGGCCCAGAATCCGAATCTTGCGGCACTGTCGGAGGCCGGTGTCTCCGTCTGGCTCGACGACCTGTCCCGGGACCGGTTGACATCGGGGAACCTGCAGGAACTGATCGACACCCGCAGCGTTGTCGGCGTCACCACCAACCCGTCGATCTTCCAGGCGGCACTGTCGAAGGGCACCGCCTACGCCGAACAGGTGGCCGAACTCGCCGCGCGGGGTGCCGATGTCGACGCCGTCATCCGCACCGCCACCACCGATGACGTCCGTGCCGCCTGCGATGTGCTGCGACCGCAGTGGAATGCCTCCAACGGGGCCGACGGCAGGGTCTCGATCGAGGTCGACCCGCGCCTCGCCCATGACACCGATAAGACGATCCTGCAGGCCATCGAATTGTGGAAGATCGTCGACCGGCCCAACCTGCTGATCAAGATTCCGGCCACCCTGGCCGGGCTGCCGGCCATCACCGCGGTCATCGCCGAGGGGATCTCGGTCAATGTCACGCTGATCTTCTCGGTGGAGCGCCACCGCGCGGTGATGGAGGCCTACCTGGCCGGGCTGGAGGCCGCGGTGCCGGCCGGCCACGACCTCAACGCGATCTTCTCGGTCGCATCCTTCTTCGTCTCCCGGGTCGACACCGAGATCGACAAGCGACTGGAGGCGATCGGCACCGATGAGGCGCTGGCCCTGCGTGGGCAGGCTGGAGTGGCCAACGCCCGGCTCGCCTACGCCGCATTCGAGGAGGTGTTCGGCTCGGGCGGGCGATGGAACGCGCTCGCTCAGGCCGGCGCGTGGGTGCAGCGTCCGCTGTGGGCATCGACTGGGGTCAAGAACCCGGACTACTCGGACACCCTTTACGTCACCGAACTGGTCGCCCCGGACACCGTCAACACGATGCCGGAGAAGACCCTCGAAGCCGTCGCGGACCACGGCCGCATCACCGGCGACACCATCACCGGGACCGCCGTCGCCTCCCAGCAGGTCTTCGACGAGTTGACGGCCGTTGGAATCGACCTCGGTGACGTGTTCCGGCACCTCGAGGAGGACGGCGTGGACAAGTTCGAGAAATCCTGGCAGGAACTTCTCGACGCCACCCAGGCCCAGTTGGACGCCGCAGGGAAATAAGTCAGCCAATGAGCCCCGTCAATTCATCCGGCATCACCACCCCCGTCCCGGCCGGGTGGCGAAACCCGTTGCGCGACAAACGGGACAAGCGGATGCCCCGGATCGCCGGTCCATGCGGTGTGGTGATCTTCGGCGTCACCGGCGACCTGTCCCGCAAGAAGCTGATGCCGGCGATCTACGACCTGGCCAACCGGGGCCTGCTTCCACCGTCGTTCGCATTGGTCGGCTTCGCCCGACGGGACTGGGCCGACGAGGATTTCGGCCAGATCGTCTACGAGGCGGTCAAGCAACATGCCCGCACGCCGTTCCACCAGGAGGTCTGGGACCGGCTGAGTGAGGGATTTCGTTTCGTTCGGGGCAGTTTCGACGACGAAGCATCGTTCACGAACCTGGCAGAGACGCTGAACAAGCTCGATATCGAGCGCGGCACCGGCGGCAACCACGCCTTCTATCTCTCCATACCGCCGAACGCGTTTCCGTTGGTCTGCGAACAGCTCAAGCGGTCGGGTCTGGCCGATCCGGAAGACGGCCGGTGGAGCCGGGTGGTCATCGAGAAGCCGTTCGGACACGACCTCGCCAGCGCCGAAGATCTCAACCAGGTGGTCAACAGCGTGTTCCCCGAGGAGTCGGTGTTCCGCATCGACCACTACCTCGGCAAGGAGACCGTCCAGAACATCCTCGCGCTGCGGTTCGCCAACGAACTCTACGAGCCGATCTGGAACAGCCACTACGTGGACAGTGTGCAGATCACCATGGCCGAGGACATCGGCCTGGGCGGCCGCGCCGGCTACTACGATGGCATCGGCGCGGCCCGCGACGTCATCCAGAACCACCTCCTGCAACTGCTGGCCCTGACCGCGATGGAAGAACCGGTGAACTTCGGACCGGACGAGGTCAAGGCCGAGAAGATCAAGGTACTGGCAGCCACCCGGTTGGCGCTGCCGCTGGACCTAACCACCTCGCGCGGTCAGTACACCGCGGGCTGGCAGGGCGGTGAGCATGTGGTCGGGCTTCTCGAGGAGGACGACTTCTCGCACACCTCCACCACCGAGACGTTCGCCGCCATCACCCTGGAGGTCGACACCCGCCGCTGGGCCGGCGTCCCGTTCTACCTCCGGACCGGAAAGCGGCTGGGCCGCAGGGTGACCGAGATCGCGCTGATGTTCAAGCGGGCTCCGCATTTGCCGTTCGACCACACCATGACCGAGGAACTCGGTCAGAACGCCCTGGTGATCCGGGTGCAGCCGGATGAGGGGATCACCATCCGCTTCGGCTCCAAGGTCCCGGGCAGCACCATGGAGGTGCGCGATGTCAATATGGACTTCTCCTACGGTTCTGCCTTCGCCGAGGACTCCCCCGAGGCCTACGAGCGACTGATCCTCGACGTGCTGCTCGGCGAGCCCTCGCTGTTTCCGGTGAACGCCGAGGTCGAATTGTCCTGGGAGATATTGGATCCGGTGCTCGACTATTGGGCCGCCCATGGCAAGCCCGATCCCTATCCGTCCGGCACCTGGGGCCCGGAATCCGCATTCGAGATGCTGCGGCGGTCCGGCCGCGAGTGGAGGCGCCCATGATTCCCGTAATGAGCGTCAGCGAAGATCGGAGTCGATTCCCGTGATCGTCGATCTGCCTGATACCACCACCAACGCCGTCAACAAACGGATCACCTCGCTGCGCGAGGAGGGGGGCGCCATCACCCTGGGTCGGGTGTTGACCCTGGTGGTGGCACCGGATAGCGAGGCCATCCTGGAGGATGCCATCGAGGCGGCGGTCGGGGCCAGTCGCGAGCACCCCTGCCGCATCATCGTGGTGGTGCCGATCGACCGGTCGGCTCCCGAAGCACGATTGGACGGCCAGTTGCGGGTCGGCGGCGACGCCGGCGCCGGCGAGGTGGTCGTCCTGAAGACGGCGGGTCCACTGGCCGACCATGCCAGCAGCGTGGTGCTGCCATTCCTGTTGCCCGACACACCGGTGGTGGCCTGGTGGCCGGGCACCGCTCCGGCGGTTCCGGCACAGGATCCGTTGGGACGCCTGGCTATTCGGCGGATCACCGACGCCACCGGGGCGGCCGATCCGTTGGTATCCCTACGCAGCCGGTTGGAGAGCTACGCCAAGGGCGACACCGACCTGGCCTGGAGCCGGATCACCTACTGGCGGGCATTGCTGGCCTCCGCGCTGGAACAACCCCCGTACGAGGCGGTGACCGGCGCGGTGGTCTCAGGCCTGGCCGACGAGCCTGCCCTCGACATCCTGGCCGGCTGGCTGGCTGGCCGCATAGACGGCACCGTCATCCGCAAGGTCGGCGATCTCAAGGTGGAGCTGATCCAGCCGAGCCAGATGATCACGCTGAGCCGGCCGCAGGACGGGTCCACCGCGACCCTGACCCGCACCGGACGCCCAGATGCTCAACTCCCGCTTGCCCGCCGGGAGACCCGGGAGTGCCTCGCCGAGGACCTTCGAAGGCTCGACGCCGACGAGGTGTACCACGAGGCGCTGGCCGGTATCGAGAAGGTGCAGTACTCCTGACCGTGGGCGTGACCGTGCAGACCTACCCGGACACCGATGCACTGGTGGCCGCAGCCGGTGACCGCCTGGCCGGCGCGATCTCGGCGGCCATCGCGGCCCGCGGCAGCGCATGGATCGTGCTCACCGGCGGCGGCACCGGGATCGGTCTGCTGTCCCGGGTCGGCAGCCATCCGGTGGACTGGTCGCGGGTGCACCTGTTCTGGGGAGATGACCGCTTCGTCCCCCGCGACGACGACGACCGAAACGAGAAACAGGCCCGCGAGGCACTGCTGGACCGTATCGACATCCCGGCCGGCAACATCCACCCGATGCCGCCCAGCGACGGCGCATTCGGCGATGACATCGGCGCAGCGGCGCGCGGCTACCAGGCCGAACTCGCCGATTTGGCTGAATCCGGCGAGCCGACACCGGTTTTCGACGTCCATCTGTTGGGGATGGGCGGCGAGGGCCATATCAACTCGCTGTTCCCGCACACCGCGGCCGTCCGGGAATCCGAGGAGATGGTGGTGGGAGTCGAGGACTCCCCGAAGCCGCCGCCGAGGCGGATCACCCTGACCTTGCCCGCGGTGCGCCGGTCCCGGCAGGTCTGGCTGGTGGTAGCCGGAGCTGCCAAGGCCGATGCGGTCGCCGCGGCGGTGGCCGGCGCAGACCCCGATGAGGTGCCCGCAGCCGGTGCGGTGGGCCTGGACGAGACGATTTGGCTTCTTGACTCCGCCGCAGCAGGCAAACTGTCAGACTGACCGCCATGGACGAGAAGACCCGGCCCCGCAGCCCCGCCGAGCGGATCAGGACGCTGGCCCAGGCCGCTCTCAACGCCGATGAGACCGTCGACCAGATGGACCATATCCTCGACGATCTGGAGCGCAGTCTTGTCGGCCTCAACCAGGCGGTGCGCACTATGGAGTCCTCGCTGGAGTACTTCAATGACACGCTGCACCGGCTCAACGAGAGTCTGGGCCAATTGGAGGGAATGATGGGCCGGGTGATGCGCCTGGTCGACGTCGCGGAGTCCGCGATGGCTCCGGTCGCGGCAACCGAGGCAGCCGTGCGCGGGGTGTTCAACGTCATCCGGCGGAAGTGACCTCAGCCGCTGTTTCGCAGTGCCGAGGCCAACCCGCTCATCGTGAGCAGGATTCCGCGCTGGACGAGTTCGTCATCCTCGCCGCCCCGGTACCGCCGCAGCAACTCCACCTGTAGGTGGTTGAGCGGCTCCAGATAGGGGAATCGGTTGAACACCGACCGGGCCAGCGCCGGATTGTCGGCGAGCAGATCGTCCTGGCCGGTCACCAGCTTGTGCATGGCGATGGTGCGCTCGTGCTCGGCCCGGATGGTGCCGAACACCCGCTCGCGAAGGTCGGCGTCGGCGACCAGTTCGGAATACCGGGCCGCCAGCCCCATATCGGCTTTCGCCAGCACCTGCGCCATATTGGAGAGCACCGCACGGAAGAACGGCCACTTGCGATAGAGGTCGCGCAGAGTCTGCACCCGTGCCTGATCCTGGTCGGCGCCGCGACCGACCCAGTCCTCGATCGCCGTGCCGGTGCCATACCACCCGGGCAGCATCACCCGGGACTGGCTCCAGGCCAGCACCCACGGGATGGCGCGCAGATCGGTGATCGCGGCGGTCTGCTTACGGGCCGTCGGACGACTGCCGATATTGAGTGACCCGATCTCGCTGACGGGCGTGGACTGCTCGAAGTACTCAACGAATCCCGGTGTCTCATGGACGAGTTCGGCATAGGCGCGCTGGGCGCGGGCGGCCAGTTCGTCGAGTATCCGGTAGGCCGGTTCGGCCTCCGCGCCGAGGCCTTCGACGTCCAGCAGGGTGGACTCCAGCGTCGCGGCGACCAGACTCTCCAGGTTGCGGTGGGCGATCCGGGGCTCGGCATACTTGGCCGCGATCACCTCGCCTTGCTCGGTGAGGCGCAACGATCCGTTCACCGCTCCCGGCGGCTGAGCCAGAATCGCCTCGTAACTCGGACCGCCGCCGCGGCCCACCGTCCCACCGCGACCGTGGAAGAGCCGCAACCTGATTCCGGTCCTGCGGGCCGATTCCACCAGATCCAGTTCGGCCCGGTACAGCGCCCAGTTCGCGGCCAGATAGCCGCCATCCTTGTTCGAATCGGAGTACCCGAGCATGATTTCCTGGGTCTGCCCCCTGGCAGCCACCATGGCCCGGTAGATCGGGACTTCGAGAGCCTCCTCCAGGATTGACGAACCGCGCTGCAAGTCATCGATGGTCTCGAACAGCGGCACGATCGCCACCGGCGCGTGCGGGACGTCGCCGGAAAGGTCCAGCAGCCCGGCTTCTTTGAGCAGAAGTGCGGCTTCCAGCATGTCCGATACCGATTGGCACATCGAGATGATGTAGGTGGGCACTGCCTCGGCGCCGAGGGCGGCGACCGCGCGTGCCGCAGCATCGACGATGTCCAGCTCCTTGCGGGCCAGCCCGGAGAGTTCGGCGCCGTCACGCACCAGCGGGCGCCGGGTCGAGAGCTCGTCCACCAACAGCTCGATCCGCCGATTCTCCGGCAGCGACGCGTAGTCAGGGTGCACCCCGGCCCACGCCAGCAGTTCGGTCACCACCTGCTCGTGGGTTTCGGAGTTCTGCCGCATGTCAAGACCGCACAAATGGAATCCGAAGGCGTCGACGGCGTCCCGAAGCCGGGCCAGCCGGTCGTCGGCCAGCAGCGTGCTGCCGTGGGCCCGCAGCGAGGTGTCGATGATGGTGAGGTCATCGAGCAGTTCGTGGGAATTTCGGTATGGCGGCAGTCCCAGATCCAGCACATGCTCGGGCACCCGGTCGATGATGTCGGCGGCGGTCCCGGTGAGCCTGCCCCGGATCACCCGAACCGCCCGCCGGTACGGCTCGTCGGCGCGGGCCGGCTCGCAGCAGGCGGCAGCCAGCTCTGCCAGCCCGGCATCGGTCTGAACCAGCCGGGCCGACATCGACAACTCCTGTTCGAGTAGCACAAGTTCGTCGAAGTAGTGCGTCAGTGCGGTGTAGGCGGCACTGCCGGTAGCCATGTCCACCACCTCAGCGGTGACATTCGGGTTACCGTCACGGTCGCCACCGATCCAGGAACCGGGGCGCACGATCGGCCGATTCAGGATGTCCGCCTCCGGCCAGCGGCTGCGCAGCGCGTCGCGGACGGCCGCGTTGACCTTGGGGATGACCTCGAAGAACGCCGCCGGGTAGTACCGCAGCCCGGATTCGATCTCGTCCTGAACCTTCAACCGCGACAGCCTGATCAGCGCCGTCTGCCACAACGTGAGGATCTGGCGGCGCAACTCCGTCTCGACGGCGCGTCCGTCCTCGGTCTCGTCCTGGCCGTGCAACCGCAGCCGCATCAGCCTGGTGATGTGGTTCTGGGTGTCGAAGATGGTGCGCCGGCGCGTCTCGGTCGGGTGTGCGGTGATCACCGGCGAAACCAGCGCGCCGCGCAGTCCGGCCGCGACGGTGCCGGCATCCAACCCGGCACCGTCGAGCTTTCGGTAGGTCGCCGCCAGTGTGCTGTCCGGCGGCGGCTCACCGGCCGCGAGGTGGACGGCCCGGCGGCGTTCCCGGTGGATATCCTCGGCGACGTTGGCCAGCAGGGCGAAGTGGCTGAACGCACGGATCACCGGGATCGCCTGATGAATGTCGATACCGTCGAACAGCCGGTTCAGTTCTGCCCGGTCGATCTCGGAGCGGCGCACCCGGAAGGATTCCACCCGGGCCCGTTCGACCAGATCGAACACCGCCTCGCCGCTCTGCTCGCGAACGGTGTCGCCGAGGATCGTCCCAAGCAGACGGATGTCCTCGCGCATCGGTTCGGTCGCCTCCCTGCCGACTTGAGTGCGACGCACCGCACCGACCGGTTCCAACATCGCCTCGGGGAGCTGAGCCATGCCTCCAAGTATCGGTGCCAGTGCAGGCACCCGCAGGACGAGCAGCCGACAGAGTTGTGCACAAGCCGGGTTTCATCCACAGATACGGTTTGCGAGAGCTATTTTCGAACATAGTTTCGATATCGTTGAGTGATGAGCGCCGCCGCCGAACCACTGACCGCAGCAGCGGCGCACGACCTGATCCGCGCGGACCTCGCTGTCATCGATGCCGCGCAGGACCGGCTGCGTTCGACGTGTACCGATCTGGCGGGCAACGCATTTCGTATTGAGGTCGCTGAGCGACTGGAGAGACAGCAGCGCACCAACCGCGGATTGTCCTACCGCATGTTCGGCGAGGTCGCCGCACCCGTCGACGGCCACGAAGACCCCCGGTTGCCGGCCGGGGTCAAGGTCCGCGACCTGCTGGCCGCCCGACTGCACCTGACCCGTGGTGAGGTCACCCGCCGCTTCCGGATCGCCGCGCGCATTCGGCCGCGCCGTTCGCTGACCGGGCCGTCATTACCGCCGGAACTACCCGCCCTGGCTGCCGCGGTGCAGGCGGGAGAGGTCGGTGAGGACCATATCGCGGCGGTATGTCGCGCCATCGATGTGCTGCCCGCCGCGGTATCCCCCGCCGACCGGGACGCTGCCGAGCGCACGTTGGTGCGCCACGCCAGGAAACACGATGCGAAGTTCGTCGAAGCCATCGGTACGACGATTGCCGACTGCCTCAATCCCGATGGGAACTTCACCGACGAGGATCGCGCCAAACGGCGGGGCCTGGTGCTGGGCAAGCAGGGGCCGGACGGCATGAGCCGACTCTCAGGCTGGCTCGACCCGGAAGCCCGTTGCTATCTGGAGGCTGTTACCGCCGCGATCAGGCCCGGCCGGCATCTGCCGGGAGGCAACTGCAGTTCGAGTCACGATGACGGTGCGGATCCGCTGGCACGGGACACCCGCTCCCCCGAGCAACGCTGCCACGACGGCCTCAAACTGGGCCTCTCGGCGGCGATGGCATCCGGGGCACTCGGGAAACATCGTGGTCTTCCGGTGACGGTCATCGCCACCACCACACTGGCCGAACTCGATCAGGCCGCCCGAGCGGTCGCCAATCCCGGCGTACCGATGCCTGCCCCGGCCCGCACCGGCGGCACCGGCCGACTGCCGATGCGGGACCTGATCCGGATGGCCGCCGGTTCGGTCCACTACCTGCTGGTATTCGAAGAGCACTCTGATCGTCCGCTGTACCTGGGTCGAAGCAAGCGCATCGCGACAGCCGATCACCGGATCGTCTGCTACGGCCGGGACCACGGATGCACCAAACCGAACTGCTTCGAGCCGGGCTACCACTCCGAGGTCCACCACGCACGTGCCTGGCAGGCCGGCGGCACCACGGATGCCGATAACCTCTACTTCGGCTGTCCGCCGGATCACGCCGCAGTAACCGCGGGTGACTACACAACATCGGTGACCGCTGACGGCCGGATCGCCTGGGACGACGGCACTGGACCGCCGCGGGTCAATCGGGTCCACCACCCGAAGGAACTGCTCGACGACGACGATGAGTCCGGGTAACGCACCGACGCCGTCCCGCAGTACGGAAAGATTTGGTCCGCGCGATACCTCGCCGTGCAAGCCGTGCGCCAGTAGTCACCGTGGACGCGGATCAGCCTACGGAGCCCCGACTGAGTACTGCCGGGGTGCTCGGCACGGCGTATCAGGGGCGCCGGTTCCCGCGCCCACCCGACTCAGGAGTACTTGATCTGCAGTGCGACGCCCACGATGGCGACCAGCCAGATGCCGGTTACGAATAGCGTCAGGCGGTCGAGGTTCTTCTCGACCACGGTGGAGCCGGACAGGCTCGACTGCACGCCGCCACCGAACAGCGTCGACAAACCACCGCCCTTGGCCCGGTGAAGCAGTACCAGCAGCACGACAAGCACACTGGTGACCACCAGCAGGATCTGCAGGGTGAAAACCATGGGCGTCAGCGTACCGGGTGCCGACAGCGACTTACGGCAGGGGCCCGCCGGCGGCGATCGCCGACAGCGTCGCGAACTGCTCACCCTCCAGCGAGGCCCCGCCCACCAGGGCGCCGTCGACATCGGTCTGGGCCACGATCTCGCCCACGTTTTTGGCGTTGACCGACCCGCCGTAGAGCACCCGGACGCCCTCGGCGACCTTCGGCGAGGACAACGCCGCCAATTCCGCGCGGATTGCCCCGCACACCTCCTGTGCGTCGGCGGCGCTGGCGACCCGGCCGGTGCCGATCGCCCAGACCGGCTCGTAGGCGATCACCACATCGGCCAACTGCTCATCGGTCAGGCCGGCCAACGATCCGCGCAACTGGGTGACGTTGTGCTCGACGTGCTTGCCGGCCTCGCGGACATCGAGATGCTCGCCGATGCAGACGATCGGGATGAGCCCGTGTCGGAACGCGGCGGCGGCCTTAGCGGCAACCAGGGCGTCGTCCTCATGGTGATAGGTGCGCCGCTCGGAATGCCCGACCACCACGTACGAGCAGCCCAATTTAGCCAGGAACGCACCGCTGATATCGCCGGTGTAGGCACCGGAGTCGTGCTGGGACACATCCTGCGCGCCATAGGTGAGCCGCAACTTGTCCCCGTCCACGAGTGTCTGGACACTACGCAGATCGGTGAACGGCGGGATGACGGTGACGTCAACCTTGTCGAAGTACTTCTCGGGCAGCGCGAATGCGATCTTCTGCACCAGAGCGATGGCCTCGTAATGGTTGAGGTTCATCTTCCAGTTGCCCGCGATCAGCGGTTTACGTGACACAGTTCTCCTAGTTGAGTATCTCGATACCCGGAAGCGTCTTGCCCTCGAGGTATTCCAGCGACGCCCCGCCCCCGGTGGAAATGTGGGAGAAACCGCCCTCGGCCAAACCGAGCTGGCGCACCGCCGCGGCCGAATCGCCGCCGCCGACCACGCTGAAGGCGCCCTTGGCGGTGGCCGCGATGATCGCCTCGGCCACCCCCTTGGTGCCGGCGGAGTAGGCCGGAAACTCGAACACCCCCATCGGCCCGTTCCAGAAGACGGTCCGGGCGTTCGACAGCAGGGTGGTGAACCGCTTGACCGACTCTGGTCCGATGTCCAACCCCATCTTGTCGGCCGGGATCTGATCCGCGGGAACGGTTTCCGGCGGCGAGTCGGCCGAGAACTCGGCCGCCACCACGACGTCGACGGGAAGGTGGATGACGTCGCCGTACTCCTCCAGCAGCCGCCGGCAGGTATCGATCATCTCCTCCTGCAGCAGCGACGTACCCACCGGGGAGCCCTGAGCGGCCAGGAAGGTGAAGCACATTCCACCCCCGATGATCAGGCTGTCGGCCTTGCCGGCCAGATTCTCGATCACGGCAAGCTTGTCGGACACCTTCGATCCGCCCAGCACCACGGCGTAGGGCCGCTCGCCGGCCCGGGCCAACTGCTCGAGCACCTTGACCTCGGCGGCGACCAGCCTTCCGGCGTAGTGCGGCAGCAGCGCCGCCACGTCGTAGACCGAAGCCTGCTTGCGGTGGACCACACCGAACCCGTCGGAGACGAAGGCCCCGCCGGACCCGTCGGGACCGGCGACCAGTTCAGCCAGTTCAGCGGCCAGCGCCTGCCGTTCGCTGTCGTTCTTGCTGGTCTCGCGTGGATCGAAGCGGATGTTCTCCAGCAGCAGGATGTCCCCGTCGGTCAGACCCTCGGCACGGGCCAGGGCATCGGTGCCGACCACGTCGCCGGCCAGCTGGACGTGCCGGCCCAGCCGCTCCGCCAGCACTGCCGCCACCGGCGCCAGTGAGAACTTCGGGTCGGGTCCGCCTTTGGGCCGGCCGAGGTGAGCGGTCACCACCACCTTCGCCCCAGCGTCGGAGAGCGCCCGGAGCGTCGGCGCCGAGGCGTCGATGCGACCGGTGTCGGTGACGGTGCCGGCCTCGTCGAGCGGAACGTTGAGGTCGCAGCGGACCAGCACACCACGGCCTTCGACCCCCTCAGCGAGCAGGTCGGCGAGACTCTTGACAGCCACGTGGCGCCCGATCGCTAGAGGGACTTGCCGACCAGGCCGACCAGGTCGACCAGGCGGTTGGAGTAGCCCCACTCGTTGTCGTACCAGGACACCACCTTGGCCTGGTTGTCGATGACTTTGGTCAGACCGGAGTCGAAGATCGAGCTGTGCGGGTCGGTGACGATGTCGCTGGAGACGATCGGGGCGTCGTAGTACTTCAGGATGCCCTTCATCGGGCCCTCGGCCGCGGCCTTGAGCGCGGCGTTGATCTCCGCGGCGCTGGCCGACTTGTTCAACTCCACGGTCAGGTCGGTCACCGAACCGGTGGGGATCGGCACCCGCAGGGCGTAACCGTCCAGCTTGCCCTTCAACTCCGGCAGCACCAGCCCGATGGCCTTGGCGGCGCCGGTGGAGGTCGGCACGATGTTCACCGCCGCGGCGCGGGCCCGGCGCAGGTCCCGGTGCGGACCGTCCTGGAGGTTCTGGTCGCCGGTGTAGGCGTGGATGGTGGTCATCAGACCGCGCACGATGCCGAATTCGTCGTTGACCACTTTGGCAAGCGGCCCGAGGCAGTTCGTGGTGCAGGAGGCATTGGAGATGACCTTCTGGCTGCCGTCGTACTTGTTGTCGTTGACGCCCATCACGATGGTGATGTCCTCGTCCTTGGCCGGAGCCGAGATGATCACCTTCTTGACCCCCGACTCGAGGTGGCCGTGCGCCTTGGCGTCGTTGAAGTGACCGGTGGACTCCACCACCACGTCGACCCCGGCCTCGCCCCACGGCAGTGCGGCGGGGCCGTCCTTGACGGCGAACGCCTTCACCTTGGCGCCGCCGATGACGATGTGATCACCGTCCACGCCGACCTCGACGGGAAGCCGGCCCAGGATGGAGTCGAACTTCAGCAGGTGTGCCAGGGTGTTGATGTCGGTGAGGTCGTTGACCGCCACGATCTCAATGTCTTTGGCCTTGCCCTCGGCCTGCTGGGTAGCCAGGGCCCGGTAGAAGTTGCGCCCGATTCGCCCGAAACCGTTAACGCCAACCCGGATCGTCACGTCTGTCTCCTCGCATCTGTCTGAACCACGTACTTCCGATACCACCGGTCAGCCTAGTGGCGAGGTCGGCGCCGTGTGCGGGGAACCTCGCGAACCGCGTACCGTCGGCTTATGCCGCTGCCCTCGCCCCTGGACATCGACCTCACCGCGATGCGGGAACGCCTGGGTCAGGGACTGTTCGCGATGGTCGCCGGACCCGACGGCCCCCGCAACCGGGCCCGAATCCACGGCACGCCCGGGCCCCGCTGGTTCGCCGACGACAGCCCGATCTGCCGGGTTCACGGTGATGCCTCGATGTTCGTCGGGGGCCTGCGAGCGTTATTGCTGCAGTCTCTGCACCCGCTGGCGATGGCCGGTGTCGCCGAACATTCGGACTACCGCGGAGATCCGTGGGGACGACTCCAGCGCACCAGCACCTTCCTCGCGGTGACCACCTTCGGTACTGCTCAGGACGCCCAACGCGCGGTGGACAAGGTCCGGGGCATCCATCGCCGGGTGCACGGCGTGGCGCCCGACGGCCGGCCCTATCGGGCCGACGATCCGCACCTGCTGGAGTGGGTGCACATCGCCGAGGTGGACAGCTTCCTGCTGGCGTACCAGCGATACGGGGCGAAACCACTGGATCAGGCCGGCCGGGACGCCTACGTGGCCGATACCGCCCGGGTGGCGGCCGCGCTCGGGGTCGAGGATCCGCCGCGCACCGAGGCGCAGCTGCGCCAACGGATCGATGACTACCGCGGCGAACTGCGAAGCACCGAATCCGCCCGCGAGGCCGCCCGGTTCCTGCTCGTCACTCCCCCGTTGCCGCTGCTGGCCCGGGCCCCCTACGGGGTGCTCGCCGCAACGAGTGTCTCGATGCTGCCGGCCTGGGCCAGGCTGCCGTTGCGGCTGCCCTACCTGCCGCTGTTGGAGGCCACCGCGATTCGGCTGGCCGGCCTTGCCGTGGTCGGCGGCATCCGCTGGGCGCTGTCCGCGAACCAGCCCGCCGACCTGCGCGATGGTGTCGCAGCCCGATAGTTCGCGCCGCGGTTTCGGGGCACCGCGACGGAATCAGGCGTCGTCGAGCAGGTCCGGCGTGACCGCGGACTCGGTATCTGGAATGCCGTCCTGTTTGGCCTTCCGGTCGGCCATCGACAACAGCCGCCGGATGCGTCCGGCGACGGCATCCTTGGTCATTGCCGGTTCGGCCAGCCGGCCGAGTTCCTCCAGCGAGGCCTGTCGGTGCTCCACCCGCAGCCGTCCGGCGGCGGACAGATGGTCGGGAACCGTGTCGCCAAGAATCTCCAGCGCCCGCTCGACCCGGGCGGCCGCGGCCACCGCCGCGCGCGCTGAGCGGCGCAGGTTGGCATCGTCGAAGTTGGCCAGCCGGTTTGCGGTGGCCCGCACCTCGCGGCGCATCCGCCGTTCCTCCCAGATCAGCCTGGTGTCCTGGGCCCCCATCCGGGTGAGCAGAGTTCCGATGGCCTCGCCGTCGCGGACCACGACGCGGTCGATTCCGCGCACCTCGCGGGCCTTGGCACTGACACCGAGTCGCCGCGCCGCGCCGACCAGGGCCAGCGCCGCCTCAGGTCCGGGGCAGCTCACCTCCAGCGCCGAGGACCGGCCCGGCTCGGTCAGCGAGCCGTGCGCCAGGAAAGCCCCGCGCCAGGCGGCTTCGGCGTCTCCGACATTGCCGCCGACCACCTGGGCCGGCAGTCCGCGCACCGGCCGGCCACGGACATCCAGCAGACCGGTCTGCCGGGCCAGCGCCTCACCGTCCTTGGCGACCCGAACCAGGTAGCGGGTGCTCTTGCGAATACCACTCGCAGCCAGCACATGGACGACGGCGTTGTAGCCGTACAGATCGTGAATGTCCTTGCGGAGGCGCCGCGCGATACTTCCCAGGTCCACCTCGGCCTCGACCACCACCCGGCCAGAGACGATGTGCAGTCCGCCGGCGAATCGCAGCAGCGACGCCACCTCCGCCCGCCTCGCGCTCACGGAGGTGACGTTGAGGCGGCTGAGTTCGTCCTTCACCTCAGCTGTCATAGCCACAGGTCGCTACCTCTCGGTCCGTCTCGGCGCGGCAACGGGCACGACGGTTGTCGCAGCCTCCGCGCCAGCCCGGCACACCACCTCCAGTGCCGCGGCCAACTTTGCCGGGTCGTGTAATGGTGTACCAGATCGGGACACGTCAGCAAACGTCACTGATGCCTCCAGCACGGTCGCGGTCCGGCGAAGTTGGTCACGTTCCCGCTGTGACGGCACACGCGCCGCGTCGACGATGATGTCATGGACACTGAACCCCGGTGCGTGCTGGGCCAGCACGTGCAGATGACGCTCCGCGGAGAACCCGGCGGTTTCGCCAGGTTCCGCGGCCAGATTCAGCACAACGGCGCGCCGCGCCGAGGTCGAATTCAGCGCGGCAGCCAGGCCCGGCACCAGCACGTGCGGGATGACGCTGGTGAACCACGATCCCGGGCCCAGCACCACCAGGTCGGCACCCATCACCGCATCGACGGCCTGGCGGGTTGCCGGCGGGTCGCCGGGTAGCAGTCGCACCCGGCGCACCTTCCCCGGCGTGGTGGCCACCGCCACCTGGCCGCGGATCACCCGGCCCATCCGTGGATCTGTCTCCAGACCCGAGACGTCGGCCTCGATCTGCAGCGCGATCGGGCACATCGGCAGCACCCGTCCCTTCACGCCGAGAATTCGGCCCAGCTCGTCGAGCGCGGCGACCGGATCGGCAAGGACCTCATTGAGACCGGCCAACAGCAGGTTGCCGATCGGATGGCCGGCCAGCGCACCGCTGCCGCCGAAGCGGTGCTGGATGATGGTGGCCCACAACCGGCCGTGCGGGCTGTCGGATGCCAAGGCCGCCAACGCCATCCGCAGATCCCCCGGTGGCACGATCTCCAGTTCGGAACGCAGCCGGCCCGAGGATCCGCCGTCGTCGGCAACCGTCACCACCGCGGTGACGTGCGGAGTGAGCCGGCGGGCCGCCGACAGCGTCGCATAGAGGCCGTGGCCGCCGCCGAGAGCGACGATGCGGGGAGCCTTCATTCGCGCCCCAGGTCGCGATGCAGAACCCGCGCCGTCAAACGCAGGTCCGTCCCGAGCAGGGCGGCAAGGGCCTCGGCGATGGCGACGCTACGGTGCTTGCCGCCGGTGCAACCGATCGCCACCGTCATGTACCGCTTGCCTTCCCGGATGTATCCGTCTGCGACCAACATCAACAGCTGGTGGTAGGTCTGCAGGAACTGGGTTGCGCCGGGCTGGGCCAGCACGTAGTCGCGCACCGCGGGTGACTGGCCGGTCTGCGGGCGAAGTTCATCGACCCAGTGCGGATTGGGCAGGAACCGCACATCCATCACCATGTCGGCGTCCATGGGCAGGCCGTATTTGAAACCGAACGATTCGACGGTGACGCTGATCTGCGCGACAGTCTCACTGCCGAAGGCGTTTTCGATGCTGGCCCGCAGCGCCGGCACCGGAAGCGTTGAGGTGTCGATGATCAGATCGGCCGAAGCCCGCACCGGTGCCAGCATCACCCGTTCGGCGGCAATCCCTTCGGCCAGGGTCTGGTTGCCCTGCAGCGGATGACTGCGGCGGTTGTTCTCGTATCGGCGCACCAGGGATTCATCCGAGGCTTCCATGAACAGCACCCGCGGGGTGATGTTGCGGGTGGCCAGATCCCGGCGCACCACATCCAGATCGCCGGTGAAACCACGGGAGCGGACGTCCATCACCACCGCCAACTGGGTGATCCTCGACCCGGCCGCCAGGCCGAGGTCCACCATCCGCGCGATCAGCTCCGGCGGCAGGTTGTCGGCCACATACCAGCCGAGGTCCTCCAGCACCTTCGCGGCGGTACCGCGGCCGGCACCGGACAGACCGGTGACCAGCACCACGTCGATATCGGATGCGGGGTCGCTGCGCGGCCCGTCGACCGCGCGGGTCTCTGCCGTAGCCGGATCTGTCATCGCGGGGTCTGTCCTGGCCGGGTCTGTCATAGCTGGATCTGTCATAAGCTCTGCCGTGCATCATCGTCCACCACGGCCGCCGGTGCACCCGATCCGGACTCATTGGTTGCGCCACTGAGCGCTTCGAGCACCGCCGCGGCGGTGGCCGCCCCGATCCCCGGCACGGCGGTGATGTCGGCCACGCTGGCCTGACGGAGCCTGGCCAGCGAACCGAAATGGGTGACCAGGGCCTTACGCCGAGCCTCGCCCAACCCCGGCACGGTATCCAGCGCCGAGGCCGTCATCCGCTTGGACCGCTTGCTGCGGTGATACCCGATGGCGAAGCGGTGCGCCTCGTCGCGAACCCGTTGCAGCAGATACAGCCCTTCGCTGTTGCGGGGCAGGATCACCGGATCGGCTTCGCCGGGTACCCATACCTCCTCCAACCGCTTGGCCAGCCCGATCACCGCCACGTCGGTGACGCCGAGTTCATCGAGGACCGCGCTGGCCGCATTCACCTGCGGGGCGCCGCCATCCACTACGTACAGGTTCGGCGGGTAGGCGAAGCGACGTGGTCGGTCCGCGGCGACAACCTCATCCGCTCGATCGGCATCTTGAACGTGGCGCCGGAACCGGCGGCGGGTCACCTCCGCGATCGAGGCAACATCGTTGGAACGACCATCGCCGGCCGCCTCCCGGATGGCGAAATGCCGGTAGTCCGATTTGCGGGGCAGTCCATCCTCGAATACCACCAGTGAACCCACCACGTCGGTGCCCTGTACGTGGCTGATATCGACGCACTCGATGCGCAGCGGCGCATCTGCGAGACCGAGCGACTCCTGGATGTTCTGCAGCGCAGCCGATCTCGCGGTGAAGTCGCCCGCACGCTTGAGCTTGTGCTGATGCAGCGCCTCCAGCGCGTTGCGGTGCACGGTATCGGCCAGCGCCCGTTTGTCACCGCGCTGAGGCACTCGCAGCACGACCCGGGAACCGCGCAGCACGGACAACCATGCCGCGAGTTCCTCGGCGTTAGGCGGCAGTTCCGGCACCAGCACCTCACGGGGAACCGGGTTGGCGGCTTCGTCTGCGGCACCGCCCAATTCGGCTCCGGGCGGGCCGCCCAATTCAGCTTCAGCGCCGTAGAACTGGGTGATGAACTGCTCCACCAGGGCTGCTTGGCTGGACTCCCCCGGATCGCCGGGCTTCTCCACAACCCAACCGCGCTGTCCCCGCACCCGGCCGCCGCGCACGTGGAAAACCTGCACCGCCGCCTCGAGTTCATCATCGGCGAAGGCCACCACATCGGCGTCGGTTCCGTCACCGAGGACCACCGCCTGCTTCTCCAGTGCCCGCTTGAGCGCACCGAGATCGTCGCGCAGGCGGGCGGCGCGCTCGAAGTCGAGTTCCTCGGCAGCCGAGTTCATCTGACGCTCCAGGTCCCGGGCGAAACGGTCGGTCCGGCCGGAGAGGAAGTCGCAGAAATTCCCCACGATCGCCCGGTGCTCCTCCGCACTCACTCGGCCGACGCAGGGAGCCGAGCATTTGTCGATATAGCCCAACAGACAGGGGCGCTCGATCTGACTGTGCCGCTTGAACACTCCGGCCGAACAGGTACGGGCGGGAAAGACCCGGGTGAGCAGGTCGAGGGTTTCGCGGATGGCCCAGGCGTGGGAGTACGGACCGAAGTAGCGCACCCCTTTGCGGCGCGGACCGCGGTAGACGGTGAGCCGGGGGAATTCCTCGTTCATCGTCACCGCCAGCACCGGGTAGGACTTGTCATCGCGGTAACGCACATTGAACCGGGGATCGAACTCCTTGATCCAGTTGTACTCGAGTTGCAGGGCCTCGACTTCGGTGGTGACCACCGTCCACTCGACCTTTGCCGCGGTGGTGACCATCTGCCGGGTCCGGGGATGCAGGCCGGCGATATCGGCGAAATACGACGTCAGGCGGCTCCGCAGACTCTTGGCCTTGCCCACGTAGATCACCCGGCCGTGCACATCGGAGAACCGGTAGACGCCCGGTTCGACGGGAATGGATCCGGGCGCCGGGCGGTACGTCGCGGGATCGGGCACCCCCTCAGGCTAGTCCGGCCGGTAGCGGGCCATCAGGTCGCGGACGGTGTCCATCGCCGTCACCGCGTGTTCGCCGTCGATCGACTGGATGGCCACCACCGGCACGTACTCGTTGGCAGGCAGGTCGATCCGGGCCCACCGGCGCCCCGGCGGGAAGGAGAAGTCGACCACCTCGCTCCACGGAATCACCCGGTAGTCCAGCAGGGTGCGGACGGCGAGGCCGTTCGGGCCGGCTTTCAGTCGCGGCCGCAGCAGCAGCAGCACCGCACCGGCGAGTAACAGCGCCAGTCCACCCATGGCGACCTGGTCGGCGGTCCGCAGAATGGCACCGGAGGACCTGTTGTTCAGGACCGCCACGATGATCCCGGCCACCGCGATCACCGCGGCGACGCCGATGGCGATCCGCGACATCATCCGGGGCCGGAACACCGCGTCCCACGAACCGTCCGCCTTAGTCATGCGGTGCCAGGAGTCATGCGGCGCCCGGAGTCATGCCGTGCGCAGGTCGCGCAGGGTAAGGGCGGTCGACAGCGCCGCGGCGGTAGCCTGGGCGCCCTTGTCCTCCGCGGAGTCGGGCAAACCAGCCCGGTCCAGGGCCTGCCGTTCGTTCTCCGTGGTCAGCACGCCGTTGGCCACCGGCGTGGAGGCATCCAGCGACACCCGGGTCAGGCCCTGGGTGACCGCATCGCAGACGTAGTCGAAATGCGGTGTCTCACCGCGGATCACGACACCGAGCGCCACCACGGCGTCGTGGTTGCCGGCGAGCTGCTGAGCGACGACCGGGATCTCAATCGCCCCGTGCACCCGCACCACGGTGGAACTGGCGATACCGCTGGCCCGTGCCACCCTTAGTGCCCCGTCCAGCAACGCCTCGCAGATGGCGCCGTGCCAGGTGCTCGCCACAATGGCCAAGGAAAGGCCGGAGGCATCCATCTCCGGCACCGCCGGCACCCCGGCACCGCCACTCACAGTGCGCCGCCGATATCGCCGGGCACTCCCGCGTCGTCAAAGTCTTCGAGCCCGGTCAACTCATGCCCCATCCGGTCCCGCTTGGTCTTCAGATAGCGGATGTTCTCGGCATTGACCCGGGCCGGCAGCGGGACCCGTTCGATGATCTGCAGTCCGTAGCCGTCCAATCCAACGCGTTTGGCGGGGTTGTTGGTGAGCAGCCGCATCGACCGCACCCCCAGATCGACCAGAATCTGCGCGCCGATCCCGTAGTCGCGGGCGTCGGCGGGCAGTCCGAGTTCGAGGTTGGCTTCGACGGTGTCCGCGCCGGCGTCCTGAAGCTGATAGGCCTGCAGTTTGTGCATGAGACCGATACCACGGCCCTCGTGTCCGCGCATGTAGAGCACCACCCCGCGGCCCTCGGCGGCGACCATGCCGATCGCGGCGTCCAATTGCGGGCCGCAGTCGCAGCGGCGGGACCCGAACACGTCGCCGGTCAGACATTCGGAATGCACCCGGACCAGGACGTCCTGCCCGTCGTTCTCCGGTCCGGCAATATCGCCGCGGACCAGGGCGACATGTTCCACCTGGTCGTAGATATTGGTGTAACCGACCGCGCGGAACTCGCCGTGCCGGGTCGGGATCCGCGCCTCGGCGACACGCTCCACCAGCTTCTCGTGCTTGCGCCTGTACTCGATCAGGTCCGCAATCGAGATCAGTGCCAAGTCGTGCTCGTCGGCGAAGATCCGCAACTCGTCGGTTTGGGCCATCGCGCCCTCGTCCTTCTGGCTGACGATCTCGCAGATGGCGCCAGCCGGCTGCAGGCCCGCCATCCGGGCCAGGTCCACGGCGGCCTCGGTGTGGCCGGGACGGCGCAGCACCCCGCCGTCCTTCGCCCGCAGCGGCACCACGTGGCCCGGCTTGGTGAAGTTCTCCGCGATGCTCGTCGGGTCGGCCAGCAGCCGCATGGTGGTGGCCCGGTCCGACGCCGAGATCCCCGTCCCGACGCCGTCCCTGGCATCGACGGTGACGGTGTAGGCGGTGCCGTGCTTGTCCTGGTTGACCGCGTACATCGGCAGCAGCCCCAGCCGGTCACAGATTTCACCGTCCAGCGGCACACACAGGTAGCCGGAGGTGTAGCGGACCATGAACGCCACCAGCTCCGGGGTCGCCTTCTCAGCGGCGAAGATGAGGTCGCCCTCGTTCTCGCGGTCCTCATCGTCGATGACGACGACGGCCTTCCCCGCGGCGATGTCGGCGACCGCGCGTTCGACGGTGTCCAGTCTCGTCATCGTTGCCGCCTGCCCTTTTGCCGCCCAAAGCCGTCAAAGACCCTGGTGGGGTTGTCCCGGTGGACTCCCTGATGATCATGCTTCACATAGTATGAACCACCTTCGGTGGCCTGATCTCGCGCCCTGAGTCCGACTGGCGCCCCCACGAACCGGCTCGATCGGGCAGCGGGCCGGAAAACAAACTTTTGTGATGTCTTGAGTCCTTTCGATGCGGGGAACCAGATCCTGTGGCACAACTGACTCGACATCGCCGCTCGGACCAGAACGGCCCAGAACGGCAATTCGGTGTCTACCCGCCCACCAGGAAATCCCGGAACCTACCTGCCACCCAAGAGGAGAGCGTCATGTCCGATGCCGTAACCGACCAGATCGCCCCGCTCCGCAGCTTCGTGCGCAGCTTCACCGAGTTGGTCGACAGCACCACTGCAGAACCAGCTCTGCTGGCCCGGGGCCACGAACTTCTGGCCGGGTTGGTTCGGGACGACGGTTGGTTGCCGGACGACTACGCCACCCCGCGATCGGATCGCTACGCGCAGTATCTTCTGCACTGCGACCCGCTTGAACGATTCAGCATGGTCAGCTTCGTCTGGGGACCCGGGCAGCGCACCCCGGTCCACAACCACACCGTATGGGGTCTGGTCGGCGTCCTGCGCGGTAGTGAAGAAAGCGAGGAATACGAGTTGCGTGAGGGGCATCCCGTCGGGTCGGGCAGGACCGGGGTGATGGCACGCGGCGAGGTCGAAGCGGTGTCGCCGACCATCGGAGACTGGCATCGTGTCACCAACACCTCCGATGGTGTATCGATCAGCATCCACGTCTACGGCGGAAATGTTGGTGCCCTCCACCGCCTCAAGCTGGACGAAACCTCAGGCAGTCTGGTCGATTTCGTCTCCGGCTACGACAACGCGGCGATCCCGAATCTGTGGGGCAGGCCGGCTTCCACTCCGTGCTGAGGCCATAACGCCATCAGCCGATCCAGTCCGATCAGCCCGACGACGACGGCCTTCCCGCGCCGCTTGCGGCCTGATTTCGCCCGCCGCCAGCGGGGTCGAACCACATCCCCGACAGATTCCGCCCGGCGATACGGCGCGAAACCGGCTACGCGTAAGCGTCGAGTTCCTTAATTGCAGGTGAATCCTCGGTGCCCGGGCTTCAACTGGCGGATCCCGTGCCGGGGTCGCTCCGGGTGAATGCAGCGACGTATCCCCAGCAAGATCGGCGGCCGCCGATCTCAGGAGCTCCATCGAGGTCGATATCGCGCACTCGAGCCGGAATATTGTCCGACTGTTCCGCAACCCGATCATGGTTACGCTGGTCGGGCCGTCGATTCGGCGCCCATGCCCGATAGACATCCGGAGCGAACCTCACAGTTCGAAGCAAACCTGGAGGCTGTGCCGATGAACCGAAAGAATGTCGACTTCAGCGTGCTGAGCGTGCTGCCCGTTCGGGCTACCGAGCTCGACTCGGTCGACGCAGTAGAGCAGTGGTTGCAGTCGGCCGGATCAGCCGAGCGAAGCCGCCAGGTGGCCGCAATGTCCAAGGACAAGCTGGCCGATTTCGTTTCCCTGCTCACCCCGGTCACGGGTCCGGAGCTTCTCGGCTCCGTCGACCCCAACCTGGCAGCGCTGATAGTCCAGTCGACGGGCACCGCCCAATCAGCTCAGTGGCTCCGCGATGTCGATCCCGACCAGGGTGCGGAAATCCTTCGCAGGGTGTCGAATTCCGCTCGCGAGCAACTGCTTTCCCAGATCGATCCGCAGCAAGCAGGAACGCTGAGTGAAATCCTTCGTTGTCCGCCGCGGTCGGTGTCCGCACACATGCTTCCGGACGTGTTCGCAGTCACCGACACGATGACGGCGATGGAAGCCGAATCCGCGGTCCGGTCGCAGAACACCGACATGCGAGACAGAGCCCGCGCCGATGCCTACATCTACGTCACCGACACCGGGGGACGGCTGACCGGTTTACTGGAATTCCAGGACCTGGTGCTCGCCGAACCGAATCAGACCGTCTCGGCGTTGATGAGCGGCGAGCCATTCTCAGTCGGCCCAATGGTCGATGCCGAAGATGCTGCCAGGGCACTGATCGACCGAGAGTTGGCCGCGTTACCGGTGGTCGACGACGAACGCAGGGTGCTCGGGGCTCTGACCGTGGACGTCGCCGCCGACATCATGCGTCGACAGGCCACCGAAGACGCGGAACGACAAGGCGGCTCAGCGCCGCTGGAGGTGCCCTATCTGCGAGCGTCGCCAGTTCATTTGTGGCGCAAGCGAATCGTCTGGCTGCTCGTGCTGTTTCTCGCCGAGGCCTATACCGGCACCGTCCTGCGCGCATTCCAGGACGAGATGGAAGCCGTTGTGGCGCTGGCCTTCTTCATCCCGCTACTCATCGGGACGGGCGGCAACACCGGCACCCAGATCACCACCACCCTCGTCCGAGCGCTGGCGACCGATCAGGTCAGGATGCGCGACCTCCCACACATCTTGTCCAAGGAGCTGTCGACCGGTTTCCTGATCGCGGCCACCATGGCCCTGGCCGCCCTGATCCGGTCGTGGACGCTGGGAGTCGGGATGGAAGTGACGATCACGGTGTGTTTGACCGTCGCGGCCATCGTCCTCTGGTCGTCACTGGTCGCATCGATTCTGCCGCCGACGCTCAAGAAGCTCAGGCTGGATCCGGCTGTCGTCTCCGCGCCGATGATCAGCACCATCGTCGACGGCACCGGACTGATGATCTACTTCGCCATCGCTCACCTGGTGATGCCACAACTGGCAGGCCTGTAGCCGATCAAAGCCGCGCGGACCAGTCCTCGTCAATGATCGTGCCGCGATGGCTGCGGTGCCGCCAACAGTCGTTCGACGTATTTCGCCAGGATATCGACCTCCAGATTGACCACTGAGCCAACTGGAGCGCTTCCCAGCGTGGTCAACCCGAGCGTGGTCGGGATCAGCGAGACCTCGAAGAAGTCATCGCCGATAGCCGACACCGTCAGCGACACCCCGTCGACGGTGATCGACCCCTTCTCCACGACATAGCGGGACAACTCCGCCGGCAGCGAGACGCGCACCACTTCCCAGTGCTGCGACGGCGACCGGGAGGCCACCTCCCCGGTGCCGTCAACGTGGCCCTGCACGATATGTCCGCCCAAACGGCTGTTGACCGCGGCGGCCCGTTCGAGGTTGACCGGGCTGCCCACCGCCAGCGCGCCGAGGCTTGAGCGGTTCAGCGTCTCGGCCATCACGTCGGCGGTGAACCGCCCGTCCGGCAGCGTCTCGACCACGGTCAGGCACACGCCGTTGACGGCGATCGAATCGCCGTGGCGGGCATCGGCGGTGACGACCGGGCCGCTGATGGTCAGCTGTGCCGAGTCGCCGAGATCCTCCACCCGGGTGACCTTGCCGAGTTCCTCAACGATTCCGGTGAACATCCGCCCAATCTAGCGGGCCGGATCCAGCCGCTTCTCGCCGTGGAACGCCGCAGCCGGATTGTTGTTGAAGTTACCCACCCGCCGGTAGCCGACGGACTCGTAGAACGCCTGGGCGTGCGGTTGCCGCGAACCGGTGTCCAGACGGCAGATCCGGTAGCCCAGGTAGCGGGCGGCGTCCTCCAGTGCCGCCAGCAGTGCCCGGGCCACCCCCGCCCGTCTGGCCTCCGGCACCACGTACATGCGCTTGATCTCGCAGGCACCGTCGGGCAGCGCCTTGATACCGCCACCGCACACCGCGATGCCGTCGCGATAGCCGACCAGGAACGTCCCGCCCGGCGGGCCGAGTTCGGCGGGGCCGGCCTTCGGCATATCCGGGGCATCGAGATCCAGGCCGTCGTACAGATCACGCATCTCGGCGACCATCGCCGACACCAGGGCGGCGGCATCGGCGGTATCCACCGGCACATGCCGAAATTCCAGGGACCCGCCCTGCTCAGAGGCCATGCACACACTCATACCGATCCGGTGACCCCGAGACAAGCCCGGCCTCGCCGCCCGGGCGCAGGCGCGGCGACCCTCTACGATGCAGCTATGTCGACGTGCCGCCGAATATTCGCCATGCTTGCCGCGCTCCTCGCCGCCGCCCTGTTGGTTTCGGGCTGCTCGAAGGAGGCTGCCGAACCGCTGCCGGAGGCGGCGGGCCTGATCCAGCAGTCCATCGCGACCACCAAGACCCTCAAGAGCGCGCACCTCGAGATCGCCGTCAACGGCAAGATCGACGGCCTGCCGGTCAAGACGCTCTCCGGTGACCTGACCAATGTGCCCAGCGTGGCCATCAAGGGCAATTCGACGATCTCGATGGGCGGCTCCGATGTCGATATCGAGCTCGTGGTTCTCGACGGCACCCTCTACGCCGCGCTCACCCCGAACAGTTGGCTGGATATGGGTCCGGCCGTCGAGGTGTACGACCCCTCGGTGATCCTCAACCCCGACACCGGGCTGGCCAATATGCTCGCCAGCGTCACCGACGCCAAGTCGGCCGGTTTCGAGACCATCGGCGGGGTGCCCACCGTGAAGATCACCGGCAAGGTCGCCGCCGCCGCGGTGAACACGCTGATCCCCCAGATCAAGGCCACCGAGCCGCTGCCGGCCACGGTGTGGATCGAGAAGGACGCCCCCAATCAGCTGGTACAGGCCCAGATCGACCAGAGCGAGGGCAACACCGTGCTGCTGACGCTGTCCGAGTGGGATAAGCCGGTCACCGTCACCAAGCCCGCGGTCTGATGCCGGAGGCCGCAGTCACCGAAGCGGCGCAGATCCCCGGCCGCAGCCGGCGGATCGCGATCGGCGCGGGCAGCCTCGCCGTGCTGCTCGGGGCGCTGGACACCTATGTCGTCGTCACGATCATGGTCGACATCATGCGTGACATCGGCATCCCGATTAACAAGCTCCAGCAGGTCACGCCGATCATCACCTGGTATCTGCTGGGTTATATCGCGGCGATGCCCCTGCTGGGCCGGCTGTCCGACCGGTTCGGCCGCAAACTGGTGCTGCAGCTGAGCCTGGCCGGTTTCGCAGTCGGCTCGGTGATCACCGCGCTGTCCGGTGACCTCAGCACGATGGTGATCGGCCGGCTGATCCAGGGTATGGCCAGCGGCGCGCTGCTGCCGGTGACGCTGGCCCTGGCCGCCGACCTGTGGTCAGCCCGCAACCGAGCGGCCGTTCTCGGTGGGATCGGAGCCGCCCAGGAACTGGGCAGCGTGTTGGGGCCGCTGTACGGAATCGGCGTGGTGTGGCTGCTCAACACCTGGCGCGACGTGTTCTGGATCAACGTGCCGCTGAGCCTGATCGCGATGCTGCTGATCCACATCAGCCTGCCCGCCCACGAACGCAGCGCCGAACGCGAACGGGTCGACGTCGTCGGTGGTGTCCTGCTGGCGCTCGCGCTGGGTCTGGCGGTCCAGGGTCTGTACAACCCCGCCCCGGACGGCAAGCAGATACTGCCGAGCTACGGCCTACCCCTGCTGGTTGGCGCAGTGGTCGCCGCCATCGCCTTCGTCATCTGGGAACGGTTCGCCCGCACCCGGCTCATCGAACCCAGCGGCGTGCGGGTGGTTCCGTTCCTGGCCGCGCTGGGCACCTCGATGTGCGCGGGCGCCGCACTGATGGTGACCCTGGTCGACGTCGAGTTGTTCGGCCAGGGCGTGCTCGGCAAAGACCAGGTCGGCGCGGCGTTCCTGCTGCTGCATTTCCTGGCCGCACTGCCGATCGGTGCTCTGGCGGGCGGCTGGCTGGCCACCCGGGTGGGTGATCGGCCGGTCGCGGTGGTGGGCATGCTGGTGGCCGCATTCGCCTACTGGCTGGTCTCGCACTGGGGTGTGGACGTGTTGTCGGCGCGTCATCACATCGGGCCGGTATCGCTGCCGGCCTTCGGTACCGACCTTGCCCTGGCCGGGATCGGGCTGGGCCTGGTGATCGGCCCGCTGACCTCGGCGGCGTTGCGGGTGGTCCCGGCGGCCCAGCACGGTATCGCCTCGTCGCTGGTGGTGGTCGCACGGATGACCGGCATGCTGATCGGCGTCGCCGCCCTGACCGCCTGGGGCCTTTACCGGTTCAACCAGATTCTGGCCACCCTGCCCAGCGCCCAGGCCGACACCCTGGCCGCCAAGGTGGCCGCCGAGGCGGAGCGCTATCGCACCGCGTTCGCCATGCAGTACGGCTCGATCTTTTTCATCACCATGATCGTCTGCCTGGCGGGGGCGGCGATCGCCTTGTTCATCGGCGGCCGCGACGCACATGCCATCGAGGAGACCGCAGCCGATGCGCCCCGTTGAGATGAATTGGCGCATGCCGTCGCCGAGCAGTCCTACGGGTCGGTAACCTCTCCCCCATGCCGGGAACGACGTGCTGACCGCGGCGCTACGCGACCTCCAATGGCGCAAGCGCCGGTTCGTCATCGCAATCGTCGGCACCGGACTGGTGTTCGCGATGACGATGGTCCTGACCGGGCTGGCCAACGGCTTCCGGGTGGAGGCCACCCGCACCGTGGACTCTCTGGGCCTGGATGCCTATCTGGTCAAGACCGGTGCCACCGGTCCGTTCCTGGGCTCTTCGGCCTTCGCCGCGACCAAGCTGCAAGTTCCCGGGGTGTCGGTGGCGGTGCCCCTGGTCTACGGCAGCGCGACGATGCCGGAGGGGGCCTCGGCGCGCAGCGTCAACGTCTTCGGCGCACCGGAGCGCGGACCCGGGATGCCGGCCGTGATGCAGGGCCGGCCGCCGTCCGAACCGCACGAGGCCGCGGTGTCGAGCACCATGGATCGTCCGATCGGCAACACCGTCGAAGTCGGCTCGCGCAACCTTCAGATCGTCGGGATCGTCGACGACTCGACCGCGCTGGCGGGTCAGCCGAATGTGTTCCTCACCGTCACCGGAGCCCAGAAGCTGTTGTTCTCCGGACAGTCGCTGATCTCCTCGATCGGCGTCATCGACCCCCCGGAGCGCGCACCGAGCGGATTCAAGGTGGTCAGCCGCGCCGGGGCGATCGATGACTTGCTCCGGGCTCTGACCGGCGCCCGGCAGGCGATGAGCCTGATGGCCGGACTTCTCTGGGTGGTGGCGGCGATGATCGTCGGCTCGATGATCTACATGTCCGCACTGGAGCGGACCCGCGACTTCGCTGTGTTCAAGGCGGTCGGGGTTCCGACCCGGTCGATCCTGGCCGGTCTCGCCATGCAGGCGATCATCGTCGCCGTCCTGTCGGCCATGCTGGGTGCGGGTTTGTCCATCCTGCTCGGTCCGCTGTTCCCGATGCGGGTCGACATCCCGCAGGTAGCATTCATCCTGCTGCCCGTCGTCGCCGTCACCATCGGGGTGCTGGCCAGCCTCGCCGGACTTCGCCGGGCGGTCGTCGTTGATCCGGCAGTCGCGTTCGGAGGACCCTGACTCATGGCCGACCTGCGGATCAAAGACCTCGTCGTGGAATACGCCAGCGGCCAGGAGACGGTGCGGCCGATCAACGGGCTGAGCCTGGATGTCTCGGAGGGCTCGCTGGCCATCCTGCTGGGTCCCAGCGGTTGCGGGAAGACGACGCTGCTGTCCTGTCTGGGCGGCATCCTGGACCCGACCGCCGGCCGTATCGAATTCGGCGATATCGACGTGACCGCCCTGGATCAGCGTGCGCTGTCGGAATACCGGCGCAACACCGTCGGCATCGTCTTCCAGGCGTTCAACCTGGTACCCAGCCTCACCGCCATGGAGAACGTGATGGTGCCACTGCGGGCGGCCCGGTGGTCACGCCGCAGGGCCCACAAACGGGCCACCGATCTGCTGGACCGGGTCGGCCTGGCCGAGCGGATGCACCACCGTCCCGGCGACCTCAGCGGCGGCCAGCAGCAACGGGTCGCGGTCGCCCGCGCCATCGCTTTGGACCCACCACTGCTCATCGCCGACGAGCCGACCGCCCACCTCGACTACATCCAGGTCGAAGGGGTGCTGAGGCTGATCCGGGAGCTGGCCTCCGGCGAACGGGTTGTGGTGGTGGCCACCCATGACACCAGAATGCTGCCACTGGCCGACCGCGTGGTGGAACTGGTACCGCATATGTCGGCGTCCGCGCACGACCCGGTGACGCTGGAGTTGGCGGCCGGCGAGACACTCTTCGATCAGGGCACCATGGGCGACTCGATCTATGTGGTGTCGGCCGGCGAGGTCGAACTGGTTCGGGAACTGGCCGACGGTGGCGAGGAGACCCTGAAAATCGCCGGACCCGGCGACTACTTCGGCGAGTTCGGCCCGCTGTTCGCCCTCCCCCGCGCCGCCACTGCGCGGGCTCGAACCTCGGCGACGCTGACCGGCTATACGGTGGCTCAGTTCCGGGAACTGTTGGGCGCCGGTGGATCCCGGGACATCATCGAGCACAAGTCGCTGCATTCCCAGCGATAGCCGACGGTTCAACCGCCCGGAACAAGGCTCAGTAGCAGGTCCGGCCCGATGCGCTGCACCCCGTCGTAGTTCCAGCGCAGTGCATTCACGATACTGGCCACCCCGACATCGTCGACGGCCGTGACCGGGCCGCCGAGCAGGATCGGTGCGACATAGGCCAGGATCCGGTGCACCACCCCTGCCCTTAGGAACGCCCCGGCCAGCGTGGGTCCACCCTCCAGCAGGATGTCGGTACGCTCGGCGAGCACCCGGATCACCTCGATGGGGTCTCGGGTGCGCAGCAGCAGGGTGGCCGAATCACTGCTCAGCACAGCGGATTCCGGTGAAATCTCGCGCTCCCCGACGACCACCCGCAGCGGCTGCTGCGGTGCCAGACTGCCATCCGGTAACCGGGCGGTCAGACTCGGGTTATCGGCGAATACGGTCCCGGTGCCGACGATGATGGCGTCGGAAGCCGCTCGGCGCCGGTGCAGATCCGCGCGCGCGGCCGCACTGGTGATCCACTGCGACGACCCGTCGGCGGCCGCGCTGCGGCCGTCGATGCTGGTGGCGAATTTCCAGGTGACATGCGGGGTCCCGGTGCGCTGCTTGTGCAGCCACTCCCGCAACGGACCACCCGAGACCTCCCGGGCGTACACCCCGCCGGTCACCGCCACCCCGGCCGAGCGCAGTCGACCGGCACCGCCGGCCGCCGCCGGGTTCGGGTCATCGACCGCGTACACGACCGCCGCGATCCCGGCGGCCAGCAGCGCATCGACACACGGTGGCGTGCGGCCGTGATGATTGCAGGGCTCCAATGTCACCACCGCGGTACCGCCGGCCGCCTGATCACCCGCAGCCCGCAGTGCCTCCACCTCAGCGTGCGCTCCCCCGGCCGGCAACGTGGCCCCGACACCGGCGATATCGCCGTCCGATGTCAGGATCACGGCGCCGACGGGCGGATTGGGATAGGTGGACCCTTTCACCGCCTGCGCCTGATCAAGGGCCAGTTGCATCGCGGCCGTCACCTGTGCCGAAATGTCGGTCATCCCCGCAGGTGTGGCGAGGCGCTGGCGGCCTGATGCCGGAGCGCTTCGACGGCGGCTGCGGGATCGCCGGCGCCGTAGACCGCCGACCCGGCCACGAAACAGTCCACCCCGGCCTCGGCTGCCTGCTCGATGGTGTCGGCGTTGACGCCGCCGTCGATCTCGACGAGGATCGTCAGCTCGCCGGCATCGACCAGTCGGCGTGCCGCGGACACCTTCGACAGCACCTCCGGAATGAAGCTCTGACCGCCGAATCCGGGCTCGACGGACATCACCAGCAGGGTGTCGAAATCTCGCAGGATTTCCAGGTACGGCTCCAGGGGTGTGCCGGGCTTGACGGCCAGCCCCGCCTTGGCGCCCGCGGCGCGGATATCGCGGGCCACCGCGACCGGGTCGTCGGTGGCCTCGGCGTGGAAGGTCACGTTGTGGGCGCCGGCCTCGGCGTAGCCGGGTGCCCAACGATCCGGACTGGTGATCATCAGATGGCAGTCCATCGGGATGTCGGTCGCCCGCAGCAGGCTCTCCACCACCGGCAGACCGAGGGTGAGGTTGGGCACGAAGTGCGCGTCCATCACGTCGACATGCAGCCAGTCCGCCCCCTCGACGGCGGCGGCCTCCTCGGCCAGCCGCGCGAAGTCCGCGGATAGGATCGACGGCGCGATCATCGGCCTGCTCGGTGTTGCCATGGCAGACACTGTAAGGCTTTCGGGTCAACCGTCCTTGCGGAGCACGGCGGTGAACATCGCGTCCGTGCCGTGCCGGTGCGGCCACAGTTGCACCAGCGGCCCGGCGCCCAGGTCCCCGGCGGGCGCGAACAGGGCACGGGCATCGAGCACGGTGACCGGATGGCGTCGGGTGGCGTCGGAGACCACGCCGACGGTTTCGGCCAGGTGCGGTGAGCAGGTCGCGTAGACCACCACCCCACCGGGTCGGGCCAGCCGGATCGCCGAGGCGAGCAGTTCCCGTTGCAGCTTGCCCAGCGCGGGGACGTCGGCCGGGGTGCGGCGCCAGCGCGCCTCCGGACGGCGCCGCAGAGCGCCGAGGCCGGTACAGGGAGCATCCACCAGCACCCGGTCGAAACCACCTGCCGCCAGCGGTGGTTCGCGGCCATCGGCACGAAGCACCTGCACGGAAAGGCCGCGGGTGTTCTGTTCCACCATCTCGGCCCGGCGCGGATTGGGCTCCACGGCGGTGACCGTTGCGTTCTGCTGGCCGGCGAGCGCGGCGATCAGCGCGGTCTTACCACCCGGTCCCGCGCACAGGTCCAGCCAGCGCCCTTCGTCGACGCCGATGACCGGCGCCAGCACCAGGGCGCGCGCCACCAGCTGACTGCCCTCGTCCTGGACCAGGGCCCGGGCGTCCCGGACCGGTGCCAGCCGGCCCGGGTCGCCGCCGCTGAGATAGACCGCATACGGCGAGTACCGGCCGGGTGTGCCGCCGACCTCCTCGGCCAACTCCGCGGCGGTCAGGACCCCGGGTCGGGCGGCCAGGTGCACGGCGGGCCGGGCATCGTCGGCGGCCAGGGCGGCATCCAGTTCGCCGGCGTCGGCTCCCAACGCATCGGCGAAGGCCTGGGCGATCCACCGCGGGTGGGCGTGCATGAAGGCGATACGTCCGACCGGGTCGGTGTCGGCCGGCGGGGCGAGTTCCGCCACCCAGGAATTCTCATCCCGGCCGGCGATCCTCCGCATCACCGCATTGACGAATCCCGCTCGGGCGGTATCGAATTCAACACCGGCCTGCTCGACGGTCGTCGAGACGGCGGCATGCTGGGCGACATTGGTCCGCAGCAATTGGTAGGCACCCAGCCTGAGCAGGTCCAGCAGCACCGGATCGATCTGGTCGACCGGTCGTCCGGCCGCAGCGGCGATGACGGCGTCCAACAGCCCGCGGGTTCGGCAGGTGCCGTAGGTCAGTTCGGTCGCGAAGGCCGCGTCCCGGCCGTTGATCCCGCGTTCAGCCAGCAGGGCGGGCAGGGCAAGGTTGGCGTAAGCGTCGCGTTCGGAGACCGCCCTCAGCACGTCGAACGCCGCGCGACGCGCCGGGTCCAACTGCGCTCTCCGCGGCCGCCGGGCCGGACGCCGATCTCCGCCAGCGGGCGGCCGCCGGTTCACGAGGCCCGCACCTGTTCATCCAACCGGGCGCCGCGGGCCCAGTCCGCTGCGTTCATGGGCTTCTTCCCGGGCGGCTGAATCTGTCCCAGCAGCACCGGCAGGGAGCCGGTACCGACCCGCACCTGGGTGCGTTGCACGTCGATCACCCCGGGTGCCAACGCGCCGCCGGCCCGGTCGACGGTGACCGGCCCGACCTTGACCCGCAGGTCGCCGAGCATCGTCCAGGCCCCCGGAGCGGGGGTGACCGACCGTATCCGTCGTTCGATGACATGGGCGGGCAGGTCCCACCGGACCCGGCCGTGCTCCACCGAAACCTTCGGCGCCACACTGACCCCGTCGGCCGGCTGCGGCACCGGTGTCAGCGAACCGTCGGCGATACCGTCCACGGTGGCCTCCAGCAGAGCGGCGCCCGATACCGCCAGCCGGTCCAGCAGGTCTCCGGCGGTGTCGTCGGGACGGATCGTCTCGGTGACCACGCCGTAGACCGGACCCGAATCGAGTGCCGGCTCGATCCTGAAAGTCGTTGCTCCGGTGACGGTGTCACCGGCGGCGATAGCCGCCTGGACCGGGGCCGCGCCACGCCAGGCAGGCAGCAGCGAAAAGTGCAGATTGACCCACCCGCGCGCCGGTACGGCGAGCAGTTCGGCGCTCAGCAGCGCCCCGTAGGCCACCACGGCGCAACAATCCGGAGCCAGCGCCGTGATCTCGGCGACGAACTCCGCGGAGTTGGGGCGGGAGGGTTTGAGCACCGGAATGCCGGTGTCGGCGGCGAGACACGCCACCGGCGAGGGGGCCGGCTTTCCCCGTCGGCCCGCCGCCGCGTCCGGGCGGGTGAGCACCGCCACCACCTCGTGTCGCGGCGAGTCGATCAGGCGCTGCAGGGACGGCAGCGCCGGTGCCGGCGTGCCCGCGAAGATGATGCGCATCCGGTCAGGCCGTCATTCGGGGGCGTTCATTTCGGCACCTGATAGAACTCGCGCTCGCCGACCCCCGCCATCCCCGCCACGAACATCCACGGGATGGTGCTGCGAAGTCGATTGACCCCGGCCGCGGCATCGTTGTAGTACTGGCGGGCGAAGGCCAGTTTGTCCTCGGTGTCGGCGAGGTTCTGCTGCAGATTCAGGAAGTTGTTCGAGGAGGCGAGTTGGGGGTAGACCTGGCCCAGCGCCAGCACCTGACCGACAGCCGTGTCGAACTCGTGCTCGGCGGTGGTTCGCTTTTCCACCGACTTGCCCGCGGTCGCGGCCATCAGGGCGGCCTGGGCATCAGCGATATGTCCGAGGACGGACTTCTCGTGGCCGGCGAAGCCCTGCACGGTGCTGACCAGGCTCGGGATGAGCGAAGCCCGCCGGGTGAGCTGAACGTCGATACCTCCCAGAGCCTCATCGGCCCGGACATCGGCCGCGCGGAGTTTGTTGTATCCCAGGACGAAACCGACCAGGACCGCCACCGCGATCGCCAAAATCAGCACCAACACCCAGGTCACCATGATCCGCCTCCTCCACCACCACCGCCGCCGCCGCCACCGCCGCCGCCGCCACCGCCGCCCCCGCTCGACGATGAGGACTGAGACGCGGTGTAGGCGCCGATGGATGACGACAACGCCGACTCGAAGCTGTCGAAGCTAGCACCCCCCGAGGATGATGAACTCCATCCGCGGCCCGACGAGGAGTGGTACCAACCCGGTTGGGGTGGCGGTTGGCCGGTGGCGGCCTGGTACTTCGCCGCCCACAGCGCGGCGGCACCACCGGCCACCGCGAACGGGATATAGGCGGCATACAGGTCCTTGCGAGCTGAGAAATCGAACCGCGATTCCGCGGAGTCGGTGGCAAGCATGCGATGGAAACCGCCCGCCTCCGACCACAGCTGGCGACCGGCGGGCGTGCGCCGCAGGCCGACTCCGGACCGCCAGCCGCGCAGCGAAATCAGGAAGAACACCGCGAACGGCAGACCCCACAACGTGATCGGGCCGACCCAGCGCACGAAGCCGGCAAAGGCGAGAACCAGCGCCACCACGTTGGCAAACCGCAGCCACAGCTCGGCGCGCCGCTTGACCAGCAGGCCTTCGTCAAGCGCCCACGCCTTGACTGCTGATGCCATGACCTCCTTGGCACTGCTGAGCTTGCTTCCGGCACTCACCGACCCGTCGGCCCGAAACACCCTGCCCGGGTTGGTCAGGCCCAGTGCCGACCCGACCGCGACGCTGACCGGATCGACATCGGCCCAGCCCCCGGCCTCCCCCACACTGCGGACCGTCCACTTCTTCGCGCTCTCCTGATCCAGCGACAACAGCTTGCGGTCCGCCAGATGAAACAGCGTCGCGGTCAGGCCCTGGGCGGGCACCTCCTCTTTACGGATGTACTCGCATTGAACGGGCCCCAGGCCCTTGGGCGGGGCGTACTGCAGGGGGAAGCCCGGCGGTGCCTCGACGGTGGTGCGCCACCACAGGAAGCCGCCGAGTCCGGCAGCGACGGCGAGACCGGCCAGCCAGGCCACCACCGACGGCGAACGCCCGAGGACACCGTCCCAGCGGACCGACCAGGGCACCGTCGCCCGCGGCGGAGTGGGAACGTCCACCCCCGCGCGGACGGTGACCGGTGTGCGCGGCGGCAGACCGGCGGCCGTCAGCGTCACGGTGTCTCCGTTGACGGTCAGGCCGTCGCACGGACGACCCACGCCGGCCCCGACCGAGCACTGCGCGCCGGGAACGGCGCCGGGTAGCCGTACCGAGATCTCGGCCCGGTCGATCTGATTGCTCCATCCCGGCGCGACGACGTTCCAGAAGAACGCCGAGGACCCGGCGCGCTCGCCGACGGCGGCGGCGAAGTCCTTCTCGGCTCCGGTGGTTCCCGGGTCGAGCACGCCGGGCACGCTGTAGGTGATCCGGTAGACGTGGGTTCCCGAGGTCAGATAGCTGTCGGGATCGCCGATCTTGGCCACCAGAAATCGGCCGTTCCCCTGCCAGAGCAGTTCGTAGGGCACGGGTTGGCCGTCAAGGGAGATGTCCGACACCTCGGGTACCTGCCGTAGGTGCGGATCATTGGTGTTGCCGATATCCCAGAAACGGAAAATGCCGTGCCGCCCGCTGGGGAATTCGGTGGTCAAGGTCTCTGTCGCCTGCATCAGCCCGTCGCTGTCAACGCTGAACTCGGCCCGCAGGTTCGAGATGGTGACCGGGTCGGCGACCGCGGAACCCTGGGATGTGCCGGTGAAGATGGCCGGCCACAGCAGACCTATGACGATCAGGAACAGCGGGATGAGCCACGCGACCCTGCGGCCGAAGGACTTCATCGGTACTCCCTGGTTCGGTGGGGCTCTCAGCCTAACCGCCGGCGGTGTGTCAGCCGATATGAAGCGGGTCGATCTGCACCCGCACAGCTTCGTGGTCATGGCGGGCGCTGTGCACGGCGGTCGCCTGGCGCAGGGCTCCCGCCAGCGCAAGACCCTCGTCGCGCCGGACCCGGATCAGCATGCGGATGGCCTGCTCACCGGCCGCGGTGGCCGGTGGTCGGCGAACCCCGGCCGGCAGGTCGACCGGTCCCAGCACATCGGCGTCCTCGGGCAATTCGGCTTGCTCGATCAATGCGGCGACCGCGGTGGCGGCCCCGTCGATGGCGGCCATATGGACGGCCGGGGGCAGACCAACGGCGGTCCGGGCAGCCAGTTCCGCTTCGGCGTGGCCGACCGGATCCCACTTGACCAGGGCCTGCACGGTGGGAATGACCGACTCCGCCACGACGGCGACCACCCCGCCCTCGGCCCGGGAGTGCACCTGAGCGGCAGCGGCCATCCAGCGCCGCAGGGCGTCCTCCGCGGCGCGGAGATCCTGCCGGCCCAGCAGCGACCAGCTGTCCAGCAACAGGGCGGCGCCGTACCCGGCCGGGGCCCGGGGCTCGGCGCCGGGTGTGGCCACCACGAGGGCCGGACCGGGCCCGATCTCGGGATGCACCGCGTCCCCCGCCGAGGTGATGACAGTGGTACCGGGGAACGCCCGGCCCAGTTCCTCGGCGGTGCGCCGGGCTCCCACCACCACCGCCCGGATCGCATCGGCACCGCAACGGCGGCACCGGGGCGTCACGTCGATTCGCCCGCACCACCGGCATGTCGCGCCGTCGGCGTCGCGGTCGGACAAGGCCAGCGGGCCCATACAGTGCCGGCATCGCGCGATGGTGCGGCACTTGGCGCAGGCCACCGAGGGCAGGTAGCCCCGGCGGGGCACCTGGACCAGTACCGGGGCACCGCGGTCCAGCGCGCTGCGCGCAGCCCGCAGCGCCATCGACGGCAGCCGGGCGGTCCGCGCCGCCGGGTCGCGCTCCTCCGCGTATCCGCTGTCGTCGAGAGCGACCACCCGGGGTGCGCAGACCCGCACCACCGGCCGCGGAGCCACCAGATCGTGGGCCCACCCGCTGCCGACGAGGGCCTGACTCTCGGCGGTACGCGTGTAGCCGCCGACGATCGCGGCGCAGCGCAGCTGATGCGCGCGCAACATCCCGACCTCCCTGGCGTGCGGGTAGGGAGCACGGGGTTCGGCCAGGCTTTCGTCGCCGTCGTCCCAGATGATCACCAGACCGAGGCGGTCCACCGGGGCGAATACCGCACTGCGGGTGCCGATGACGAGTCGGGCCTCGCCCCGCAGTACCGACAGCCAGCGCCGGTATCGCGCCGAGGGGCCCAGCCCGGCGGCCAGCGCGACCACGGCGGACTCGTCGACCAGCGCGGTCGCGGCGTGCCACAGCACATCGACGTCGCGCTGATCGGGCACCACCGCAAGGACCCCGTAGCCGCCGCTGACCGCTGCTGCCGCGGCCTCGGCCAACCGCTCGAACCAGCGTTCACCGGGCAGTGACTGCCAGACCGCCCGGGCGGCACGGCCCGCGTGCAGCGCCTCCAGGAACTGCTCACCCCGGCTGTATCGGGCCCATCCGGCCGGATCTACGGGCGAGACGACCGGCAGCGGTGGTGCGCTGCGCTGACTTTTCTCCGCACCGGCGTGCCGTGGCGGTATCGCCAATCGCAGCACGTCGGGCCTGGTGCCGGCGTAGCGGGCGGCGACCGCGTCGACGAGTCGGCGCACCTCGCCGGTGAGAACCGGTTCCGGGGAGATCACCCGATCCAACCAGCCGAGTTGACCGACGTGGTCGGTATCCGAGCGGCGCTCGAGCAGGAAGGCGTCCACCAGACGGCCGTGGAAGCGCACCCGCACCCGCACCCCCGGCTGAGCATCATCGGACTGCTCGGCCGAGACCAGATAGTCGAACTCCCGGTCCAGGTGCGGTACCGACATCATCGGGAGCACCCGGGCGATCGGCTCGTGTTCGGCGGCGCGCCGGCCCGGTCTGGTTGCCTGCCCCGTGCTCACCTGCCTCCGCCCACGTGTTCTTACCGCCGTTTGCGCGCCGCGCTGCGCTCGGCGTCATCGAACACTATCGACGGCGCCGCGGCGATGCCGGCAGACCGCTTGCGGGCGGTGTAACTGGACACCGAATCCCAGGCCCCGCCCACGGCGTCGCCGTCCGCGTCGTAGGTCAGGGACTTGCCCGGCGCGAAGCCCAGGTTGGTGCCCACCTCGACGGCGTCCATGTTGGCGCCGAGGAACACGAAGTCCCAGCTGTATACCGATTCCTGCTGGGCGATGAGGGCCCGCACCGCCTCCCCGCTCCACTCCCGGCTGGCGTTTTCGTGCCCGTCGGTCATGACCAGCACGGTGATGGCCGCAGGTCGCTCATCTTCGGGCAGTGCAGCCAGACCGGTCCCCACCTCGGTGATGAACCGCCCGATCGCGTCCAGCAGGGCAGTCATCCCCCGCGGTTCCAGGGTCAGTGGCGGCACGGCGTCGATGGGCCGGTCGCTGAATACCACGTCGTAGCGGTCGTCGAACTGAGCCAGTGTCACCAGCGTGGCGCCCGCCTGGCCGCGTTCCCTGGCGATGAACGAGTCGAATCCGCCGCACATGTCCGCGGCGATTTTCCGCATGGAGCCGGAGCGGTCCAGCAGTGCAGCGATCAGGGTCTTGTTTGTGTCGGTCATAAGGTTCCCCCCGGTTGAATGGCGATGTTGAATGGCGATCTGCGCTCAATGGCGATCTGCAACGACACTAACCAGGGGTACCGACAAGAATTCGGTCCGACGATCTCACTCCGCCGAGCGACCGAAGAACAACCCGGCGGTGATCAACACCATCGAGGCGGCGTAGACCCACCAGATCGGCAGCTCCAGGGCCTGGGATTCGAGAAGGAACCGACCCACCCCGATCATGCCGTCCGAGACCGCGAACAGCAGCGCGCCGATCGCCGTCCACGGCGTGGGAAGCCGGGCAAGCAGGGCAGCCGACACCATCACGGCCAGCACGGCCATATACGCGATCACCGGCACGGTCATTCCGTCGGCGATGAGCGCCGGCCAGAACCGGCTCAGCATCGCCGCGAAACCGAGGACCACTACCGCGATCAGCAGTAACCGGCCCCATCCCGGTCCGCCCCGCAACGGGAGCAGTACTCCGATGAAGCACAGGTGGGCCAGCAGGAACGAGCCGAGACCGGTCACGAACGCCGGCGGCCACCATGGGATGGCGAGTAAGAAATCGCCAACCGCCGAGAGCAGGAGTGCGCCCAGCAACCAGCGCCGTTCCCGCCGGATCGGATGATTCAGCGCGGCCGCCGCCAGCAGCACTGCCATCGCCGCCTTGGCGACCGGCTGACCGGCGAACCGTCCGGTCAGATCGGACCCGGCCGGCAGACCCAGCGCGATGGCCGCGAGGGCGACGCCGTAGCTGATTGCGGCGATCAGACCGGCGGTCCACCACACCCGCACCGCACGCGACGCGCCTGCGTACCGTGATCCCATGGCCGCTTCCGCCGACAAACGATCCCTCGACGCCATCCTGCAGAAAGTACTGGACGCCGTGCCATTCCAGTTGACCGCCGACGGCGGTGTCGAGGAGGCCCGGCGCCGGTTACGCGAACTGCCGCGCCGACCATGGCATCCCGACCTGCGCACCCAGGACATCCGGATCGACGGACCGGCCGGCCCGATCCCGGCGCGGGTCTACTGGCCCCCGGAAACCTCGGACGGGCGGGCTTCCGGCCCGCACCCGGTGACGATGTTCTTCCATGGTGGCGGGTTCGCCCTGGGTGACCTCGAGACTCACGACGTCACCGCCCGGGAGCACGCCGTCGGCGCCGACACGGTCGTCGTCTCCGTCGACTACCGGCTGGCCCCCGAACACCCCTATCCGGCCGCGGTCGAGGACGTGTGGGCGGCGACCTGTTGGGTCGCCGCGAACGCCGGCCGGTTCGGCGCGGACGGCTCCCGACTGGCGGTGGCCGGCGACTCCGCGGGCGGCACCCTGGCCGCAGTCGCCGCCCAGCGGGCCCGGGATCAAGTCCGCGCGGGTGCCGGCCCGGCAGTCGCATTCCAGTTGCTGTGGTACCCGTCGACGATGTGGGATACCTCGCTGCCGTCGTTCAGCGAGAACGCCGAGGCGCCGGTGCTGGACCACGCGGCGATCGCCGCGTTCACCCAGTGGTACGCCGGTCATCTCGATCCGTCCGATCCACCGGCCGACCTGGCGCCCGGCCGCGCCACCGACCTGACCGGCCTGGCCCCGGCCTATATCGCGGTGGCCGGACACGATCCGCTGCGCGACGACGGCGCCCGCTACGCCGAACTGCTGGCCCGAGCCGGTGTACAGGTGGAACTGCACAACGCCGAGACCCTGGTACACGGCTACCTGGGTTACGCCGGGGTGGTGCCGGCTGCAACCGAGGCCACCAACCGCGGTCTGGCGGCCCTGCGGGCGGCCCTGCACCGGGGCCCGGACCAGTAACGTTTGTCGGCCGGGGTACGACAAGCCACAATGACAAGACCCGTATGACAGCACACGTCGCATTCCCGGAGGAACAAGGCTTATGACATCCCGACGCATCGCGCGTACCTACACCGGCACGCTCATCAGCGGATTCGCGCTAGCCGGATTGCTCGCGCCGACCGCCTCTGCAGCACCCGATTGCAGCCCGGCGGCGGTGGACAGCAAGGTCTCCTCGATCACCGAGCAGGCCCAGGCGTATATGAACGCCCACCCGGACGGCAACAAGATGCTGATGACCGCCGCTCTGCAACCCCAGGCGGAGGCGCAGCAGACCATCTCCGACTACGCCAGCAGCAACCCGCAGGAATACGCCGACTTCAAGTCGATCCTGGCGCCACTGGGAACGCTGCAGAGCCAGTGCGGCGTCCAGGTCGTTCCGGCCCGATTCCAGTGGGCATTCGACCAGTTCATCGGTAGCTGACGCGCCGGACGTCCCGGAAAAGCGGCTCACGCACCGCGTGAGCCGCTTTTCGGCTACACGGAGTTCTTCAGGTCCTCGACCTTGTCCAGTCGCTCCCACGGCAGATCCAGCTCAGGGCGACCGAAATGGCCATACGCGGCGGTCGGGGCGTACTTGGTATGCAGCAGGTTCAAGTCACGAACGATCGCACCCGGCCGCAGATCGAACACCGCGGTGATGGCCTTCTCGATGCGATGCGGGTCGACGGTTTCGCTGCCGAACGTCTCCACGAACAGCCCGACCGGGGCAGCCTTGCCGATGGCATAGGCAACCTGGACCTCAACCCGTTCCGCCAACCCCGCGGCGACCACGTTCTTGGCCACCCAGCGCATTGCATACGCCGCCGAGCGGTCCACCTTGGACGGGTCCTTGCCGGAGAACGCACCGCCGCCGTGGCGGGCCCATCCGCCGTAGGTGTCGACGATGATCTTTCGACCGGTCAGGCCGGCGTCGCCCATCGGACCGCCGACGACGAACTTTCCGGTCGGGTTGACCAGCAGCCGGAAGTCGGAGATGTCGAGACTCTCGTGGGCCAGTTCGCTGAGCACCTCGTCGACGACATGCTTGCGAATATCGTGCGGCAGTTGTTCCTTCTCGTCGATGTTTGCGGCGTGCTGGGTGGAGAGCACCACGGTGTCCAGCCGGATCGGGGTGGTGCCCTCGTACTGGATGGTGACCTGGGTCTTGCCGTCCGGACGCAGATAGCCCAGCGGGCCGGTCTTACGGACCGCCGCAAGCTTTCGGGACAGGCGGTGAGCCAGCGCGATCGGAAGCGGCATCAACTCCGGGGTGTCGCGGATCGCGTACCCGAACATCAGGCCCTGGTCGCCGGCGCCCTGATGATCAAGCGGATCGCGCTCACCGTCGACCCGGGCCTCATAGGCCTCGTCGACGCCCTGGGCGATATCCGGGGACTGCCGGCCGATTCCGATATTCACCCCACAGGAGGCTCCGTCGAAGCCCTTCTCCGACGAGTCGTAACCGATCTCGAGAATGCACTGGCGGACGGTGTCGGTGATATCGGCGAAGGCCTCCTTCGCCGCGGTCGTCACCTCACCCACCACATGCACCTGACCGGTGGTCACCAGACTCTCCACCGCAACCCGCGAGGTCGGGTCATCCTGCAGCAGCGAGTCGAGCACCGAGTCGCTGATGGCGTCGCAGATTTTGTCCGGATGCCCCTCGGTCACCGACTCGCTGGTGAACAGCCGACCGTTATCGCTCACAGTGTCAATCCCCTTCGGTACCTGATTTCGGGCGCATGGTGCGCTCCCCTGCCGGCCTCATTGACCGGCGTACGTGTTTACCCGTCGCCGCCGTGCAGGAACGCAGCGATCGCGTCCACAATACGGCTCGCCATCAACGTCTTCGAACCGTGTTCAAGGGCCACCTCGGTCCCGTCGGAGCTCAGCAGCCAGCCGTCATTACTGTCCACCTCGAACGCCCGTCCGTCGCCGACGGCGTTGACGACCAACAAGTCGCAGGCCTTGCGGCGCAACTTCGCCCTGGCGTGGAACAGCACGTCGCCGTCGGCGTCACCGGTCTCGGCGGCGAAACCGACGACCGCACGCATGTTGGGCAGCTGGCCGTCGGCCCGCTGACGAACCGCACCCGCCAAGACATCGTCGGTACGAACCAGATCCACCCTCGGCATATCCCGGGCGTCGGTGGTCTTTTTAATCTTGTTCGCCGCCACCTGCGCGGGACGGAAGTCCGCGACAGCGGCCGCCATTACCAGGACGTGGGCATCGGGAGCGTGTTTGGACACTGCCTCGTGCATCTGGGCAGCCGAGGTGACGCGAAGGACGTGGACGCCGGCCGGGTCGGTCAACCCGGCGGTGTTGCCGGCGATGAGGGTGACATCCGCTCCGCGCTGGACGGCGACCCGGGCGACCGCGTAACCCTGTTTCCCGGAACTTCGGTTACCGATGAAACGCACCGGGTCGAGCGCCTCCCGGGTACCGCCGGCGGTGACCAGGACCTTGACGCCGCGCAGATCGTGGGTCAGGGCGTCGGCGCGGGCCAGCAGCAACTCGGCGAAGGTGGTGATCTCATCAGCCTCGGGCAGCCGTCCGGCACCGGTGTCAGCACCGGTCAACCGGCCGAACGCCGGCTCGAGCACCACCGCGCCCCGTCGACGCAGCGTGGCTACGTTGTCGACCGTCGCCGGGTGCAGCCACATCTCGGTGTGCATTGCCGGCGCGAAGAGCACCGGACACCGGGCCGTCAACAGGGTGGCGGTGAGCAGATCGTCGGCACGACCGGCCGCCGCGCGGGCCAGCAGATCAGCGGTTGCCGGGGCCACCACCACCAGGTCGGCCTGCTGGCCGAGGCGGACGTGCGGCACCTCTGGCACATCCTCGAAAACACCGGTCCGAACCGGGTGCCCGGACAGTGCCTCGAAAGTCGCCGCGCCGACGAAACGCAACGCTGACTCGGTGGGAACGACCCGCACCTCGTGACCGGCCTCGCTGAGCTGACGCACCACCGAGCAGGCCTTATAGGCGGCGATACCGCCCGCGACACCGACGATGATCCGCTTCGGGCTCATAGCGACCCGCGCCGTCGCGGCTACTCGCCTTCGGTGTGTTCGAGAAGGTCGCCATGAACCTCGCGGAGCGCGATCGACAACGGCTTCTCCTGCAGGCCGGGTTCCACCAGCGGACCGACGTACTCGAGGATGCCCTCGCCGAGTTGGTTGTAGTAGTCGTTGATCTGGCGCGCACGCTTGGCGGCATAGATCACCAGCGCGTACTTGCTGGACACCCGGTCGAGCAATTCGTCGATCGGCGGGTTGGTGATACCCAGCGGTGTGTCATAGGCGGTGGCCGCACCGGGGGCTGGATCGTAGTGATCCGCAGAGGTTGTCACGTGGTACTTCTCCTGACGTTCAGCTGGCAGTGAGCTTCGATTCGGTGGGCCCGTTTGGGTGGGCCCGTTTGGGTGGTCCCGTTTGGTTGATCCGAGGTTGATCCGAGGTTGATCCCAGTTTGATCATTGTGATTCAGCGACCGCTCACGCCGGCTCCGGCGCGTTTCCTAGCAGCAACGATACCAATTCAGCGCACGCCGAATCCAATTGGCTGTTCACCACGACGACGTCGAACTCCCCCTGGGCGGCCAGTTCGGCCTCCGCGGTAGACAGCCGGCGGGCCATCCGTTCCGGGGTTTCGGTGCCGCGGCCAGCCAGTCGCTCTCGCAGCACCTCCCAGCTGGGCGGCGCCAAAAAAACACTCAGCACGTCGGGCATGGCCCGTTTGACTGCTCGGGCGCCGGCGAGGTCGACCTCGATCAGCACCGGCCGACCGGCTTCGGCGGCATGCTTCACCGGCTCCGCCGGAGTTCCCGACCGGTGCAGTCCACCGTGGATCTCGGCCCACTCCAGCAGATCACCGCTGTCGATCAGCTGCTGGAAGCGCTCCGGGCTGACGAAATGGTAATCCGACCCCTCGACCTCGCCGGGGCGAGGCTCACGGGTGGTAGCCGACACGCTGAAGTGCAGATCCGGCATCTGCTCCCGTAGCCGCCGGACCACGGTCGACTTGCCGACGGCCGAAGGGCCGGACAGCACGAGCACGCGTCCTCGCGTCGCTCCGGGCCGGGATGAACCGCCCGAGCCGTCCGGCCCATCGCCGATTTTCATAGGCTTGTCAGACCGAGACTCTGCTGGAAACGATCAGGAGAACTTTTCCAGCAGGGCCTTACGCTGACGATCACCGAGGCCGCGCAGACGGCGGGTCGGGGCGATCTCCAGCTCGGTCATGATCTCTTGCGCCTTGACCTTGCCCACCTTGGGCAGTGCTTCCAGCAAGGCCGAAACCTTCATCTTGCCGAGAACCTCGTCGGTCTCGGCATCCTTGAGCACCTGCGTGAGGTTGGTGCCGCCACGCTTGAGCCGATCCTTCAGCTCAGCACGTATCCGACGTGCGGCGGCAGCCTTCTCCAAGGCTGCGGCGCGCTGCTCGTCGGTCAACTGGGGAAGGGCCACGGGTTCCTCCGTCTCATCACCATCATTGTTTTGCCTGGGCCGGGTACTTCAGCCAGCGACGACGACCGTACCCACGCTCTCCGACGAAATCTAACCCGACCCCCGCCTCGAAGGCGAAAACGCGCAGGACACGGCCGACGGCTCGGTTGGCCGGAACGGCCCGCCAGCCGGCCGGCCCCCCAGGCCGGCGGCTCTGCCGGCCAGCCGGGATCCGCCCCCGAAAATTGCCCTCTAGCTGGGCTTTCACCCGCGCTGACGGCTCTGTCGGAAGCACGCCGCCAGCCCGGGCCGGCGGCCGGCGATCAACATCACGTCCGATTCGGCCGCCGACGGCGTGTCGCGCGTGTCGCACGGGCACATCAGGCCAGATAGGCGACCGCGTCGCGCAACCGCTCGCCGGCCGCGCGGACCGCAGACGGATCCGGGCCGGACCGCAGAACCTCCCGTGAGACCGCGGGTAGCAGCTGACCGGCGCGGGCTCCGCCGAGGCCGGATAATGCCTCCGGCCTCCCGCCCTGGGCGCCGACACCGGGAACCAGGACCGGCCCGGCGAGGTCGCGGAGATCAGGCACGGAGCCGGTCGCCAGGGTCGCGCCGATCACGACGCCCACCGACCCGGGATCCGGTGCGGCCGCCCGGTTGACCGCGGCGGCGGCGTCGACGATGGACTGCGCCACGCTGCGGCCGCCGATGACGGCGCGCTGCACACCAGCGCCCTCCGGGTTCGAGGTGGCCGCCAGGACGAACACCCCCCGGCCGTGGGCGGCCGCGACGTCCAGCAGCGGCGACAGCGACCCGAATCCGAGGTACGGGGATGCGGTGACGGCGTCGGCGGCCAATGGGCCCTCCCCCGCCCAAGCCTCCGCGTACGCGGCCATGGTCGAGCCGATATCGCCGCGCTTGGCGTCGGCCAGCACCAGCACGCCTGCCGACTGCAGATCCGCGGTGGTGCGCTCCAGCACGGCGAAACCGGCTGAACCGTAGGCCTCGAAAAAGGCGACCTGCGGCTTGACGACCGCGAACCCGGCGTACGCCTCGACACAGATGCCGCAGAACCGGGCCAGTCCGTCGGCGGTCGCGGGCAGACCCCACGCGGCCATCAGCTCCGGGTGTGGGTCGATTCCCACGCACAGCGGTCCGCGGGCCGCGATCGAGGCGGCCAGTCGGGCGCCGAAACAGTCCGCACGAGCCACCTCAGGTGCCACCGAGTGCGGCGTGCAGTTCCTGCAGCGACCGGACCCCGATATCGCCGCGGATGGCCGCCTCGATGCCCTGTACGGCCGCCGATGCGCCCTGAACGGTGGTGATGCACGGGATGTTCATCGACACTGCGGCAGAACGGATCTCGTAGCCGTCGATCCTCGGTCCCGAGTTGCCGTACGGGGTGTTGACGACCATGTGGACCTCGCCGGCATTGATTGCGTCGATCGCAGTCATCGCCGCCAGGCCCGCACCGGGGGCCTCGAAATGTTTGCGCACGACATCGCACGGAATACCGTTGCGCCGCAGCATCTCCGCGGTGCCCTCGGTGGCGAGCACCCGGAATCCCAGATCGGCGAGCCGCTTAACGGGGAACACCAGCGAGCGCTTGTCCCGGTTGGCCACCGACACGAACACCGTCCCCTCGGTGGGCAACGACCCGTAGGCCGCGGCCTGGCTCTTGGCGAACGCGCTGCCGAAGTCGTGGTCGATTCCCATCACCTCGCCGGTCGACTTCATCTCCGGCCCGAGCAGCGAGTCCACGCCGGATCCGTCCACCCGGCGGAACCTGCGGAAAGGCAGCACCGCCTCCTTGACCGCGATCGGGACGGTGGGACCCGGGCTTGATCCGTCACCGTGGCGGGCCAGCAGACCCTCCTCGCGCAGCTCGGAGATGCTGGCCCCCAGCATGACCCGCGCGCAGGCCTTGGCCAGCGGTACGGCGGTCGCCTTGGAGACGAACGGGACGGTGCGACTGGCTCGCGGATTGGCTTCCAGGACGTAGAGCACATCGTCCTTCAGGGCGTACTGGACATTGAGCAGGCCGACCACCCCCACCCCGTGCGCGATGGCCTCGGTGGCACGCCGCACCGCCTCGATATCGCTGCGGCCGAGAGTGACCGGCGGCAGCGCGCAGGCGGAGTCCCCGGAGTGGATGCCGGCCTCCTCGATATGCTCCATCACCCCGCCGATGTAGACCTCGGTCCCATCGCACAGCGCATCGACGTCGATCTCGATGGCGTCCTCAAGGAAACGGTCGACCAGTACCGGATGCTCCGGGGACAGTTGGGTGGCCCGGGTGATGTAGCCGTGCAGGGTCTTCTCGTCGTAGACGATCTCCATACCGCGCCCGCCCAGCACATAGGACGGCCGCACCAGCACCGGGTAGCCGATGGATGCGGCGATCTCGCGGGCCTCCTCGAAGCTCGTCGCGGTGCCGAACTTCGGCGCGGGCAAACCGGCGTTGACCAGGACCTGACCGAACCGGCCGCGATCCTCAGCCAGGTCGATGGCCTCGGGCCGGGTGCCGACGATCGGCACCCCGGCAGCCTCAAGCCGGTGGGCCAACCCGAGCGGGGTCTGCCCGCCGAGTTGGACTATCGCCCCCACCACGCCGGGACCACCCTGACCGGAATGGGATTCGGCGTGGTAGACCTCCAGCACGTCCTCGAATGTGAGCGGTTCGAAGTACAGCCGGTCGGCGGTGTCGTAGTCGGTCGAGACGGTCTCCGGGTTGCAGTTGATCATGATGGTCTCGAACCCGACTTCGGACAGTGTGGTGGCCGCATGCACGCAGCTGTAGTCGAACTCGATGCCCTGCCCGATCCGGTTGGGCCCGGAGCCCAGGATCAGCACCTTGGGCTTGTCGGTCTGCGGCGCCACCTCCGTCTCCGCCGCCGGATCGAGTTCGTAGGTCGAATAGTGGTAGGGGGTCTTGGCCTCGAACTCCGCCGCGCAGGTATCGACCGTCTTGAACACCGGGTGGATACCCAGCCGGCGGCGCAGCGTCCGTACGCCGGTCTCACCCGCGAGTTCCGGACGTAGTGCGGCGATCTGGCGGTCGGACAGACCATTGTGCTTGGCCCGGCGCAACAACTCGGCGTTCAGGACCGATGCCGCTATCAGTTCCGCGCGCAGGGCAACCAGGCCGCTGATCTGGTCGACGAACCACGGGTCGACCCCGGAGGCCTCGGCGACCTGCTCGACGCTCGCGCCCAGCCGCAACGCCAACTCGATGTCATACAGCCGCCCCTCGGTGGGGGTGCGCAGCCGGGCCAGGACATCGTCGACCCAGCCGTCGTCGTCCACCCCGGTCCAGAACCCGGCCCGGGTCGTCTCCAGGGAGCGCATCACCTTGCCGAGGGCCTCGACGAAATTACGGCCCATCGACATCGCCTCGCCGACCGATTTCATCGTCGTGGTCAGGGTCGGGTCGGCGCCCGGGAACTTCTCGAAGGCGAACCGGGGCGCCTTGACCACGACATAGTCCAGCGTCGGCTCGAAGCAGGCCGGGGTCTGCCCGGTGATGTCATTGAGAATCTCGTCGAGGGTGTAGCCGATCGCCAGCTTCGCGGCGATCTTCGCGATCGGGAACCCGGTCGCCTTGGAGGCCAGCGCACTGGACCGGGATACCCGTGGGTTCATCTCGATGACGACCAGCCGGCCGTCGGCGGGGTCGACCGCGAACTGGATGTTGCAGCCACCGGTGTCCACACCGACCTCGCGCAGGATCGCGATGCCCAGGTCGCGCATCACCTGGTACTCACGGTCGGTCAGCGTCATCGCCGGGGCCACGGTCACCGAGTCGCCGGTGTGCACACCCATCGGGTCGAGGTTCTCGATCGAGCAGACCACCACAACGTTGTCGTTGCCGTCACGCATCAGTTCGAGTTCGTATTCCTTCCAGCCGAAGATGGACTCCTCGATCAGCACGTTGGCGCTCGGTGATGCGGTGAGTCCCTCACCGGCCATCCGGTCGACGTCCTCGAGCGAATGCGCCATGCCCGAACCCAGCCCGCCCATGGTGAACGACGGCCGCACGACGACCGGCAGTCCGAGCTCGTCGACCGTCTCGCGAACCTCCGCCATGGTGAAACACACTCGGCTGCGGGCGGATTCACCGCCGACCTTGGTGACGATGTCCTTGAACTTCTGTCGGTCCTCACCTCGTTGGATGGCCTCGAAGTCGGCACCGATCAGTTCCACGCCGTAGCGGTCCAGGACACCATTCTCCGATAGCGCGACGGCGGTGTTCAGTGCCGTCTGCCCGCCGAGGGTGGCCAGCAGTGCATCGATCGGCCTGCCCCGGGCGGCCTGCTGGGCGATCACCTTCTCGACGAACGCCGGAGTGATCGGCTCGATATAGGTGTGGTCGGCGTATTCGGGATCGGTCATGATGGTGGCCGGGTTGGAGTTCACCAGGCTCACAGTCAGGCCCTCAGCGCGCAGCACCCGGCAGGCCTGGGTGCCCGAATAGTCGAACTCACAGGCCTGTCCGATGATGATCGGCCCGGAGCCGATCACCAGAACATGGTTCAAGTCGGTACGACGTGGCATCTAGGTGCCCTCCATCCCTGCGCGAGCGTGCGCGTACGTCTCCCCTGGGCGGCGTCTCGATGTACCGACACGCCCGCTCGCGGTCATACCGGTCACGTATTGCCCTCCATCAAGTCGATGAACTGGTCGAACAGGTAGTTGGCGTCATGCGGGCCGGCCGCGGCCTCGGGGTGGTACTGCACCGAGAACGCTCGGCCGTCGACGAGTTTCACACCTTCCACAACACCGTCGTTGGCGCAGGTGTGGCTGACCACCGCCGGGCCGAAGTCGGTATCAAAGACCTCGCCACGCTCCCCTTCTAGCGCGAAGCCGTGGTTCTGCGCGGTGACCGCGACCCGTCCGGTGGCGTGGTCGATCACCGGGACGTTGATCCCACGGTGGCCGAACACCATCTTGTAGGTGGACCGGCCCAGCGCCCGGCCCAGAATCTGGTTGCCGAAACAGATTCCGAACAGCGGGATCCCGGCACCGAGAACCTCCCTGGTCACCGCGACCACCCGGTCGGCGGTGGCCGGGTCACCGGGGCCGTTGGACAGGAACACCCCGTCTGGTTTGAGGTCGGCTATCGCCTCGAAGGTCGCCGTCGAGGGCAGCACATGGGTCCGGATGCCGCGCAGCGCGAAGTTGCGCGGCGTATTGGTTTTAATCCCCAGATCCAGAGCGGCGACGGTGAACCGTGGCGGGCCTTGAGCGTCGATGATGTAGCCCTCGGCGGTGCTGACCTCGCCGCACAGGTCAGCGCCGAGCATGGCGGGCTGATTCCGGACCCGGTCGAGCATCTCGGCGTCATCGGCCAGCGCAGGACCGGAGAACACCCCCGCCGCCATGGATCCCCGGGTCCGCAGATGGCGGACGATCGCGCGGGTATCCACGCCGGCGATGCCGACGACACCCTGCCGGATCAGCTCGTCCTCGAGAGTTCCGGTGGAACGCCAGTTCGAGGGCCGCGGGGACGGATCGCGAACGACGTAACCGGCCACCCAGATCTTGTCGTCCCGGCTCTCGCCGTCCTGCTGGTTCCAGCCGGTGTTGCCGATCTGCGGCGCGGTGGCGATGACGATCTGGCGGTGATAACTGGGATCGGTGAGGGTCTCCTGATAGCCGGACATCCCGGTGGAGAACACCGCCTCGCCGAGCGTCTGGCCGACCGCACCGAACGCCGTCCCGGTATGGATGCGCCCGTCCTCGAGGACGAGGACGGCCTTCTGCTGGGTCACGCGCTGTCTCCTGTCTGATGGTCGTCGCTCGACGAAAGTGTCTGATGGTCGTCGCTCGACGAAAGCCATTCCGCGTAATCGGGGCGGTCCTCACCGCGGAAGCCGGTGTCGATCTCGGTGCCCGACGGCAGCCGCCAGCGGATCACCAGGATCCCGCCGGGGGTCTCGGGTTTTCGGCCGGGAATGACCTTCCCGGCCAGCGCCCACTCGGAGCGGATGCCGACGATGGAGCGCTGCGGCATCCAGATCGGCCCGGCTCCGGAGCGCTCAAGCAGAATTCCCTCCGGGTAGCGGGTGAGCACCGACTTGCATCGGTAGCCCAGGTCTCCGGCGTTGATCCGCTCCAACCAGTTCGGAGCGATGGTGCTGCCGAGGTAGAGACCGCGGGTGGGTGCGATGACGGCAGCGGCGACCAACTCTGGGACCGCCGGCAGGTTCCCGATCAGCTCCTCCTGACGCTCGGCCCGGTGGCGCCACCCGCGCAGCATCCGTCGGATCACCAGGCCGATCAGGAGCACGACGAGGAACCCGAAAATGTAGGTTCCGACGGCCGTGGCGGTGTTCATGGCAGGACGGCCTCGCCGTCCCGTGCCGTGATCCGGCCGCGCAGCAGTGTCGCGGTAACCGTGGCCGGCAGCGTCATGGCCTGATAGGGCGTGTTGGCGGACCGACTGGCCAGCGCGGTGCCGTCGACCGTCCAGGTCGCGTCCGGATCGACAACGACGAGATTGGCGGGCTCACCCACCTCCAGCGGCCGGCCCTGGTCATCGAGGCCGACGATGGCCGCCGGGCTCTCGCTCATCACCCTCGCCACGCCGCGCCAGTCCAGCAGGCCCGGCTCCACCATGGTCGCCGCCACGACTGACAGCGCAGTCTGAAGTCCGAGCATTCCAGGCCGGGCGGCGGAGAACTCGCAGCACTTCTCCTGTTCGGCGTGCGGGGCGTGGTCGGTCGCCACACAGTCGATGACCCCGTCAGCCAGAGCGCGGCGCAACGCCTCGGTGTCGGTGGCCTCCCGCAGCGGCGGGTTGACCCGGTTGCGCCCGTCGTAGCTGGCGAGCCGGCTGTCATCGAGCATGAGGTGATGCGGGGTCACCTCGGCGGTGATCGAAATACCCTGCTGTTTTGCCCATTTCAGGATTTCCACCGTTCCGGCGGTGGAGGCGTGGCAGATGTGCACCCGGGCGCCGGCGTCGCGGGCCAGCAGCGCATCGCGGGCCACGATCGATTCCTCGGCGGCCCGCGGCCATCCGGCCAGTCCGAGCCGCGCGGCGTTGACACCCTCGTGCGCCACCGCGCCCGCGGTCAGCCGTGGCTCCTCGGCATGCTGGGCGATCAACACACCCAGGCCGGCCGAATACTCCAGGGCACGACGCATCACCAGCGGGTCGTGGACACACAGGCCGTCATCGGAGAACAGCCGAACCCGAGCCGCCCCAGCGGCCATCATCCCCATCTCGGTGAGATGCTTGCCATCCAGTCCGACTGTCACCGCTCCCACCGGGTGGACATCGACCAGACCGACCTGCCGGCCGCGCCGCCAGACATGATCGGTCACCACCGGGCTGTCAGCGACAGGATCGGTATTGGCCATCGCGAACACCGCGGTGTATCCGCCCAGAGCGGCTGCCGCCGAACCGGTTTCGATATCCTCCGCATACTCGCGGCCCGGCTCGCGCAGGTGGGTGTGCAGGTCCACCAGCCCGGGTAACAGCACCTGGCCGGTGGCGTCGATGACCTCTGCGTCGGCTGGCGCCACCAGATCCGCGCCGATCCCGGCGATCTGCCCGTCGGCAACCAGAACGTCGACCGGATCGCCCTCTCCGTACAGTCGGACGCCCACGATCAGGACCGCGGTACTCGATCCCCTGCCGCTCATACACTCACCGCCTCGTCGGTACCGACCAGCAGATGGAACAGCACCGCCATCCGGACGTGCACCCCGTTGGAAACCTGTTGTAACACCGCCGACTGCGACGAGTCGGCGACCGGGAATGAGATCTCCATACCGCGCAGCATCGGGCCCGGGTGCAGGACCACGGCATGATCGGGCAGCAACGCCTGCCGCTGCTCGGACAGGCCGTAAAGCGCGGAGTACTCCCGCGGCGACGGGAAGAACCCGCCGTTCATCCGCTCGGCCTGGACTCGCAGCATCATGACCGCGTCCGCGGCGGGCAATTCGGCGTCAAGATCGTGTGACACCGTCACATCACCCCATTCGGTCACACCGATCGGCAGCAGCGTGGGCGGTGCGACGACTACCACCTCCGCGCCCAGGCTGTGCAGCAGGGCGACGTTGGATCGGGCCACCCGGCTGTGCAGGATGTCGCCGACAATCACCACCCGACGGCCTTCGATCCCGCCCAGCCGTTGCCGGACGGTCAGCGCGTCCAGCAGTGCCTGGGTGGGGTGTTCGTGGGTTCCGTCGCCGGCATTGATGACGCAGGGTCCGGTGCCGTCGGGCTCGAGTGTCCATTCGGCCAACTGCTGGGCCGCCCCGGACGCCGGATGCCGGATGATCAGGGCGTCGGCGCCGGCCGCCCGCAGCGTCAGGGCGGTATCGCGTAGCGATTCACCCTTGGCCACCGAGGAACCCGACGAGCTGACGTTGATCACGTCGGCACTCATCCACTTGCCGGCCACCTCGAAGGACACCCGGGTCCGGGTCGAGTTCTCGTAGAACATCGTGATGACGGTGCGGCCCCGCAGGGTCGGCAGTTTCTTGACGTCGCGGCCGAGCAGGGCCTGCCGGAACCGGTCGGCGTCGTCGAGGATCGCGGTGGCCTGATCCCGGGTCAGGTCAGCCGCGGACAACAGGTGCCGGACGCTCACGGCTGTCCCCTCTTCGCGCAAGCGCTCATCGCAGCCATCTCCTCTTCGCGCAAGCGCTCATCGCAGCCATCTCCTCTTCGCGCAAGCGCTCATCAGCGGGCGGGACCTCCGTGCGGCGCGATCCAGATGCCCTCGACCCCATCGTCCTCCGCGAGTCGGACCTTGACGTTCTCGCTGCGCGAGGTGGGGACGTTCTTCCCGACGTAATCGGCCCGCAGCGGCAATTCACGGTGGCCGCGGTCGACGAGGACCGCGAGCTGTACCGACTTCGGTCTGCCGATATCGCGGAGAGCATCTAGTGCCGAGCGGACTGAGCGTCCGGTGTAGAGCACGTCATCGACCAGAATCACCAGGGCGTTGTCGATACCGCCGACCGGGATCGAGGTCTCCTCCAGGGCACGGGGCGGCTTGAAGTCGAGATCATCGCGGTACAGGGTGATGTCCAGACCCCCACGCGCGACGGTGACGCCGGAGAACTCGTTGATCTTGGCGGCCAACCGACTCGCCACGGTGACTCCGCGAGTCGGGATGCCAAGCAATACGACCCGTGGCCCATCGGGGCTGTCGAGGGCGGTCTTCTCGATGATCTGATGGGCCATCCGGGAAATGGTTCGACCGACGTCCGCGCGGGACATCAGTTCCCGGTCAGTGGTGTCCATCGAGAGCCAAGACCCCCTTCTCCGCCTCGCAGGACGGATCGTTAAAGGATGTCGATTGCGGTGAGCCTAACACCCCGGCGCGACGGGCTGCCGGTCCGCCGACATCCCTGTCGTAGACTCGCGGCGGTGAATCTAGCGGACAACCGGACCTCGATCACCGATGCCGTCGACGCCGGTCTGCTGGCAGGCGCGGTCACCCTCGTCTGGCACCGCGGAGCGGTCGTCCAGGTCAACGAGATCGGGTTTTCCGATATCGAGGCGACGCGACCGATGAAGCGGGACACCATCTTCCGGGTCGCCTCGATGACCAAACCGGTGACGGTGGCGGCTGCCATGACCCTCATCGAAGAGGGCGCGCTGTCGCTGTCCGACCCGGTCTCACGGTGGCTGCCGGAACTGGCCGATATGCGGGTGCTGGTCGATCCGGCAGGCCCGTTGGACCGTACGGTGGCGGCCCACCGGCCGATCACCATCGAAGATCTGATGACCCACCGCAGCGGCCTGGCCTACGCGTTCTCGGTCCACGGTCCGATCGGTCGCGCCTACGCGACGGTGTCACTGCGCCAGGACCAGGACCACTGGCTGGCCGAGGTGGCCGGGCTGCCGCTGGTCCATCAGCCCGGCGAATGGCTCACCTACTCCCAGAGCACCGAGGTGCTCGGCATCGCCCTGTCCCGAATCGCGGGCAAGCCGCTGCAGAGCGTGCTCAGCGAGCGGATCCTTCAGCCGCTCGGCATGTCTGACACCGGCTTCTTCATCTCCCCCGAGAAACGTCCGCGCGCGGCGACCATGTACCGGCTCGACCCGCAGCATGGGCTGCAGCATGACGCGATGGGCCCGGTGCCGGTGAAGGAACCGAGGTTCTCCCAGGGCGGTGCCGGTCTGGTCTCCACCGCCGATGACTATCTGCGCTTCGCCCGCATGCTGCTCGGCGGCGGAGCCGTTGACGGTGTGCGGGTTCTGTCGCCGGAGTCGGTGCGGCTGATGCGCACCGACCGGCTCACCGACGAGCAGAAGCGCCACCCTTTCCTCGGTATGCCGTTCTGGATCGGCCGCGGATTCGGACTGAACCTGTCGGTGGTCACCGACCCGGCGACGTCACAGCGGCTGTTCGGCCCCGGCGGGGCGGGCACGTTCAGTTGGCCCGGCGCGTACGGGACCTGGTGGCAGGCCGACCCGTCCAACGAGCTGATCATGATCTACCTGATCCAGAACTACCCGGACCTGACCTCGGCTGCGGCAGCCGTCGCCGGCAACACCGCGCTTGCCCGACTGCAGTCCGCCCAGCCGAAGTTCGTCCGCCGAACCTACGCGGCGCTGGGGGTGTAGTTCCGGGGCTGTGGTGTCGGGCTACCAGAAACTGACGCCGACGGCCTGCACGCTGAACCCGTGTTCACCGCTGTCGCAGACCACCGATCTCGGCGAACCCGATCCGACGTAGCACGCCGCCCCGCCGTTGACCACTCGGTATCCCGGGGACAATTCGCCGACATCGCGGGTGAAGGTCTGTGTGCCGGACGTCACGTACTCAGCCCGTTGCTGCGGACCCGCGATGATGCGGTCGGCATCGGGGGGCGGCAACGGGCAATATCCATCCCCGCAACTATAGGACCCTGGTGGACCCTCCAGACCTGCTTGGACCGGAGTACCGTCGGGCCACCGACTCGGCACGATGTCGCATCCGATCAGGCCGTCGGGCCCGATGCCACATCCGCGGCCTTCGAATCCCTGAGGCGTGAAAAAGATCCAACCGGGTTCGCCTGGACTGGTGAAGTCGCCGTCGGCGACCGGCCAGGTCGCGGGATCTGCGGGTTCGGCAACCGCCGTCCAGTCCGGATAGAGGACTGCCGCAGACATCAGTGCCAGCGCGACCGCGAATCGTAGGGGCACTGTCATCGCCGCTCCCCTCAAGATGCGCTGTTGCAAATCAAGTAAAGGCGCCCCGACGGCCTCGCACAATAGGAAGTCGTCAGTCGGGACGAACCGCCGTGATGCACCACGATGCGGCTGGCAGTTCGTAACCGTCGGCGCCGCGGTGGTGCTCGAGGGCGGCGACCACCCCGTGGATCACGTCACGACGGCGTCTTTCGTCCGCCGCCAGGAACACCCCGCCTAGCGGCCCCGCGCTGATGATCCGCTCGGCGGCGGCGGTCCCGTCGCCCTCGAAAAGGAACGGCGCCTCGACGGAGACGATCTCGACGTCAGCGAAGCCCGCTTCGGTCAGCAGGGCAGCGGTCGACTCGGGGTCGGCCAGCGAGAACGGTCCGGGTTGGCCCGGTCCGGGCAGGGGCGGCCGGTCGATACCGAGGATCTGCGTCGCGGTCGCCGTGGTCAACATCATCCAGGGGTTACGGTCCAGGTGCTGCCACACCGACGCAGCCAGCCGCCCACCCGGCCGCAGCGCGGCAAAGATATTGGCGAAGGCCGCCTTCGGGTCGGGAAAGAACATCAGCCCGAAGCGGGAGTGCGCAGCGTCGAAGAGTTCTCCCCCGCCGGCGACGGCGACGAGGTCAGCGGTCGCCACATCGGCTGCCACCGACACCCCGTGCACATCGGCCGCAGTCAACCGTCGGCGCGCGGCCTCCGCCATCTCGGGCACCACGTCGACGGCGGCGACCCAACCCTCCGGACCGACGGCGGCACCAAGCGCCACGGCGGACAGACCGGGTCCGCAACCCAGATCGAGGACCCGCTCGCCGGGATGTGCGGACAGCGCCCGGCGGGCCGCGGTGCCGTGGGTGCCCATCGACGTATCCAAGGCCTCGGCCTGCCTGTCCCAGACGCCGGCCAGGGTTGCGAAGTGGTGTTCAGGCTCCATCGGCCCGACGTCACCGGCCGGACTCGACCCTGCTGCCCCACCGGCGGTCGGTTCGGCGTCTCGGGTCCCCCGGACCGCATCCGCGGCGGCACGGATCTGCGGTGTCACCAGCATCACCTGGCCGAGCACGCCGTTGACGAACCCTGGCGAATCGTCGGTGGACAGTTCCTTCGCCAGCTGTACCGCCTCGTCGACGGCGACCGGCGCGGGTACGTCATCGGCGTGCAGCAACTCCCACACTGCGACCCGCAGGATCGCGCGGTCGACGGCGGGGAGTCGCTCCAGCGTCCAGCCCTGCAGGTGCGAGCTGATCAGATCGTCGATATGGGCGGCATGTTCGCTGACCCCTCGGGCGACGTTCACCGTGTAGGTGTTGAGTCCGGAAACCTCCGGGTTGGACTCCGCGAGCGTCGCCCGCAACTCGGCGATATCGGCGGCTGCGAGCCCACGTGCTTCAGCCTCGAAGAGCAGGTCGACGGCGCGCTTACGGGCCTGGTGCCGGCTGACCTTGCGTTCAGCCACGGCGGGGCGCGTCGGACGGTGACGCGAGGCCACCCATACCGTCAAGCATTGACCCGGCCCAGGTAGCTTCCATCGCGGGAATCGACCTTGAGCTTGTCGCCGGTATTGATGAACAGCGGCACCTGGATCTCCGCGCCGGTCTCCAGCGTCGCCGGTTTGGTGCCGGCACTGGAGCGATCCCCCTGCAGTCCCGGCTCGGTGCTGGCGACCTCGAGTTCAACGGTGACCGGCAGTTCCAGGTACAGCGGTACGCCGTTATGGAAGGCGATCTGCACCGGCATGCTCTCCAGCAGGAAGTTCGCCGCGTTGCCGACCAGCGCCTCGGACAGCGGGTGCTGTTCGTAATCCTCACTGTCCATGAACACGAAGTCGCTACCGTCCCGGTAGAGGTAGGTCGCATCGCGCCGGTCCACGGTGGCGGTCTCAACCTTGACCCCGGCGTTGTAAGTCTTGTCGACCACCTTGCCGGAGAGCACGTTCTTGAGTTTGGTCCGCACGAAGGCCGGGCCCTTGCCCGGCTTGACGTGCTGGAACTCGATGATCTGCCACAGCTGCCCGTCGATGTTCAGCACGAGGCCGTTCTTGAAGTCGGCAGTAGATGCCACGGTCGGTCATTCTCCTTCGGATGGAGGTCAGAGGATGGTCAGTTCCTTGGGGAACCGGGTCAGCAGTTCGGGGCCCCGCGCACCGACGACCAGGGTGTCCTCGATGCGGACGCCACCGCGGTCGGCCAGGTAAACACCAGGCTCCACGGTCACCACGGAGCCAGCACGCAGTGTACCGGCGGCCGAGGAGTTGATTCCGGGCGCTTCGTGGATCTGCAGTCCCACCCCGTGGCCGAGCCCGTGACCGAAATGCTCGGCGTACCCCGCGTCGGCGATCACCTCGCGCGCCGCGGCGTCGACCGCGCACAGCGCCGCGCCCGCCCGCAGAGCCGCCACACCGGCCCGCTGGGCCGTGGCCACCAACTCGTAGAGCTCGCATTGCCAGGCCGCGGCCGCCCCGGTCTTGCCCAGCAGGAAGGTGCGGGTCATATCGGAGTGGTACCCGCCGATGAGTGCTCCGAAGTCGATCTTGACGAAGTCCCCGCTGTCCAGAACGGCGTCGGTGGGCCGGTGGTGCGGCACCGCCGAGTTCGCTCCGGCCGCGACGATGGTCTCGAAGGACGGACCGTCCGCGCCGTGATCGAGCATCCGTGCCTCGAGGTCGCGGGCGACGGCCCGCTCGGTGCGGCCAGGCCGGATTCCGCCGTCGGCGACCAGTCCGGCCAAAGCCGCGTCGGCAGCCTCGCAGGCCAACCGAAGCAGTGCCACCTCGCCGGCATCCTTGATCTCGCGCAGCGCCTCAACCGTGCCCGAGGCGCGCACCAGGTCCGCTCTCGGATACTCGGCCAGTACCCGCGACAGCGCCTCGAATCCGTCCACGGTGACCACATGGCTCTCGAACCCGATCCGGCGCGCTCCCCCGGCCAGTGCCAGTTGCGTGAGGTGACGCCCGCACGCCCGCTCGATCGCAATATGCAGATCGGGCGACTGGCGGACCGCCTGAGTCCGGTACCGGGAGTCGGTGGCGAGCACCGGCGGGGTGTCGTCGGCGAACACCAGCATCGCCGCGTTGGAGCCCGTGAAGCCCGATAGGTAGCGCACGTTGACCAGATCGGTGACAAGCAGCGCGTCCAGTCCGTCGGCGGTGAGGCGCGCCGCCAACCTGGCCCGACGTTGGGAATGTGTCACGGTGGGTGACGGTACTCGCTAGGCTGATGCCTCATGACGACGTGGTTGCTGCGCGGACTGGTGTTCGCGGCTGGAATGGTGGTTCTCCGACTGGTGCAGGGAACGCTGATCAATGCCAGCCCCACCAATGCCGGCACCATCAGCGTGATCCTGGTTTTGTTGTTCGGAGTGGCGGCCGCGATCTGGGGCCTGCTCGACGGTATCGCCGACGCCCGGGCCAACCCTGATCCGGACCGCCGCCGCGACCTGGCCATGCGCTGGCTGGTGGCCGGCCTGTTTGCCGGCGCGCTCAGCGGCCTGGTGTCGTGGATCATCTCGCTGTTCGACGCCGCGATCTACGCCGAAGGTCCGGTAACGGAGACGACCGTGTTCGCCGCGTTCACCGCCCTTATGGTGTTCGTTCCCGCGATCTTCGCGGTGTCGGTGGGCCGGAGGCTCATCGACCGCAAGCGGCCGGATGTGCCCCGGCACCACTCCGACGGCGACGTCTTCGAGTCGGTGCTGGAGGACGGTTACGAGGATCCCAGCGAGCGGGTCTCGGTGGCCGGACGCCGAGAGGAGTCCTGGCGTCAGGAGTCAAGGGAAGCTGTGCGCGAGGTCCACGAGACAGTTCAGAAGCGCAAGTACGACCTCAACCGCAACGAGGAGTAGGCGCCCGCCCGGTCAGGGCGCGGCCGCCAGATATCGCAACGCCAGCAGGTAGCCCTGCACCCCGAGTCCGACGATCACTCCCGTCGCGACGGCGCTGAGGTAGGAGTGGTGCCGGAAGGCTTCCCGCGCATGCACATTGGAGATGTGCACTTCGATCAGCGGTGCCCGCAGTTCGGCACAGGCGTCCCGCAATGCGATGGAGGTGTGGGTGAGTGCACCGGCGTTGAGGATCACTGGGTCGCCGGCATCGGCGGCCGCATGCACCCAGGCGATCAACTGCGCCTCGCTATCGCTTTGGCGCACCACGGCCGACAATCCCAATTCAGCCGCCTCAGCTTCGACCATCGCCACCAAGTCGTCATGGGTGGCGCTGCCGTAGACCTCGGGCTCGCGCTGACCCAGCCGGCCGAGGTTGGGGCCGTTGAGGACCAGGACAGTGCTCACGGTTTCAATCTCCTTGTCGCGCAAGCGCTCATGGGGCCGCAATCTCGGCGTAGGCCGCCGCGAGCAGGGCCGGATCCGGGCCCTCCAGTCGCCCTGGTTTGGCCAGAGCGTCCAAGACCACGAAACGCAGCACCCCCGAGCGGGTCTTCTTATCCCCTGCCATCACCGTCATCAGCTCGGGCAGGGCGTCTGCGTCATAGCTCACCGGCAGGCCCAGCGCGGTCAGCACGTCGCGGTGCCGCTGCACCGTGGCGTCGTCGAGGCGGCCGGCCAGCCGGGCCAACTCGGCCGCGAACACCAGACCCACCGCCACCGCCGCGCCGTGTCGCCATCGGTAGCGCTCCCGCCGTTCGATGGCGTGGGCCAGGGTGTGGCCGTAATTGAGGATCTCGCGCAGCGCCGACTCCTTCTCGTCGGCGGCGACGACATCGGCCTTGACCTGGATGGCCCGCCGGATCAACTCCGCCAGCACCGGGCCGGTCGGGTCGAGGGCCGCCTGCGGGTCGGCCTCGATCAGGTCGAGGATCTCCGGATCGGCGATGAAACCGGCCTTGACGATTTCCGCCATGCCTGCCACCAACTCGTTGCGCGGCAGTGTTTCCAGCAGCGCGAGGTCCACCACGACGGCGGCGGGTTGATGGAACGCGCCGACCAGGTTCTTACCGGCATCGGTGTTGATGCCGGTTTTCCCGCCGACCGCCGCGTCGACCATGGCCAGCAGGGTGGTCGGCACGTGCACGATGTCGATACCGCGCAGCCAGGTCGCCGCGGCGAAGCCGGCGACATCGGTGGCGGCCCCGCCGCCGAGGCTGACGATCGCGTCCTTACGGCCCACGCCGATACGTCCCAGAACCTCCCAGACGAACGCGACGACGGGCAGATCCTTACCGGCTTCGGCATCCGGAAGCTCGACACGGTGCGCATCGACACCGTTGTCCGCCAGTGTATTTCGGATCGATTCGGCGATCCCGGTCATCACCGGCTGGTGCAGGATCACCACCTTGTGGCGTGATCCCAGCAGACCGCTGAGACCGCCGAGCAAACCATTTCCGATGATCACCGGATACGGCGGGTCGACGGCGACGTCGATGGTGACGGGCCCGGTCATTTGCGGACTCCGGCACGCCGCGCCAGGGTGGCCGGCGTGACCGGACCCGGATCGACGGGAGGGCTCGACTCCGGGCGTTCGGTCGGCAATTCGGCCCGATTCGGCGCCGCGGTACGGGACCCTGCCGTCGAGGCCCTCCGCCACGGTGCCCGACGCCGGGGCGTCGGCTGCGGATTCTCAAGGCGGCCAACGATATAGCGGACGACGGCACCGGGATTGCGCCGGTTGGTGTTGATCCGGATGGTGGCGACGCGACGGTAGAGCGGTACCCGTTCGCTCATCAATTCGCGATACCTCTCGGCCCGATCGGGTCCGGCCAGCAGTGGACGGACGACGCTGCCACCGGTGCGCCGTATTCCTTCGGCGGCACTGATCTCCAGGTAGACCACCTGATGTCCGGACAGTGCCTCGCGCACGCCGGGGGTGGTGACGGCCCCGCCACCCAACGAGAGAATGCCGTCATGGCTTTCCAGTGCTTCGCGGATCACCTGTTCCTCGATTCGACGGAAGCCGGCTTCACCTTCGGCGGAGAAGATCTCGGCGATGCTGCGGCCCGCGCGTTCCTCGATCGCAGCGTCGGTATCGAGCACCGACAACCCCATGGCCTTGGCGAGTCGGCGCCCGATGGTGGTCTTGCCCGATCCAGGCAGCCCGATCAGCACGGCCTTCGGCGCCATCCCCGTTACCCCGACAACCGCACCGATGGGTGCCCGAAAGACTCCCGGTCGGCGACCTCGCGACGGTAGCCCTCGATATTGCGGCACGTCTCCGACAGCGAGTCGCCACCGAACTTCTCCAGCGCGGCGCGGGCGAGGACCAGCGCGACCATCGCCTCGACAACCACTCCGGCCGCCGGTACGGCACAGACATCGGATCGCTGATGGATTGCATGCGCCTGCTCGCCGGTGGCGAGGTCGACGGTGGACAGCGCGCGGGGCACCGTCGAGATCGGCTTCATCCCGGCCCGTACCCGCAGCGGCTGCCCGTTGGTCATGCCACCCTCCAAGCCGCCGGCCCTGTTGGTGGAGCGCACCACACCATGGGAGCCGCCGTCGGAACCCGGGTACATCTCGTCATGCGCTCCGCTGCCGCGTCGGCGGGCCGTCTCGAACCCGTCCCCGATCTCGACGCCCTTGATGGCCTGCACGCCCATCACCGCAGCGGCCAACTGACTGTCTAGTCGGTTCTCACCGCTGACGAACGAGCCCAGCCCCACCGGCAGGCCGTGCGCGACGACTTCGACCACCCCGCCGAGGGTGTCGCCGTCGCGCTTGGCGGCCTCGATCTCGGCGATCATCGACTCCTCGGCCGCGCCGTCGAACGCCCGCACCGGGGAGTCATCGATGCGGGACAGGTCGGCGGCCGTCGGCGGGGGCCCGGCATAGGGCGTCGACGCCCCGATCGAGACCACGTGCGACAACACCTCGACGCCGAGTGCCTGCCGCAGGAAGGCCCGGGCGACGGTCGCGGCCGCGACCCGGGCCGCAGTCTCCCTCGCACTGGCCCGTTCGAGCACCGGGCGGGCGTCGTCGAATCCGTACTTGAGCATTCCCGCGTAGTCGGCGTGACCGGGCCGCGGGCGGGTCAGCGGAGCATTACGTGCGACTTCGAGGTCAGCGGCCGGGACGGGGTCGGGAGCCATCACGGACTCCCATTTGGGCCACTCGGTGTTGCCGATCTCAATGGCGATGGGCCCGCCCAGTGTGATGCCGTGCCGGACACCGGCCAGCACGGTCACCTCATCCTGTTCGAATTTCATCCGGGCACCACGTCCGTAACCCAGTCGGCGTCGAGCCAACTGGGCGGCGATATCGGAAGTGGTCACCCCGACACCGGCGACCATGCCCTCGACCATGGCGACCAGGGCACGGCCGTGCGATTCTCCAGCGGTGGTCCAACGCAGCACCGAACCATCTTCCCACGTCGCCGATGCCCGACCCAACCTGCCGGGTCCTAGGAACGACGCGGCCCTCAGAACAACGCGGGTGCCGCGGCGGCCAGACTTGCCAAGCACATCGAGGGCCCGTGCGGCACGACCGTCCCGACCAGGCGGCTGCGGCGGATCAGCGCCGTCATCGCACCCAGCATCGCGGTCAGCACGGGGGCGCCCAACGCGGCCAGCAGCCAGACCGGCGCTCCCAGCGCCCCGGTCATCGCACCGAGGCCGACCGCGAGTTTGACGTCACCGCCGCCGATACCGCCCGGGTCGACCAGGTGGACGGCCAGATATAGCCCAGCTAGGGCCGTCGCGCCCAGCATGGCGGCGTGCCCTCGACCGCAGCCGGCGCAGACCGTCAGGATCACCGCCGCGCCGGACAGCGTCAGCACGTTCGGCAACCGGCGCTCCCGCAGGTCCATCACCGACAGCGCAGCCGTCCAGGCCAGCACGGTAAGGCAAGCCAGCACAACCACGTCCGCACGCTAACCCAGTGCCGCCGCCATCTGCTGTCGCGGCGCAGGCCGCCCTGTGAATTGTTCGACCTGGCTGAACGCCTGGTGCAACAGCATCTGCAGGCCGCTGACGACCTCACCGCCGGCCGCGGCGACGGCCCGGGCCAATGGGGTGGGCCAGGGGTCGTAGATCGCGTCCAGCAGGACCGGGATTCCGGCGAGCACCGCGGCGTAGGAGGCCGCCGCATCGGCGGGGACAGTGCTGATCAGCACGTCCGCGGTTTCGACGGTATCGGCGAGCCGCCCACCGGCCAGGTCGCAGAACAGCACCGGCACGCCGATCCGGGATCCGAGTTCGATCAGCCTGGCGGCTTTGCCGCGGTCCCGCGCGGCCACGGCGATCTCGGTGACACCGAGTTCGGCCAGTGCGAGCACCGCCGCCGGCGCCGTCCCCCCCGAGCCGAGCACAATCGCCCGCCGCAGACCGCTGCGCCCGCCCAGTGCTCCGGTCACCCCGTCGACGTCGGTGTTGTCAGCGCGCCAGCCCGACCCGGTTCGCACCAGGGTGTTGGCCGAGCCGACCAGTTCCGCGCGGGCGGTTCGTTCGTCGGCGAATTCCAGAGCGGCGAACTTGCCCGGCATGGTGACCGAGACGCCCACCCATTCCGGGCCGAAACCACCGACCAGGGCGGGCAATTCCTCAGCCGTGCATTCGATCCGGTCGTAGGTCCAGTCGTCGAGGCCCAGCGCCCGGTAGGCGGCCAGGTGTAACTGCGGTGACCGGGAATGCGAAACCGGAGACCCGAGGACGGCTGCCCTGCGGACCGTCACCTGGGCCTACCGTCCGGAATTGAGAAAGCCGCTGTCCAAGGCCAACTCCCTATTCGCCAGGTGCTCCTGGTAATCGCTGGTGAACAGAGTGGTGCCGTCGGAGTCGATGGTCACGAAGTAGAGCCAGTCCCCCGCCTCGGGCTTCTCGGCCGCCGCCAGTGCCTCGGCCCCGGGCGAGCAGATCGGGGTTGCGGGCAGACCGGGCATCGCATAGGTGTTCCACTCGGTCTTGGTCTTCCTGTCCTTATCGGTGGTGGCCACCTCCTGGCGATCCAGCGGATAGTTGACCGTCGAGTCGAACTCCAGCCAGTCGTAGTCGCTGGCGAGGCGGTTGTAGATGACGCGGGCAACCTTCGCGAAGTCCGCAGGCTGAGCTTCCTTCTGCACCAGCGAACCCACGATGAGCACCTGATAGGGAGACATGTTCAGCCCCTTGGCCGCATCCAGGATTCCGCCCTTGACGTAGCCCTCACCGCTCTGGCCGACGAGCTTGGCCAGAATCTCCCTGGGCGAGGCCGACGGATCGATATTCCATGTGCCCGGGGCGATCAGCCCCTCCAATCGGCGGTGGCTCTGACCCATCACATCGGCACCCTGTATCGCCCAGTCCGGCACGTTAAGCGACTGCAGCGTGCCCTCCTCCGCAGCGGCCTTGAGATCCGCGGCCGATACGCACGTCTCGGTTCCGTTGAGGTCCACGCAGCTGGCATCGGCGATCAGCGAGAAAATACCGGGATTGACGGCGCCGGAGCCGACCGCGGTGATGTCGTCAAGCTGCTTACCCTCCGGAATGACGAGTCTCCCGACCCGGGAGGCCGGATCGATCAGCGTTTTGACCGCGGTGGCCGCCGGGATCTCGGTGCGTACCTTGTAGAAGCCGGGCTGGATGGCGGCGAACTCGGCATTACCCGACGCAGCGGAGATGAACATCCCGACGTCGGCGATGACGCCCTTCTCCACCAGGTTCTGGGCGATCACCGAACCCGAGTCACCGGGGTTGACCTCGATGACGATGTCTTCTTTGCCCTCGCCGGTGAAATCGCCCGGCAACGTGGGCCCGCCGAACAGCTTGGGCCCGAGGACCACGACCGCCAGCACACCGGCGGCCAGAAGAGCCAGCAGGGCCAACATCCGGCCCCGGCCACCGCCGGCCCGGGTCCGGTCATGCGCCCGGGTGGACCTGGGCGCGCCCACAGCGGTCGGCGTCGCGCGCTCCGGTTGTGCATCATGCGGGTCGTGCGGCATGGTCACTGCTGCTCTTTCGATGTCGTGGCCGCATTGCGGCGTTGGTCGAGCCAGCCTTGCAGTATCGCCACGGCGGCGGCCTGGTCGATCATTCCCCGTTGTTGCCTGCTGCGCACCCCCGCTTCCCGAAGCGAACGTGCCGCGCTGACCGTAGTCAGTCGCTCGTCGGCCAGGCGGACCGGTACCGAGCCGACCCTCCCCGCCACTGCGGTGGCCAGGGCGACCGCATCGTCGGCCGACGCGCCGGCCCGGTCGGCGAGCGTGCGTGGCAACCCGACGACGATCTCGACGATGTCCAGTTCGCCGACCAGCGTGGTCAGCCTGCGAAGGTGGCCGTCGCCGCGATCGCGGCGGACCGTTTCGACGGGAGTGGCCAGGATGCCGTCGGGGTCGCTGACCGCCACGCCGATCCGGACGGTGCCGACGTCGATCCCGAGCCGGCGACCCCGGCCCGGATCGTCGGCCCCAGGCCGGTCGGGCATGCGATTCTGCACGGACATCGAGTGACTCAGTTCCCGGCCAGTTCCGCACGGACGGCGGCCAGGGCCGCCTCGATGCCGGACGGATCCTTGCCGGAACCCTGGGCGAGATCGGCTTTACCACCGCCGCGGCCACCCACCGCGGCCGCCACGTCCGTCACAAGGTCATTGGCTCTGATCCCGGCGTCCTGGGCGGCCTGATTGGCGGCCACCACGAAGGGCACACCGCCGTCGGCGCCCTCGGCCAGCAACACCACCACACCCGGATCGGAGCCGAGGCGCCCCCGGATATCGCCGACCAGCGAGCGCAGGTCCGCGGCGGTCATCCCGGCCGCCATTCGCTGGGCCACCAGACGGACCTTACCCACCCGTTCGGCGGTTGAGGCGGCATTTCCCGCGGCGGCGCGCGCCGCCGACAATCGCACCCGTTCGAGTTCCTTCTCGGCGGACCTGAGCCGTTCCACGAGCGTGGCGACACGGGCCGGCACCTCATCCGACGGCACCTTCAGCGACGATGCCAAACCGGCCATCAGCGCTCGTTCTTTGGCCAGGTGCCGAAACGAGTCCAGGCCGACATAGGCTTCGACCCGTCGCACCCCGGAGCCGACCGAGGCCTCACCGAGGATGGTGATCGGACCGATCTGGGCTGAGTTGTGCACGTGGGTGCCGCCGCACAACTCCAGGGAGAACGGGCCGCCGATCTCGACGACACGGACCTGGTCGGGGTACTGCTCGCCGAACATCGCCATTGCACCCATCGCTTTGGCCTTATCCAGACCGGTGAGGAACGTGTTGACCGGGAAGTCCGCCTGCACGGCCTCGTTGGCGACCTCCTCGACCCGGTTCCGCTGCTCATCGGTCAACGGGCCCTGAGAGTTGAAGTCGAAGCGCAGATAGCCGGGCCTGTTGAGTGAGCCGGCCTGAACGGCATTGGGCCCCAGCACCTGCCGCAGAGCGCCGTGCACCATGTGGGTGCCCGAGTGGCCTTGGGTGGCACCGCGGCGCCACTCGGGGTCCACCGCGGCGACGACCGTGTCGCCCTCGACGAACTCGCCCGACTCGACGTTGACGCGGTGCACCCACAACGTCTTGGCGATCTTCTGCACATCGGTGACGGCCGCCCTCGCCGACTCGCCAGCGCCGGTTCCGGTGATGTGGCCGGCATCGGCGATCTGGCCACCGGATTCGGCATAGAGCGGGGTCCGGTCGAGGACGATCTCAACCCGCTCAGCGGGGACGGTCTCGGAGTGCACCCGGGGATGGTGAGCCGCCACGGGTACCCGCTTGCCGTCGACGAAGATGCCCAGAATCCGGGCCTGCGAGCTCAGTTCGTCGAAGCCGGTGAACTCGGTCGGACCGGCGTCGACGAGTTCACGAAACGCCGTCAGGTCGGCGTGTGCGTGTTTGCGTGCGGCGGCATCGGCCTTGGCGCGCCGGCGCTGCTCGGCCATCAACTCGCGGAAACCCAATTCGTCCACGCTGAGTCCGGCCTCGGCTGCCATCTCCAGGGTGAGCTCGATCGGGAAGCCGTAGGTGTCGTGCAGTGCGAAGGCCTGGGCGCCGGGCAGTTCGGTCCTGCCGGCCGACCTGGTGGCCGCGGCGGCGTCCTCGAACAGCTTCGAGCCCGACGCAAGCGTCCGGTTGAACGCGGTCTCCTCGGCGACCGCAATGCGGTTGATCCGGTCGAAGTCGGTGACCAACTCCGGGTAGGACGGCCCCATTGCGTCGCGCACGGTTTCCATCAGCTCCCCGACGATCGGCCGCTCGATGCCGAGAAGTTTTGCGGCGCGGATGATTCGGCGCAGCAACCGGCGCAGCACGTAGCCCCGGCCTTCGTTCGACGGGGTCACGCCGTCGGCGATGATGATCGCCGCGGTCCGGCTGTGGTCCGCGATAACCCGGTAGCGCACATCGTCGGTCGCGCTGCCCCGTCCGTAGCCGCGCGAGGTGTGCCGGGCGGCGGCGTCGATCACCGGCCGCAGCAGATCGGTTTCGTAGACGTTGTCAACCCCCTGCAGCAGACACGCGATGCGCTCGATCCCCATACCGGTGTCGATGTTCTGCCGCGGCAGCGGGCCGAGGATTTCGAAGTCCTCCTTGGAGGTGCCCTCACCACGCTCGTTCTGCATGAACACCAGGTTCCAAATCTCGATGTAGCGGTCCTCGTTGGCCTCCGGACCGCCCGCTACCCCGTATTCCGGGCCGCGGTCGTAGTAGATCTCCGAGCACGGCCCGCAGGGGCCCGGGATCCCCATCGACCAGTAGTTGTCAGCCATGCCGCGGCGTTGGATACGCCCGGATGGCAACCCGGCCACCTCCTGCCACAGCTGCACGGCCTCGTCGTCGTCGTAGAAGACGGTGGCCCACAACCGTTCGGGGTCGAATCCGTAGCCGCCTTCGGCGACCGGGTTGGTCAACAGCGTCCAGGCGAGTTCGATCGCGCGCCGTTTGAAGTAGTCACCGAAGGAGAAGTTGCCGGCCATCTGGAAGAAGGTGTTGTGCCGGGTGGTGACGCCGACCTCGTCGATGTCCGGGGTCCGGATGCACTTCTGGATACTGGTCGCGGTGGTGTACGGCGGGGTGCGCTGGCCCAGGAAATAGGGAACGAACTGCACCATGCCGGCATTGACGAACAGCAGATTGGGATCGTCGAGGATTACCGAGGCGCTCGGCACCTCCGTGTGGCCTGCCTTGACGAAGTGGTCGGTGAACCGCTTCCTGATCTCGTGTGTCTGCAACGGTGTCCTCGGTTCGTGGGTGTCAACCGCACAAGGGTATCGGGCGCAGCGCGAGCCCTGCCGCCACGAATGTCGATGTCGAGCACCTGACCGGTGCGGAGTTTCAGCTCGAGAGTTCAACTGGAGTCGTTCTGGGCACGACGATTCTTGATTCGCTGGGCCCGACCGGCCTGGCGGGTGCGGCGGCGACGGGGCATCTTCAGCGACCGGTTGGCCGCTTCAGGGGCGCCGGTACCGACCGCAGGCAGTGGACCGGTGCTGGTGCACCAGTCCGGGAAACACATCCGGGCCCCAGGACAGGTCGTGTAGGTGTGGCCGCTCGGAGCGGTCCAGATGATCGTGCCGTCGGGCAATTGCCGGTCGAGCCAGCCGCCGTCGCCGATCCAGAAAGTACGCAATAGGTGATGTTTCCGGCACAGGCAGCGCAGATTGGACGGGTGGGTGAGCCCAGCCGGGTAGGCCACGGCGTGGTCAATGTCGCAGGCCTCGGCTGGGACGTCACACCCGGGAAATCGGCAGGTCAGATCCCGGCAACGGATGAAGCGCTGCAGCTTCACCGAGGGCCGGTAGCGCGCTTCGGCCTCTTCGCACGGGGTGTTGAGCGACACGATCTGGGCGCCGTCGCGGATTACCTGCGCGAGAAGCGGGTTCGGGATGACCCCGCCGTTGGTCAACAGGGCCCGACGGGTCGGGGCCGGGTTCTGGACCGAAGTCGTCGGCGCCAGCGGGCTCTGGTCGGCCGCCGGTCGGGTCTGGGCTTGGGCGGCGTCGACGGCGGCGCGATCCGCAACGACGTGGATGACCACCGAGTCAGCCAGCGGCGCGCCGTCCCGGTTGGGGCAGTCCGGTAGGGCGCACTGGCAGACGATCCGGTCCGCGCCGGCAAAAACCGCGCCCATCGCCTCGGCGCGCCGCTGTCCGATGGTGCGGGGATCGGCGTCGCAGACCGCCCTCGCGATTGCGGTGAGCCGCCGTTCGATCAGTTCGGCGTGCGTCACGAACAGCCGCCCCCACACCGATCGGGTCCCCCCATCGTCGTCAGGCTTACCGAACTGCACGTCCATACCCCGGGCCGCCTCACAGAACCACAGCCGCGCCTGCGGGTCGTGGGCGTCGACGGCCAGATCGATGAGCATCTCGACCTTGCGGTCCGACAACGGACCCCACTGCCCGGCGGCCGCGGCGATCTCGGCATCGATGGCGGCCATCTCCGCCGTACCCACCACGCAGTGTGTCCGCCATGAGATCGTCGCGGCCATCCGCGCGCCGATCTGTCCGACCAGAAACAGCGCGTTGACCTTGGGCAGCCGCTCGCGCAGCGACTGCGCCAGATACATCTGCGACGACGCGCGCCGAGCGCTGATTCCCAGCGCGGCGGCGACTTCGGCGGCGGTGGCGTCCCAGGGGTCACAAGCCCACCTGGAGCGCTCGTCGACCAGATCCGGATCCGTTTCCGCGACCCCGCAGCGGCGCGCTACCAGTTCACCGATCGCCGCCAGCCGCCGGGCGGCCGCAGCCGCCTCGCCACCGGCCCAGCCCTCGATTGCGCCGACCACCTCCGCGTCAGCCGCCGTGGGCAACGCGCTGGGACCAATGCAATCGAACATGCTTTCGATAGTAGGGTCGACCACTGACACAAGTCGGGTCATAGACGCAATGAAGGTCTTTCCGGCCGCGTCGGCTGAAGAAAATCAGCGCCCACGCCTGACGATCGCGCGAAGCCTGCCCAGGCGGGTGCCGATCTCCCGTTCGACACCGCGGCCGGTCGGCCGGTAGTAGTCGACCCCGGCGAGGTCATCGGGCGGGTATTGCTGGGCCAGCACGCCGTCGGGGTCGTCGTGCGGATAGCGGTAGCCCCGTCCGTGGCCTAGGCCGGCTGCCCCGGAGTAGTGGCCGTCCCGCAGATGGGCAGGCACGGGGCCGGACTTGCCGGCGCGGACATCGGCAATCGCCGCGCCGATTCCGGTGGTGATCGCGTTGGACTTCGGCGCAGTGGCCAGGTGCACGGTGGCGTGGGCCAGGGTCAGTTGCGCCTCGGGCATCCCGATGAGCGCGACGGTCTGGGCCGCCGCGACCGCGGTCAGCAGCGCGGTCGGGTCGGCCATGCCGATGTCCTCGCTGGCCAGGATCACCAGTCGGCGGGCGACGAATCGGGGATCCTCCCCGGCGACCAGCATCCGGGCCAGATAATGCAGTGCGGCGTCGACATCGGATCCGCGGATCGATTTGATGAAAGCGCTGATGACGTCGTAGTGCTGGTCGCCGTCCCGGTCGTAGCGCACCGCAGCTCGATCCAACGACTGCTCGACGACCTCCAGCGTCACCTCGCCATCGCCGGCAGCGGCCGTCTCAGCGGCCACTTCCAGCGCGGTCAGCGCCCGGCGGGCATCCCCGGCGGATAGCTGGACCAACAACTCCACCGCGTCGGCGGCGATCCGCACCGCTCCACCCAACCCGCGTGGATCGGCCACCGCACGCTGCACCACCGCCCGGATGTCGTCGGCGCCCAACGGCTGCAGTTGCAGGATCAGCGAGCGTGACAGCAGCGGAGCGACCACCGAGAACGACGGGTTCTCGGTGGTCGCCGCGACCAGCAGCACCACCCGGTTCTCGACCGCGGCCAGCAGGGCGTCCTGCTGGGTTTTGGAGAACCGGTGCACCTCGTCGATGAACAGCACGGTCTGCTCGCCGTGGACGGCGGCCCGACGCGCGTTGTCGATCACGGCCCGCACTTCCTTGACACCGGCGCTGAGCGCGGAGAGTGCCTCGAATCGACGCCCAGTGGCGTGGGAGATCAGTGATGCCAGGGTGGTCTTCCCAGTTCCCGGCGGCCCGTACAGGATCACCGAGGCAGCGCCGGAACCCTCCACCAGCCTGCGCATCGGCGAGCCGGGTCGCAGCAGGTGCTCCTGACCAACGACTTCATCGAGGGTGGCCGGCCGCATCCGTACCGCCAGTGGCGAGGCGGCCGTGACCGCGTCCGGTCGCCGGTCCCCGGCGGGCAGGTCGAAGAGGCTGTCGGACACGACCCTCAGGCTAGCCATCGTTCCGGCTGGCTTGGCGCGGTGACAAGCCCAGCGGGCCGCGGATTTGCAACGGCTATTTGCTACGCACCGACCAGTGGTCCGAATTCCAGCACAGTAGTTTTGCAAAAAACCCCGCTCCCACGGACGAGGCCGTCGACGCCATCATCGACCACTACTCGGTGTTCGGCGGTGAGAGTTCATCGCCCGGCGCGTTGGGCGGCGAGGTTGTCGACGTCGATGGCGGGGCGGAGCAGGAATACCACGGTGGTGTCATCTAATACTCGGAGGACACCGGGGCCCACGTCATGTACGGCGAGATCCTGAACCGGTATCGCGAACTCGGCGGTCCGAACGACAGCGGACTGGGTTTCCCGAAAAACGATGAAAGCGAGACCGGGGACACCGCGGGCCGCTTCAACGATTTCTCCGCCCCGGAAGCCGCGTCGACCTACTGGACGCCGCAGTGGGGCGCGGCTGTCATCAACGGCCTGGTGCTGGATGCCTGGCGGCAGTCCGGTGGGATCACCGGACCATTCCGGCTACCCCAGCACCGACACCTCGACCGTCGACGGCATCCAGACACGCAAGTTCGCCGGTGCCGAAGTTACCGAGATCCAGTGGTCCAAGCCGGCGGCCTGATCTCGGTGCGGTCATGAAGGGCCGCAAGGGCTGAGGTCCCTCCTCAGGAAGACTGAAGTGACCCGGTCTTCAGGGTCATTCAACGATTCCGATCAGGTCAAATTCATCGAGGACTCGACGAACTGATTCGATGAGCTGCCCGACAGCCATAGAGCCATCCGCGTCCGCGTAACCGATGCTGATAAACAGTTTGCCGTTGACCCGGCCGGAACACACCGGGAAAAACAACCCTCCCGCGTCCTTCAGGAAAGCAGCGGTCAGCACGCCGGCGTAGCGCATGAATCGGACGTCGAACCGTTCGGCGTCGGTTCCGTCAGGACGATTCACTGCCGGGTCAAGATCGCCGAGGTTCGAGCAGGTGAGATTCGCACAATTCAGCAATACAACTTGAGACTTTCGCGATGCGGCCTTGGGCACAAAGGGAATAAGCGGCAGAGGGGCCAGGACTTGACGGGCCACTCCGCCAGCGTGGCAACGCCATCTTCAGTTCAGTGCGGATGCCCCTCAGGTCGGCGGAAACCGTCTGGATCGACGCTCAGTGCAACGCCCGTCAGGGCATTGCCCCGGGTGTCGCCCTCGGTTCGTTCGTTGACCGGGAAGGTGAAATTGACGCGAATCCGTCATCATCCACCCAACCAAGGACTGCGCCCAGCCTGGCCACCACGCCGACGAACAGCGAGTTACTGGTTCCCCCCAGCGTTTCCGCCCGTTGATCCCAAGCCACGTCGTCGATGAACACCGCCACCGCCGGCACCATCACCGGTTCGGAGTCGCGAAAGGTGCACCAGTGGCGCGGATCGTGCCGCCGACGAAGGTAAATCGTCGCGGTTGGTACCCGCGAGCCTAACCGCGGCCGCGGCCGCCCTGGCGACGTCCGGGATCGCACGCAGTACTTCGCGGCCATCCGCGAGAAGATCGCCCGCCTGCGGGTGCGAGAATTCGGCGGCGGATATCCGAGGTCACGGGTGACACCCCGGACGGCATCGGCGACCGCCATCGAAAACGCAAGCCCGTCGCAGATGGTGTGCGAGGCAATCAGGGTGACGGCCGCGCCACCATCGGGGAGTGGTTGCACGGCCAATCGCCACGCCGGCCCCCACTCCGGGTCGATCGGCTGCCTGATCTGCTCGTCGATCCAGTCGGTGACCTCGTTGCGGGGACGCTCGCTGCCGGCAATCTCGAGATCGGCCGGACTTGTACAGGCAACCCAGTGGTGACGCCCGAAAGGCAGGGGGGACCGTTCGATCAGACGGCCGAGCAGTGCATGGCCGAGATTGCGGTGGACTTCCCGCAGTCGATCCATGTCGATCGCATGGTCATAGACCCAGATGTTTGAACCGGCTCATGACCGTGTGCCCGCAGGGCCAGGAACGCGCCTGGTCGATGTACGCCAGTTGGTTATCCACAGTCCGAATGCTACTTAACCAAGCTTGGGGTTCGGAGCAACCGTGCCCGACGACGTCCCGGGCGTGAAATCCATTCCGGACTCCTTGCGCTGCTGGGCGGTGATCGGCGCCGGGGCGTCGGTCAACGGGTCCACTCCGCCGCCGGACTTGGGGAAGGCGATGACATCGCGGATGGAGTCGGCACCGAACAACAGCGCGGTGATGCGGTCCCAGCCGAAGGCGATCCCGCCGTGCGGCGGTGCCCCGAACGTGAAGGCCTCCAGCAGGAACCCGAATTTCTCATCCGCCTCGGCCTGATCGATGCCCATCACCGAGAACACCGTCTCCTGAACGTCGCGGCGGTGGATACGCACCGATCCTCCGCCGATCTCGTGGCCGTTGCAGACGATGTCGTAGGCGTCGGCCAGCACCGCGCCGGGATCGCTGTCGATGAGGCCCTCGAACTCCGGCTTCGGGGCGGTGAAGGCGTGGTGCACGGCGGTCCAGGCGCCGGATCCGACGGCGACGTCCCCGGCGGCCGCCGCGTCACCGGCCGGTTCGAACAACGGCGGGTCGACGATCCAGACGAACGCCCACGCGTCCGGGTCGATCATGTCCAGCCGACGCGCGATCTCACCGCGGGTGGCACCCAGCAGAGCGCGGGACGCCTTGGCCGGACCGGCCGAGAAGAACACGCAGTCACCGGGTTTGGCCCCCACCTGCGCGGCGAGTCCGTCACGCTCGGCCTCGGAGAGATTTTTGGCGACCGGCCCGCCGAGGGTGCCGTCCTCGCCGATCAACACATAGGCCAGACCTTTGTGTCCGCGTTGCTTTGCCCATTCCTGCCAGCCGTCAAGGGTCCGCCGCGGTTGGGACGCCCCGCCCGGCATCACCACCGCGCCGACATAGGGCGCCTGGAACACCCTGAAGGGCGTTTCGGCGAAATACGCTGTGCACTCGACGAGTTCGAGGCCGAACCGCAGATCGGGCTTGTCGGAGCCGAATCGGCGCATGGCGTCGCCGTAGCTCATCCGCGGGATGGGCAGCGGCAGTCGGTAGCCGATCAGCGCCCATAGCGCAGCCAGCACCTCCTCGGCCACCGCGATGACATCATCGGCATCGACAAAGCTCATCTCGACGTCGAGTTGGGTGAACTCCGGCTGCCGGTCGGCGCGGAAATCCTCGTCGCGGTAGCACCGGGCGATCTGGTAGTAGCGCTCCATCCCGCCAACCATCAACAGCTGCTTGAAGAGCTGTGGGCTCTGCGGCAGCGCGTAGAAGGACCCCGGTTGCAGCCGGGCGGGCACCAGGAAGTCGCGGGCCCCCTCCGGGGTGGACCGGGTCAGCGTGGGCGTTTCGATCTCGACGAAATCGTGGCCGGCCAGCACCGAGCGGGCGGCGGCGTTGACCCGGGAGCGAAGCCGCAGCGCGTCGCCGGGACCGCCGTCGCGCCGCATGTCCAGATAGCGGTGCCGCAGCCGGGCCTCCTCACCGGCGGGCTCGTCGAGTTGGAACGGCAGCGCCGCGCTTTCCCCCAGCACCGTCAACGCGGTCGCGTTGACCTCGATCTCACCGGTGGCGATATCGGCGTTCGCGTTGCCCTCCGGGCGAATCTCGACGATGCCCTCGACTGCCACGCAGAACTCGGCCCGGAGCCGGTGCGCGGCCTCGAGCACACCGGAATCGCGGAACACCACCTGCACGACGCCGGGCCCTCCGGCGGAGTCACGAAGATCGATGAAGATGACCCCGCCGTGGTCGCGCCGGCGTGCCACCCATCCAGCCAGGGTGACCCTCTGCCCCGCATCGGTGGCTCGCAACGAGCCGGCGGCATGACTGCGAAGCACCGAAATCTCCCTGGGTTTACTGGATTCGAACGACGACGGGAGCCAAGTCTAGGAGGTACGGCCCGGCGCGCCGCGGATACCTCACGGTGCAGCCACCGACCGGCCCACCCGATGGCGTCGCTGTGGCAAACTAGGTCCCGGCACGCGCCCGGCCGCACGGGTGAGATCACGAGGAGCGCACATGACCTTCAACGAAGGCATGCGGATCGACACCAGCACGACCTCAACCGGGGGCGGCGGCCGCGGAATTGCGATCGGCGGTGGTGTCGGTGGCCTGGCGATCGTGCTGCTGGCGCTGTTCCTCGGGGTGGACCCGGGTCCGGTGCTGCAGCAGCCGATCGGACCGTCTCAGTCGGGGCCCAGCTACGACCTGAGCAAGTGCAAGACGGGCGCGGACGCCAACAAATACGTCGAGTGCCGCGTGGTGGCCACCGGCAACTCCGTGGACGCGGTGTGGGAGGACCTGCTTCGCGGCTACCAGCGGCCCAACATGAAGCTGTTCAAGGGTCAGATCCAGACCGGTTGCGGTCCCGCCGACAGCAGCGTCGGACCGTTCTACTGCCCGGCCGATCGGACGGCCTACTTCGACACCGATTTCTTTCAGGTCCTCAAGACCCAGTTCGGCTCCAGTGGAGGCCCGCTCGCCGAGGAGTACGTGGTGGCCCACGAATACGGTCACCACGTCCAGAACCTCACCGGTGACCTCGGCAAGGCCCAGCAGGGCGCCCAAGGGGCCACCGGCAACGGCGTTCGCTCGGAGTTGCAGGCCGACTGCTACGCCGGGGTGTGGGCGCACTACGCGGCGATCACCAAGCAGCCGGGTACCGATGTCACCTACCTACAGCCGCTGAGCGACAAGGACATCGCCGACGCCCTCTCCGCCGCGTCATCGGTCGGCGATGACCGGATCCAGGAGAAGGCGACCGGCCGGGTCAACCCGGAGAGTTGGACCCACGGATCCTCCGAGCAGCGCCAGAAATGGTTCACCATCGGTTACCAGACCGGTGATCCGAATCAGTGCAACACCTTCAAGGCCTCGAACCTGGGCTAGCCGACCGGGTCACCAGGGGCGCAGCGCGCACTGCACGCCGCTGCCGCCCTGCTGGGAGGCGACGACCTGACCGTCGACGGCGATCTCGCAGCGGAACTCGGGGTTGACCCGCAAACCTCCACTGGCGCTGACGAACGCCCACTGGGTGGGGTCCTCGAGCGTGGTCTGGAACGTCCACGGTGCACCCGGTCCGACCGTTGTACGGGCCATCGGCATGTACTCCGGATCGTTCGCCTCCGACTGCTCGGGCGGGTCGGTGGTGACGTAGTAGATGTTCGCGGTCAGGTCGCTAGTCGTGGTGACGGTGTAGGTGACCTGGCGGGCCCCGGTCGATTCGGTGCCAGCCGGTTCGGTGCCGGTCGGTTCGGTTGGCGCAGCCGTGGTCGACTCGGTGTTCGTGGGATCCGTCATGGTCGGGTCGGCTCCGGCCGACGATGCGGCTCCGATACCGGCGGCGAGCAGAACCGCTGCCGCACCCGCTGCAGTGAGATGTCGCATACCGGGCATATCGGCGGCCGTCGGCCTGACGTTACGGGGGTCAGCCCGCGTCGCGCAGGCCCTCGCTGCCGCGGGAGTCCGGCACCGCGGCATCTCCCATCAACCCGAACAATTCAACCGACGATGACACCGCACGGTCGACGATATCGGCCAGCCCGGCGAAGTCGACGGGCCGACGGGTGATCCGGGCCTCGATCCCGACCAGAGCCGGGTCGCACGAGTCGTGCACCACCGCGTACACGCACGGATCAGCGGCGTTCCACCGGGCGGCGATCGCGGTCAACGGCTCGCGCCGGCCCGCCGGGTAGAAGCGGTCCGGGCCGATGCTGACCCGCACCGCGTCCCGGCCGGGTCCACACACCTCGAGGTGGACGGTCAACCGTCCGGCCCGTTGGGCGCGGAAGGCGTTGACCGGCACGTCGACGAGGTAGAAGAACTCGTCGTCGTGGTGGCCACGGAAATACCGCACACCCCTGCTCCGCAGGTATTCCTCGATCAACTCGTTCATACCCTGCTCAACGAGGCACCTTCACCCCGCGGTTCCCCCACCGGGATAAGAATTCACTGAGTCTTGGTACGCCAGATCAAACAGCTCAGGCGAGGCGTGAAAGCACTTCGGCGACAACGGAATCGATGACGATGTCGATCTGCGTGCCGGAGGCGAGGTCCTTGATCCCGATGGTGCCGCCATCGATATCGCGGTCCCCGGCGACCAGTGCGATACCCGCCCCGGACCGGTCGGCGGCACGCATGGCGCCCTTGACCCCACGGTTTCCGTAGGCCAGATCGACCCGGACCCCGGCCGCCCGCAGCGCCGCGGCGAGTCGGGCAAGTTCGATCTTGGCTCGCTCCCCCAACGGAACACCGAACACATCGCACCGGCCGCGTTCCCCGACCCCCTTACCCTCCGCGCGCAGTGCCAGCATGGTCCGGTCCACACCCAACCCGAAACCGACACCGGAGAGGTCCTGCCCTCCCAACTGGGCCATCAGTCCGTCGTAGCGGCCGCCGCCGCCGATACCGGACTGGGCGCCCAGCCCGTCGTGGACGAACTCGAAGGTGGTCTTGGTGTAGTAATCCAGGCCCCGCACCATCCGCGGGTTGACGACATAGGGGACCGCCAGAGCGTCGAGGTGCGCCAGCACGGTGTCGAAGTGGCACCGCGCGTCGTCGGACAGGTGGTCGAGCATCACCGGAGCGCCGGCCGTCATCTCCCGGATGTGCGGACGCTTGTCGTCCAGAACCCGCAGCGGGTTGAGAGCGGCCCGCCCCCGGGTTGCCTCGTCGAGTTCGAGGCCGAACAGATACTCCTGCAACAACTCCCGATACTGCGGCCGACAGGTGTTGTCTCCCAGCGAGGTGATCTCCAACCGGAAGCCGTCCAGGCCCAGGGACCGGAACCCGGCGTCGGCCACGGCTATCACTTCGGCATCCAGCGCCGGATCGTCGATGCCGATCGCCTCCACACCGACCTGCTGCAGCTGCCGGTAGCGTCCAGCCTGCGGACGCTCGTAACGGAAGAACGGCCCCGCGTAGCAGAGCTTGACCGGCAACGCACCGCGGTCCAGACCATGCTCGATCACCGCCCGCATGACCCCGGCGGTCCCCTCCGGACGCAGGGTCACCGACCGGTCCCCGCGGTCGGCAAAGGTGTACATCTCCTTCGACACCACATCGGTGGACTCCCCCACCCCGCGGGCGAACAGCGCGGTGTCCTCGAAGATCGGCAACTCGATATCGCCGTAGCCGGCGCAGCGGGCGGCGCCGAGCAACCCGTCGCGCACCGCGACGAACTCCGCTGACTCCGGCGGCAGGTAGTCCGGAACCCCCTTGGGTGCCTGAAATTGGCTCACAGGGCGGTCATCCCTTGCAGGAACGGGTTGGCACGGCGTTCCTCCCCGATGGTTGTGGCCTCGCCGTGTCCGGGCAACACCCGGGTGTCGTCGTCGAGTACCAGCAGTTTGGTGACGATCGAGCCAAGCAGGTCCCGTCCGCTGCCACCCGGGAGATCGGTGCGGCCCACGGACCGCTTGAACAGGGTGTCGCCGGTGAAGACGAGCCCGGCGCCGTCGCCGGACACCCGGAAGGCCACCGACCCGCGGGTATGTCCCGGCGTGTGGTCGACGGTCAACGCGACCCCGTCGAAGTCCAGTACCGCTCCGTCCCGGTCCAGATCGACGACCTGCCGCGGCTCCCGGAACAGCGCGCCGAACACAACCTGGCCGATCCGCGGGCCGAAGCCCCGGATCGGGTCGGTGAGCATGAACCGGTCTTCCGGGTGGATGAAGGCGGGGCATCCGTAGGTGTCGGCCACCTTCTGCGCCGACCAGATGTGGTCGATGTGGCCATGGGTGAGCAGCACCGCGGCCGGAGTCAACCGGTTCTCGTCGAGAATCCGGCGCAACGGGCCAAGCGCACGTTGACCGGGGTCGACGATGACCGCATCCGCCCCGGCGCGCGGCGCCAGGACGTAGCAGTTACAGGCCAACATGCCGGCCGGGAACCCGGTGAGCAACACGGTGACCAGTCTGACACCCGACACTTCGGGTGGGTCCTGAGCCCCGTCCGCATCCTCGGCTGGCACACTCGTCAGCGCGATTGCACGATCTACCAACGGAGGACGCCGCGGTGCCCACGAACGCACAACGACGCGAAACTGCCCAACGCAAACTTGAGCGGCAACTCCAGCGCCGCGCGCAGCGCGCCAAGCGTCAGCGGATCCTCACGGTGGTCGGCGCCATGACCGCCCTGGCCGTCGGGGCAGCTCTGATCGCCACCTTCGTGCTCAAAGAAGACAAGGGCGCTTCCACCGCCAGCACATCCTCCAGCGCCGAGACCACCTCCGCCGAAGCTGCCACCCCGGCAGCCCGCGGTGGAGAGGGCCAACTCCCGGTGTTCAAGGCGGCGGCCGATCTGGGGGCCAACTGCCAGTACCCGGCCGCCCAGAAGACCAGCAAGAAGGTTGACGCACCGAACTCCGGGAAGGTGCCCACCGACCCCGCCACGATCAGCGTCAGCATGTCGACCGATCAGGGCAACATCGGCCTGTTGCTCAACAACGCCGAAGCACCGTGCACGGTCAACAGCTTCGCCAGCCTGGCCCAGAAGGGTTTCTTCGACGACACCATCTGCCATCGGCTGACCACCGCACCGGCGCTGGGCGTCCTGCAGTGCGGCGATCCCAGCGGAACGGGGTCCGGCGGTCCGGGCTACCAGTTCGCCAACGAGTACCCCACCAACCAATACCCGAAGAATGACCCGGCGCTGAAGAATGCGGTGCTCTACCCGCGCGGGACATTGGCGATGGCCAACGCCGGCCCGGACACCAACGGCAGCCAGTTCTTCCTGGTGTACAAGGACTCCAAGCTGCCGCCGAACTACACGGTGTTCGGCACCATCGACGCGACCGGGCTGGCTACCCTGGACAAGATCGCCGAGGCCGGGGTCGCCGACGGGGGCGAGGACGGCAAACCGGCCACCGAAGTGAAGGTCAAATCGGTCCTGCTGGACTGAGAACCCCAGAACCTTTGGGGCTCAGGCGATCCCGGAGGCCGTCTCGGCGGAGATCCCCGGGTGCAGTACGGCCACCGGACAACTGGCGTGGGCCAGCACCTTCTGGCTCACCGAGCCCATGATCAGCCCGGCGAATCCACCGGATCCCCGGCTGCCCACGACCAGCAGTTCCGCGCCGACCGCTTCGGCCAGCAGCACCTCCGCGGGCCGGCCGGTGCCGGAGACGAAGGACACCGGGACGTCGGGGAACGCCGCTGCAGTGACGATCACCGGAGAGTGGAAGGCGCTGGTGTCCGAACCGGGGGTGGCGTCCCCGGGGTTGAATTCGTGCGTCTCGGGTTCGCCGCGGGTCGCTTCGACCGAAACCGCCACCACACCGCAGCCGATCGCCTCGGCATGACGGAACGCGAAGGCCGCCGCCCGGTTGGAGGCCGGCGAACCGTCATAGCCCAACACCACCTGCCCGGGATTCCCGTCGCCGCCCTCGACATCCTCGAACGGGACGCCACCCTCCATCCCGGAGTGCACCACCACGACCGGGCACTCCGCGTACGGCGCGACATGCATCGTGGTGGAGCCCAGCAGCAGACCGCGGAAACCCTCGATGCCGCGCGACCCGAGCACCAGCACGTCGGCGTTATCCCCCGCCGCCAGGAGCGACGGCACCGGCGCGCCGGGCATCTGCAATGCCCGAACCTCCGCCTCCGGTTGCTCCCGGCGGGCCAGTGCAACCGCCTCGCCGAGCACACCGGTCGGCTCGTCGAGCACCACCGACTCCGCCAGCGCATCGGGCCGGGCGTAGAGCACGGTCAGCGGCAACCCGTAGGCGACGGCGGTTCGCGCCGCCCAGCGCAGCGCCGCGACTCCGTGGTCGGACCCGTCGGCTCCGACCACCACACTGGTCTCTGCCATGGCGACCGCATCGGTCATGGCGTCCCCTCCGTCCGCTAGAAAACCTGTCAAGGTAAAGCAAACACCGCGCAGGTCGCGGTGTCAGCGGTACGGTACTGCCGAAGCGTGAATTCCTGACTCAGCGGGGGTGGCATGGCAGAGGCACACCAACTGCACCACGCTGCCGAAGCGGACCTCATCGACAAGGGTCTGTCGCATAACTCGGTGGGCGTTCTGGGCAGTACGGTCCTGGGCATTTCGTCGGTCGCACCCGCCTACGCGCTGACCGCGACCATCGGCATCCTGGTGTCCCAGGCCGGCACCAAGATGGCGGTGGTGATCATCGCCGGCTTCCTGCCGATGTTCTTCGCCGCCTACGCCTACCGCGAACTCAACCGGGTCATGCCGGACTGCGGAACCTCCTTCACCTGGACATCCAAGGCGTTCGGTCCGTACGTCGGCTGGCTCGGCGGCTGGGCGGCCATCCTGGCCACCGCCATCGTGCTGTCGAATCTGGCCGGGGTCGCTGTCGAATTCTTCTACCAGTTTCTCGGTGATGCATTCGGCAGCCGGACAATCGCCGGTCTGTGGGAACACCCCGCAATCAATATTGGGACATGCCTGGCCTTCCTCGCCATCGCCACCTGGGTGGCCTACCGCGGCATCACCACCACCGAACGGGTGCAATTCATCCTGGTCGGCTTCCAACTGACGGTGCTGCTGATCTTTGCGGTGGTGGCCATCGCCAAGTCCGGGTCCTCAGAGACCGGGATCGCCTTCACGTGGGACTGGTTCAGCCCGGCCGGGCTGACGCTGTCGGCATTCATCGCGGGACTGTCCGGTTCGATCTTCGCGTTCTGGGGCTGGGATACCTGCCTGACCGTGAACGAAGAGTCGAAAGGCTCGGACAAGACGCCGGGCCGGGCCGCGTTGCTGACCGTGCTCTCGATCCTGCTGACCTACTTGATCGTGGCAGTAGCCACCCAGATGTACGCCGGCGTCGGTACCGAGGGGCTGGGCCTGGGCAACGAGGAGAATTCGGCGAACGTTTTCGGCTCGGTCGCCGAACCTGTCCTGGGCCATCCGTGGCACCTGTTTCTGTTCCTGGCGGTACTGGCATCAAGCACCGCGAGCCTGATCACCACGTTCCTACCGTCCTCCCGCACCATGCTCGGCATGGCCGCCTACAAGGCGCTCCCGCCGCGTTTTGCCTCGATTCACCCCCGCTACCTCACCCCGTCCTACGCCACGGTGGTGGCGGGCGTGGTGGCCGGGACCTTCTACGCCGTGCTGCACGTGCTGAGCAAGAACGCGCTGATGGACACCATCTACGCGCTGGGCATCATGATTTGCTTCTACTACGGGCTGACCGCGTTCGCCTGTATCTGGTTTTTCCGCCGAGAGTTGTTCAACGACGTCAACAGCTTTGTCTTCAAGTTGCTCTTTCCTCTGCTTGGTGGACTGGGCTTGGGCGCGGTACTGGTCATCACCCTGCGTGACAGCGCCTCGCCGGACTACGGAAGCGGGGCGGAGATTTTCGGCGTCGGGTTGGTCCTGATACTGGGCCTCGGCCTGATTGCGCTGGGCCTGGTGCTGATGTTCGCCTGGCGCGCGGTGTCGCCGGCGTTCTTCCGCGGCGAGACGCTGCACAAGGACACCCCGACCATCGTGCTGGACTGATCCCCTGGGTCAGCCGCTGTGGCAGCTCCCGGCTTCGCCCTTGGGCGTCGGCGGTGCGTCGATGGACGGGTTGCGGTCGAAGAATCCGGATGGCTTGAGCCAGAACGAGACCGTGTCGACCGACATGATCGGCCACTCCTCCATCCGGGTGATGTGGTGTATGCCGAACACGTACCAGAGCACCACGTCGGTGTTCACCAGTGGCGCATCGTCCTTGACCCACTCGGTCATCCCGGTGTCGAACTCGGACTGGACCGGGTAAGCCCCCGCCGGCCAGCGCTCGTCCGAACTGTTCTTCGTCACCCACAGGGTGTGCCCGATCACCGGAGCCCGCAGATACTGGGGCGCCAACTCGTCCATCATCGGCGGGAAGCACGCTCCGGGAACCAGTTTGTAGCTGACGTTCGTGCCGTACCTGTTGACCTTGTTGGGATTGACCACTTTCCAGCTCCGCTGGGTCGACCAGTCGAAGTCCCGGGCGGACTCCGCCTCGGAGGTGATCGGCGTCGCCTCGGTCACCAGCGCCAGTCCGTAGGGATTGTCCGCAGTCACCGGCGGCGCCATCGAGTCGATCTCCATGACGGTGTTGTCCTCACCGTCGACGTCCAGGTCCAACCGGGCGACGAGGAAGTGCTGATGGAACGGGGCGTAGGTGTTCTTGTCGACGACCGTTCCGTAGGGCGGCGGGTTCGAGCCCTCCGGGAAAGGCGTGGTCACCATGATGCCGGTGGCGCGGATCTCGCACTCGATGTTCCCATCCTGGTACAGGCGCCAGTAGATCAGGTACTCGTAGTTAGCCACTGTCGCGTGGCAAGAGATCACCATCCGGCGCTGCCGGCGAACTTCGGCTCCGTGTTTGTAGTCGACGTGCTTCCACAGAACGGCGTTGTCCTCCTCGTGGAGGCAGATCGCGTTCTTGATGGTGTAGGGCTCGCCTTTGGTGTTGGCCAGGGTGGCGTCGACGTAGACGATCTCGCCCAGGCAGTCGCAGCCCAACTCCAGCGAGGTCGTCATCACGCCCAGGCCCCACTCCCCGATGTCGAAAGCAGTCCTGCGGTAGTGATCGAAGGAGGGATCCCGATACGGAACCACCATCTCGGCAAGCGACATGCGGTAGGCCACATCGCGTTTGGTGCCGTTGTCGTCGAAAGTCAACTGGTAGATCACCGGACCCTCGCGGTAGTTGAAGCCTAGTCTGCAGGTCCAGTTGAGCCATTTGAGTTCCGACCCGTCGAGGGTGAACGACGGCCCGTCGGGCTGAGTGATGTGCAGCGGTTTGACGTCGGTCCGTGGCTCGATGCCCCGAACAGAGGGCACGTACTCGCAGTCCACCTCAGGCTGGCCGTAGGAGTGGTCATTGTCGATTTCGAGCAATTCGTGGGTGTTCATATCGACGACCAATTGCAGGCCGGAGACCGGATGGCCATAGGGGTTTCCCTCCGGCGTCGCCCGGGCCCACAGGTCGCACCAACCGAGCCTGCGGTTCGGGTACTTCTCTGTTCGGCGGAGGACGGCCCGGGCGAGTTCCACCGAAGCCGGCATCAGAGCCTTGGCGTACGCCCAGGTGTCGATCAGGATCAGGCTCATGTCGGTGTAGCCGCGCTCGGCAAGCGCGGCGATGACATCGGGATGCTTGCGCATCGCCTCGTCCATCTCGTAGAACTCGTCGACGGTGAAGTTGGGCTGGACGCCCGGAATGTGTTCGAAAGAAACGACCTTGTCCCCGGTCAGATCGACGGTGGCCTCGTATGTCTTGTTCTCAGACCGGTCGAGCAGCACCGCGAAGGACGTCCGCGGCACTGGATCACCCGGCCGCCAGGCCTTGACCCAACTCTTCTCCGGTTCCTTCAGTTCGATCGACGTGAAGCGCCAACCGTCGCCGACTAGCCCTCCACGGCGAAGGATCTCGGCGGTCTGCCGGATCTCCTCCGTCGACAACGAGTCCAGTGGATGCTGAGCCATTCAGGTCTCCTTACCCCTGCTGGGCAGTCAACGAAATCCAGGTCACCGGTGTCTGCGGCATGAGAGACTGCGGTTGCGCAGCACGCATAATCGACCGGCAGGACTTCGGTATTCCTATGGTATCCAGCGTATTCCGAACCCGCGGGCTTAATGGCATCCCGGAGATTCGGACTTTCTTCCGAACCAACGATCAACCCATCTTCTTCGTCGGCCCGACGGCCTTCAACCTGCTTGGAATCGACCGGTGGGTCCGCGGATTCGAGTACATCGTCTATCACGATTCCTGGGACGGCGGGCATCCACGGGTGTTCACCCCGAGCAGTAAGCCCTTCGTCGAGTTCACGAGCTCCGAGCAGATCAACAATTACCTGCTGCGCGACCCCGAAGTCCAGCGACATATCGACTTGCGATGCTTTGCAACAGGATTGCGCCCGATGATCGCGATGGTCTTCTTCGATGAAGAGACTGAGCAGATCTGTCGCGAACTCGGTTACACCCTGATTCTGCCGCCGGACTCCCTGCGCCGGCATCTGGACTCCAAGATTGTCACCACGCAGCTCGGGGAACAGGCCGGCGCCCCGTCGGTTCCCAACGTCCTGGCTCGCGCCGATACCTATCAGCAACTCAGCGAGCTGGCCGCCGCGGCCGCCCTCGGCTCTGATCTCGTGGTGCAGACGCCATACGGCGACTCCGGCAAAACGACGTTCTTCATCACCTGCGAAAGCGAATGGGACCGCGACAGCCAGGACATGATCGGCCAGGACCTGAAGATCATGAAGCGGATCAACAACCGCGCCGTGGCGGTCGAAGCGGTCAACACCCAGCACGGGACCGTCGTCGGGCCGTTCATGACCGACCTGACCGGCTACCCGGAGCTGACGCCCTACCGCGGCGGCTGGTGCGGTAATGACCTTTTCCCCGAAGCGCTTTCCGAGGAGCACCGCAATACCGCCATCGGGCACGTGCGCCGCCTCGGCGACCGGCTCCGCGATGAGGGATACAAGGGTTTCTTCGAGGTGGACGTCCTAGTTGACCTGGACTCCGATCAGGTCTACCTGGGTGAGCTGAACCCGCGGATATCCGGAGCGTCCTCGATGACCAACGTCACCGCCGGTGCTTACGCCGATATTCCGCTGTTCCTCTTCCACCTGCTGGAATTCCTGAATATCGACTACCGGGTCGATGTCGACGAGATCAACGAGCGCTGGCGTGAACTGGCCGCATTGGACGTATGGGCCCAGCTGATCATGAAGGAGCCCAACGACGCGGTGGAGCGGATTCTGGCCGCGCCGCCGACCGGCCGGTACCGATTGACCGAGGATGGCACCTTGCGCTTCATCGGCCTCACCAACGACTGGCATGACGTGACCCACGAGGATGAGTGTTTCTTCATGCGCGTGTACGGGCCCGGGGACTACCGGTTCAAGGGAGCCGACCTGGGCATCCTGGTGACCAAGGGACGGATGCAGACCGAGGACGGACTGACCCGGCGCTGCCGCAGCTATATCGACGGCATCCGGGCGATGTACATCAGCGAACCGCTGCCCAGCACACCCGCGGTATATCCGATCGGCTTCGTCAAGTAGGGGGCGTTCAGCCGTTTCATCGGCCGTGGCCGCGCTCGCGGCCATCGACCACCCCGATCGGTCCGGTCAGTGTGCCGGCACCGTCACGGCCCGGCCCGGCCAGTCCGGCAAGGTGGCGGCCGGCGGCCGCGAACGCCCGGATGGTGTCCAGCAGGTACGGCGGATTCTGGGCCGCCGGCCACGACGACATCTTGACCGACACGGTTCGGGTCGCCCGATCGACGACCACCATCTGACCGTGAATACCCAGGCACAGTTGGAGATCCCCGAGTGGCCCCGGCACATACCAGAACTGGTTGCGGTACCAGCCTCCGCTCAGCGTCGTCTCCGACGCCGACGACGCGAAGGCCCCCCGGATATCGGGATCGAGGGTGCGCGAGTCCGCCAGCCACCGACTGGGCACCACCGGGCTTCCCGCCACGTGGCCGTCGTCGAGAAGCATCTGTCCGAACCTGGCGATATCACGCGCGGTCGCCGACATCCCGCCGTCATGAATCGCCGAACCGACTCCGTCGCAGGTGATTTCGGCCTCGAACTCCGCACCAATCGGTTGCCATATCACCGTGGAGATCAGGTCCGCCATGCGGACTCCGGCGGCCCGCTCGCAGACCCAGCCCAGCATGTCGGTATCAGCTGAGCGATAGACGAAGGGTCCGCCATGTGGGCTGGCAGCAGTCATCGAGGCGAGGAAGTTGTACATGCCGCCGATGTGTCCGGGGCTCAACCCGGGTCGCCATCCCATGTGACGCTCCATCACCCGGACCTCCGCCTCGGGATCGGTGTATTCCTCTCGGAACAACACCCCGGTACGCATGTCCAGCAGGTCACGCACAGCGGCCCCGCTGTATCCCGAACCGTCGACCTCCGGCACGTAAAGGTCCACCAACTGATTCGGGTCAAGCTGGCCCCGCTCGACCAGTACGCCGGCCACACAGCCGACGACCGACTTGGTGACCGACATCAGCAGGTGAACCGTGTCAGGAGTCATCGCGCCGTGGTAGCGCTCCAGCACGATATGGCCGTCATGAACCACCACGACGGCGTCGGTGAAGGTCTCGTCGAGCACGTCGGCCAAGGTCGACACCCGCTCATCGACCCGATGAACGGTTACCGCTCCGGGGTCCAGTTCAGTGTCGTGGCGAAGCAATGATCGGACCGGTCCCCCACCGATCGGAATCCGCTGGGTTGGGATGAGTTCCCGCAGGTGCTGAAACGACCAGCGGTTGAACGGGGGCTCCTGCCAATTCAGAAGCGTGACGCGTCCCCCCGGGTCAGACGGGAACCCGGACATCAGCGGCACCTCGGGCATGTAAAGACCCTACCGCTGCGCCCACCCGATCCGGTCAGGCAGCGGACGTCACCCGGTAGACGTCATAGACACCCTCGATGTTGCGCACCGCGTTGAGCACATGACCCAGGTGTTTGGGGTCACCCATCTCAAAGGTGAAGCGGCTGACCGCTACCCGGTCATCGGACGTGGTCACCGTCGCCGACAGAATGTTGACCCGCTCGTCGGCCAACACCCGGGTCACATCGGACAGCAGCCGGTGCCGGTCAAGTGCCTCGACCTGAATGGCGACCAGGAACACCGATGTCGGCGACGGCGCCCACAGCACCTCGATGATCCGTTCGGACTGCTGGCGGAGATCGACGGCATTGGTGCAGTCCGTCCGGTGCACGCTGACCCCGCCGCCGCGGGTGACGAAGCCCATGATCTTGTCGCCGGGAACGGGCGTGCAGCATTTGGCCAGTTTGGTCAGCACTCCGGCCGCACCGGGCACCGCGACACCGGTGTCCTCGGTGGAACGCTGCCGCACCGGCATGGTGGCCGGGGTGGCCCGTTCGGCGAGTTCGTCCTCGGCGCCGTCGGCCCCGCCGAGTTGCGCCAGCAGACGCTGCACAACGTGCCGGGGCGACACGTGCCCTTCCCCGACGGCGGTGTAGAGCGCCGAAACGTCGGCGTAGCGCAATTCCTGCGCCAGTGCGGTGATCGCCTCGCTGTTGACCAGCCGTTGCAGCGGGAGTCCACCGCGGCGGACCTCCCGGGCGATGGAATCCTTACCGGCCTCCAGCGCTTCCTCGCGGCGCTCCTTGGCGAACCACTGCCGGATCTTGGCCTTGGCCCGCGGCGAGACCACGAAGCCCTGCCAGTCCCGGGACGGCCCGGCGTTGGGCGCCTTGGAGGTGAAAACCTCCACCACTTCACCGTTTTCCAGGGTCCGCTCAAGGGCGACCAGGCGGCCGTTGACCCGGGCGCCGATGCAGCGGTGGCCCACCTCGGTGTGCACCGCGTAGGCGAAGTCGACCGGGGTGGAACCGGCCGGCAGTGTGATCACGTCACCCTTCGGGGTGAAGACGAAGATCTCCTGGACCGCCAAGTCGTAGCGCAGCGATTCGAGGAACTCACCGGGGTCGGCGGCCTCCCGTTGCCAATCGAGAAGCTGGCGCATCCAGGCCATATCGTCGACCTCGGCGGCCGCGTGCGGATGCAGAACCGCATTGCGGCCCTTGGCTTCCTTGTACCGCCAGTGCGCGGCGATCCCATACTCCGCGGTGCGGTGCATATCGCGGGTCCGGATCTGGACCTCCAGCGGTTTGCCCTCGGGGCCGACGACGGTGGTGTGCAGGGACTGGTACACCCCGAACCGGGGCTGGGCGATGTAGTCCTTGAACCGGCCGGGCATCGGCTGCCACAGCGAGTGCACGACACCCACCGCGGCGTAGCAGTCCCGGATCTCGTCGCACAGGATGCGCACTCCGACCAGGTCGTGGATATCGTCGAAATCGCGGCCCTTGACGATCATCTTCTGGTAGATCGACCAGTAGTGCTTGGGCCGCCCCTCAACGGTGGCGCCGATCTTCATCCCGGTCAGTGCGGCACTGATATCGGCCCGGACCTTGGCCAGGTAGGTATCGCGCGACGGCGCCCGATCGGCGACCAACCGGACGATCTCCTCATAGCGCTTGGGGTGCAGGATCGCGAAGGAGAGATCCTCCAGCTCCCACTTCACCGTTGCCATCCCGAGCCGATGAGCAAGGGGCGCAATGACTTCCAGCGTCTCGCGGGCCTTGCGCGCTTGCTTCTCCGGGGGCAGGAAGCGCATGGTGCGCATATTGTGCAGCCGGTCCGCCACCTTGATCACCAGTACCCGGGGGTCGCGGGCCATCGCGATGATCATCTTGCGGATGGTCTCGCCCTCGGCGGCACTACCCAGCACGACCTTGTCCAGTTTGGTCACCCCGTCGACGAGGTGTCCGACCTCCTCACCGAAGTCGGCGGTCAACGCCTCAAGGGTGTAGCCGGTGTCCTCGACGGTGTCGTGCAGCAGTGCGGCGACCAGGGTGGTGGTGTCCATTCCCAGTTCTGCCAGGATGTTGGCCACCGCCAACGGATGGGTGATGTAGGGATCCCCGGAACGGCGAAGCTGGGAGGAGTGCTTGGCCTCGGCCACCTCGTAGGCTCGCTGCAGGATAGCCAGGTCGGCTTTGGGATAGACCTCGCGATGCACGGCGATCAGGGGTTCGAGCACTGGACTGATGGCGCTGCGCTGCGCGGTCATCCGGCGGGCCAACCGGGCCCGCACCCGGCGCGAGGCGCTGCTGGCGGCCTTGGCCGTCTCGGGGCGGGCCTCGGGCAGTTCGGCGACCGGTATCGGCTGGGTGGTCGCGACGATCTCCCGAACGCCGCCCGATTCGTCCGCCATATCCACCTCCGATCCCCCGTGCACCGAGGATACCGAGGAAATCGCCTAAAGCAGCTGCAAGCTTCGAACATCCAGTGGCGCCAGCAGGTTCCGACCGCCCAGGCCTGCCAGCTCCATCACCACGGCGGCCTCGGTCACGTCGGCCCCGGCGGCGACCAACAGGTCACGCGCGGCGGCCAGGGTGCCGCCGGTGGCCAGGACATCGTCGACGACGGCAACCCGGCGGCCGGCCAGTTCGATACCGGCGGCGGGAATCTCCAGGGTCGCGCTTCCGTATTCGAGGGTGTAGCTGCGGCTGTGCACCGGTGGTGGCAGCTTTCCGCCCTTGCGGATGGCCAGCACCCCCACCCCGAGCCGGTGGGCTACCGCCCCGCCGAGCAGAAACCCCCGCGCGTCGATCCCGGCGATCAGGTCGGCCCCCTCCACCAGCCTGGACAGCGCTTCGGTGATCACCGCGAACCCGCGGTCATCGGCCAGCACCGGGGTGAGATCGCGGAACAGCACCCCGGGGGACGGGAAGTCGGGAACTACACGGGTCAGCTCGGCGATGACGGCCGCGGCGTCCGGCGGACTCACGGCTCGAGCCGCCAGCGATCCATGTTCCAGCCGGCGCCCCACTTCGTCGGGTTGGCCTCGACGGCGAACATCTTCTTCGACCAGATCAGGGTGCGCTGCTGCCGGTAGAGCGGCAGGGTCGGCATATCGTTCCAGAGCATCGGCGCTGCGTCACCGATCAGCCGGGCCTGCTCCTTGGGGTCTGTGGTGACAGCCAGCGCGGCGATGATGCCGTCCACCTGGGGGTTGGCGTAGCCGGACAGATTGTTGCCGTTACCGGTGTACAACGTGTAGGCGTCCATCGCCGACGAGCCGGTGGAACCGCTGCCGGCCGCTCCGCCGGTGCTGGACAGCAGTGCGTCGATCTGACCGTCACGGAGGGCCTGCGGACCGGTGCCCTCCGCGGTCATGCCGATCACGGTGATACCGGCCGGCTCGCACGCCTGGGTGATCGCCGCCATCGCCGCCGCGAGCCGCGGGTTGGGCGACTGGTAGCCGATCCGCACCGTCAGCGGCTGGCCTTCCAGCGCCGCCAGGGCCGCCTCCGGGTTGGCCACGTTGTACTGGTCGGACAGCGGGCCGGACTCCAGCGCGCTGTAGGCGTCGTCGCTGACCGGATTGAGCCGCGCGTTCGCGATCGGCATGGCGGCGTTGGCGGCGAGCAGATCCCGCGGGGTGCAGGAGGCCACCGCGAGGCGGGCTTCCGGAGCCGCAAGCGGCCCCTGCGCGGCGAAGATGAGCTGCTCGATGCCGCCGGAGGCGATATCGGTGCGCTGATACTCATCTGGTGTGGTCAGCGTGCCCAGCGAGCCGGTCGCCACATCGACCACGTGGAAGCTGCCGTTGTTGATCCGGTCCTGCACATCAACGCCACGCGGCCACACCGTGATCCGCTCGGTCACCGGTTGGGCTCCCCACCAGCGGTCGTTGGCAGCCAGCACCACCGCACCGGACTCCAGAACGGAGTCGATCTTGTACGGACCCGATGACGGGAACCGTTTGAACGCCTCAGCATCCATCCCCGGCCTGAGGTCCCAGATGGTGTTCCACGCCTCGGCCACCCGGCCGATCGCGGCGGGATCTCCGCTCTGCACCGCGCCGGCGGCGCTGATGCCGAGTTCGTCGTCGATGACATGTGACGGCATCAACGAGGTGGCGGTGAACAACTGGGTGTAGTCAACGATCGCCCGGCCGGGCAGGAAGTTGACCCTGGCCCGCTTCTGGCCCGGCTGGCACTCGATACCGGCGATGTCGAGATAGCCGGCCTTGCTGGCGGCGTTGAAGCCGGCGAACCGACCGGACTGGGCAGCCCAGGCAAGCACCATGTCATCGCAGGTGACCGGCTTGCCGTCGGAGTACACCGCGTCATCGGCAATCTGGTAATCAAGCACCAGGGGCTCACGACCGACGACCGACACCGAGCCGAAGTCACGGTCGGCGAGTACCTGCCCGTCCGGACCATGAAAGCTGAACCCGGTCAGTACCCGGCCGAACGCCTGCGGACCCGCCGAGGCAGCACCACCAACCGTATTCGTGTTGTAGGTGGTCAGCACACCGTCAACGGCGTAGTTGACCTCGGGTGCGCTGCCCGCGCAGGACGTGAGTCCCGCGGAAGCGGCTGTGAAGAACACGGTCGCCACGGCGATGGCAACCGTGCGGCGCCTGACTCCCACGTTCGCCTAACGTTCCCGCTTGCCCGAGGGACGCCGGGGCCGGACCGGCCGGGCACCGGGTTGGGGCTTGCTGCCCGCTGGCGCACCGGCCGGGACCGCCGCCACCGTCTCCGTTTCGCCGACGGCCGGTTCCTGGGCCGGGGCGACCGGCTTGCCACGCCGGTTGGCCACCCGACGGGTGTGGTTACGCACCAGATCGGTGCGCTCCCGCAGCGTGACCAGCAGTGGTGTGGCGAGGAAGATCGACGAGTAGGTGCCGACGATCACGCCGACCATCTGGACCAGCGCCAGGTCCTTCAGGGTGCCGACACCGAGAATCCAGACCGCGACCACCATCAGCGCCAGGATCGGCATGATCGAGATCAGGCTGGTATTGATCGAGCGCATGAAGGTCTGGTTGATGGCCAGGTTCGCCTGTTCGGCGAAGGTCCGCCGGGTGGTGTGTTCGAAGCCTTTGGTGTTCTCCTCGACCTTGTCGAACACGATCACGGTGTCGTAGAGGGAGAAACCGAGAATGGTCAACAGACCGATGACCGTCGCGGGCGTGACCTCAAATCCGACCAGCGAATAGACCCCCGCGGTGATGATCAGGTCGAAGCCGAGCGCCGCAAGCGCCGACATCGCCATGTATTTCTCGTAGCGGATGGTGATGTAGATGGTGACCAGGACCAGGAATACCGCCAGCGCGATGAGCGCCTTCTTGGTGATCTGCCCACCCCAGGTCTCCGACACAGCCGAGTCGCTGATCGTCTGCTTGCTGGACTTTCCGTCGGTGCCCTTCGGCTGGAACTTCTCGAACAGCGCGTCGCGCAGCGTGGCCGCCTGGTCGTTGGTGAGGGTCTCCGACCGGATCTGCACGGTGGACGTCGCCCCGTTGCCGACGATGACGACCGACTGCGGACTGACCCCGACGGCCTGCGTGAAGGTTTCCTCGACTTGGGCGATACCGGCTTCCCCGTTCGCGCCGGCCCGCGGGAAAGACACCTTGGTGCCACCCTCGAAGTCGATGCCGAAGGTGAAGCCCCGCAGCACGATGCTGGCAACCGCAATTGCGACGAGAACGAAGCTGAAGGCGAACCACAGCTTGCGCCGGCCGATGACGTTGAAGGCCCCGGTGCCGGTGTAGAGGCGGGTGAAGAACCCGTGTCGCGGTAATTCTGTGGCGGTCGGTGCCCCGGCCGGGGCCGTCGCGGCCGACTCAGCCGTCTCGGTGACCTCGATAGCGGTGTCGTTGCTGTTCTCAGTCATGCATCACCGTCCCGTCCCGGCAACTGCCGCGTTCTGTCCGGCCGCCCGGCGCTCCCTGGCGATCTGCTGCACTGCGCCGAGTCCGTTGAAGGCCGGTTTGGACAACAGCGTCGACTTCGATGCCAGGTACACCAGCGGCCAGGTGATCAGGAACACCACGACCACGTCGAGAATGGTGGTCAATCCGAGAGTGAAGGCGAAGCCCTTGACCTGACCCACGGCCAGGAAGTAAAGCACCGCCGCGGCCAGGAAGCTCACCGCATTGCCGGACAGGATGGTCTTCCGGGCCCGGGCCCAACCGCGCGGCACCGCCGACCTGAACGACCGGCCCTCGCGGATCTCATCCTTGATGCGTTCGAAGAACACCACGAAGGAGTCGGCAGTAGTGCCGATGCCGATGATCAGACCGGCGATGCCTGCCAGGTCGAGGGTGTAGTTGATATAGCGGCCGAGGAGCACCAGGATGCCGTACACCATGGCACCGGAGGCCACCAACGACAGCGCGGTGAGCAGGCCGAGAACCCGGTAGTAGAGCAGCGAGTAGACCAACACCGCCACCAACCCGATCGCCCCGGCGATCAGACCGGCGCGAAGCGAGGTCAATCCCAATGTGGCCGAGACCGTTTCGGCCTCTGACGACTCGAAGGACAATGGCAAAGACCCGTATTTGAGGACGTTCGCCAATTGCTTGGCGGAGTCGGCGGTGAACGGCGGGTCACCACCGGAGATCTGGGTACGCCCACCGGGGATGGCCTCACGGATCTGCGGGGCGCTGACCACCTGCGAGTCCAGCGTGAAAGCCGTCTGGGTGCCGATGTTGGCGGCGGTGAAATCGGCCCACGTTGTTGACGCCTCGTCCTTGAACTCGAGGTCGACGACGAATGCGCCGCTCTGCTGGTCGAATCCGGATACGGCGTCCTTGATCTGGTCGCCGCTGATGATCGACTTGTCCAGCAGGTAGACGAACTTGCGGTCCTGCGAACAGGTCACCAGCGGCAGGTCCGGGTCGTCGTTGCCGGCTAGGACGTCCTCCTGGTCGCAGCGCCCGGCCATGTACTGCACCGAAAGCAGCAGCAGGTTCTGGTTGGTGCTCTGGCGAAGTTCCTTCTCGAACTTGATGCGACCCGCGAGATCCTCCCGCGGGTCCGGCGGGGCGGGCTGTCCCGAGGGCGGCGTTGCGGGCTTGCCGGGCGGGCCGGGCGGCGGTGTGGGTGTGGGCTCCAGCGGGTAAGGCCGGGGCTGGGGTGCCGGACTGGCCGGCGCGGACGTGGGCGGCGCTGGCGAGGCGGGAGCCGGGGCGGCCCCGGGAGGGGCGGCGGGCCCGGCCCCAGGCGGGGGCGGGGGCGCGCCGGGGGCACCGGGTGGCGCACCGGGAGCGCCGGGGGGTTGCGCCTGCTGCTTGATGGCCTCCACCGGAATCGGCTGGCCGATCACTGGCCGGATGAACAGCCGCGCAGTCTGGCCCAGGTTGCGGGCCGCGGTGCCGTCGTTGCCGGGAACGGTGATGACGAGGTTGTCCCCATCGATGACGACCTCGGACCCCGACACGCCCAGGCCGTTGACCCGGGCACCGATGATCTCCTGGGCCTGGTTCAGCGCGTCCCGGGTCGGCTTGGACCCGTCGGGGGTACGGGCGGTCAGGGTGACCCTGGTGCCGCCTTGCAGGTCGATCCCGAGCTTGGGCTCGGCTTCTTTATTGCCGGTCAGGAATACCAGCAGGTAAACGCCGATAAGCAGGGCCAGAAACAGCGCCAGGTAGCGGTACGGGTGCACCGGCGCCGATGACGATGCCACGTGTCGTTTCTCCTAGTCCTATGCCGCGTCGATGCGGCGTTGTCGTATGCAGCGTTGTCGTATGCAGCGTTGTGGGCGCGAGCGCACCCGCGCGGTCGCATGCTCCCCGCAAAGGGTACGGGTAGTCGCGAGAAATCAGTCCTTGTGGCGGTCCGCGTCGCTGTCGGTCAGCTCGGTGGCCCTCGTCAGCACACTCGCTTCGTCGGACTCGGGCATATCGGCGTCAATGCGATCCCGGATCGCCAGCTTCATCCACCGGGTGACGACACCGGGGGCGATCTCGAGGTCGACGCTGTCGTCGGTGATGGCGGTGATGGTGGCCTGCAGGCCGGAGGTGGTGTGCACCCGGTCGCCGATCCGCAGCGATTCGTGCAGATCGATGGTGGCCTGCATGGCCTTGCGCTGGCGACGCGAGGCGAAGAACATGAACGCCCCCATGATGATGATGAGGGGCAGGAATGTCAGCAGTTCCATGGTGGCAGGTGTCTTTCGGTGTCGGGTGCGGGTCATCGCAGCGGGACCGGCGGTCGCGGACCCTGTGACTGACCAGTGTGCCATTGGCCCCGCGGGCCGCCTCCGGCACCGCCGGGACCCGTGTTGGCCGGGCGGTCTGCCGCCCTTTGTACCGATGCCGATAAAGCGTCTCGCTGGGTTTTCAGTTGCGCGGCCGCGCCGCCCGACTACGCTCGCACTCACCCCGCTTTACATCCCTGCCCGCACCGGGAATGTCAGGAGTTACAGACGTGACCACCGTCGAACAGAGTCGCAAACTCATCACCGAGATTCCCGGCCCCAAGTCGCTGGAGATGACCAAACGCCGCGTGGCCGCGGTGTCCCGAGGGGTTGGGGTCACGATGCCGGTGTCCTGCGCCCGGGCCTTCGGCGGGATCATCGAGGATGTCGACGGCAATCGGCTGATCGACCTCGGCTCGGGTATCGCGGTGACCACGATCGGCAACTCCTCCCCCCGGGTGGTCGATGCGGTCCGCGAGCAGGTCGGCGCCTTCACCCACACCTGCTTCATGGTGACCCCCTACGAGGGTTATATCGCCGTCGCCGAGCATCTCAATCGGCTCACCCCCGGGTCCTACGAGAAGCGCAGTGCCCTGTTCAACTCCGGTGCCGAGGCGGTGGAGAACGCGGTAAAGGTTGCCCGCGCGTACACCCGGCGCACCGCGGTGGTCGCCTTCGAGCACGCCTACCACGGTAGGACGAATCTCACGATGGCCCTCACCTCGAAGTCGATGCCCTACAAGAGCGGGTTCGGCCCGTTCGCGCCGGATATCTACCGGGCACCGCTCTCCTACCCGTACCGAGACGGCCTGATCAACAAGGAATGGGCGACCAACGGCGAACTCGCCGCCGAACGGACCCTGACCGTGATCGACAAGCAGGTCGGTGCGGCCAACCTCGCCGCGGTCATCATCGAGCCGATCCTCGGCGAGGGCGGATTCGTGGTGCCCGCACCGGGGTTCCTGCCGACGCTGCGGGCCTGGTGCGCCGACAACGACGTGGTCTTCATCGCCGATGAGGTGCAGAGCGGGTTCGGACGCACCGGTCAGATGTTCGCCTGCGAGGACGAGGGCATCGACCCGGACCTGATCGTCACTGCCAAGGGCATCGCCGACGGGATGCCACTGGCCGCGGTCACCGGCCGGGCCGAGATCATGGACGCCCCGCATGTCAGCGGTCTGGGCGGCACCTACGGCGGCAACCCGGTCGCCTGCGCGGCGGCGCTGGCCACCATCGAGACCATCGAAATGGACGGTTTGCTGGACCGGGCCAAGCAGATCGAGCGGTTGATGAAGGACACGCTGCACCGCCTGCAGGCCGATGACGATCGGATCGGCGATGTCCGCGGGCGTGGAGCGATGATCGCGGTCGAGTTGGTGAAATCCGGCACCGCCGAACCGGATCCGGACCTGACCAGGGCGCTGTGCGCCCGGGCGCATGCCCAGGGTGTGCTGGTGCTCAGCGCCGGCACGTTCGGCAATATCCTCCGGTTCCTGCCGCCGCTGACCATCAGCGACGACCTCCTGCTCGAGGGCTTGGCCGTGCTGGCCGACATCCTCGCCGATCTCTGACCACGACCCTTTTGACGACGAGGAGCTGATATGACAACGGTGAAGAACTTCATCAACGGCGAACAGGTCGAGTCGTCCAGCGGCGAAACCATGCCCCTGGTCGATCCCTCGACCGGTGATGAGTACGGCACTGCACCGCTGTCCGGCGAGGCCGATATCGACAAGGCCTATGCCGCGGCCTCGGCCGCCTTCACCGACTGGAAACGCACCACGCCGTCACAGCGGCAGAAGGCGCTGCTCGACTTCGCCGACGATGTGGAGCGGCACACCAAGAGCCTGGTCGCCGCGGAGGGCCGCAACACCGGCAAGCCCAATCATGTGACCATGGCCGAGGAAGTCCCGCCGATGCTCGACCAGATCCGGTTCTTCGCCGGTGCGGCGCGGATTCTGGAGGGCAAGTCGGCCGGCGAGTACATGGAGAACCACACCTCGTGGATCCGCCGCGAGCCGGTGGGCGTGATCGGCCAGGTGGCACCGTGGAACTACCCGATGATGATGGCGATCTGGAAGTTCTGTCCCGCCATCGCGGCGGGTAACACCGTGGTGCTCAAGCCCAGCGACACCACCCCGGTCAGTTCGGTGATGCTCGCCGAGATCGCCGCCAAGCACTTCCCCCCGGGCGTGCTCAACGTGGTCTGCGGCGACCGGGCCACCGGCGCTGCCCTCGTCGCCCACCCCACCCCGCAGATGGTGTCGATCACCGGTTCGGTCGCCGCCGGCCGGGCGGTGGCGACCAGTGCGGGCAGCCACCTCAAGCGCACCCATCTGGAACTGGGCGGCAAGGCGCCGGTGATCGTCTTCGACGACGCCGATATCGCCGCGGCCGCCGAGGCCATAGCAACCGCCGGCTACTTCAACGCCGGCCAGGACTGCACCGCGGCCACCAGGGTGATGGCCCAAGCCGGGGTGGTCAAGGAACTCTCCGCCGCACTGGCCGAGCAGGCTAAGGGTGCGGCCACCACATTCGGACGCCCGGCCGATGACGAGGAGGGCTGGGTCCCTCCGGTGAACAACCCCAACCAACTGGAGCGGGTGCTGAGCTTCCTGCTGGAAATCCCCCAGCATGCCGTGCTGGCGGCCGGCGGTCACCGTCAGGGCGACAAGGGTTTCTATATCGAGCCGACGGTTATCAGCGGTCTGCGCCAGGACGACCGGCACGTCCAGGAGGAGATCTTCGGTCCGGTGATCACGGTGCAGTCCTTCTCCGACGAGGCGGAGGCGATCCGCTTCTCCAATGGCGTCGAGTACGCCCTGGCGTCCTCGGTGTGGACCAGGGACGTCAAGCGCGCGCTGCGCGTTTCGGCCGCGCTGGATTTCGGGTGTGTGTGGATCAACACCCACATCCCCCTCGTCGCCGAGATGCCACACGGCGGGTACAAGTCTTCCGGCCACGGCAAGGATCTCTCGATGTACGGCCTGGAGGACTACACCCGGATCAAGCATGTGATGGCGTACACCGGCGAGTGACGGCGGGGCCACGCGTCGTCAGAGCAGTCCGAGCACCAGTGCAATGACGGCGATGAGCGGAAATGTCCCCTGGGTGATGGCCGCCCTGGCCTTGTCCGGTGCCGACGCGAGCAGCACCACAGCGGCGGCAAGCATTGACCCCGCCGAGGCCATTACCAGGGCGGCGCCGACGCTGCGGTGCCCCAGCAGCATCAGCACCACCCCGACCGTTGCGACCACGGCCAGGAAAAGGTTGTAGAAACCCTGGTTGAACGCCAGCATCTTGGTGGTCTGCGCCTCCTCGGCGGTGGTGCCGAACACCGCCCGGGTCCTTGGCGATGTCCACCTGAGCGACTCCATCACGAAGATGTAGACGTGCAACGCCGCGGCCAGCGCGGAAAAGATCAGTGCCACCGCGATCATCGACGCTCCCGGGATTGAGGATCGTCAGATCATAGGCTCAGTCGAAGAGTGGCGGCTGCCCCAGTCCGCCGGCCGACGGCGGTGGTGTCATCCCCAGATGCGTCCATGCCTGCGGCGTGGCGACCCGTCCGCGGGGCGTGCGCGCGATCATCCCGGCCCGCACCAGGAACGGCTCGCACACCTCCTCGACGGTGGTGGCCTCCTCCCCGACCGCCACGGCCAGGGTGGACACCCCGACCGGTCCTCCGCCGAAGCTGCTGATCAAGGCTGAGAGCACCGCTCGGTCAAGCCGGTCCAAACCCAATTCGTCGACGTCGTATACCGCCAGCGCAGCTTTGGCGACATCCCGGGTGATGATGCCGTCGGCGCGCACCTCGGCGTAATCGCGGACTCGCCGCAGCAGCCGGTTGGCGATTCGGGGAGTGCCGCGGGAACGGCGGGCGATCTCCGCACCCGCCTCGTCGCCGAGTTCGATCCCCAGAATCCCGGCCGATCGGCGCAGCACCTGCTCGAGTTCGACGGGTTGGTAGAAGTCCATGTGCGCGGTGAACCCGAACCGGTCCCGCAGCGGGCCGGTAAGGGCACCGGACCGGGTGGTCGCGCCGACGAGGGTGAACGGCGCGACCTCCAGCGGAATCGACGTGGCCCCGGGGCCCTTACCCACCACCACGTCGACCCGGAAGTCCTCCATGGCCAGGTAGAGCATCTCTTCGGCCGGCCGGGCGATGCGGTGGATCTCGTCGATGAACAGCACATCGCCCTCAACCAGGTTCGACAGCATCGCCGCAAGGTCACCGGCGCGTTCCAGCGCGGGCCCGGAGGTGAGCCGCAGCGCCGAACCGAGTTCGCCGGCGATGATCATCGCCAGCGATGTCTTGCCCAGCCCGGGTGGGCCGGACAACAGGATGTGATCCGGTGTGCCGCCTCGATTCTTGGCGCCCTCGATGACCAGCTGCAGCTGTTCGCGAACTCGGGGTTGACCGATGAATTCCCCCAGCGATCGCGGCCGCAGGCCAGCGTCGACATCGCCTTCGCCGACGGTCAATGCCGCTGAGACATCGCGCTCCTCGGGCTCGACATCGTCCTCGAATCGGCCCATCTAGATGCTCTGCTCTTCGGACACCGGACTCATCGGGACTTCCCCAGTAGCGACAGCGCCGCGCGCAATGCGCCCGAGGTGGAGGCATCGGGATCCGCGGCGAGCACCTTGTCGCAGGCGTCCTCGGCCTGCTTCGCCGCAAAACCAAGGCCCACAAGGGCCTCCACCACCGGCATCCGGACCGCGTGCCCGGCAGTTCCCGCCGCTCCACCGCCGCTGGGCATGGCTCCGACCTTGTCGCGCAGTTCCAGCACCATCCGCTCGGCACCCCGCTTGCCGATACCGGGCACCCGGGTCAGTGCCGCGACATCGCCGTCGGCCAGCGCCTGCCGCAACGCTGCGGCGTCATAGACCGCCAGGGTCGCGAGTGCGATCTTCGGGCCGACACCGGAAACGCCCAGCAGAGTCAGGAACAGGTCACGCGCCTCACCGTCGGCGAAGCCGTACAGCGTCATCGAGTCCTCACGCACGATCATCGCGGTGACCAGGCGGGCCTCCGCCCCGCGCTTGAGGGTCGCCAGCGTGGACGGCGTACACATCACCTTGTATCCGACTCCGGCGGCCTCGATCACGGTGTGGTCCAGGGCGATGTCGAGCACCTCGCCGCGGACCCCCGCGATCATCTGGCCGCCTTCAGCCGGGCCCGGTAGGCGCGAACCTGTTCGGCGGCCAGCGCTTCCGCCTGCGCCATCCGGGCGATCATCGGCGCTCGCCAGCAGTGACAGATCGCCAGCGCCAGGGCGTCGGCGGCGTCAGCGGGGGTTGGCTTCTGTTGCAGCGCGAGGATTCTGGTAACCATGGTGGTGACCTGAGCTTTGTCGGCACGGCCGTTGCCCGTCACCGCGGCCTTCACCTCGCTGGGTGTGTGGAAGTAGACGTCGATATGCCGACGGGCCGCGGCCAGCGCGATGACACCGCCGGCCTGGGCCGTGCCCATGGCTGTGTTGGCGTTCTGGTTGGCGAACACCCGCTCGATCGCGATGACGTCCGGGAGATGGGTGTCCATCCAGTGCTCGACGGTATCGCTGATGGTGAGCAGCCGACGCGCCAACGGTTCATCGGAGGGGGTCCGCACCACGTCGACATCCAAGGCGGTGACCTGGCGCCCCCGGCCGGTCTCGACCACCGAAAGGCCGCACCGGGTCAGCCCCGGGTCGACTCCCATCACCCGCACGGACAACCTCTCGACTACGAACAGTTGTTCGATACCTTAGCGGGTACAGCCGACGACGGCGGGTAACGACATACCGGGCGTGTCAGTCCTCGTCGAGTTGAGCGGCAACATCGTCGGGGATGTCGATGTTGGTGTAAACATCCTGCACGTCATCGCTGTCCTCGAGGGCGTCGACCAGTTTGAGTACCTTGCGGGCACCCTCGAGGTCGACGGGTACCGTCACCGACGGCTGGAAACTGGCGTCGGCGGAGTCGTAGTCGATTCCGGCATCCTGCAGGGCGGTGCGCACGGCGACCAGGTCGGTGGGCTCGCAGATGATCTCGAAGCTGTCGCCGAGGTCGTTGACCTCCTCGGCACCGGCCTCGAGTACCGCCAGCAACACGTCGTCTTCACTCAGGCCGTTCTTCTCGAGCATGATCACGCCCTTGCGGGAGAACAGGTAGGCCACCGAACCGGGGTCGGCCATATTGCCGCCGTTGCGGGTCATCGCCACCCGAACCTCACCGGCGGCCCGGTTGCGGTTATCGGTCAGGCATTCGATCAGCACCGCCACCCCGTTTGGGCCGTAGCCCTCGTAGGTGATGTTCTGCCAGTCCGCGCCGCCGGCTTCCTCACCGGCACCGCGCTTACGGGCCCGTTCGATGTTGTCGTTGGGCACCGAGGTCTTCTTGGCCTTCTGGATCGCGTCCCACAGCGTCGGGTTGCCGTTCGGGTCGCCACCACCGGTACGGGCCGCGACCTCGATGTTCTTGATCAGCTTGGCGAACATCTTGCCGCGCTTGGCGTCGATGACGGCCTTCTTGTGCTTGGTGGTAGCCCACTTGGAATGGCCGCTCATGGTCTCCCGCTCATTTCTTCCCGGACCTCTTTCTCGCCAGGATTGTGACCTGCCGAGTTTACGCGGGTCCCCGGCGAGGTTAAGCCCGGCCGGTGACGATGTCGACGAAGAATCTGTGGACGCGACGGTCGCCGGTCACCTCCGGGTGGAAGGCGGTGGCCAGCGCAGATCCCTGTCGCACCGCGACGATGTGATCGCCGGCGCGGGCGAGGACCTGAACCCCCGCCCCCACCCTCTCCACCCAGGGGGCGCGGATGAACACCGCATGCGCCGGTCCGTCGAGGCCGTCGAATTCGACATCATCTTCGAAGGAGTCGACCTGGCGGCCGAAGGCATTGCGGCGCACTGTCATATCGATCGCACCGAGCGCACAGGCCTGCCGGCCGGGTGCACCCGCGTCGAGGATCTCACTGGCCAACAGGATCATGCCGGCACAGGACCCGTAGGCCGGCATGCCGGCAGCCAACCGCTCACGCAGGGGCTCGAGCAGGTCGAACTCGCGCAGCAGCAGGCTCATCGTGGTGGACTCCCCACCCGGGATGACCAGTGCGTCGACGGCATCGAGTTCGGCCCGGCGGCGCACCGTGCAGGCTTGCGCGCCGGCCGCGCGCAGGGCGGCCAGATGTTCGCGCGTGTCGCCCTGCAGGGCCAGCACGCCGACCTCGGGCCTGCTCACGGGTTGGCCGGGGTGTACCCGCGCTGATAGCGGGTCAGCCCTTCCTGGACCACCGCAGCCACCATGTCGCCTCGCTGGCTGAAGATTCTGCCCTGGGTCAGCGCCCGCCCACCGCTCGCCGACGGGGAGGACTGGTCATAGAGCAGCCACTCGTCGGCACGGAACGGCCGCATGAACCACATGGCGTGGTCCAGCGAGGCCACCATCAGGTGCGGACGCTGCTCGGCGTGGTTGACCTGGGCCGAACCGAGCAAGGTGAGGTCGCTCATATAAGCCAGGGCGCAGATGTGCAGCAGCGGGTCGTCGGGTAGCGGATCCCGGTGTTTGAACCAGACCTGCTGCTGGGATGCCTTGCCCGAACGGGTGTTCACCAGCCCGGGCGGCACCCTGCGGATATCCCACTCGGCGAACTGCGCAATGCCGCCGCTTCGGGGATCCTCGGCCTCGAGATCGTCGGGCGGCACGGCCTCCGGCATGGGGTCCTGATGCTCGATGCCGTGCTGGGGCGTCTGGAATGACGCCCCCATCGAGAAGATGACCTCGCCGTGCTGGACGGCGTTGACCCGCCGGGTGCAGAACGAACCGCCGTCACGCGGCCGGTCGACCAGATAGACCGCCGGCTTGGTCGCGTCGCCGGGGCGCAGGAAATAGCCGTGCAGGGAGTGCACCTGGAATGCGGGGCCCACGGTTCGCACGGCGGACACCAGCGCCTGCCCGGCGATATGGCCGCCGAATGTTCTTGAGAGAAAACCTGATTCGGGGTTATACACGCCACCGCGGTAGATGTTGACCTCAAGTTGCTCGAGGTCGAGGATCTCTTCGATCGCCATCGAAGCGCCGGGCTACCAGCCGCGTTGCGCCAGCCGGTGCGGCTGCGGGATGTCGTCGACGTTGATGCCCACCATCGGCTCGCCCAGTCCGCGGGACACCTTGGCCAGCACGTCGGGGTCATCGAAGAAGGTGGTGGCCTTCACGATGGCCGCGCCGCGCTGCTCGGGGTCTCCGGACTTGAAGATCCCGGAGCCGACGAAAACGCCCTCGGCACCCAGTTGCATCATCATCGCCGCATCCGCCGGGGTGGCGATGCCGCCGGCGGTGAACAACGTGACCGGCAGTTTGCCGGCCCGGGCCACCTCGACAACGAGGTCATAGGGTGCCTGCAGCTCCTTCGCGGCGACATAGAGTTCGTCCTCCGACAGCGCCGAAAGACGGCGGATCTCCCCACCGATGGCCCGCATGTGCGTGGTGGCGTTGGAGACGTCACCGGTTCCGGCCTCACCCTTGGACCGGATCATCGCCGCGCCCTCGGTGATCCGCCGCAGGGCCTCACCGAGATTGGTCGCCCCGCAGACGAACGGGACGGTGAAGCGCCACTTGTCGATGTGGTGGGTGTAGTCGGCGGGGGTCAGCACCTCGGATTCGTCGATGTAGTCCACCCCGAGGCTCTGCAGGATCTGGGCCTCCACGAAATGCCCGATCCGCACCTTGGCCATCACCGGGATGCTGACCGCCGCGATGATGCCCTCGATCAGATCGGGATCGCTCATCCGGGCCACCCCGCCCTGGGCGCGAATGTCGGCGGGCACCCGCTCCAGCGCCATCACCGCGACGGCCCCGGCGCCCTCCGCGATCCGCGCCTGCTCGGGGGTGACGACGTCCATGATGACGCCGCCCTTGAGCATCTCGGCCATGCCACGCTTGACTCGCGCGGTGCCGGTCTGAACATGCTGGGCCGAACCATTGGATGCAGCTGCGGTTTCCACTGTGGGCTCCTTCAATTGGTATCGATCCAGTCTAGAGCGCAGCGGGCGGGCACTCGTATCGGCTGCTCAGCGGATGACCCGCGGCCCCGGAATCGGAGCCGACGATTCGGCGAGCCGGTGGGCATCCGGGAGCAATCCGGCGAGTTGGAGCGGATATACCCGCTGGCCGGCTGCCTCCAGGCCGGCGATGGTGGCCGGGTCGCACCAGCGGTGGCCGTGGATATAGCGCAGCTCCAGTGGGGTGCGTCCCGCCGGTGACGGCTCGAAGCGACGGGTCCGGTGCACGAAATAGAACTCCTGACTGGCCATCACCTCGCCGTTGAATCTGATCAGCGATTCCCGGCGCCATACCGGACCCAGCATCCGCTCGGCGGCCACCCTCAGCCCAGTCTCCTCGGCGAGCTCGCGGGCCGCGGTCGAGGCCAGCGGCTCCCCCGGTTCGACCTCGCCGCCGACGGTGAACCACCAGCGGGCGGCGCTGCCGTCGGTGATCGCCGGGTCGGAGCCGCAGAACAACAAAACCGCACCCGCTTCATCGAGCAACACGACACGCGCCGAGGTACGGCTCATCGCCACTCCCGATCCGGCGCTACCCGGTCCTTCAACGCTGTGCAGTCTCCGCAATCTCGAAATATGTTGGCAGCGGAGCCCTTCCGCTGAGTTTCAGCCAGCGTACGGTGCGGCGCTCCCGCAGGGCGAGGGTGTCGCGCACCGCGTCGTTATGAAAACGGCGTGCCAGCAGCACCCTCGCCTCGGCATCGGCCAGTTCGGCGACCAGCGCCACCGGAACCGCGGCCGGATCGACGAGTTCCAGCGCCGTGGAAAGTTGGTTCTCGCAAGCCTCCCGGCTGGACCGCGACGAGCGCTCGGCGGCACCGGCCAGCGCGGCCAACCGTCTGCCCTCGGGGCTTCCCCGGTATGCGTCGGCGGCCACCGCCCGGGCCACCACCGCGCGGCGGGCCAGGGCGGCATCGAGGGCCTGCCAGGACAGATCACAGCGCACATGCAACCGGTCCAGCCGATTGGCGGTCTGGAAGGCCCAGACGGCGATGATGAGCAGGGCCGCGACCAGCAGTCCAGTGAGGGTCCAGTACAGCGCGGGGGCCACTAGTTACCCATCACCCGGCCACCGTCACCGAGATGCCGGCTCCCGCGACCGTCTCGTAGACCATCATGATCTCGTCGGCCACCACCGACCAGTCGTAGCGGTGTACCGCAGCCGTGCCGGCTTTGACGTAGCGGGCCCGCAATTCCGCGTCGCCCAGCACCGCGATGAGCGCCTCGGCCAGGGCATCGGAGTCCTCGACCGGCGCCAGCCACCCCGCCTCACCGTCGGCCAGAACCCTCCGGAAGGCATCGAGATTACTGGCCACCACCGGGGTGCCGGCCGCCATCGCCTCCACCAGCACGATGCCGAAACTCTCGCCGCCGGTGTTGGGCGCACAGTAGACATCGGCACTGCGCAGCGCAGAGGCCTTCTCGGCATCGGAGACCTGGCCGAGAAACCTCAGATGACCCGCCAGATCCCCGGCGTCGCCGCGCAACTCGTCCTCGTCGCCGCGGCCGACGACCAGGATCTCGACGTCCGGGAACCGCTCGACGAGCGCGGGCAGCGCGGCGAGGAGCACGGCCATCCCCTTGCGCGGCTCATCAAACCGGCCGAGGAACAGCACGGTCCCGCCGGTCCGCGGATAGCCGGGCAGCGGCGCGGCCGACGAGAACCACGCGACGTCGACGCCGTTGGGGATCTCTACGGCATCGGAGCCCAGCGCCTCCATCTGCCAGCGCCGGGCCAGGTCCGAGACGGCGATCCGGCCGACGATCTTCTCGTTCCACGGCCGCAGCAGACTCTGGAAGACGCCGAGCGCCAACGATTTCGTCGTGGAGGTGTGGAAGGTGGCGACGATCGGACCTTCCGCGATCATCAGCGCCAGCAACGACAGGCTGGGAGCGTTGGGCTCGTGCAGGTGCAACACGTCGAAGTCGCCTTCGGCGAGCCACTTCTTGACCTTGCGGTGGGTGGCCGGTCCGAACCGGAGTCGGGCCACCGAACCGTTGTACGGGATGGGAACCGCCTTACCGCCGGAGACGACGTAGTCGGGCAGCGTCACATGTGGGGACGCCGGTGCCAGCACGCTCACCTCATGCCCGCGCTCGCGCATCACCTCGGCAAGTTGCAGCACATGCGCCTGAACCCCGCCGTGGACGTCGAACGAGTACGGGCAGACCATGCCGATCCGCATCAGTGTCCTTCGAGGTAGGCACGCCGCTGCTCGGACAGGTCGGCCAGCCACAACGGCTGAAGCATGTGCCAGTCCTGGGGGTGGGCGGCGATGTTGACCGCGAAGCGATCCGCCAGTGCCTGGGTGATCACGGCGACGTCGCCGGACGTGGTGTCCAGCGCATCGTCGATGCTGACCACGCAATCCTCACCGTCGTAGTGGATGTGGGCCGGATGCAACGGCGAGCCGGTCTCGATCGCCAGCCGCGCCGGGCCGGCGGGAAGCCGGGTCGGTTCGCCGAAAAAGTCCACCTGGACACCGGCCCGGGTCAGGTCGCGGTCGGCCATCAGGCAGACGAACCGGTTCTCCTGAAGCCGCTCGGCCAGTACCTCCATCGGGGGACGTTGGCCCCCGGTCAGCGGCAGCACCTCGAAACCGAGGCTTTCCCGATAGTCGATGAACCGCCGGTAGAGCGACTCGGGCTTGAGTCGCTCGGCCACCGTGGTGAAGGTGCCGTAATGCTGGGCCAGCCAGACCCCGGCCATATCCCAGTTACCGCTGTGTGGCAGCGCCATGACCGCCCCGCGGCCGCCGCGGAGTGCGGCGTCGAACTTCTCCGCACCCTGGAATACCGCGTCGAGCCGCCCGGCCAGCGCGACATGATCCATCGACGGCAGCCGGAACGCCTCCCGCCAGTACCGCGCGTAGGAAGCCAGCGACGCCCGGATCAAGGACTCGGGGACATCGGCGGGCGTCGTACCGATCACCCGGGCCAGGTTCTTGCGCAACTGCACGGGTCCGCCACCGCGGGCGGCGTAGCGGGCGCCGGCCCCGGCGATACCGCGCGCCAGCGGTTCGGGCATACCGCGCACCACCTGCCAGCCCGCCGCGTAGCCCCAGTCGGTGATGTTCTCGCCGAACGGCACCAGGCTGCTCACTGATCAGCACTTCCGGGTTCGGCGCTTCCGGGTTCGCCGGCCGGGCCGCGGGCGTCGAGTTTGTCCATTGCGCCGGGCGAGCTGCGCACGCTGTGCACGCGCTGACCCACGGTCACCAGGCTGGCCACCGCCAGCACCCACATGGCGATGTGCAGAACCATCGGCATCGGGAAGAACGGCAGGTCCGACACACCGGCGCCGCCCAGGGCGATGATCAGCCGTTCCGGTCGCTCGATCAGCCCGCCGCCGCCGTTCAGACCGCTGGCCTCGGCTCGGGCCTTGACATAGGAGATGACCTGGGAGGTCACCAGACAGATCAGGATGGCCACCACCAACGATGCACTGCGCAATCCGAAGGCGGCCCACCACATCAGCCCGCAGAAGACGGCGCCGTCGCTGATCCGGTCGCAGGTGGCGTCCAGCACTGCCCCGAACCGGGTGCCGCCGCCGCGTTCGCGGGCCATCGCCCCGTCGAGCATGTCGGCGAGCACGAAGAACCAGATGACCAGCCAACCGACGAACAGATGCCCCGCGGGAAACAGGATCAGCGCCGCCAGTACCGAACCCGCGGTACCGATGATCGTCACCATGTCTGGGGTCAGTCCCACCCGCAGCGCGGCCTTGGCCACCGGAACGCTCAGCTTGGTGTACGCCGCCCGGGTCATCAGGTAAAAGTCGCTCACGCGGTCGCCGCCCATTCGGCGGCGAGCAGCGCGCGGGTGTCGCGCAGCAGCTGCGGGATGACTTTGGTCTCGCCGACGATGGTGATGAAGTTCGCATCACCCGACCAGCGCGGAACCACATGCATGTGGAGGTGTTCGGCCAGCGAGCCGCCCGCGGACCTGCCCAGATTTAGTCCGACGTTGAACGCATCGGGCTGCGACACCGCCTTGATCACCCGGATCGCCTGCTGGGTGAAGGCCATCAGCTCCGCGCTCTCGGCGTCGTCGAGATCTTCCAGTTCGGCCACCCGGCGATACGGCACCACCATCAGGTGACCCGGGTTGTACGGGTAGAGGTTGAGCACCGCGTACACCAGTTCGCCGCGGGCGACCACCAGACCGTCCTCGTCGGACATGGCGGGAATCTCGGTGAAGGGCCGGTTGGCTTGACCGGTGTCGCGGGGCCGCGGGGTCTCCACGATGTAGCTCATCCGGTGCGGGGTCCACAGCCGCTGCAGCCGATCCGGATCCCCGACGCCGGTATCGACCATCGACGGCTGCTCCTCAGTCACCGTCGACGACCTTGACCAATTCCGCTGTGGGACAGTCATTGCGGCGCCCCTCGATCCAGTTCCGGATCGCGGCCACGGCCCGCTCCCGCGGAACGCCGTTGATCTGGCTGCGGTCGCCGAACCGGAAGCTCACCGCGCCGGCTTCCACGTCGCGGTCACCGGCCAGCAGCATGAACGGCACCCTCTGGTTGGTGTGGTTGACGATCTTCTTGGCCATCCGGTCGTCGCTGCCGTCGACCTCGGCCCGGACCCCGGCAGCGCGTAGCTCGGCGGCGACACCGCGGAGATAGTCCGCGTGTTCGTCGGCAACCGGGATACCGACCACCTGCACCGGAGCCAGCCAGGCCGGGAAGGCCCCGGCGTAGTGCTCGGTGAGGATGCCGAAGAACCGTTCGATGGAGCCGAACAGCGCGCGGTGGATCAACACCGGCTGCCGACGTGACCCATCCTGGGCGGTGTATTCCAGTTCGAAGCGCTCCGGCATGTTGAAATCCAGCTGGATGGTGGACATCTGCCAGCTGCGGCCCAGCGCGTCGCGCACCTGAACCGAGATCTTGGGCCCGTAGAAAGCCGCCCCGCCGGGGTCGGGAACCAGGGTTAGACCGCTGGACTCGGCGACCTCCCGCAGCGTCTCGGTGGCCTCGTCCCACAATTCGTCGGAACCGACGTACTTCTCCGGATCCTTGGTCGACAGCTCGAGGTAGAAGTCGTCCAGCCCGTAGTCGCCGAGCAGATCGAGCACGAAGCGCAGCAGCGAGGCCAACTCGTCGCGCATCTGCTCGTGGGTGCAGTAGATGTGCGAATCGTCCTGGGTCATGCCGCGCACCCGGGTGAGTCCGTGGATCACGCCGGACTTCTCGTAGCGGTAAACCGTGCCGAACTCGAAGAGCCGCAACGGAAGTTCGCGGTAGGAGCGCCCCCGGGACCGGAAGATCAGGTGGTGCATGGGGCAGTTCATCGGTTTGAGGTAGTAGTCCTGCCCCGGCTTGCGCAGCGTCCCGTCCTCGGCGTACTCCGCGTCGATGTGCATCGGCGGGAACATGCCCTCGGCGTACCACTCCAGGTGCCCGGAGGTGATGTAGAGCTGTTCCTTGGTGATATGCGGGGTGTTGACGAACTCATAGCCCGCTTCGATGTGCTTGCGTCGGGAGTATTCCTCCAACTCCCGACGCACGATGCCGCCCTTGGGGTGGAAAACCGGCAGTCCCGAACCGAGTTCGTCGGGGAAGCTGAACAGGTCCAGTTCAACGCCGAGCTTGCGGTGGTCGCGGCGCTGGGCCTCCTCCAGCAGTTCCAGGTGGCGGTCCAGCGCCTCCTGGGACTCCCAGGCGGTGCCGTAGATCCGCTGCAGGCTGGCATTGCGCTGGTCGCCGCGCCAGTATGCGGCCGAGCTTCGGGTCAACCTGAACGCCGGAATGTATTTCGTCGTGGGGATGTGCGGTCCGCGGCACAGATCGCCCCAGATCCGTTCCCGGGTGCGGGGATTGAGGTTGTCGTAGGCGGTGAGTTCGTCGCCGCCGACCTCCATCACGTCGGGGTCGCCGGACTTGTCATCGACGAGTTCAAGCTTGTACGGCTCGCCGGCGAGTTCGCGGCGCGCCTCTTCCTTGGATTCGTAGACCCGACGCGAGAACAACTGGCCGTCCTTGACGATCTGACGCATCCGCTTCTCCAGCGCCGCGAGATCCTCGGGGGTGAACGCCTGCGGCACGTCGAAGTCGTAGTAGAACCCGTCGGTGATCGGCGGACCGATACCCAGTTTCGCCGCCGGGAACATCTCCTGCACGGCCTGGGCGAGCACATGGGCGGCCGAGTGGCGGATGACGCTGCGGCCCTCCGCGGTATCGGCGGCCACCGGCACCACGTCGGCGTCGGCGTCCGGGGCCCAACTCAGGTCGCGCAGCGTGCCGTCGGCGTCACGGACCACGACGATGGCACCGGGCTCACCACGGCCCGGCAGCCCGGCTTCGCGGACCGCGGCGCCGGCGGTCGTGCCCGCAGAAATCCGCAGCAACTCGGCCGAGGCGTGGTGGGCGGGGGCGCTCATCAACGACTTCTTTCCATCAAGGACAGCTCAGACGACGCTCCGGTCGGTGCGGTCGCGCACAATGCTATCCAGGCCGCGCTATCCAGACCGTTACTCACCCTCCCAGACCGATGGGGCTGTCCAGCAGCGGATGGTAGAGGCCCACCAGTCGGGCGGACCACGCCAGCGCACCGAGGAACCACAGCGTCAGAACCACCACTCCCGCCGTGAACACCGCCCCGAGTGCCTGCACCCACCCGTTCTGGCGCCGCAGCCAGGTCATTGCACCGTTGTAGCGGCGCCGGGTGTAGACCAGCGTGCGGTGCGCCCAGTAGAACTCCGACGCCAGGATCGCCAGGCCGACGAACACGATGGCCCACCCCGGTCCCGGGTACGGGATGGCGGCGATGCCGATGGCCAGCACAACGAATCCCACGACACCGACCGCCACCCGATAAGCGAAGTCGATGAGCGGCCGGCGCCGAATCCGCTCGCGGTGATCCGCGATACGGTGCTTGATACCGGACATGGCCCCAGACATTACGTGCCGGCGGGCGTGGCCTACTCGATGACGACGGCGGCCGAGCGCCCGGCGTGGACATCCGGGTATACCAGCGCCCCGCGGGTTGTCTGCACTCGGTACGTCAGGCACTCAGAGCGGATCGGGCCTCATCGAGGGTTGGATGCAATCCGATCATCTCGGCCAGACCCACAAGCTTGAGCGGCCGACTGGTGGCCGGACCGTCGGCGACCACACCGAACTTCATAGTGCCGTCGGCCCGTTCCCGAGCCTCGACGAGCACCCCCATACCGGCGGAGGCCAGGAAATCGACCTCGGAAAGGTCGATGATGATCGCAGCCGGTTTCTTCGGCAGCGATGCCTCGATGACCGCCTCCAACTGGGGCGCGGTCAGCATGTCGAGCGCGCCGGCCACCGAGATCACGACGGTCGGGCCCGTCCACTGCTCGCTGACCACGCAACCGCCATGGGCGACGGAGGCGATGTGGGAGCCCACGACGACGTTGTGCGATGTGCAGCTTGATTGTTTCACGATTCACCCCTCACTGGTGGCTCGCGATCCGACTGTTGGGTAAGAGCAGGGCGGCCGTCTGGACTTGGCGTGAAACGCGTCGGTCTTCTTACGGCGCCGGCCGCGCCCAGGCAACGTGTCGACCACTCAAGGTTAGCGCAACCCCGACACGACCGTGGGGGCGATTCGGAGAACCGGCGCCGACATTCCGATCGCCGGTTCCCCCTTTCCCAGCCGCGCGGGCGGATTTGCCGACAGCTCACCAACGCACGGCCATCACGAAGTAATTCGCTGCACTAAGGGCTGTTCCGACAGCGGCAGGGGGCGCGCCGAGTGTTGCCTTTGCGAACCGGACCCAACCCGGCTACCGCAGCATCGAGAAACCGGGGGCGAATCGTTGCCCGATAATCGTGCGGAATCACCGCTTTTCCTCATACGATCTGCCCGACGTTCCCGCACGCCCGTGGGAGTTATCAGGAGGAGATTGATGGCCAAGGAACCCAACACCGTCGTTCCCGGTGTCGCCGGCAAGCTGCAGTGGCTGCGCGATTCGGTGAAGGCGCACCCCGAGGGTGCGGCCGACTCGACGTGGGCGTGGATCGGCGATCTGTCCGAGCGGGCCAAGAGCGACGCCACCGGTGCCGATTCCGACCTCAACGAACTGTTCCGGCTCGGCACGGCACCGATAGACCTGCACGGCGCGACCGAGGGCATGCTGGTGATGACCACCACCAATCCGAAGTTCGACGCCGTGGTTCGGGTGATCACCTCGATGTGGATGCCCTGGCAGGGCAAGCGGTTCGACAAGGACGCCGCCAAGGGTGACAACCGACTGACCAGGAGCACCGGTCTGGTGGGCAAATTGCTGTGGCCGCTGTACTCGATGAAGGACCATGTCGACGGCAAGCTGGCCTTCGATTTCGAGACCTATGTCGAGGCCGGCAAGGAGGATCCCGACGTCGATGTCATGGTCATCGACTACGCCGACATCGAGAAGAACCCCAAACTGGTGATCCGCAGCGTCCGAGACGAACTGGTGGAACTGGTCCCGGGCGTGTATTTGGGCAAGATTCTGTTCAGAACCGACTCGGGCTACAACAAGATCGGTTACTTCGCACTGCGCCTGCCTCGCTGAGCCAACTGCGCACCGCCACCTACAAACATCCATCACTAGCTAACCGGGGTAAAAATGAGCGACACGCAGTGGTACGAGTACCCGTCCTTGATCCTGCAGGTCAAGGGACTGGCCAGCCTCCGCGATGAACTGCGCGCGGAGAATCTCTTCGAGGGCGAGGGCATCCGTCCCGACACCGATCTCGGCGAGCCGACCGAGGAGGCCAAACGCGCCCGGACGCCGGACGGAACCTTCAACGATCTGTCCGACCCGTGGATGGGCGCGGCGGGTACCGGCTTCGGCCGCAACGTCCCGCCGGACATGACGATCACCCACACCAAGAAGCTGCTCGACCCGGACCCACGGCTCATCAGCCGCAAGCTGATGGCCCGCGACTCGTTCAAGCCGGCCGGAATCATCAACACCATCGCGGCCGCGTGGATCCAGTTCGAGAACCACAACTGGTTCTTCCACGGCAACGGCGATCCGGACAAGGTCATCGACATCCCGCTGGGCGCTGGCGACAACTTCCCCCAAAACCCGATGCAGATCCGCCGGACCATCCCGATGAACGGCAAGGAGATCGTCGACGGCCAGCCCGCACCGGTGTTCGCCAACACCGAAACCCACTGGTGGGACGGCTCGCAGATTTACGGCAGTGGCAATGAGAAGCAGGCCCGGGTCCGCACCTTCAAGGACGGCAAGATCAAGGTCGACGACAACGGCCGGCTCCCGGAGAGTTCCACCACCGCCGGCATCGACCTGACCGGCTTCGAGGAGAACTACTGGTCCGGTGTCGGCATTCTGCACACACTGTTCGCCCGCGAGCACAACGCGGTATGCGACGCGCTGAAGAAGGCCTACCCCAGCTTCGACGATCAGCGGTTGTTCGAACTCGGCGTGCTCACCGTCTCGGCGCTGATCGCCAAGATCCATACCGTCGAGTGGACGACCTGCGTGCTGCGCCACCCGGCGCTGCAGATCGGCATGAACGCCAACTGGTACGGCGCCCTGGGCGAGACCTTCAAGGACAAGATCGGTCGCGTCGGGGACAGCGAGGCCCTCTCAGGCATCGTCGGCTCCCCGGTCGATCACCACTCCGGGCCGTTCTCGCTCACCGAGGAGTTCGTCACCGTCTACCGGCTGCATCCGCTGATCCCGGACGACTGGAACTTTTTCTCGCTGGAATCCGGCGAGCACCTACGCAACGCCACCTTCACCGATATTCAGGGCAAGTACACCCGCGATTTCATGCACAGCATGCAGATGGGTGACCTGTGGTACTCGATGGGCCAGGCCAGTGCCGGCGCGATCTGCCTGCACAACTACCCGAATGCGCTGCGCCAGTTGGAGCGGATCGACGGTCAGATCACCGACCTGGCCACCCTCGACCTGGTCCGCGACCGCGAACGCGGCGTTCCGCGGTACAACGATTTCCGCGAGGCGATGCACATGCCGCGCCGCAAGAGCATCGATGAGATCACGCCCAACAAGCAGTGGGCCAAGGAGATCAACGAGATCTACAACGGCGACGTCGACCTGGTGGACACCCAGATCGGTATGCAGGCCGAGCAGCCGCCGAAGGGCTTCGGCTTCTCCGACACCGCCTTCCGGGTCTTCATCCTGATGGCGTCGCGCCGACTGAAGTCCGACCGGTTCTTCACCAACGATTTCAATGCGGACGTCTACACCCAAGTCGGCTTCGACTGGGTGAACCACACCACGATGAAAGATGTCGTGCTGCGGCACTACCCGGAACTCGAGCCTGCACTCGAGGGTGTCGACCGGATGTTCGCCCCGTGGCCCAAGCTCGGCGCACCGGCGCCGGACAAGCCGAACCGGATCGTCCAGCTGGCCGATACCGTTCGCGCCTACATGCCTTGGGGCTGAATCGACTGTGACTGCAGACTTTCCGCACGCCTCGGTCATCGAGGGTGTCCGGTTCACCGCGCGGATCGGCGTTCCGAACGTCCTTCAGGGGTTGTTCAACAAGCGTGAGCTGCCGACCAAGGTGGCTTCCGCGGTGGGCACCGACCACCTCGGCTACCGACTGGTCTCAGGCCTGGTGAAGAACTACGGGCCGGGTCCGTTCTACGTGCGGGTGGCCAAGGACGAGGCTCTTCTGGTCCATTCCCCCGAGGACTTGGAGTTCGTGCTGGGCGGCTCCCCGGATCCCTTCGCCTCCGACCCGGAACCGAAGAAGAACGGGATGTCCGCTTTCCAGCCGGATGCCTTGACCATCTCCCGGGGCGACCTCTGGGCACAGCGTCGGCAATTCGCCGACGCTGTGCTCGAGCCGGGCAAGCCGTTGCACGGCTTGGCGAAGAACTTCGTGAAAGTCGCCGCCGAGACCGCGGGCGATCTCGTCGGGCAGTCGGTCGATTACCACGCGATCGACCATGCATTCCAGCGAATGACCCGGCGGATCGTCTTCGGCGACCACGCCGCCGACGACACCGCGATGACCGACATCCTCAGTGAATTGATGTCGTTGGGTAACAAGATGCCCGGCGAACCCGGACCTCAGTACCCCGAACTCATCGCGCTGATCGAAGGCCACCTGGCCAAGGCCGAGGCCGGAAGCCTGGCCGCCAAGATCGCCAAGACGCCCGCGCCTCCGGGCGGCGCAGCCGGCCAGGTGATCCACTGGCTGATGGCGATGGGAGACACCCTGTCGGCCAACGTATTGCGGGCGCTGGCGTTGTTGGCCACCCACGCCGAGCAGCGGACCGAGGTCCGCCGCGAGATCGCAGCGGCCGATATCAATACCCCAAAGGGGGTGGCGTCGCTGGACTACCTGGGCGGCTGCCTGCTCGAGGCGATGCGACTGTGGCCGACGACCGGACTGTTCGCCCGGGTGTCCACCCGCGACGTCGAATTCCCGAACGGCTCAGTACTTCCAGAGGGCACTCAGGTGCTGATCTACAACGTGTTCAATCACCGCAACCGGGACCGCATCCCCTACGCCGACCGGTTCTCGCCCGGCGAATGGGTGACCGGAGATGCCGCCAATGACTGGTCGTTCAACTTCATGAGCCACGGGCCGCAGGGCTGCCCCGGCTACGGAATGTCGGTCTTCCTCGGCCAGGCCGTGATGGCCCACCTGCTCAGCGCGGGCGAGTTGTCGCTGCACGGGGCTCGCCTGTCGCCGTCCCGGGCGCTGCCCTATAGCCTGGACTTGTTCGGATTTCAGGTGCGGTCCACGCCCAAGCAGTGAGTAGCGCGAAAACCATCGATCCAGCGAAATCCTTGATGCGCGGGTGCGCGGGGGGCTATTGAAGGATATGACCACCACTAGCGAACACCTGCAACGCGCTCTCGACGGTCGTTGGCGTGATACCAAGAACATGATTCGCGAGAAGCTGTCGCTGGAGATCTTCCGGCCACACTTCACTCCGACCAAGTCGGTCGCCCGGTCCCGGGTCAACGAGCAGCTGCGGATCATCGCCGCCGCCGGAGCCGCTGAGGACGCGTTCCAGAAGGACCACGGCGGGACCGGTGACGCCGGTGCGGCGGTCACCAAGATCGAGATGCTGGCGATGTCGGATCTGTCGCTGATGGTCAAGGCCGGCGTGCTGTGGGGGCTGTTCGGCGGGGCGGTCGAGAACCTGGGAACCGAACGCCACCACGAGGCCTACGTCCGGCCACTGATCACCCTGGATCTCCTGGGGTGCTTCGCAATGACCGAGACCGGGCACGGTAGCGACGTCCAATCGCTGGAGACGACCGCCACCTACGATCCGGACACCGAAGAGTTCGTCATCCACTCCCCCACCCCGACCTCCCGCAAGGATTACCTCGGGGGCGCGGCGGAAAGCGCCACGGTGGCTGCCGTGTTCGCCCAACTGATCACCCGGGGCGAGAACCACGGCGTGCATTGCCTCATGGTGCCGATCCGGGACGGCAGCGGCAACGACCTGCCCGGTGTCACCACCTCGGACTGCGACTACAAGGGCGGATTGCCCGGAGTCGATAACGGCCGGATCATGTTCGACCAGGTCCGGGTGCCCCGGGAAAACCTGCTCAACAAATTCGCCGACGTCGCTCCCGACGGCACTTACACCTCGCCGATCGAGAATGCCAACCGGCGCTTCTTCACCATGCTGGGAACCCTGGTCCGAGGCCGGGTCACGGTCGGCGGAAGTGCCGCGCAGGCCGCCCGGGTCGCACTGGACATCGCCGTTCGGTATGCGCTTCAGCGCCGGCAGTTCGAGGCACCCGGCGAAGACCGCGAAGTGCTGATCATGGACTACCTGATGCACCAGCGTCGGCTGCTGCCCTACGTTGCACAGTCCTACGCGTTGCAGTTCGCGCAGAACCAGTTGGTGGCCACCCTGCACGACCAGGAGACCGCTGCGGTTCGCGATATGGAGGCGCAGCGCGAACTCGAAGCGCAGGCGGCGGGGCTGAAGGTGGTCAGCACATGGCATGCCAGCGCGGCCATCCAGGAGGCCCGGGAGGCCTGCGGCGGAGCCGGATACCTCGCCGAGAACCGGCTGGTGGAGCTGCGTGCGGACACCGACGTGTTCACCACGTTCGAGGGCGATAACCACGTCCTGCTGCAACTGGTGGCCAAGCACCTGCTCACCAGCTACAACGACGACATCAAGAGCATGAGCCCTTTCGAATGGGTCAAGTTCGCCGCCAATTTCGCCGGCACACGGGTGGCGAGGAGGACCGCGGGCCAGCAGATCATGCAGCGCATCCTCGACAACCGACAGGACAACAGCGAGGAGGGCAGCCTGTTCAACCGGGGCACCCAGGCCAAGATGTTCTCCGACCGCGAGGAATACCTGCTGTCCTCGCTGGCGCGGCGCCTTCAGCACAGGGCCAAGACGATGTCCGGGTTCGACGCCTTCAACTCGGTACAGGACCACGTGATGCACCTCGCCCGGGCCCATGTCGATCGCACCATCCTGGAGGCCTTCATCGCCGGTATCGAGGGCTGCGAAGACCCGCAGGCCCGGGAGATCCTGGAGATGGTCTGTGACCTGTACGCGCTCAGCGTGATCGAGGCCGACAAGGCTTTCTTCCTGGAACACCGACTGTTGTCGACGGAACGGGCCAGAGCGGTCAACAACGGCATCAACGAACGCTGCCGCAACCTGCGACCGCACGCCGAGACGCTCGTCGACGCCTTCGGTATCCCCGAGCAGCTGCGCTATGCGGAGATGCTGCATCCCGAACTGATCCCGGTAGCCGGGTCGTGAACGTCGCCGAAGAGATCATCGACTGGCTCGCTTCCGAGCAACTCCGGATCGATGAGCAATGGTCCTACCTGCTACCGACCGGGTTCACCTGGTGGGCTGACCAGTACGCGCAGACCGTCGAAATCGTCGGTGAAGAGACCGGCCCTAACGGGGAAACCGGATACCTGATCTGCGTGCGCACCGAGTTGCTCCGCGATCTGGACCTCACCGAGGCTGCGTTGGGCGAGATCAACGCACTGCCGATGCGCTGCGCCTCCTTGGCCGGACCGGTCTACGACGTCGAGGCCCGCCGGCTGGACCTGTGGTCGCTGGTGCGGGTTACCGAGGACAACGGCAGCTGGATGCGGTTTCTGCTCGGATCCGCGGCGGTGATCCAGCTCGCCGAGGCCCGAATCCTGGCCCCGGTCCTCGCGACCGCCGTCGAGGCACTGCCCGCCAGCAGCACCCACCCGGAGAGCGGAGCCAGGACCGTCCCCGACGAGATGGCCTTCGCCGCTGGGGTGTTGGCCGGATCCGGCGACCAGCCCTGCGCCTGGACGGAGTCCGAGTTCGGCGATGCTGCCGCCGAGTACATGAACCGGCCCCCGGCAGCGGTCGCCACCATCGAAGGCCATGGCATCACCGTCGAGCTCCCGTTCGGAGAAAACACCTCCTTGTGCCGGATAGTCGGCGACCAGCCGCATCCGCTGTACGGCAACGGACTGCTGCTGCTCCAGAGCTTCCCCGTCTCGGCTCCGTCGGAGAACGATGGCGTCAGACTCGCGTTGTCGCTCAACGCGGCCGATCTCACCCGGCGGATCTCCGGATACGGCCTCGGCAGCTACGCCTACGCCGACGGCCAGATCCACTTCACCGCGTTCGTCCCCAACGCGTTGCACAAGCCGGGCCTGCTGGCGAACCTCTACCAATCGTGCGCCGCCCGCGGGCAGTCGATGGCAGCACGGTTCACCGACGGCCAGTGGGACCCCGACGCCTACACCCTCGACGCCGAGGTGCTCGAACGCCGCCGCAGGCAACAGCGGGAAACCGCGCCGACCCTGGAACGGCCCATGCGGGGCTGCCCGATGGCGCGGGCCCAGACAGGAGACAGCTGAAGATGCCCAAACCCATTGATCTACAAGGAGCTTCGGTCGCGATCACCGGGGCGGCCCGGGGAATCGGCTATGCGACCGCGCGAGCATTCATCGCCGAGGGCGCAAAGGTCTTCATCGGTGACCTCGACGCCGAGCTGGCGGAAAGTTCCGCCGAAGCACTCGGCTGCGTCGGCACCGGAGTTGATGTGCGCTCGCGGGAATCGTTCGCCGCATTTCTGGCCGGCATCGAACCTCCGCTGCAGGTGCTGGTGAACAATGCAGGCATCATGCCCGCGGGGCGGTTCGTCGACGAATCCGATGACGTCACCGACGCCATCGTGGACGTCAACCTCAACGGCGTGCTGCGCGGCACCAAACTGGCGCTACCCGGAATGCTGGCCCGCGGATCCGGACACATCGTCAACGTCGCTTCGTATCTGGGCGAGGTCCCGGCGGCCGGATTGGCCACCTATTGCGCCAGCAAGCACGCGGTAGTCGGGTTCAGCGAGGCTCTGCGTGACGAACTGGCCGATACCGGGGTGACCGTGACCACGGTGCTGCCCTCGGCCGTGCGCACCGACCTGGTGTCCGGAGTCAAGCTCGGCGGGATGCTGCCGACCGTGGATCCGGAGGACATCGCCAGGGCCATCGTGGCGACATGCAAGAGCCGGCCCGCGGTCGTGGCGGTTCCGGGGTGGATGCGAAGCTATGAAGCAGTCGCCGCGCTGGTCCCGGACAAGATGGTCGGGGCGATCCGCGGCAGGCTCACCCGTGACCGGGTGCTGCGCAGCCTCGACACCAAGGCAAGAGCCGACTACGACGAACGGATTCGCCGCGACGCCGAGTCAGGTGTGTGACATGCCGGCGATGACACCAGGAACCGACCGTTACCTCAGATCGGGCCGACGCAGCGCCAGTGGCGTGAGGCTCAACCCAGGCTCGTACCACGATCCACCGTGAACCCCGAAGCGGAAGACAATCTGGCGCTGAGCGAATTGCTGAGGATTTCGGCCCTGCCGATTCCCCTGGACGAGATTCTCGGCCAGTGTCTGGACGCGCTGCTCGCGCTGAGCTGGCTTTCACTGCTACCGAAAGCGGGCGTCTTCCTGGTAGCCCGAGACGAAAAAGACGAGGAATACCTTCAACTTGCCGTCGAGCGAAACCTCGGGCCGATCGCCACCCTGTGCGCGACAGTTCGGTACGGCCAGTGTCTGTGCGGCCGGGCAGCCGCGACCCGGCAGCCCATTTATGCCGCGTGCGTCGATGAGCACCATGAGACGCGATTCGACGGCATGGCACCCCATGGCCATTACAACATCCCCATTCTGTCCGGCGAATGTTTGCTGGGGATTCTGGTGCTCTACCTGCCGCACGGCACAGCACAAAACGCGGAGCAGTTCGCCTTCCTACAGCGCTGCGCCGGCGTGCTCGCACTGGCGATCAAATTGCGGCGCAAGGAGCGCGAATTGGCCGAGGTCAATCGCGAACTAACGTTCCAGACCGCAACACTGGACGAGCATGCCATCGTCAGCCTGACCGACGTGCGCGGCACCATTACCTACGTCAATCAGAAGTTCTGCGATATCAGTGGCTATTCACGGGAGGAGTTGATTGGCCAGAACCATCGCCTTCTCAAGTCCGGCTACCATCCGGACAGTTTCTTCGTGGATTTGTGGCGCACTATCGCGCATGGGAACATCTGGCACGGAGAAATCCGCAACCGGCGCAAGAGCGGCGGCTACTACTGGGTGAATTCCACCATCGCACCGTTCATGGATGAGCGCGGCAAGCCTTTCAAGTACGTGGCGATACGAACCGACATCACCGAACTCAAGAATGTCGAAGACGCCCTGAAACAGGCACAAAGCCTGGCCAAGGTGGGTAACTGGAGTTATGACCTGACGGAGCGCCGGCTGTCCTGGTCGGACGAAGTCTTACGCATCCTCGGCTTGGACCCCACTCAGGAAGATGCCACCGACGACCTGCTGTTGATGACAAGAGTGCATCCGGACGACCGGGATCTGGTCTCGCAGGCTTACCTGGCGTCGCTGCAGGGGCCGGCGGCTTTCGATCTCGAGCATCGCATCGTCCGGAAGGCCGACGGCGCTGTGCGGTGGGTGCATCAGCGTTGCGTACATGTGCGTGATGCCAATGGCGCGGTGTTGCGATCGGATGCAACGGTGCAGGATGTGACCGAACAACGCGAATCGCAGGACGAGGTGCGTCGCCTCGCGATGACCGACCACTTGACCGGGCTGTCCAACCGCACCCAGTTCCACCGGCTCTTTGATCACCACCTCAAACTTGCTGCGCGCCATGGCAACCGGTTGGCGCTGCTACTGCTTGACCTCGACAATTTCAAGCCGGTCAATGACACTTTCGGTCATCAGGTCGGCGATGGCGTGCTGCAAGGCCTGGCGGCGGTCTTCAGGCGGCACTGTCGAGAAACCGATGTCGTTGCGCGCTGGGGGGGAGACGAATTCGCCATCCTCATGATCAATGCGGGCGACCGCGACGCCATCGCCAGTTTTGCCGGCCATATCCTCGCGGAAATCGGACGGCACATGATCGTTCGCGGTTGCGAGGTGCAGATTGGCGCCTGCGTTGGCATCGCCGTGTTTCCCGATGACGGACGCACCGAGGACGATCTGACCTCCAAGGCTGATTCGGCGCTCTACCAGGCAAAAAGCCAGGGGCGCAACAGCTATCGCTTCTGGACCACCAATGACTCGGACCGGTGAGGCAGGCGTCGTTACGGGATGTTTGCTTCGCTACCGGGTGATCGGCTGTGGCCGCCCGAAGAGATAACCCTGCGCGCGATCCGCCCCGAGTTCGACAAGCTTGTTCAGCACAGCCTCTGACTCGACCCCCATGACTCAGGCTTGCAGGAGCGAGTCGAAGCGCCACGCGTCGAGCATCTTCAATATGCGGCCATCGGCGGTGGTGTCGAACTGGAAGTCCATCGCCCAGAGCACGTTCGGTCGGATCGGTGACATCGCCCCGACGACGACACCGATGCCGCCCAGCCATTTCTTGCGGCGGGGCCGCGGCACGCGCAGGCCCTCCTCACGCCACAACCGGCGGATGCGCGTGTTGTTGACCGCCCAGCCCGCCCGGCGGGCCATCTTGGCGGCCCGCCGCCAGCCCGAGCGGGGTCGTTCGGTGGAGAACTTGCGCAGCCGGGCACGCAACTGGGCTTCCTCGCTGCTCATCGCCGGCGGTGCCAGTCGCATCGTGGAGCGGTGCATGCCCACCACGGTGCAAACCCACCCAGCACGATGTACTGCCGAAGAATGCTCTGGGTGACGATCCGTTCCTCGGCCTGATGCTCGGTCCCGTCACCAACGGCAGTGCGACGTAGAACGACACTTCCACTGCCAGGTTCCTTCTACCCCAACGGATTAAATGACGGCCTTGGACCATTGGCGATCTGCTTGGCAGCGGACAGCGGTTGCGGCGGCGATTGGCTAGGACCAATAGCGCGAGATGAAGTGGCGCCCGAGGCATCGTTTCCAGAGCTGTTACATCTTTATCGGTCGAACGCTACTGGAGCAGAACATATTTCACGGACAATGCCGCTGGTCAACAGTGACCCTCCAGGCGAGCTGGACAACGAAGTGCACGTCGCCGATGCATTCAGCAGGCCGACTCCTTATGACCACGACCAATGGTTCTCAATGCGGGTGGACCTTTGATCGTCTTAGTTCTTCGTTCTGCCCGCGCGCCGCAGTATTGCCGCTGCTGTGTTGAGGCTGCGAAAGGGCTCTAGGCAGATGGCTGTTCGCGGAGGAGGGCGAGAAGTTCTTCGCCACTTTGGGGTGCTCCGAAAAGGTATCCCTGTCCGAATTCGCAGTGTGCCTCTTGGACAAGCTGGAGTTGGTCTGTGGTTTCGATGCCTTCGGCGACGGTCTGGAGGTGAAGGCTGCGGGCCATTTCGGTGATGACCGATACCAGGGTGAAGATTTCGGTGCCGGGAGCGAGTTGCTGTACGAACGAGCGGTCGATCTTGAGGTAGTCCGCCGAGAGCCCGCTCAAGTAGGACAGCGAGGAGTATCCCGTCCCGAAGTCGTCGATCGCGATCTGCGCGCCCTGGTCGCGGTAGATCTTCAGGGCGGCCCGGGTTACCTCGTCATTCTGCAGTGCCGCTTGTTCGGTGATTTCCAGGGTGAGGACGGAGCCTGGGAGGTCGAGGGTCTGCAGAAGGGCCAGGCGCTGCCGGTGAACCCTGGCCGGCAACCGCAGTTCGACGGGAGAAATGTTGACCGCCACCGAAAAGGCCGGGTAGTGGGTTCGAGCGCGACAGGCCAGCCTGGCCGCGTGGGCGAAGACGACATCGCCGATGGCCTCAATACGGCCGTTCTCCTCGGCGATGGGAATGAAGACTTCCGGTGAAATCGGCCCCAGCGAGGGGTGGTTCAGGCGCGCCAGTGCTTCGGCTTTCACGACGCGCCCGGTTCTCAACTCGACGATGGGCTGGAAAGCGACAGAGAAATCGTCGCTGCGGTGGATGCGGTCGAGGACGTCGAGGACTCGCACGCGCATCGTCGTGGCGTCGCGCATCTGCTGGGTGAAGTAGCGGCATTGGCCGCGGCCAGCCATTTTGGCCGACCGCAGGGCCATCCGGGCGGCCTCAAGCAGAGCCGCGGCGTCCGGCGCGTCCTGCGGCCAGGTTGAGACACCAATGCTCGCTGCCACCTGGACTGTCGTTCCATCGGCGGTGAAGGGTTGCGCCACAATGCCGTTGAGTCGGCCGACCACGTCCTCGGGGTCGGTGGCGGCGGGAAGCAGGACAGCGAATTCGTCACCGCCCACCCGGGCCAGGGCGAGTCGACCGGGCAAGCCGGCCTCCAGTCGCGCGGCCAGCGTGCCCAGCACCGCGTCGCCGCCGAGGTGACCGACGGAGTCGTTGAGATCAGCGAACCTGTCCAGACCCACCAGGGCCAACACCAGACCGCTGCGCGAATCGGTGGCACGCCCGATCTCGACATCGCCCTGCGCCACGAAAAAGGCCCGCCCGGGAAGCCCCGTGACGATGTCATCCCTCAGGTCACTCAGTGGAGCGAACAGGAATACGACGTGGGACAACCCACCGTCCTCGCCGCGCACGCCACGGGCGGTCGCGGCGAACTCGACCACACGACCGTCCTGGACGCGCATCGTGAAAGACCCCCGCCACATGCCTTCGTCAGGGTCTTCGACGTCCCGCCACATGGCCGCAAACGTGTCCTCCTCAACACCATCGGAGGGCAGAACCCGAAGTGGGCGGCCCACGACATCCCCGGGCTGAAAGCCGGTCAGTGCAGTGAACGCGGGATTGACGTCGCCGATGATGCCCTCGGCCGACAGAATGAGGCCACCTGAGGGAGCGACCTGGAACACGCTGGCGTGCACAGCCAGCCGCTCCTCAAGGTCCATCTCCTCGGTGATGTCGGCGATGTAGCCGTTCAGCAGGGCGTCTCCCCCCGGTTGCGCCTCGGGTGTGGCGCCTACCTGGAACCAACGCACCTGGCCGTCCCGCACCCGCATCCGCATCCTCGTGGCCAGCGGGGTCAGTTCCTGCAGGCATTGGGCGAACGCCCCTTGAGTCTTGGCCAGGTCCTGCTCGTGCACGGAGTTCCACGCCGAAGAAGCATCCGTCGCCAAGCGGCTTGCATCCCAGCCCATCACCCGGGCCAGGCGAGGACTCAGGTAGTCCAAACTCGTTGCGCCGTCCCGGGCCGCTCTGTACTGAAAGAGCATCCCTGGAGCCTCACGAGCCAGGACTTCCAAGCGTTCACGGGAACTGTTGCGGCCCTGCCTCAATCCGATGGCCCAGTAGGTCAGGGCCGCCGTCAAGCACGACACCACGACGCTGATCGCACCGATCATGCCGGGGATGCGCGCGCTCCCATACCTGGGAGCCACAGCGACCCGCCACGTCGCCCCCGGCACCGCGAACTCCTCCACGGCGACATCCCGTCCCGACACCGCCCCCGGTGAACCGAAGACCTCAACGACATCACCAGAGGCCGAGCCTGCGGAGACATACACCCCGCCCGTTGGTGCCGCCGCCCGGGCAAGATCCGCGACATCGCTGTAATCAAGCAGGGCATTGCACAACCCCCAGTAGGTTCCATCGGCGAGGAACACCGGGGTTCGGTAGATGAAGGCCCGCCCGCCCTCGACCAGATCGACCGGACCGGTCAGCACCGGCTCCCCGGCGGCGATCCGGTCCTTGATGGGATCCCACTGCGTCGGTGTCGCTGCGAGATCCAGACCGACAGCGGCCTCATTGCCCTCCAGTGGCCACACCGCTTCGACCACATTGCCCGGAGCGAGGGCGAGATTTTTGAGGGGATGTCCGCGCTGGATGGTCAGGTCCAGCAGTTGCCGTGCAAAGACCCCCAATTCGGCGGGGACGGGTTTGCCGTCCTTGGCAACGATCTGCGCATGCAATGCATCAGCCGGTGCGGTGATCGCCTCCAACTCCGTGCGGATACTGTCGGCGAGCACACGGGACACCTCCACCGCCCTGGCCTCCGCGGTGGCCTCCTCGGCCCTCACCTCGGAGAGCATGATGATGCCCCCGACCGTCAACCCGGCGAGCAGCACCGCGGCGGTGCCAAGCCAGCGCCGCACCCCCGGCGTCATGCGTCGTCCATCGGCGTACTGTATAGCGCGCGCCGCGAACAACACCGTGATTACCGTTGGTTGCCGACCAAGTTCTGAGCCGGGTGTTCTCGGCCTCAAGCTCTTTGAGGCGCTTGACGTCGCTGGCCTTCATACCGCCGTTCTGGGCCAGCCAGCGATGCCGTGTCGACTCGGCCACCTCGAGATGGCGGCACACCACGTCTAGTTCCTGACCCGAGGCGAGCAGTTTGTTGCCCTCGGCGAGCTTGCGGATGATCTGGTCCGACGTGCGCCGCCGTCGCTTCTTCGCTGTCATGTCGTTGCCGATTCTTCCTGCCCAAACATCCGGGCAACAGAGTCGCATAACAACTGGACCACTACGAGGGGCTCACCTCAAGGTCGCGGCATCGACCAGCCGGTAGAGTGCGGGCAGACGCCATGAACGATGTTAGAGACAGAACTCAACCCGATTGTGCGGTCATGATCATGGATCAAAATCCAGCAACACCCGCACGCTCGCTTGCTCAGCGGTCGGCAATCCGGTCTTCACGGTTGCTATTGCTGATCCTCACAGCGCTGCCCCTTTCGGTGGGCAGTTGCGCCGCCGACCCCACCCCTTCAGCACCGGTCGCGTCCGCACCGGTCGCGTCCGCACCGGTGTTCGACGACTTCACCGGGCCCGCGGGCTCCGCCCCAGATCCCGATCTATGGGTCATTGACGTCGGCCCATCGGCCGAGATGGGATGGGAGCAAGGGAGCGTACAGACTTACACCGACTCCGCCGACAACATCCGCCTTGACGGTCAAGGGTTTCTGATCATCGAAGCCCGCAAACCAGACGACGTGTACACATCTGGACGGATCGTCACCCGCGGGAAGATGAGCTTTCCGTATGGGACCGTTTCAGCGCGAATCAAATTCCCTTCCGGACAAGGGATTTGGCCAGCATTCTGGATGCTCGGGGCGAACATAGACACCGTCGGATGGCCCGAAGCCGGCGAAATCGACATCATGGAATTGACCAGCACGGGCACCGAGTATCACGTGGCGATGCACGGACCGAACGCGGACCTCGAAGCAAAAGGTCCCCCGATGGGCAATCTCACTGAAGAATTCCACGTCTACTGGGTAACCCGCCAGAAAGACAGCGTCACCATAGGCGTCGACGACATCACCCTCGGGGCCTTCACGCCGGCTTCGTTGCCGGCGGGAGCAGAGTGGGTTTTCAACGATCCGATGTTTGTTTTGCTCAATGTCGCTGTCGGTGGAGACTGGCCAGGGCCGCCCGATCAGTCGACAGTCCTACCGGCGACCATGCTTGTCGACTGGTTCCGGTTCGAGCCGCCGACGCCCTGACGATCACGGCATTGGCCCCGGCGGTGTCCCCTTGGCGAATGCGCGTCGGTGGCCGCGCTGTTGTCGGTCAGCGTCCCGCGAACCGCGAACCGCGAAGGGACAATAGAAATGGAATTGCCACTCTTCCCATCATTGATTAGCCGGACGTCACCCAACTCTGGGCGGGGCAATTCATTGACTTGCTGAATGAACTAGTCCAGCCTTGTCCCCATCAATGCATCAACAAGGCGGTGGGTCGGGTGATCGAATCCCCGGGGTTTCATGCCCCAGCGGAAACCAGCCATTTTCCTCCGATCGAGGATTACGCCTTTCTTTCTGACTGCGACACGACGGCATTAGTCGCACCCGACGGCGCGGTGGAATGGCTGTGCTTGCCTCGGATGGATTCGCCGAGCGTTTTCGGCTCGCTTCTGGATCGTGATGCCGGCAGGTTCCGGGTCGCCCCTTCCGGGGTCTCAGTTCCCTCGGCCCGCCGATACATCCCCGGAACCCTGGTGACGGAAACGAGTTGGTGGACCACCGGTGGCTGGCTCGTCGTCACCGACGCGCTGTTGATGGGGCCTTGGCATCACCAAACCCAGCGGTCGTCAACTCATCACCGCGCTCCCACCGACTACGAAGCGTCGCACGTCCTGCTACGTGTGATCCGCTGCGTGAACGGCAAAGTGCAGGTGAACATGGAATGCAGCCCGGTGTTCGATTACGGTCGGACCCCGGCCGAGTGGGCATACGTCGACGACGGGTATCACGAGGCAGTTGCCCGGGCGGAGGGAAACGATCTACGGCTGCGGATGACGACCGACCTCAATGTGGGGTTCGAGGGTCCCGCCGCCACCGCTCGAACGTTGCTCAAGGAGGGCGATCGGCGCTTTGTCGCGCTGTCCTGGAGCGACCACAGTCCGCCACGGACACTCGCCGAGGCGACGGACGCCATGCGGTGGACTTGCCATCATTGGCAGCACTGGCTTGATCGCGGCAACTTTCCCGACCACCGCTGGCGCGGACACCTGCAGCGCAGCGCGCTGACCCTCAAGGGTCTTTCGTATGCCTCGACCGGGGCCATCGTCGCCGCTGCAACAACTTCCTTGCCCGAAACCCCTGGAGGGGAACGCAACTGGGACTACCGCTACACCTGGATTCGCGACACCGTCGCCACACTATGGGCGTTGAACACTCTGCAGCTGGACTGGGAGGCCAACGACTTCTTCAACTTCATCGCCGACATCGCCGACGCCGAGGGCGGTCACCTACAGCTGATGTACGGAGTCGGCGGGGAGCGGATTCTCACCGAGTCGACGCTGGACCACTTGTCCGGGTACGAGGACGCTCGACCCGTGCGGGTCGGCAACGGCGCATACAGTCAGCGTCAGCACGACGTGTGGGGCGCGATCGTCAGCGCGATTGATCTGCACACCGGGGCGCATCGCGTCGAGGATCGCCTATGGCGCATTGTTCATACCCAGGTCGAGTGCGCCCTGAAGTATTGGCGTGAGCCGGACCAGGGCATCTGGGAGGTTCGCTCGGGTGCGCAGCACTTCACCTCGTCGAAGGTGGCCTGTTGGATGGCCGCGGACGCCGGCGCGCGGATCGCTGGACGACGCGGTGAAGCGGAAGTCGCCGAGCGCTGGCGCACCGCCGCGCAAGAGATACACGACGACGTACTCGAAAACGCCGTCGACGAGCGCGGGGTATTCACCCAGCACTACGGCACGAAAGCCCTCGACGCATCGGTGCTACTCATCCCGCTGCTGGGCTTCTTACCCGGCACCGACGAGCGGGTGCGCAACACCGTGCACGCGATCCTCCACGAACTGACCGAGGACGAACTAGTGCTTCGCTATCGGGTCGAGGATACCGAGGACGGGCTCGAGGGCGAGGAGGGCACCTTCACCATCTGCTCGTTCTGGATGGTGTCGGCCTTGGTGGCGATCGGCGAGTTGCCCAGAGCCCGCGCACTGTGCGGGAAGCTACTGAGCGCCTCAAGCCAACTCCAGCTCTACGCAGAGGAGATCGATCCTCGTAGCGGGCGCCACCTGGGTAATTTCCCGCAGGCGTTCACTCACTTGGCGCTGATCAATGCCGTGTCTGCGGTCATCGAGGGTGGAGCGGCCGCAAACCGAAAGCCGCGTCAAACCGACGACATGTCTGTGCGGAGAAGTTCGCGCCGGCCATGATCGTCGGCACCTGCCGGAGAGCGAGCCACTCCTTGGTCGGGGGCCCCAGTCAGGATTTCAGGAACCTGTCCTGAGCTCGATGCCCTGCGGCGGTCCGGCGAGCACAGCTTGGGCCACTTCGGCCTCGATGTCCTTCGACATGTGCCCGAAACGGTGAGTTGCTCCGGTAGTGAACTCCACTACGGGATCCCGGCCGGCGGATGCACGCCATTGAACCGCATCCCGAAGCGCGTCCAACTCGTAAAGGTGCTCGCGCCAACGCGTGTCGAGAATCTCGAGGATGGCGCGTCGCTCGAACGCGATCATTTCGTCGCGGCCGAAATCGCGCTCGAGTGCAGCGAGGATCTGCTCGGTATCGTCCACTAGTAGGTCGACAAGGTGGTGCCACCCGTGCCGAGACGCCACCACGCGGTCCACCGCGGCGCGATCGACACCGATCGGATAGAGAGCTGCCAACCGCTCGAAGAGGGGTGAGCGGGTCGCCTCGTCGTCATCGAGGTGGCGCCGCGCCCGGGTGACAATATCGTGCAGGGCATGGTGAATCATCGTCCGGACCTGCTCACCGATGTCGTCGCTGGTCTGCAGCGCCTGCCGTGCCCCGTAGAACGCGCGGCGCTGTCCGTCAAGGACGTCGTCGTATTTGAGGACGTGTTTGCGTTCCTCAAATCCGACCGCCTCGGCTTCGGCTTGGGCTGTATCGACGATCGCGGTGAGCCGAGGGCTCCTGATCGCCTCGTCAGGGCTCAGGTGCAAGCTGTCGAGAAAAGCCTTGATCCAGTCGACCTTGAAGCGTTGGAGCAAGTCGTCTTCCAGTGACAGGTAGAACCGCGTCTCGCCGGGGTCACCCTGTCGTCCGGAGCGGCCACGGAGTTGATCATCGATGCGCCGGGAGTCGTGTCGTTCCGTGCCGATCACACACAGCCCGCCGATGCTCAGCACGTACGCATGCTCCTCACGGCTCTCGGCTCGTTTACGTTCGAGCACCGGAATCCATTCGCGCTCATATGCTTCCGGATCAGTAACGGGGTCGAGGCCCCGCTCCCGCAGTTCGACCTCCGCCTCGAATTCAGGGTTGCCGCCCAGCATGATGTCGGTACCCCGTCCGGCCATGTTGGTGGCCACGGTGACCGCACCCCGACGACCGGCGCGGGCGACGATCGCCGCCTCCTTGTCGATGTGGCGAGCGTTCAGCACCTCATGTGGGATGCCGCGTTCGCGGAGCACCTCGGAGAGCAGTTCCGATTTCTCGACGCTGACTGTGCCGATCAATACCGGCTGACCACGGCGGTGCCGGTCGGCGATGCTCTCCGCGACGGCATCCAGCTTTGCCCGATCGGTGCGAAAGATCTTGTCGTGTCTGTCGATTCGCTGCGGCGGTTTGTGGTCGGGGATCTGCACCACGTCCAGGCCGTAGGTTCGATGGAACTCGGGGGCGTCCGATCGAGCGGTCCCGGTCATCCCCGAAATCCGGTTGTAAAGGCGGAAGTAGTTCTGCGCGGTGATCGTCGCCAGCGTCTGGTTCTCGGGCTGGACCTCGACATTCTCCTTGGCTTCCAGCGCCTGGTGCAGGCCGTCGCTGAAACGGCGCCCGTCGAGCACCCGCCCGGTGCTGACGTCGACGATCTGGACCTCGCCGCCGGCCACGATGTAGTCGCGGTCACGGACGAAGAGCTCCTTGGCCTTCAGCGCGTTCTCCATCATCCGGATTCGCCATGCATGCTCGGACGTGTAGAAGTTGTCCACCCCGAGCTTCGCCTCGACGTGATCGATACCGGATTCAATCAGTGCGGCAGCGTTGAGTTTCGTATCAAGCTCATAGTGCTGGTCGGCTACCAACTCCTCGGCGATGGCAGCGAAGATCCCGTAATCGTCGGGGACGGATTCGGCGGGGCCCGAGATGATCAAGGGAGTGCGAGCCTCGTCGATCAGCACTGAGTCGATCTCGTCGATCAACACGTAATTGTGACCGCGCTGAACCACCCCATCCAATGTCGGGGCCATGTTGTCGTTGAGGTAGTCGAAACCCAACTCAGTACCCGTGGCGTAGGTGATGTCAGCAAGATAAGCACGCCGACGGGATTCCGGACTCATGTCGGAAAGCACCACGCCCACAGTCAGACCGAGAAACCGGTGGATGCGACCGATTTTCTCCGCGTCACGCCCCGCCAGGTAGTCGTTGACCGTCACGATGTGCACCCCATCGCCGGTCAGCGCGTTCAGGTAAGCCGGAAGGCTTGCCACCAACGTCTTTCCGGATCCGGTCGCCATTTCGGCGATATGACCAAGGTGCAACGTGACGCCACCCATCACCTGGACATCGAAATGACGCTGACCAAGCGTGCGCTTCGACGCCTCCCGAACGGTGGCGAACGCCTCCGGCAAAAGAGAATTCAGCGATGCACCATCGTGGAGCCGGCGCCGATACGTGTCGGTGAGCGCACGTAGCTCGGCGTCGGTGAGGTCCTGATAGTCGCCCTCGATCGCATTGACGCGACCAGTGAGTTCTTGGATGCGAGAGAACGACCGGCCCTCACCCATTCGGAACGCACGTTCGAGCAGACTCACCATCATCGCCCTTCGGTCCTAAAAGGTTGGCGCCAAACCAAAAATCCCCGCACCGCGGCCGCTAACCAGCGGCGTCGGGCTCTTCATCCTCGTCGTCCTTCTTGCGCCGGCCGGCAAGCACCAAACCACTCCCCGCCGCAACCAGCGAAGCCGCCATGCCGGCGAGCAAGCCGACTCCATCGGCGCCGGTATGCGCCAACTCACCTTCAGGCGGAGCACCCTGTTCGGAACCCAATGCCGCGGGTCCGGTGTGAGTGGGCTGCTCCCCGACGTTGTGCTGGGCGGACAACACCGACGCGGGCGTCATCGACACAGAATCACCGGGCACCACACCCGCCCCAGGTGTCTGAGCACCCGAGTTGGTCTGCGCCCTCAACGTCGACCACGGGATGTCGGTATTCCCCGGCTGTGGGACATACCCACCACCACCGATCGGGGTACCTGTTGGGACCTGCCCCGGCGTGGCGGTCGACCCCGGCACCAACCCGGGCGTCGCGGTGGGCACCTGGCCGGGCACCTGCGTCGGAGTCGCCGTCGGCGTGGCGGTCGACCCCGGCACCAACCCGGGCGTCGCGGTGGGCACCTGGCCGGGCACCTGGCCGGGCAGATGTTCACCGGTCCGGAAGCCGACGATTCATTGCGTACGCCGCCGACCGGCCGTGGCCCAACTCTTGTCCCAAGGTGGTTTGGCCGGGGGCTTCGCGCTGGCGAACAGCGGGCCGGAGTTCGCATCTCAACTGACCCGGGCACTGTCGGCTTGGGTGGGAGCTGATGGTTGGGAGTATTGGAGGATCACGCAAAAGTGCTTCCATTCCGAGGCGGCTGCCTACATGCTGAGAGCAGCGCGGGTCGCACATGACATTGACTGCTTGCTTCGCGCGCAACGGGGTTTTGCCAAGCTGGCTCACAGTGCGGTGTTGGTCCGGGAAGCGGGAGGATGGTCATGGCGATCAGGTTGAACCGGTCACTCGCAGTTCCCGTGCTCGGGCTGTTGTTCACCACGGCCATCGTCACGGCGCCGGCGGCCCTGGCCGAGCCGACGGACACCTGCGATCCCGATCCGGCAGACCGGGAATCCGCGAACTACTGCGCAGGCAAGCCTCCGCAGACCTGGCCGGCGGCGCAAGGCAACTTCACCGTGGCGAGTGACCCGGGCTGGGTCTTCTTCAGGCCCTTCTTCTCCCCGCGATATGGCTGCGGGATAGGACCCGACGGCACTGTCGGGTGCGACCACGTTCCCGGGGATCCTTTCGGAAACGCCTCAGGCTCCTTCAGTTGCGGCGACTTGCGTTGTCCCCTGCCCCCACCCGGCGCTAACCAGACCGTCGCGGGCCCGCAGGAACCGGGCCGGTACGTCCATTCCGAAACATTGACCTTCACCCGCGATGTCGACTACCTGCGAGAAGGGTATCGACTGGTCAACGGCGACGCGTGGTGCGCCGTGGGCTATCAGGGATCGGTGAGTTGCACCAGCGGAGCCAACGGTTTCACCCTGGCGTCGTGGGGCGGAATCCTGGAATAGCCGGAGGCCCGCGCACTGTAGAGGGCCGCGAAGCACATGGGGCGGTGGAGGGCCCCCGCGGTCAAAGTGATCAGGCCGGTTAAGAAGGCCGCTGAGGGCAGTTTCAGTTTGTTGTGCTTGTGGTCTGGCGTAGCCCGGCGACGAAGTCGGTCAGCGCAACCCGGGTGATGAAACTGCGATTGCCGATTTTGACGACGGCCAGTTAACCGCGCCCGATCAGGCCCGCAAAGCGAGGGGTCGGTGATGCGGGTTGTCGTGACGGTAGGCGGCCGGCTAGGACTTGGCCTGGTCGTCTTTGGTGCCCTTGGTGATGGTGTCGAGGACTTCGCGCAGGGTCCGGGCGGTGGCTTGGGCTTCGGTGGCGCGTAGTTCGGCGGTGTGGGCGGCTGCTCGGGTGGTAGCGGCCTCGTGGGTCGCAGTGGCGGCGAGCGCGGCCTGCTCGTCGAGGGCGGCTTCGGCGTCGGCGAGGCGGGTGGTGAGGTCGGCCAGTTCGCGGCGCAGCTGGGCAGCGTCGGCTTCGGCGGCCTCGGCGCGGGAGGTCGTGGCGGTCAGCTCGTTCAGTGCGTCGGTTTCGGCCTGGACCAAGGCGGCCCGGTCGGTGGCGTCGGCTTCGGCTTGTTCATCGCGGGCGGCGGTCACCGCTGCCGACCAGAGCGGGTCAAAGACCCGGGCCAGTACGTCGCTGGGAGCCGCCGGGACGTCGCGGGCAGGACGGTTGGTCCGCAGCCAGTCGCTGGCCGCGTCGGTGCTGACCCGGGCGCGTTCCCGCAGCGCCCGCACGGTGACGGGTTTGCCCTCCACGCTCAGGGCGGCGAAGGCATCGGCCAGCGCGGCGGCGGTGGTGGTGTTCTTGGGGGCGATGGCCGGACTCCTTTAGTAACAGCAGTAACGTACTGTGTACCGGATACGTTTCTAGTGTACCTACCGGTGACGCCGCGTAGGTGATGCGGGTCGAGCTGGCGGGGCCGGTAAGGCATGCAGGGTGTGATGGGCTTGCGGGTGGGAAGGACCGGCTCGGCCAGGTACGCAACCCTGTGCGGGACCGATAGGGCATGACTTCCCGCGGTTCCGGATTGTGGTCACCTCGAGTTACCCGGAGTCCGGCCCAACCGAAAAACTTATATACGGTCATCAAGCGGCTGCACCTGGCACCGCTGACCATCCATGAGCTCCGGCACACGTATGCATCGCTGGCCTGCGCCTCTGGTGCCTCGTTGCACTTCGTCCAGAAGACCATGGGCCATTCCAGCCCGACGGTCACGGCGAACACCTACGCCGATCTGTATGCCGACCAACTGGACGACGTCGCCAAGAACATGGACCGCATCATCACCAAGACCGGACAAAAACCGGACAAGAAAAAATCGAAACGGTCCGGAACCCGAAAGAAGAAGCAGGTCAATCGTGGTGGTCCCGGCTGGGATCGAACCAGCGACCTTCCGCGTGTGAAGCGGACGCTCTCCCACTGAGCCACGGGACCGGTGGCGGAACCTCTCGGTGACACCGAGGTCGAAGGTTAGCACGCGCTGCGGAGCGGGCTGAAAGCGCTGCTGACCACAGGGATTTGTGGCGCTCGCTCCAGTCGACTAGTGTCGTCTCTCGCGACGGGCGACGATCTCGCCCGTAGCTCGCGGATGTAGCGCAGTTGGTAGCGCATCACCTTGCCAAGGTGAGGGTCGCGGGTTCGAATCCCGTCATCCGCTCGAAGGTGCAACTGGCATCAGATCCCAACGGTGGAGTGGCCGAGTGGTGAGGCAACGGCCTGCAAAGCCGTGCACACGGGTTCGATTCCCGTCTCCACCTCCGAATTAACGCCCGCGCGATTAGCTCAGCGGGAGAGCGCTTCCCTGACACGGAAGAGGTCACTGGTTCAATCCCAGTATCGCGCACCAGCATGACTGCAGCTGAGAGGCATTATTTACAGCCGCACCGGCCCTGCGCGAACTAGGTGTGAACTAGTATCCCAGTCGCCGCGCTAGCACCCACCGATATAGGGGGTTAGCACCATTACAACCAACTCCACCACTATCTCCCAGTTCCGCGAGCCGCTGGCCGCCGTCGATCCGGCCGAACTCACCCGTGCCGACCGCACCGCGCTGCTGGATCTCCTAGCCCGGGCGATGGCTGCAGCGGGTGCGCGATGAGCGCGGGGCTCACCTTCGGCCACTTGGCGCAGCGCCTGGGCGTCGATGTCCAGACCATCCGACGCTGGGCCAGCACCGAACAGTCCCCTACCGTGCGCGAGGGGCGGGCGGTACGAGTGCCGGAGGATTTGGGTCGAGCAGGCGGTTGCCGGGCAGCAAGCAGGAGCGAGCCGGTAGCCCGACTGCACCACGACGGCCCCGTCACCAGCATGGTGGCGGGGCCGCTGCGCGTTTGCGGTTGGGCAGGCCGAGAAGACATTGCCGGGTTCCCACTCAGATGTTTGCATTCACCCGAGTTCGATGGGGATAGTTCGCCATGCGTCTGTAGTAATTCCGGCCATACTTGCCAGCCAACGGTCACCGCAGATGCCTGCTTGCCCCACCGATTCATGCCGTCTTCATTGGGGCTGGCTGTGGCGATCCACCGGCGGGGTACGAAACTGGAAAACCGATAACCGCTTTAAGCTTCCTGGCTGCGGGGCCTCACTGCTCCGGAAGCTTCTCGCCCAACGTAAAGTTCCAGTTGACATCGGTGGGCGATGCGACCGAGGTGACGGTGATAGTTAGGCGGAAGTCGTTACCGAAGCGCCGGAGCACGCATTCCTCGGATGCGCCAACCTTGGCCGGCAGATCACTGGGGCAGCTGATCCGAACGGGTGGCCCGGGAAACTTCAGCCGCAATTCTTGACCGGTGATCTGCTCCAGGTCGGCGCGGGGCACACCGGTGGAAGCCCTCTTCTCGTCCGCCGGAGCTTGCTCGACGTGACGGGGATTCAGCCACAATGTCACGGCAGCAATCACTGCCGCCACAGCGATAACGGACACCAACGCCAACGCCCAGCGCAGACCCGTGGTGGAGTCCCGGTAGCTCGACCTGAACTCGTCTCGCGGTCCCATTGCCATGTCCACGAGCCTAGACGCGGGGTGAAATATTCACCCCCGACGGGCGATCATCACCATCACCCCTGGCGATGATGGACCAGTCATTTCCGGCCCGGATTTGCCACTTGGCGCCTGCGACACTTATGTTTGCTCGTCGGAGTCCGGATTGATAGGCGGCATGGTGGCTGATAACGACGCCCACAAGCAGTCGCAGACACTGCGTCAGGCTGCCGCTGGGGAACTGGCGGACCGTCTCAAGCAACTTGCCGACAAGCTCAGCGGCACCGGATTGCGCCCCCGGCGCGCGTGGTTCGGCCGCGGCTACCTCAAGCGGCGGTCACCCGCTGGCTTTGTTCTCGACCCGTTCGGCCCTCAGCTGCTGCTGCCCGACGGACGGCTGTGGCACTACCACTCCAGGGGAAACCCGCGGGGCCGCTACTTCGACGCCCGAGTGGATCATGCCAGCTGCATGCACAGCCCACTCGCCCTCGGCGATGGACGTTTCGCCTTCCTGGGCGCGGTCGTGCACAAATACAGCTTCGGCTACCTTCACCACGACGACGGCGACCGGTCACCTAATTCCGTCGCGCTGTGCGCCCTGTCCGGCAAGGGAAACTCGCCGCGCTTCGTGGACGCCACCGAGGCGTTCGAGGATATCGCCCGCTCGCTCTGAAGCCGGAAGCACTGCGACGGGTGCAACACCGGCGCACTGCTTTGCGCCAGGCCGATTCGCCGACGATAGCCCTACAAGTGCGGCGGCTTTCGTGGCAGCCTTAAGAAAAGGTCGCAAAAAAATATTTTCCGGGGAGGGAAATGGGTGATGAATCTAATTTGTCCAGACACAGGGCCAACCCGGCCGAGATTGAGGCCGAGGATGGTGCTGCGCCGCGAATGAAGTCCGCGGCGGCAGCAGCCGAGGACCTGGCCGACCGACTCAAGGAACTCGCCTGCCAACTTGGGGAAAGGGTGCCGCCCCAACGGGTGCAGTTCGGCAGGGGCCGCCTCGGCGGGCCGCTCAAGCGCAGATCCCCGAAGGGTTTCGTCCTGGATGCGGTGAACCTGCAGATATTGCTGCCCGACGGGCGGCTCTGGAGTTACAGCCGCAGCGACGCGACGCGCTACCCGGGCGGACGCTACTTCGACGTGCGGACCGACCACGTCACCTTCGCGCGGGGCCGCAGCTTCTTCGGCGGCACGGGATTCACCTTCTTGGGTGCCGTGCTGGGCAAGTACACCTTCGGCCTGGCTGACGAGGACACCCATGAACCCCGCGGGCGCGGGCTGTGCGCCATCTGCACCGAGGGCCAGTCGATCCGCTACGTGGAGGTCACCACAGCGCTCGACGACATCGCCGGTCGCGTCGCGCCGCGGAAACCGACGCACTGAGGGTCCCCGCCAGGCCGGTTCGTCACCGACTTTGGGCCCTAGGCGGACCCGCCGCGAATGGCGTTGAATGGTGGTAGGCGCGCTTGTGCGCATCGTTGGGAGGAGTGTTTATGAAGTCGCGTGATGTGTCCTGCCGAATTGGGTTGCTGGTCGGCGGGGTTGCCATCGTCGGTATGACGGCCATGACGGCCGGATGCAGCAACGGTGAGGACAAGCCGTCTCAGACCCCGGAGCCGACCAAGACATCCGGGGCGCCGTCGCCCTCGGGTAGTTCGCCGGCGCCCGGCGGCCCGACTGCATCGCCCACCGAGAAGGCCCCCACGCTTACCCCGGGCGGGCCTAATTCGTTCACTCCGTCGGTCGTGGCACCGGGGGCACCGACCGCACTGCCCGGAAACGTCGTCACCGGCGGGTAGGTCCCATGTCCGCCGCACACGCCGGCCCGGCACCGTCAGTGTGCCGGGCCGGCGTTGTGCTGGGCGTCACACTGGAGGGAAGTCGCCTGCCGGGAATCGGACACGGCTGCGGAAATCCCGCATTTGTAGTCCGTTTGACTGACAATAACTCAGTCGGTCCGTCGAGCCATCCCCCCGTGCTCGGCGGGCCGACCCTTTATCGGCCCGGGGATACGCACCGGGGCCAATAATCAGAAACCCCAGTTGGTGCGCTCCCAGAGGCACTCGCCCTCTAGTTCGACGTAGAACAGCCTTGGCAACATCTCCAGTTCCAGCGGACGGCCCGGCTCGCCCGCCGTGACCTCGGGTTGAGCGAGGACTCCGGCTTCCACCACCGTGGTCTGGGTGGCCCGGCACGTCGTCTCGGGGTTCACCGGGGTGGCGGTCCACCGGCCGGAGGTCAGATTCGGGTTCCGCATGCCCTGACCGTGCAGGGTGATCGCCGGACCGTAGCTCAGCCAGCTGTCACTCGGCTCGAACGGGGTCTGGACCTGCACCCACGCATGGCCCGGCCCGACCTGCTGGCACCTGACGTAGGTGCTTTCGTCGGGCAGCAGGGTCATGGTGTCGAACAGCTCAGCCGCGCAGGACGAGCCGGCGGCGGGGACTGTGACATCGGCATGTGCCACGGCCGGGATCAGGATGCCCCCGGCCGCCGCCAACGCATATCCAACAGCGCGGTACCGCTTCATGCTTCGCTCCCCGCTCGGACCAGTACGTGAATACTTATCGCCATCCGGCGCCGGATTGTTTCCCATGTCATTGTTTCTCACGTCCTCAGCCGATGATCGGCAGGCGGCGACGCCGAGCCAACCGGTCCAGGGCAGCCTGCATCACCCGGCGGACGCGGCCGTCGACCTTCTCGACATCTGGGTCCTCCCCCCACTGGCCCACCACGTCGATCGGTTCGAGCACCTCGCTGACGATCTTCGACGGCAGCGGCATATTGACCGGAATCAGCACGCTGAGCCCGAACGGGAACCCGAACGACACCGGCAGGATGTCGGTACGCAGCAGGCGGCGTTCCAGCTTGTCCAGATGCAGCGCCCGCGCCAGCCAGGTTCCCCTGCTGAGGTACATCTGGGTCTCCTGACCGCCGATCGAGACCACCGGGACGATCGGCGCCCGGGCCGAGGCCGCGCTCGTCACGTAGCCGGTGTGCCCCGCGAAGTCGATGATGTTCTCCACCATGGTGGGCCGGTAGACCTCGAGATCCCCGCCGGGAAACACCAGCACTGCGCTGTCGGTGGCCAGGGCCGCCGCGGCATTGGCCGGATTAGCCCGGATGACACCCAGGTGCGGCAGGAACTCGGCGGCCGGGCCGTGGAACAGCGAATCGTGCGCCAACACGTACAGCGGCTTCCGGTAGCCGAACCGTTGGTAGTAGTCAACCGCGAAAACCGCGAAGTCCGGTGTCATCACCCCGCCGGAGTGATTTCCCACCAGCAGGCAACGGCCCCGTGGAATGTGCTCGAGACCGTGCACCTCCGACCGGTGGTACACCTTGACGACCGGCCGCAGCAGATCCACCACATGCCTGGTCAGACCACGATCCCACCGGCCGACCTGGTTCTGGTCGGCCGTGCCCTCATCGGTCGCTCGGTTGGATTCCTGGGTCACCACCCAGAACGCTACGCCCGGCGGACCGGCTCAGGCCCGCTCAGGCCGACCTACTCGTAGAGGGCGTCGATCTTGTCGTGGAAGTTATCGACAACGACCTTGCGCTTGAGCTTGAGGCTGGGGGTCAGGTCACCGGCCTCCACTGTGAGCTCACGGTCGACGATCGCGAACCGCTTGACCTGCTCCCACCTGTTGAGGTGCTTGTTGAGGTCCTCGACATAGCCGGCGACCGCCTCGCGGATCTTCGCGTCGCGTGCGATCTCGCCGAAGGTCTTACCCTCCAGTCCGTTGTCGGCCGCCCACTCCCTGACCCCGTCTCCGTCGAGGGTCACCAGCGCGACGCAGTACGGCTTGCCCTCGCCGTAGACGATGATCTCGCTGGCAAACGAGCAAATCCCCTTGAACTGGGCGGAGATCGCCGACGGCGCGACGTACTTTCCCTGGGAGGTCTTGAACATGTCCTTCTTGCGGTCGGTGATCCGCAGGAATCCCTCGGCGTCCAGTTCACCGATGTCGCCGGTGTGGAACCACCCGTCGGCTTCGATCGCCTCAGCGGTGACCTCCGGCAGGTCGTGATAGCCGTTCATGATGCCCGGACCCTTGAGCAGGATCTCGCCGTCGGCGGCGATCTTGACATCGGTCTGCGGCAGGGTCCACCCGACGGTGCCGAACCGGTAGGCCAGCGGTCGGTTCAGCGACGACGCCGCCGAGGTCTCGGTGAGCCCGTAGCCCTCCAGCACAGGGATGCCGATGGCGTCAAACCACTGGGCGATCTCCCGGTCCAGCGCGGCCGAGCCGGAGATGAAGAACCGAAGCCGTCCGCCGAACCGTTCCCGGATGGTGCTCAGCACCAGCTTGTCGGCGAGCTTGTACTGTGCGGCCAGCAGCGCCGACGGCCGCTCACCGGACTGCCTGGCCCGCGACACCTGCAGACCCACACCGACGGCCCAGTCGAACAGCTTCTTCTTGATGCCGCCCTCCTTGACCATCATCTCGTTGATGCGGCCATGCACCTTCTCGAAGATCCTCGGCACCGCACCCATGATCGTCGGGCGGATGATCGCCAGATTCTCCACGATCTTGTCGACCCGGCCGTCGATGACGGTCGGGAAACCGACCACCAACGGCAGCGCCAACATCACCTTGCCGAACGCGTGCGACAGCGGCAGCCACAGGTAGTTCAGATCCTTCTCGGTGAGGACGCCGAGAGAGTCCATCGCGGCCGCTGTGTAGGTCCACGACTGCTGGAGCAGCCGGACACCCTTGGGCTTTCCGGTGGTGCCGGAGGTGTAGATCAGGGTGGCCAGCTGATCGGGCCGGATCGCGTCGATACGGTCGGTCACCGCCGTCGGCGAGTCGGCCAACAACTGCTTGCCGAGCTGTTCGAGATCATCCAGGCTCACCACCCAGTCGCCGTCATCGCCGTCACCGACGCCTTCGATCAGCACCACCTTCTCCACCGCCGGCAGATCGGCGCGGCGGGCGACCAGCTTGTCCAGCTGCTGCTGATCCTCGGCGATCACGATGCGGCTACCCGAGTTAGCCACGATGTAGGCGACATCCTCGGCGTTGGTGGTCGGGTACACCGTGGTGGTGGCCGCTCCAGCCGCGAGGATGCCGAAGTCGACGACAACCCACTCATAACGGGTCCCGGACGCCAGCGCCACCCGGTCCTCCGGGTTGACGCCCAGCGCGATCAGGCCGGCGGCGATGAGCTCCACCCGATCACCCACCTGCTGCCAGGTGGCGCTGACCCATCCCCCGTTGCCGGGATACCGGAACGCCTCGGCGCCGGGAGTGGCCGCAACGCGGTCGAGAAACATCCTCGGCACCGATGGTGCCCGGTTGTCTATCTTGCTGATATCGACGCGTTCTTGGGATTTGTGCAGGCCTGCCATGGTTGGAGTCTATGAAACGCTCGCCGGGCCCTGAGCGTCAGGGCAGCGGTGGTGGCGGCACACCCGGCGCTGCGACACATGACCCGCTCACGGCGTCCAGCAACGTGTCCCACGGGCAACCCGTGACGCACTGGAAACCGGGGGTCAGCGTGTCCTCCACCTGACCAGGTGGGCAGGTCTGGTCGGCGTACGCAGGCGCCACCGGGACGGCGAGGCCGATCGCACCGGCGCAGAACGCCGCGGCGACAAGGGCCAACCCGAACCTGTGACTGGCGATCCCCATCGGACCCACTCCGATCTCTCGATTGACCTCTCATCGTAGTGCCGTCTGACCTGCTAATAGGCGTCGGCGACGACGTTGAGGCAGACTTGAGACACGGCTGTGACGACGGGGGGTTCATGAAGTTTCGGCTTCTTGCCGTCATCGTGGCCGGTGCGCTCCTCGGGATGGGCGCGCCGGCGGTTCCCGCGGGTGCCCGGCCCGCCGATCTCGGTTGCCGGACCTCGATGGAGACGCTGACCGACCTGCGTGCCGACCTCGGCTTTCCGCCCTATTTCTCCACCGGTGATCCGGCCAAGCAGGGTGGTGAGTTCGACGCGAACCGGTATTTCGAGGTGTTCCCGGCACTAACGATGCGCAGCGGCTACACCCTCGATTGGGTGTACCACCAGGACGGTATGGGCGGCTATCCGATCCTCTACGCCCGGCCGGTCGACCAAGCCCCGTATGCCACCGAGAGTGCCTACCGGGCCGCCGGGGACCACGGCGACTATCTTCGGTTCGTCGTGCCGCAGGACACCCCGGAGGGCTACTTCGACTATGCCGCCTTCGCCACTACCGCCAACCAGTTCTATCTGGACTGGCACGCCAACTACAACGACTGGCGCATCCTGTGCGATGGCCGGGGCGTGGCGGAGCTCGTCCGGTCGCTGCAGTCTGAGGATGCCGGCGTCCGGCCGATGACCAGCCAGCAGCAGCAGGCGGCCCTGGCCATCCCGGACCCGCATCCCTCGGTGGTCCTGAGCGAGGAAGCCGCGACAGTCTCCATGCTGGTCTTCACCAAGTGGGGCGGCTTCTTCCGCCGCACTCTCACGATCGCCCGAGACGATCACTCCATCCTCGACGATCAGGACCGGCCGTTGGTCGACTACGACTGCGGCATAGCGTTCTAGGGGATATCGGCATCCGATGGACAGCGGCGCCGACTTTCATGTCACCGCGGCACGAGAGTGCGACCTGGCGGATTTGGCGGCGGTGGCCGCCGCCACCTTCCCGCTGGCCTGCCCGCCGTCGGCCGCACCCGCGGACATCTCCGCCTTCATCGCGGCCAACCTGTCCGAGCAGCGCTTCGCCGAGTACCGCACCGATCCGGAGCGGGTGGTGCTGACCGCTGCCGACGCGGGACGAATCATCGGCTACACCATGCTGATCCGCGGGGTCGGCGACGACCCCGCCATCGCCGATGACGTCCGGCAGCGACCGGCCGTGGAACTGTCGAAGATGTACGTGCTGCCGGACTATCACCGTACCGGCGCGGCGGCAGCGTTGGTCCGGTCGTGCATCGACCGGGCCACGGACTGCGGCGCAAACGCGTTATGGCTCGGAGTGAACCAGAAAAATGAACGGGCGCAAAGGTTTTACCGTAAACACGGGTTCGAGGTGACCGGAACCCGACGCTTTCGGCTGGGCACTGCAGTGGAGAACGATTTCGTGATGGTGCGACCGCTCTAGGGACAGTCAGTCCGCGGCGGACCCGGCACTGCTCAGCGCCAGCAGTCGCGAGATCGCACGCAGGTATTTCTTCCGGTAGCCGCCCTCGAGCATCTCCGTGGAGAAGACCGTGTCCAGTTTCTGCCCCGAGGCCACCACCGGGATACCGGCGTCGTAGAGCCGATCGGTCAACGAGACCAGTCGCAGCGCGACACTCTGGTCGTCGAGTTGGTGAACGCCGGTGATATGCACCGCCGAGACCCCCTCGATCAGGGCAAGGTAGCGCGAGGGATGCATCGTCGCCAAGTGCGCACACAGTGCATCGAAATCGTCAAGAGTGGCCGCCGGCATCCGATCCGCCCGCACCCGCACCTCTTCGTCGGTCAGCGGCTGCGGCGCGGGCGGCAGCCCACGATGCCGGTAGTCCGGGCCCTCGATCCGAACGGTCGTGAAAATACTTGCCAGCGTGTTGATCTCGCGCAGGAAGTCCTGGGCCGCGAAGCGGCCCTCCCCCAGTTGTTCGGGCAGCGTGTTCGACGTCGCGGCGACCGACACACCGCGCTCGACCAGTTGGGACAGCATCCGGGAGATCAGCGTGGTGTTCCCCGGGTCGTCGAGTTCGAACTCGTCGATGCACACCACGGTGTAGTCGGCCAGCAGGTCGATGCACTCGACGAACCCGAACACCCCGGCGAGCTGGGTCAGCTCGCCGAAGGTGGCGAATGCCTTGGGATGCTCCGCCGATTCCGGCAACCGCCAGTAGGCCGAGGCCAACAGGTGGGTTTTGCCGACACCGAATCCGCCGTCGAGGTACAAACCCACACCGGGCAACGTCTCGCGCCTGCCGAACAGCTTCTTGCGGCCTGCGCGACGGTGCCCCGCCTGGTCGCAGAAGCTCAGGCAGGAGGCGAGCGCGGCGGCCTGGGTCGGTTCGGCCGGATCGGGCCGATAGGTCTCGAAGCTCACCCCGCCGAAGGTGGGCGGCGGCACCAGTTGGGCGATCAGTCGCTGCGGCGACACCGTGGGATGACGGTCCACCAGATGTCCGGCCATGGCAGGCACTGTATCGACGGCCATCACCCGGACGTGCTGCAATCGTGTCATGGAGTCATCTGCGGGCGTGGGCGGCGAGACCGCCGATTTCGTGCGGCTGTCACTGCTCGGCGGGGTGGGAGTTGGCACCGGCGTGGCTGCCAACACGGATAACGGCGTCGACGATGACACCCTGGTGCGGCTCTACGCCTACCCGGACGGGCTGACCCGGCCCCTGCTGCGCGGCAACGCGATTGCCAGCCTCGACGGCGGAGCCACCACCGGCGGAACGTCCGGGGGCCTGGGCGGTCCGGGCGACCGCCGGTTGTTCGCGCTGCAGCGCGAACTTGCCGATGTGATCGTCGTCGGTGCCGGCACCGCCCGAGCCGAGGGGTACCGCGGGGCCCGTCTGACCGCCGCCCAGCGGATATCCCGGCAGCACCGCGGCCAGGGCGAGATCCCTCCGATCGCACTGGTGACCCGATCGGGCCTGCTCGACCGCGACCTGCCGGTACTGACCGGAAGCGAGGTGACGCCGCTGGTCCTCACCTGCCGCTCGGCCGCCGGCGATGCCCGAATCCGGCTCGGCGCGGCCGCCGAGGTGCTGGAGTGTTCCGGTACCGACCCTGATGTGGTGGATCTCGCGGTGGCCCTGCAACGGCTCGCCGAGCGGGGCCTGCTGCGGGTGCTCACCGAGGGCGGCCCGAGCCTGCTCGGCGCCTTCGTCGCTGACGGGTTGCTCGATGAGCTGTGCCTGACCTCGGCGCCGCTGCTGGTCGGCGGCACGGCCGTGCGCATCGCGGCGGACGCGACCGACGTGCTGAGCCGGATGCGCCGCGCACACCTTCTTGCCGACGACGACGGCTACCTGTATTCGCGCTACACCCGGGCGGACTGACCGGCCGGGTCGCTGCTGCCGAACGCGCGCCCGCCGGTCGCTACTGTGGTGCCATGCATCGGCAGGGTCGGGTGTTCACCGCCGTCAGCGTGGGCGCCACCATGCTGACTTTGCTGACCGGCTGCGCGCCATGGCTGGCGGCCAACCCGCAATTCGCCACCGATTCGGCGAACAACCAGGACACCGTCCCCACCAGCGGCGCGGCCCCAGGCGGCCCGCTGGCGATCAGCGCACCCAAAAACGATCTGGTCTGGCGGGACTGCACCGGCAGGATGTTCGGTGACGCCGGAACCCAGCCGCTGCCCGGTGTGATGCTGGACTGCGCCGACTACGACGCCGACCTCGACCCGGTGGCCGGCGCAACCGGAACCCTGACCATCGGCGTGGTGCGTGCCCGCTCGGTGCAGACCCCTCCGGACGCCGGACCGGTGGTCATGACCACCGGATCGGATCTGCCCTCCTCGCTGCAACTGCCGGTGTGGTTGTCCCGGTCGGGGGCCGACGTCCTCAAAACCCACCCGATCGTCGCGGTCGACCGTCGCGGTATGGGCATGTCCAGCCCGATCGACTGCCGTGACGAGTACGACCGCCAGGAAATGCGCGAACAGGCCCAATTCCAGTCCGGTGACGACCAGGTGGCCAGCCTGGGCACGATCACGCTGACGGCGACCACCGGCTGCACCGACACCCTCGCACCCGGCGACTCGGCTTACGACAACGCCCGGGCCGCCGAGGATCTCGAACGGCTGCGCAGCACCTGGGACGTGCCGGCACTGGCGCTGATCGGCATCGGCAACGGCGCCCAGGTGGCGCTGGCCTACGCCGGGTCACACCCGGACAAGGTCGCCCGGCTGGTGCTGGACTCCCCCATCCCACCCGGTGTCAGCGCCGAGTCGGCCGCCGACGACCAGGTCAAAGCCCAACAGTCGGCGTTGAACGCGTTCGCCACTCAGTGCGTCGCCGTCAACTGCGCCCTGGGACCCGACCCCAAGGGCGCGGTCGATGCGCTGATGGCAAGCGCGCGGGCCGGGCGCGGGCCGGGCGGGGTGTCCACCGCGGTGCTGGCCAACGCCATCATCACCGCCCTCGGCTATCCGTCCGGTGACCGGATCACCAGCACCGTCAAACTGGCCGACGCCCTGGCCGCCGCCCGCACCGGCGACACCAATCAACTCAACAGCCTGATCAACCAGGCCGAGGCCGTGCGTGGCACCGATGGACAATTCGTCAACACCTGCAGCGACTCCCTGAACCGGCCCACCCCGGACCGGGTGCGCGAACTCGTCGTCGCCTGGGGTAAGGAGTACCCGCAGTTCGGCACCGTCGCAGCCCTGAATCTGGTCAAGTGCCTGAACTGGCCGAGCGGATCGGCGCCGGCGGACCCGAAGAATCTCAGCATCGACGTGCTGCTGCTGGGGGTCCAGAACGATCCGATCGCCGGCGGCCAGGGAGTGCCCGCCACAGCGGCCACCCTCATCAATGCCGGCGCCACCAGCAGGCGGGTGATGTGGCAGGGCACCGGGCACGGGGCGAGCGTCTACTCGGCCTGCGCGCTGCCGCCGGTGCTGAGCTACCTGCAGACCGGGGACGTCCCACCGACCGACACCTTCTGCCCCGCCTGAGCGCCTGACGCATCCGGCCGGTGTACGGTGCGGTCGTGGCAGTCGCTGACTCGATCCGCGCCGGCATGGTGAACGCCTTCAGGCCCCGCTCCAGTCCCCCGAGCACCGCGACGGTTCTGCGTTCAGCGCTATGGCCGATCGCGATCATGTCGATCATCCACCGCAGCTATGTGCTGACCTCCAACGGCTACATCACCGACGACTGGGCCCCGGTCTACCGGGCGGTGCGCAACTTCCGCGCCGGTGCCGACATCTACAACGAGAACTTCGACCACGTCGATCCGCACTACCTGTATCCGCCGGGCGGCACCCTGCTGATGGCCCCGTTCGGCTATATCGACAGTGAGTTCGCCGCCCGAAACTGGTTCATCCTGCTCAACACCCTGGCGATCATCGGCGCCGCGGTCCTGCTGGTGCGACTGTTCAGGTTCCCGCTGTCGTCGGTGGCGCTGCCGGCACTGCTGGCCGCGATGTTCGTCACCGAGTCGGTGACCAACACCCTGGTGTTCACCAACGTCAATGGCGTCATCCTGTTTCTGGAGGTGCTGTTCTTCCGATGGCTTCTCGACGGCCGGCTGAACCGGGAGTGGCTGGCCGGCATCGCGATCGGCCTCTCGCTGGTGGTCAAGCCGGTGCTGGCAGTGCTTCTGCTGCTGCCACTGCTGAACCGGCAGTGGCGCACGCTCGCCACGGCCATCGCCGTTCCCGTGGCGTTCAATGTGGTGGCCTGGCCGTTGGTTTCCGACCGGATGAATTTCGTGAACCGGACGCTGCCCTACCTCTCCGCCACGCGCGACTACTTCAACAGTTCCGTGCTCGGCAACGGGGTGTACTACGGGCTGCCGATGTGGCTGATCATCACGCTGAGGGTGCTCTTCGTGGCCTTGGCGGTGGCCAGCCTATGGATACTCAACCGCTACTACCGCACCCGCGACCCGCTGTTCTGGGCGCTGACCTCCTCGGGTGTTCTGCTGATCGCCTCCTGGCTGGTGCTGTCACTGGCACAGGGCTACTACTCGATGATGCTGTTCCCGTTCCTGATGACCGTGGTGCTGCCCAACTCGGTGCTGCGAAATTGGCCGGCCTGGCTGGCCACCTACGGATTCCTGACGCTGGACCGCTGGCTGATGTGGCGCTGGCCCACCACGGGGCGATTCCTGGAGTACATGAAGATCACCTACGGCTGGTCCCTGATGCTCGTCGTGGTGTTCTGCGTGCTGTACTTCCGCTACCTCGACGCCAAAGACGACGGCCGGCTCGACCGGGACCCGGATGCAGGCATCGACCCGCCGTGGATGGCGTCGCATCCGGACCGTCGTCGCGCTAGCGTTGAGACATGAGTTCGTTTCCCGCCCCCAGGGTGGAACTGTCCGACGACCAGTGGCGGGCCCGGCTGTCCCCGCAGGAGTACCACGTGCTGCGCCAAGCCGGCACCGAGCGTCCGTTCACCGGCGAGTACACCGACACCAAGACCGAAGGCGTCTACCAGTGCCGGGCCTGCGGCGCCGAGTTGTTCCGCAGCACAGAGAAATTCGAGTCCCACTGCGGATGGCCGTCATTCTTCGACCCGGCTGACTCCGAGGCGGTGATCCTGCGATCGGACGATTCGCTCGGTATGCGCCGGGTGGAGGTGCTGTGCGCCAATTGCCATAGCCACCTCGGCCATGTGTTCACCGGTGAGGGTTACCCGACACCCACCGACCAGCGGTACTGCATCAACTCGATCTCGCTTCGGTTGACACCGACGCAGTCGATGAGCTGACCGTCCCGGGCTCGGGCGGCCACCACAACCGCGCCGACCACCGGAACCGGCCCGCGGCTACGGCAGCCGACTGACCAACTCCTCCACATCAACTCGCGGACCGGTGAAGAACGGAATCTCCTCGCGCACGTGCAGACGCGCCTCGGTCGCGCGAAGGTCGCGCATCAGGTCGACGATGCGGTGCAGTTCCGGCGCCTCGAACGCCAGAATCCACTCGTAATCGCCGAGCGCGAAGGCCGGCACGGTGTTGGCCCGGACGTCCTTGTAGCCCCGGGCCGCCATCCCGTGGTCTGCGAGCATCTTGCGACGCTCGTCGTCGGGCAGCAGGTACCACTCCAGCGACCGGACGAACGGATACACGCAGATGTAATTGCCCGGCTCCTCGCCAGCCAGAAAGGCCGGAACGTGGCTCTTGTTGAACTCGGCGGGCCGGTGTAGCGCGACGCTGCTCCACACCGGTTTGGTGGCCCGGCCCAGGGTGGTGGTGCGGCGGAAATCGCTGTAGGTGGCCTGCACGTCCTCCACCCGCTCGGCGTGGCTCCAGATCATGAAATCGGCATCCGCCCGCATCCCGGCCACGTCATAGAGGCCCCGGATCACCACCCCCCGGTCCTCCTGCTGCTTGAGGAACGTCGCGGTCTCGTCGATCACGGCGGCCCGGGAGTCATCGTCGTAGCCCAGCACCCCGGGTTGGACGGCGAACGCCGAGAACATCACGTAGCGGATGGTGGCGTTGAGAGTGTCGTAATCCAGTCTCGCCATGGGTCTATGGTGCCACGCCCGACCCGACGGCCGACCGACGCATCAATCCGTCAGGCGGTGGCCGCGGCCACCGCGGCACCGGCCGCCCGGCCTGCGGCGGCCAGGCAGGCCGGCACCCCGACCCCGTCGAGGAAATTCCCGGCGACTCCGAGTCCGGCCGGCAGTGCGGAACGGACTTCGGCGGCCAGTTCGGCGTGGCCCGGGCCGTACTGGGGCAACGCGTCGATCCACCGGTGAATCAGGACCCCGAGCGGATCGGCGCGGATTCCGAACACCGTGGCCAGGTCCGCCAGCGCCCAGGCCCGTAACTGCTCGTCCGGGGCGCAGCGGGCGATATCGTCGCCGAACCGCCCGAACGACAGCCGCAACAGTTCCGGGCCACCGCGACCGCCCCACTTTCGGCTGGACAGCGTGATGGCCTTGGAATGCAGGTCCTCCCCGCTGGCCACCAGCACACCGGACTGGGGCGGGAACGGCGTACCGGCCGGGACCGCCATGGCCAGGACCGCCGCCGAGGCGACCGGCACCCGGGCCGCCGCCGCCGCGGCCCGGGGCGCGATATCGCCGAGCAACCGGGCGGTCTGCGGGGCCGGCAGCGCCAGCACCACACCGTCGGCGCGGGTGGCGTCGCCGGCGGAGTCTTCGAGCACCCAGCCCCCACCATCGGCGGCCAGGCTACGTACCGCCGCCGGGACCCACCTCACGCGGCTGCGTTCGATCAACTCATCCAGCAACACCCGATAGCCGCCGGCGACAGCCCCGAACACGGGTCCGCTGGTACTGCCGGGCAGCGCCCGGCAGACGGCCTCGGTAAGGCTGTCCGCGCCGGCGTCCAGTGCGGCTGCAACCGTCGGAACTGCGGAACGAAGCCCGATCGTGGCCGCCGAGCCCGCGTAGACCCCCGACAGCATCGGATCGACCGAGCGGGCCACCACCTGCGGCCCGAACCGCTCGGCGACCAACTCTCCGACAGCCGGGTCCGCGCCGGGCCGCCAACGAAGCGGCCGGTCCGGTTCGGCGGCGATTCGGGCGATCGTCAGCTGGTCGACGAGTCCCGACATCGACCCCGGCGATCCGGGAATTCCGTTGACCGCACCGGATGGCAGCGGGTGCAGCCGACCCCCACTGAAAATGGTGGTACGCACGCCGGTCGGGCTGATCTGCCGGCCCGCCAGACCGAGTTCGCGCAGCAGCGCGGGCACCTCGGGCCGGCGGGCGATGAACGCCTCGGCACCGATGTCCACCGGTTGGCCGCACAGGGTTTCGGTGCGCAGCACGCCGCCCAGCCGGTCGGCCGGGTCGAATACCAGGATGGTGGCCCCATCCCCCACCGCGCCGCGGATGCGATAGGCCGCAGCCAGACCCGAAATACCTCCCCCGACAACGACATAGGTGGGGCCGGCGGTCGGGCTCACAACGAGTGCACCAGCGCCACCAGGTCGGTGATCACCTGGGGGTCGGTGGCAGGCAGCACACCGTGACCGAGGTTGAAGATATGCCCGGAGGCACCGGCGGCCACCGCGAGGCGCCCGTCGTCGACCACCACCCGGGCTGCCCTCTCCACCGCCGGCCAGCCGGCCAGTAAGACCACCGGATCCAGGTTCCCCTGCAACGCCTTTCCCGGTCCGACCCGCACCGCGGCATCGGCCAGTGCGGTGCGCCAGTCCACTCCGACCACTGTCGCGCCGGCCTGTCCCATCGCACCGAGCAGTTCGGCGGTCCCCACCCCGAAATGGGTCATCGGCACGCCGTAGTCCGCCAGGGCCGAGAACACCCGGGTGCTGTGCGGCAACACATAGGTGCGGTAGTCCGCCGGCGAGAGGGTGCCCGCCCAGGAATCGAACAGCTGGATGGCGTCCACTCCCGCGTCAAGCTGGAGACGCAGGAAATCGATGGTCAGGTCGGCCAGCACCGTCATCAGCCCGTGCCACGTCGAGGGCTCGGCCAGCATCATGGTCTTGGTGCGCTCGTGCAGCTTGCTGGGGCCACCTTCGACGAGGTAGGAGGCCATCGTGAACGGCGCCCCGGCAAAGCCGATCAGGGGCACCTCGCCGAGTTCCCCGATCAGGAGTCCGACGGCCTCGCTGACCGGCTCGACACGCTGCAGCCGAAGGGATTTCAGAGCCGCCACATCAGCCTGGGTGCGCACCGGGTTGGCGATCACCGGTCCGACATCGGGCACGATATCCAGATCCACCCCGGCCGCCCGCAACGGCACCACGATGTCGGAGAACAGGATCGCCGCATCCACTCCGTGCCGGCGGACCGGCTGCAGGGTGATCTCGCAGATCAGCTCCGGATCGAAACAGGCGTGCATCATGGTGTTGCGGGCGCGCAACTGGCGGTATTCCGGCAGCGAACGGCCGGCCTGGCGCATGAACCACACCGGGATCCGGCCGGGCTCGCGCCCAGTGGCGGCAGCAAGATAGGGCGCCTCGGACAGCTGGCGACGAGTGCTCACCGGGACCATGCTGCCACGGCGCTTCGGCCCGGTACCCGGCAACGGCACCCGACGCGGCGCGCCTGTCCGCATGCCCTGCCGGATGGGGCTAGCGTCGATCCAGTGACCAGTGCGGAGCCGACCCAGTTCCGCGAGGCCGTGGCGGCGATGAACGCTGCCGAGGTCCGGTCGGAGATCGAGCTCGGCCCGATCCGACCACCTCAGCGCCTCGCGCCGTACAGCTATGCGCTGGGTGCGGAGGTCCGCCGTCCCGAGGCGGAGATGGTGCCGGAGACCTCCGAGGGTGACGCGTTCGGTCGGCTGATCCTGCTGCACGATCCGGACGGCGCCGATGCCTGGGACGGGACCATGCGGCTGGTTGCCTATCTGCAGGCCGACCTGGACCACAGCGAGGCGGTGGACCCGCTACTGCCGGAAGTCGCCTGGAGCTGGCTGGTCGACGCCCTGCAGTCACACGGCGATCAGATGACAGCCCTCGGCGGGACCGTCACCGCCACAACCTCGGTGCGGTACGGCGATATCTCCGGGCCGGCCCGCGCCCACCAACTCGAGTTGCGGGCATCCTGGACCGCAACCACCCCGGCTCTGGGCACCCACGTGCAGGCATTCTGCGAGGTGCTCGAGCATGCGGCAGGGCTGCCGCCCGCGGGGGTCGTCGACCTGAGTTCGCGGTCCCGCGCCTGAGATGCACGACGACATCCCCGCGACGACGGAGGACGGGCCGGTACCGGAACCGTTGCTCCGACCCGCCGAGGGGGTTCCGGCGCTATCGGTCACCGCGGACGAAATCGCACGGGCGGCAGACACACTGGCGGGGGGAACCGGTCCGTTCGCGGTAGACGCTGAACGGGCCTCCGGCTTCCGCTACTCCAACCGCGCCTATCTGATCCAGATCCGCCGCGCCGGTGCCGGCACGGTGCTGATCGACCCGGCGAACCACGGCGGCAGCCCGATCGACACGCTCAACCCACTTGCCGAGGTGCTTAACCAGGACGAATGGATCCTGCATGCCGCCGACCAGGACCTGCCCTGCCTGGCCGAGGTCGGCCTGCAACCACCCCGGCTGTACGACACCGAACTCGCCGGCCGGTTGGCCGGCTTCGATCGAGTGAACCTCGCCGCCATGGTCCAGCGTCTGCTGGGTCTGGGCTTGGCCAAGGGGCACGGCGCCGCGGACTGGTCCAAGCGGCCGCTGCCGGCGGACTGGTTGAACTATGCCGCCCTCGACGTCGAGGTGCTGATCGAATTGCGCGCGGCGGTCGACGAGGTCCTCGCCGAACAGGGCAAGACCGCCTGGGCCGCGGAGGAGTTCGAGCACCTCCGCGGTATGGAGAGCACACCCACCAGACGTGATCGCTGGCGGCGCACCTCCGGACTGCACAAGGTGCGGACCGTGCAGGGGCTGGCAGCGGTACGCGAGATGTGGACGGTGCGGGACCGGATCGCCCGGGACCGCGATATCGCACCGGGGCGGATCCTGCCGGACGCGGCCATCGTCGCCGCCGCACTGGCCAATCCCGAAACGGTCGATGAGCTCATCGCATTGCCGGTCTTCGGCGGGCCCAGGCAGCGCCGGTCGGCCAAGGTGTGGCTGGACGCCCTGGCGGCGGCCCGTGTCACCGCGGATCCCCCCGATATCGCCGAACCGCTCAGTGGGCCGCCGCCGGCCCCGCGGTGGGCCAAGCGCAAACCGGAGGCCGCGGCACGACTGGACGCCGCCAAGTCCTCACTGTCGGGACTGTCCCAACGGGTCTCGGTGCCGACCGAGAACCTGCTGTCGCCGGACCTGGTCCGCCGGCTGTGCTGGGATTGGACGGATACCGCTGAGGTGGCCGCCGCGGTGGACACCTTTCTGCGGGATAACGGGGCTCGGCCGTGGCAGCGAACGCTGACGGTGCCGGTCCTCGCGCCGGCCCTGACGCAACCGCCCGCCGACGGCTAGTCGATCTGCCCGGTCAGCGACTCGTCGAGCGCTCCAAGGGCCGCCACCCACCCGGTGACCTGACGGGCGACATTCTGTTCGGTGAGACCGACATCGGCCAGGACTTCGGCGCGGGTGGCATGGTCGAGGAAGCACTGAGGAATCCCGACATCACGGCACGGGACATCGATCTCAGCGGCGCGCAGCGCGGCCGAGACCGCGGACCCGACACCGCCGCGCACACCGCTGTCCTCGAGCGTGACCACCAGCTTGTGCGCCCGGGCCAGCGCTCCCAGCGCCTCCGGCACCGGAAGGACCCACCGCGGGTCGACCACGGTGACCCCGATGCCCTGCCTGCGCAGCCGACCGGCCACCCGCAATGCCATCTCGGCGAACGAACCCACCGAGACCAGCAGGACATCCTCGCCGAGCTCATCGGCCGGCCGGGACAGCACGTCAATGCCGGCAACCCGCTGCAGCGCCGGGATATCCGGGCCCACATCGCCTTTCGGGAAGCGGATGACGGTCGGACCGTCGTTGACGTCCAGCGCCTCGCCGAGTTCCTCGCGCAGTCGCGCACCGTCCCGCGGTGCGGCGACCCGGATGCCGGGCACGATATTGAGCACCGACAGATCCCACATGCCGTTATGGCTGGCTCCGTCGTTGCCGGTGACACCGGCTCGGTCGAGGACCAGGGTCACCGGCAGCCGATGCAGCGCGACGTCCATCAGGAGTTGGTCGAACGCCCGGTTGAGGAAGGTGGAGTAGATCGCCACCACCGGGTGCATCCCGCCCATCGCCAGCCCGGCCGCCGAGGTCACCGCATGCTGCTCGGCGATGCCGACGTCGAACAACCGATCGCCGAACCGCTCGCCGAACGCCGCGAGCCCGGTCGGCCCCGGCATCGCGGCCGTGATCGCCACGATGTCGCGGCGCTTGGCGGCATAGCCGATCAGCGACTCGGAGAACACCGACGTCCATCCCGGGGCCGAAGCCTTGGTGGCCAGACCGGTCTCCGGGTCGATGACACCGCAGGCGTGCATCAGTTCGGCCTCGTCGTTCTCCGCAGGCGCGTACCCCATCCCCTTGCGGGTGACCACATGGACGATCACCGGGGCGTTGAAGCCGCGCGCATGCCGCAGTGCGTTCTCCACAGCGTTCTCGTCGTGACCATCGATCGGACCGACGTACTTCAGCCCGAGATCGGTGAACATCACCTGCGGCGCAACGGCATCCTTGATGCCGACCTTGACGCTGTGCATGGCCTGATAGCAGACCTCGCCCAGAACCGGCACCCCCCGCAGCGCCCGGCGGCCGCGGTCCAGCAGCCGCTCATACGCCGGCTGTAGGCGCAGACCCGCCAGGTGGTCGGCAAGACCGCCGATGGTCGGGGCGTAGCTGCGGCCGTTGTCGTTGACGACGATGACCACCGGCCGCTGGGAGGCGGCGATGTTGTTCAGCGCCTCCCAGCACATGCCGCCGGTCAGCGCGCCGTCGCCGACGACGGCCACCACGTGCCGGTTACGTTGGCCGGACAACTCGAAGGCCTTCGCCAGTCCGTCGGCGTAGGAGAGCGCCGACGAGGCGTGGCTGGACTCGACCCAGTCGTGGTCGCTCTCCGCCCGCGACGGGTAGCCGGACAATCCGCCCTTGCTGCGCAACGTGTCGAAATCGGCACTGCGGCCGGTCAGCATCTTGTGCACATACGACTGATGGCCGGTATCGAAGATGATCGGGTCGTGCGGCGAGTCGAACACCCGGTGCAGGGCCAGGGAGAGTTCCACCACGCCGAGGTTCGGGCCCAGGTGCCCGCCGGTGGCCGCCACCTTCTGGACCAGGAATCGGCGGATCTCCCCCGCCAGATCGGTCAGCTGTTCCTGGGAGAGGTGCTGCAGATCGGCGGGGCCGCGGACCTGTTCGAGCATTCCCGCAGTCTACCCAGGATTGCCGCGGGGATCGGTCCCGGCCGCGTAGACGTCGGGCACACCGTCATGGTCGGCATCGGTGGTCTCCAGGGTGAACACCGAGCGGTAATGCCGGTTGCGGGCTCGCAGCACGACGGCAGCCAAGAGCGCGGCCAGGACAGACCCGGCCAGCACCGCGACCTTGACGACGGCCTGCCGACCCGGATCCGATCCGTACGCCAAGTCCCCGATCAGCAGCGATACCGTGAAACCGATCCCGGCCAGCATCGAGACGCCGAATACGTCGATCCAGCGCAACGAGGCATCCAGACTGGCGCGGGTGACGGCGGCGATCAACCGCGTTGTCCCGAATATCCCGAGGGTCTTGCCGACCACCAGTCCGGCGACGATGCCCATCGCGATCGGATCGCGCAGGGCGGTCACCAAACCGTCATAGCCGCCGAAGCTCACCCCGGCGGCGAAGAATGCGAACACCGGGATGGCCAGGCCGGCCGAAATCGGCCGCATCACATGTTCGAAATGCTCGGCCAGACCGGGCCCGGACTCCGGGCCGCCGTCGGCCGCGCTGCGCAGCACCGGCACGGTGAACCCCAGCAGGACCCCGGCCACGGTGGCGTGCACCCCGGACTCGTGCACCAGCGCCCAGGTGGCCAGCGCCAGCGGGATCAGCAGCCACGGGGAACGGATCCGCCGCTGCACCAGCACGGCGAACAGGGCCAGTGGGATCAGCGCCAGGAGCAGCGCGCCGAGCTTGATGGTGTCGGTGTAGAAGACCGCGATCACCGAGATCGCCAGCAGGTCGTCCACCACGGCCAGGGTCAACAGAAAGGTGCGCAGAGCCGACGGCAGATGGGTCGAGATGACCGCCAGCACCGCGACCGCGAAGGCGATATCGGTGGCGGTCGGAACTGCCCACCCGCGGGTCGCTCCGTCACCCACACTCGCGGTGAACGCGACGAAGATGAGGGCGGGCACCACCATGCCGCCGACCGCGGCGGCGATCGGCAGCGCGGCCCGGGCCGGGTCCCGCAGATCGCCGGCGACGAACTCGCGTTTGAGTTCCAGGCCGACCACGAAGAAGAAGATGGCCAACAGCCCGTCGGCGGCCCACTTGCCCAGACTCAAGTCGAGATGCAGTCCGATGTCGTCGGTGCCGACCTTCAGGGCGGTGAGCGAGTGGTAGGACTCCGACCACGGCGAGTTCGCCCATATCAGCGCGATGGCGGCGGCGGCCAACAGCACCGCTCCACCGACGGTTTCCTTATGGAAGATCTCAGTGACCCGACGGGTCTCCGACCAGGATCCGCGGCTGAACAGTCTGGCCGGCAACGGCGGGCGGTCACCGCGGTCATCAGGTTGGGCCACGGTTCACCTCGCGGGTTCGACGACGGTCACTGCCGACCAGACTTCCCGGCGCACCTTTAGTACCACTCTAGTGGCCGTCCCGACTACCGGCTGAGCAAGGCCAGGCATTCGACATGGTGGGTCAGCGGGAAAGCGTCAAAGACCCGGATGTCCTGTACCCGGTATCCGTGACCGCGGTACAGACCGATATCCCGGGCGAAGGCCGCGGCCTCGCACCCGATATGGATCACCCGCGCCACGCCCGCCGCCGCGAGCAGGTCGATGACGGCCCGGCCGGCCCCGGCCCTGGGTGGGTCGAGCACCGCGATATCGGCGCCCCGCGCCTGACCGGCCAGAAACCCGCGTACCGCGCCGGAGACGACTTTGACCGTCGGCAGGTCGGCGAGTGCCGCCCGCGCCGCCGCCGACGACGACCGCGCGGTGTCGACGGTCAGTACCCGGCCTCGCTCGCCCATCGTCTCGGCCAACGTCGCCGCGAACAGCCCAGCCCCGCCATAGAGGTCCCAGGCCCGCCGCGCCCCCGATCCGTCCGCCCATTCCCGGACCAGATCGCTGTAGGTCTGCGCCGCATCGCGATGGGACTGCCAGAACCCGGTCACCGGGATTCGCCAAACCCGTTGCCCGACCCGTTGCACCGAATCCCGCGATCCTTCGACGACATCGCGGTGATCCGCTCCGATGGCCATGACGTGCCGGCGGTGATCGTCATCGCGGACCACATGGACCGCGTCGCCGCTTCGCCAGCGCGGACCGTCCAGTCCGTCCAGCAGATCGGTCGGCAGCTGCGCACATCGGACATCGGTCACCAACTCGGTGCTGTGATACCGGTGCAGGCCGGCCCGGCCGTCCGGCCCGACATCGAGGCGCACCCGCGTCCGCCAGCCCACGGCGTCGCCGGCTCCGATCGGTTCAGCCGCCCCGTCCCACTGGTAGTCCCCCAGCCGCGCCAGCTGGTTGGACACCACCTGGCCCTTGATCCGGCGCACCGCGGCAGGCTCGGCGAACGCCATATCGCAGCACCCAGCCCCGTGCACACCGGCGATCGGACACAGCGGCGCTATCCGGTCCGCGGACGGTTCCAGTATCTCCAAAGCGTCGGCGTGCCAGTACGACCCGCGCTCGGAGGTGACCTGTGCCCGGACCCGCTCCCCGGGCAGTGCATAGCGGACGAACACCACCCGTCCGTCGTGGCGGGCCACGCAGCTGCCGCCGTTGGCCGCCGGGCCGACTGTCAGCTCAAGCGCGTCCGGCTGCGTCACTGGAGGCTGGGTCATTCGAGGAAGCCGCGTCGGACATCGCCGGGCGCGCTGTGCTCCTCGAGCTGGGTGACCCGCTCCGAGGAGTTCAGCTGCCAGGGCACCGAGGTCATCATGACGTTGGGGATGAACAGCAGCCGGGTCTTCAACCGCAGGGCGCTCTGATTGTGCAGCAGGCCCTCCCACCAATGGCCGACGACGTACTCGGGGATGAACACCGTCACCACCGTGCGGGGCGCTTCCTTGCTGATCCGCTTGATGTAGTCGACGACCGGCCCGGTCACCTCCCGGTACGGGGAGGCCACCACCTTCAGCGGAACGTTGACCGAGCTGACCTCCCAGTCCGCCGTCAGCTTCCGGGTCTCGGCGTCGTCGACGTTGACCGTCAGCGCCTCGAGCACATCAGGGCGAGTCGCGCGGGCATAGGCCAGAGCCCGCAGGGTCGGCAGCTGCATATTGGACACCAGTACCACAGCGTGGTTGCGGCTGGGCAGGACGATCTCGCCGCGCTCGTCGGCCGCCGGGGTGAGCTCCCGCGACACTCTGCTGTAGTGGCGATTGATGGCTCTCATCATGATGAACAGACCACCCATCGCCACGATGGCGATCCAGGCCCCCGCCATGAACTTGGTGACCAGCACGATGATCAGCACGGTGCCGGTACAGATCAACCCGATGGTGTTGATCGACCGGGAGCGGATCATCCGGCGTCGCTCCTGCGGATCGTCCTCAGTGCCCAGCAACCGGGTCCAGTGCCGGACCATGCCGATCTGGCTGAGCGTGAACGAGATGAACACGCCGACGATGTACAGGTGGATCAGCGCGGTGACCTCGGCGTCGAAAGCGATGATGAAGGCGATCGCGGCCAGCGCGAGGAACACGATGCCGTTGGAGAACGCCAATCGGTCACCGCGGGTGTGCAGTTGCCGCGGCAGGTAGCGGTCCTGGGCCAGGATCGAACCCAGCACCGGGAACCCGTTGAAGGCGGTGTTGGCGGCCAGTATCAGGATCAGCGCGGTGACACCGGTGATCAGATACAACCCCGGTGCGAAGTCGTGGAACACTGCGTCTGCCAGCTGAGCGACCAGGGTCTTCTGCTGGTAGTCCGCAGGCGCGCCGATCAGTTGCTCGGCCGGTCGCGCCGCCACCTTCACCCCGGTGTCGACCGCCAGCAGGATCATCCCGATGAACAGCGTGATCGCGATGGCGCCCAGCATCGCCAGCGTGGTGGCGGCATTGCGGGACTTCGGCTTGCGGAAGGCCGGCACCCCGTTGCTGATCGCCTCCACGCCGGTCAGCGCCGCGCATCCGGAGGAGAACGCCCGGGCCACCAGGAACACCAGGGCCACGGTGGTGATATCGCCGTGCTCTGCCTGCAACTCAAATCCGGCGGACTCGGCACGGACCTCGTGGCCGAGTACGTGGATTTGAATGAAGCCCCAAGCCAACATGACGAGCATGCCGAACATGAAGGCATAGGTCGGGATCGCGAATGCGGTGCCGGACTCCCGGATGCCCCGCAGGTTGACTGCCGTCAGTGCCACGATGGCGGTCACCGCGAAGGCCACTTTGTGCTCGGCGACGAACGGGAACGCCGAGCCGATATTGGACATCGCCGAGGCCATCGACACCGCCACGGTCAGCACATAGTCCACCAGCAACGCACTGGCTACCGTCAACCCCGCGGTGGGCCCGAGGTTGGTGGTGACGACTTCGTAGTCGCCGCCGCCGGAGGGGTAGGCGTGCACGTTCTGCCGGTAGGAGGCCACCACCACCAGCAGAACCACCGCCACCGCGACGCCAATCCAGGGTGCCATCACATACGCCGACAGCCCGGCGACCGACAGCACCAGGAAGATCTCCTCGGGCGCATAAGCCACCGACGACATGGCATCGGAGGCGAACACCGGCAGGGCGACGCGCTTGGGCAGCAGCGTGTGGCTGAGCCGGTCGCTGCGGAACGGCTGCCCGATCAGCAGGCGGCGCACGCCCATCGAAACCTTGGACACGAGTGCCAAGAGTAGGCCTTGTCGGCGGTAGCGGTACCGTTCCCATACCGCACGGCCCGGCCTGGGGCCGACGCAGAAGCCGCCGAAAGGATCTCAGGTGCGGGTAGTGGTGATGGGGTGCGGCCGGGTCGGCGCCTCGCTGGCCGAGGCAGTGTCCCGGCTTGGGCACGAAGTGGCGGTCATCGACCGCAGCGCGACGGCATTCCACCGGCTCTCCGAGGATTTCTCCGGCGAGCGGATCAAGGGCATGGGCTTCGATCGGGACGTGTTGCTGCGCGCCGGAATCGAACGGGCCGACGCCTTCGCCGCGGTGTCCTCCGGCGACAACTCCAACATCATTTCGGCGCGGGTGGCCCGCGAAATGTTCGGAGTTGAGCGGGTGGTGGCGCGGATCTATGACGCCAAGCGAGCCGCCGTCTACGAACGACTGGGCATTCCCACCGTCGCGACTGTGCCGTGGACCACCGACCGGCTGCTCAACGCCCTCACTCATGAGGACGAGACCACCCGATGGCGCGATCCGACCGGAACCGTCGCCGTCGCCGAGGCGGTACTGCACGAGGCCTGGGTGGGCCAGCGCGTGAAGGACCTCGAGGTTGCCACCGGTGCCCGGGTCGCGTTTCTGATCCGATTCGGCACGGGCTTGCTGCCCGAGGCTAAGACCGTCATCCAGTCCGGCGACCAGGTATACCTCGCCGCGGTATCCGGCCAATGCGCCGAAGCGCTGGCGGTAGCCGCGTTGCCGCCCGGGGAAGGGGTCGGGGAATGAAAGTCGTGATCGCCGGGGCCGGCGCTGTCGGCCGTTCGATAGCCCGAGAACTGGTGGACAACTCCCACCAAGTCACCCTCATCGAGCGCAACCCCAACCACTTCGACGTCGACGCGATACCGGCCGCCGAATGGCGCTTCGGCGACGCCTGCGAACTGAGCCTGCTGGAAGCGATACACCTCGAGGAGTACGACGTGGTGATCGCCGCGACCGGCGACGACAAGGCCAACGTGGTGCTCTCCCTGCTGGCCAAGACGGAATTCGCGGCACCGCGGGTGGTGGCCCGCGTCAACGATCCGCGCAACGAATGGCTCTTCGACAGCGCCTGGGGTGTTGATGTCGCGGTCTCCACTCCGCGGATGCTGGCCTCCCTGGTCGAGGAGGCCTTCGCGGTCGGCGACGTGGTCCGACTGCTGGAGTTCCGCCAGGGTCACGCCAATCTGGTCGAGATCACGCTGCCCGACAACACCCCCTGGGGCGGGCGGCCGGTCCGCAAGCTCAACCTGCCCCGCGATGTCGCGCTGGTGACGATTCTGCGCGGGCAGCGTGTCATCGTCCCAGAGGCCGACGAGCCGCTCGAGGGCGGTGACGAGCTGCTGTTCGTGGCCGCACCGGAGGTGGAGAGAGACCTGCGCACCCTGCTGGCCGAGGGACGCGGGTAACGATCTGCACCAGCCGCGGTCAGTCCCTGGCCGGTTCGGTGTCGGCCCCGGCGGGCGGATGCTCGGCCGCATGGTCGGCATGTATCGCCCGCTGGGCGGTCCGGATGGCCAGATAGGTGACCAACGCCCCGAGCGCGGCCAGTGGCCAGCCCATCGCGATACGGGCGACACCCAGCCAGCCGGTCTCGTCGGCGTCGTACAGGTGGTGCTGCACGACGAAGCGGGAACCGAACACCGCCACCCAGGTCAGCGTCGCGACATCGAAGGCGAGTACCGCCCGCCGGGACCTGCGCCAGTCGCGGGGCCGGCCGTTGACCCAACTCCAGACGTACCCCACCACCGGCCGCCGGATCAGCACCGACATGGTGAACACCGTGGCCCAGAACAGCGACATCCAGATTCCCAACAGGAAGTAGCCCTTGGAGGCGCCGACCACCCAGGCGATCAATGCGCTGACTCCAACCCCGAGGAACCCCGCGACGGCCGGCTGGACGGAATCGCGCCGGACCAGCCGCCACACCAGGATCGCAGCGGCCACCCCCAACGCGGCGAACAGGGCCGGCAGCAGACCGAACGCGGTGTTCACCGGCACCAGAACCGCAACCGGCAGCGCGGAGTAGATCAGACCGCTGACCCCGCCCATCTGACCCAACAGTGCCTGACCGGGGGGCTGCTTGGCCTCGCTCATCCGCGGGACCCGGTCATCAACGCTGGATCTCGTAAAGCGGGTTGTAGATGGCCTTGACGCCGTTGTCGAGCATCCCCACCCGGCCAGAAACCTTGAGAGTGCGGCCGCAGTCGATACCGGGGATCCGGCGCTGCCCCAGCCAGACCAGCATCACGGTGTCGGTGCCGTCGAACAACTCCGCGCGAACCCCGCCCGCGCAACCCTTGGCGTTGGTCTCCACGGTGCGCAGGGTGCCGACCATGGTGACCTCCTGACCGCGCCGGCAATCGCACGCACGGTGGGCGCCGGTGCTGGCGGCCTCTCCGGAGAGTTCCTCGGCGTCCCGCGCCTCGGGGTTCTCCGTCAGCCGCCGGGTCAGACGGCGAACAAAACCTTCGGCCGCGGCCATGGTCTCTCCTGGAAGCTCGATCACAGTGCCACCGCAACGGTAGACCTCTTGGTCCGGCGGCGCCACGAGACCCACCCCATCATCGGGTGCCTGCACCGCCACCGGCAGGATCGTTCGGGTGACGGTGGGTCTGCGCGGTGTGATCACGGTCCTGCTTCCCGGCGCAGGATCTGATGAGGAATACCTCCGGCGCGCCTTCGGCCGGCCACTCAGGGATGCCGGCGCGGTGCTGCGCGCGGCGGCACCGGAGCCGGCCGGTCTGGTGGCCGGCTACCGGCGGGTCCTGAACGAGGCGGCCGCGGCGCACGGCCGGATCGCCGTGGGCGGGGTCTCATTGGGTGCGGCGGTGGCCGCCCACTGGGCGCTGGCTCATCCGGAACACACCGTGGCGGTCCTGGCCGCCCTCCCGGCATGGACCGGGGCGCCCGGCGGTGCACCCGCGGCGGTGGCGGCACGGCACACCGCCGCGGCGCTGCGTCGCGACGGCCTGGCCGCCACGACCGCGGCCATGCGCTCGTCGAGCCCCGGGTGGCTGGCCGACGAACTGGCCCAGTCCTGGCAGCGGCAGTGGCCGGACCTGCCCGACGCGCTCGATGAGGCGGCCTCGTATGCGGCGCCGACCGCCGCCGAATTGCACCGGCTGCCCGCGCCACTGGGCCTGGCCGCGGCGTCGGATGACCTGATCCATCCCTTTGAGGTGGCCGCCGAATGGGCGGCGGCGGCGCCACGGGCCGCGCTTCGGGTGCTGAACCTTGACGATTTCGGGTCGCGACCGGCAGTACTCGGGGCGGCATGCCTGGCGGCACTTGCCGCGATCAGCTGACGGCGCGCTGCCGTCAACCCCCGGTGCTGGTGCTGGTGCTGCGCACCTGGTGCATCGCTGAACCGGGCTCGGTTCGCTGACCCTGCGGCGGCTCCTGCTGCCGTTGCTGCTGGGCGAGCATCGCCTGCTGGGCGGCGAACATGGCCTGCTGAGCCTGAGCCTGCTGCGCCTGTTGGGCCGCGGCGGCACGCAGTTGCGCGGCCAGTTGCTCGGGCAGTTGCACCGGCAACGGTGTACGCACCGGCAGAGGGGTGTCATCGCGCCGGACGACGGTGTCCGCCAGTGCTTCCCGCGCCTCCACCACCAGAGCGGGCATCGTCTCCAGCGCACCGTTGACCACGCAGCGGATCATCCAGCGGTAACCGTCGACCCCGATGAACCGGACCGCGCCGGCGCCCGTGCCGACCACCTCACGCCCCCACGGACCGTCCTCGATGGACACCGCGGCGTTGTCGTTGCGCAGCGCATCGGCCAGCTCACCGGCCACCTCGCGCCACAGCCCCGGCGATTTGGGGGCGGCATAGGCGGCGATGGTGAACCGGCCGCTGGGGGTCACCACCCAGATCGCACTCGGAACGCCGGTCTGGTTGAACTCCACCTGCACCTGCCCACCGGGCGGCATCGGAATCAGCACCGAACCCAGATCGAGCCGGGCCAGGGCGGCTTCCTCGGGGTTATCGAAGTCCTCGATGTCGAACGGACCCTCGACATCGCCACCGGCGGTCACCGCCGTTGCCGGCTCCTCGGCGACGCCGTCATCGGGGGCCGTGGCCACATCCTGGTCCTGCTCAGGTGTCACGCCGCTGTTCTGCTCGCGCTTACGTCTGCCGAATGCCATCACAAACTCGCATGTCCGCCGGAGGAACCGTGGCCGCCCTGACCACGGGTGGTATCAGCCAGCCCGGCCTCGTCGAACGAGGCCACCTCGACCAGCTCTGGTAGTTCGACCCGCTGAACCACCAGTTGGGCGATCCGATCGCCGCGCCGGATCACGATCGGCGCCGCGGGATCGAGGTTGATCAGCGCGATCCTGATCTCACCCCGGTACCCGGCATCGATGGTGCCGGGACTGTTGACGATGGAGAGTCCGACCCGGGCAGCCAGACCGGAGCGCGGGTGAACCAGGCCCACCATGCCATGCGGGATTGCCACTGCGATACCGGTGGAAACCAGAGCCCGCTGTCCGGGTCCCAGTTCGACGTCCACGGCGCTGTACAGATCGACGCCGGCGTCGCCGTCGTGGGCCCGGGCGGGCATGGGGAGTTCGCGGTCCAGGCGAACCACCGCGAGGCTGGTGGGCACGATCGCAAAGACTACCCTTGGCCGGGTGTCTGTTACCCCCGTCGCCACGCAAACCGTGCGGTATCGCGAGCGGCTGTGGGTGCCGTGGTGGTGGTGGCCGATCGGCGTGGGATTGTCGGCGGTGCTGGCCACCGAGGTCACCATGGGTATCCGGACGCTGCCCCAGTGGCTGCCCTACGCGGTGCTGGGCGCGGCGGCCGTCGGCATCCTGTTCTGGCTCAGCCGGGTCGAGGTACGCGTGGTCGGAACCGGCCCGGACGTCGAATTGTGGGCCGGCGAGGCGCATCTGCCGGCTTCCGTGGTGACTCGCTCGGCCGCTGTCCCCCGCAGCGCCAAATCGGCGGCGCTGGGCCGGCAACTGGATCCGGCCGCCTTCGTCCTGCATCGCAACTGGGTGGGGTCGATGGCGTTGGTGGTCCTCGACGATCCGGATGATCCGACGCCGTACTGGTTGGTCAGCTGCCGGAAGCCGGACCTGCTACTGGCGGCGCTGCGAAGCTGACCGCTATCAGGCAGCGCAGTCAGTGCACAGCATCTCGCCGTTTTTCTCGCTGGCGAGCCGACTGCGGTGATGGACCAGAAAACAGCTCGAGCAGGTGAACTCGTCGGCTTGCTTGGGGATCACCCGGACCGACAGTTCCTCGCCGGAGAGATCGGCGCCCGGCAACTCGAAGGATTCCGCGGACTCCGATTCGTCCACGTCAACGGCGGCGGACTGCGCCTCGTTGCGGCGGGCGGTGAGCTCTTCGAGCGAGTCCTCGGACACCTCGTCGGTCTCGGTACGCCGTGGGGCGTCGTAGTCAGTAGCCATCCGTCCCATCCTCGTCGAACCTCAGCAGAGCTTTGTATCAGCGTCGAACGCCTGCGCCAACCGATTCGTGCCCGGTTCACGCAGAGTTATTGTGTGTTTTGCATCACACCGGTCGCCGAGCGGTCATCTCATGACGCCGCCGGTGCCGACCCCGCGCAGAGTACCTCTAGAGTGCAGGCGTGGTTGCACACATCACCGAAGGGTCCACCAGCGACCGGGATGGCCAGCCGTTCCGTCGGCGCAACTACCGACCCGCGATCGTTGCGGTGGCCGTCCTAGCGGTACTGACCGCCCTGTCGTGGGCGTTCGTGCTGACCCGTCCGGTCAAGGTGGGCGAAGTCTCGGCGTGCAACGCCCCGCCGGCGGCGACCGACGAGGGTGCACCCGAGCTCGGCAACCGGATCTCCGGCTCGTCGCTGGTGGATGTTGCTCCGGCGAAGCTGGCCGACACCAAGATCCGGGTGCTCAATGCCAGCGGCCAGGGCGGCCAGGCGGGTGACGTGGCCGGGACCCTTCGCGAACTGGGCTTCGCCACGCCGAGCGCCGCCAACGATCCCATCTACGCCGGCACCCGGCTGAACTGTCAGGGACAGATCCGCTTCGGCCAGGGTGGTCGTTCCGGGGCCGCAGCTGCGTGGCTGGTGGCCCCCTGTGTAGAGCTCTACCAGGACGACCGCGAGGACGACTCGGTGGACCTGGTGATCGGCACCGACTTCACCTCGCTGGCCAACAGCGACGACATCTCCGCCGTGCTGTCGGGTCTGCGTCCCGGCGCGCTCGAACCGGCCGATTCAGCACTGATCGCCAAAATCCACAGCGAGACCTGCTGAGCGGGCACCTGCCTTCGCTATACCAGCGGGCCCAGCCCGGAATTCCGGTCCAGCGCCTCGATCAGCTGGGCCGCCACCCCGGGCGCGGACGCCATCAGCAGTTCTCCCCCGCCGCCTAGGGCGTTCGGATCAGGCAGCACGACCAACGCACCGGCCTCGGCGGCAATCAGCGCACCGGCCGCCCAATCCCACACGTTCAGCCCGTGCTCGTAGTACGCGTCCAGTGCGCCGGCCGCCACCAGACACAGGTCCAGCGCCGCGGAGCCCATCCGCCGCACGTCCCGGACCTGCGGCAGGATCTGCGCCAGCAACGCCGCCTGCGCGGCACGCCGGCCGGGCGCATAACCAAACCCGGTTCCCAGCAGTGCCATCGACAGATCAGCGACCCGGTTGCACGCGAGCGGCCGTCGCAGGCCATCAGCACGGACGTGCGCGCCGCACCCTGAGGCGGCCGAGAACACCCGGTTCCCGGCTACGTCGGCGACCGCCCCGGCGATCGACACCCCGTCCACCTGCGCGGCGATCGACACCGCGTAGGCGGGAAGGCCGTAGAGGAAATTGACCGTGCCGTCGATCGGGTCCACCACCCACCGGATGGTGCCGTCGCTGCGGGTAGCGCCGCCCTCCTCGCCGAGGACGGACTCGCCGGGCCGCAACCGGGCGAGCCGATCCCGCACTAACTGTTCGGTCTCGGTATCGACCGGGGTCACCGGATCGGTCGGAGTGCTCTTCGTCCGCACCCCGACGACACCGTCGAGCCCGGCGTGCATGATCTCGACCCGGCGGCGGCGCACGAAATCGGCCGCCTCCGAGACCAACTGCTCAGCCACCGCACGAAGCCGATCCGGCCGGTTGTCACTCATGACCGCTATCGCAACACAACAGGCCCGACGATCCGCACTTCCGGGGACTTGCAACCCACTAATGTTTGTTGCCGACCGCCCCGCCGCCCCATGACAGGGAGAACTGCCATGACCTCGACCGAGCCTCCCTCCCCGCGCCAGAGCTTTGGCATCGATGTCGGCGGCAGCGGCGTCAAGGGCGCCATCGTCGATCTCGACACCGGTCTTCTCATCGGCGAGCGGTTCCGGCTGCACACCCCGCAACCCGCCACGCCCGAGGCGGTGAGCAGGACCGTCGCCGAGGTGGTCCGGCACTTCGGCTGGACCGGGCCACTGGGGGTCACCTATCCCGGCGTGGTGGTCAACGGGGTGGTCCAGACCGCCGCCAACGTCGACGCCTCCTGGATCGGCGCCCACGCCGCGGAGTTGATGACGGCGGCACTGGACGGCCAACCGGTGACGGTGCTCAATGACGCCGACGCGGCGGGACTGGCAGAACAGCGCTACGGCGCCGGGCGCAACCAGAGCGGAGTAGTGGTGCTCCTGACCTTCGGCACCGGCATCGGCTCGGCTGTCATCCACAACGGAATGCTGCTGCCCAACACCGAATTCGGACACATCGAGGTCGGCGGCAAGGAAGCCGAACACCGGGCCGCCGCATCGGTCATGGAGCGCAACGGCTGGGGTTACCGGAAGTGGACCAAACAGGTCACCAAAGTTCTCGTCGCCGTCGAGAACGCCATCTGGCCCGATCTGTTCATCGCGGGCGGCGGCATCAGTAGGAAGTCCGACAAATGGATCCCCCTACTGAAGAACCGGACACCCGTGGTGGCCGCCGAGTTGCTCAATACCGCCGGCATCGTCGGGGCTGCGATGGCGGCCGCCGAAGAACGCTCCAACCACTGACTGGGGCGCGCTGGCCTGCGGACACCGCACGTATCGTTACAATGGGTGCAGGCGGCCGCCAACCGAGTAGCGGCGTGGGTCCCACAGACACGCCGATAATCTCCATAACCGACACTCGCTGACGCATGTCTGTGCGTGCCGGAACCCGCAGGACCGAAGGGGTGTACGTGCCAGCGACCAAGGCAAGCCAGGCAAGCGAGAAGCCGGCCAAGCGCACCGCCACCGCAGCGGCCGCCAAGAAGGCTGCCCCGGCTTCGGGTAACGGCACAGCACCGGCCAAGCGGGCCGCCAAGGCCAGCCCGGCCAAGGCCGCTACCAAGACCACGCCCGCGAAGGCCGCCAAGACCATGCTTGCGAAAGTGGCGGCGAAGGTAGCCCCCGCCAAATCCCAGCCCGCTGGCGCGGCGGCGGCCGCCCCGGCTGAGGCTCCGGCCAAAGCTCCCAGAAAGGCCCCCGCCAAGGCCGCTAAAGCTCCCGCGGCCAAGGTAACCGCAGCCAAGACTCCGGCAGCCAAGACCGCCAAGACCCCCGCCAACAAAGCCGCCAAAGCGGCGCCGTCCAAGGCCCCGCGCAGCCGGGCCAAAAAGGCCACCGCCGAATCGGCCACCGCCGAATCAGCGGCGCCGGAAGTCGACGTCATCGTGGTGGAAGTCGAGGTCGACCTGGCGGATCTTGAACCAGCCGTCGACGAGGTCGAGACCGCCGCGGCCCAAGAGCCGACGACCGGGGGCACCGTACCGGCGGATCCGGCAGTCGCCGACGGGCAGGCCGCCGACGGGCAGGCCGCCGACGGGGAGGCCGCCGACGACGAGGAATCCGCCGAACCGTCCGACAAGGACAAGGCCTCCGGGGACTTCGTCTGGGATGAGGAGGAATCCGAGGCTCTGCGCCAGGCCCGCAAAGACGCAGAGCTGACCGCCTCGGCGGACTCGGTGCGCGCCTACCTCAAGCAGATCGGCAAGGTCGCGCTGCTCAACGCCGAGGAAGAGGTCGAACTGGCCAAGCGCATCGAGGCCGGGCTCTATGCCACCCAGAAGATGACCGAACTGGCCGAGGGCGGCACGAAGCTACCCGTTCAGCAGCGCCGCGACATGCAGTGGATTTGCCGCGACGGCGAGCGCGCGAAGAACCATCTGCTGGAGGCGAACCTCCGCTTGGTGGTGTCGCTGGCCAAGCGCTACACCGGCCGCGGGATGGCTTTTCTGGACCTCATCCAGGAGGGCAACCTGGGCTTGATCCGCGCCGTGGAGAAGTTCGACTACACCAAGGGCTACAAGTTCTCCACCTACGCCACCTGGTGGATCCGCCAGGCCATCACCCGGGCGATGGCCGACCAGGCCCGCACCATCCGCATCCCGGTGCACATGGTTGAGGTGATCAACAAGCTCGGCCGCATCCAGCGTGAGCTACTCCAGGATTTGGGCCGCGAGGCCACCCCGGAGGAGCTTGCCAAGGAGATGGACATCACCCCGGAGAAGGTGCTGGAAATCCAGCAATACGCTCGAGAGCCGATCTCTTTGGACCAGACCATCGGCGACGAGGGAGACAGTCAACTCGGCGACTTTATCGAGGACTCCGAAGCCGTCGTAGCCGTGGACGCCGTGTCATTCACGCTGCTGCAGGATCAACTGCAGTCGGTGCTGGAAACCCTGTCCGAGCGCGAGGCAGGGGTGGTTCGTCTGCGGTTCGGCCTCACCGACGGCCAGCCGCGCACCCTCGACGAGATCGGCCAGGTCTACGGCGTCACCCGCGAGCGGATCCGCCAGATCGAGTCCAAGACCATGTCCAAGCTGCGCCACCCGAGCCGTTCGCAGGTCCTGCGCGACTACCTGGACTGAGCGGGGCCGGGGCCCCGATCAGGACAGCCCCTCTCAGGCGCTGCGCATACCGCCGTTGCGCCACCGCTGCTCATACGCGGACCGCCGGGCGTCCTCCTGCTGACCCGCCCTGCTGACCATCATCGCCCGATCACGCAAGGCCACCGCCCTCATGGTGAGGACGGCGAGCATCACGACCAGCAGTGCGACCGCGGCCACTGCCAGCGCGTCGAATGCCAGATTGCTGAAGTCAAAAAATTCCATGATCTTCCCACCTTGAACGTTCGACAACCGGATCGTTTCAGCCCGGCTTGTGATGCATTCGGCGCTGCCGCCGCGATATCCGCGTCCGAATTTCTTACATCTTTATGACGTGGTATTGGACCGCAGCGGAATACGTTGGCCGCGTCCGGTCAGGATCAGGGACTCTCCGCGAGAGGACCGATCCCCAAGCCAGGCCTGATACAGCCGCTGGCCCTACGGGACCTCGAGGATCACCGTGCCCACCGGTGCTCTGGCGGCCGAGCACGCCGAGTTTGGGCATCTTGCTCACCGGGACGAACTTAAGAAAAGCAGAGGTGACCGGGCACCGCGCTCCTATCGCGGAATGGGGGGTGTTCCGCGCGGTGCGCGGCACCCGGCCACCATCACTGGAACGCCGCCGGCTCCTAGGGGGAGGAGATCAACGCCGGCGTCCCGCACCTGCACAGCGCCGGCGTGCCGGCACCACACAGGTGGGACTCCGGGTGCCCTCGGACAGAATCCGTTGCCCGGCAGCACCCACGACCCGAAAACTAGCAGGCTCCGGACAGCCGGGATTGCCGATTTCGGTCTCACTCCCCCGATCTGGGGATAAGTGGCAAGAACCGGCCGTCGCGACCCGGGCGGTACGGCCGGACGCCCAGCACCGCACCGACTGGCAGCGCGCCGTAAAGATGCGGGAACAGCATCGACTCGGGATCGCCCGGAACGCCCGGTTCCCAGCGCAGCGGTGCTCCCAGCGCGGCGCGGTCGACGTAAAGCAGAACCAGATCGGACCGGCCGGCGAAGATCCGATTGGCCGGCAGGTGCACCTGCCGCTGCGTCGAGAGGTGGACGAATCCCACCGCGCGCAGCGATTCGGGGCGCACCTGCCCCGCTGCGCGGGCCACATCCCAGTCCCGCTGCCCGCAGAGATGGACGAGGGGCTCGGGGTCCGGGTCCTGATCGCCCATGCCAACCAGACTGCACGACGACCCGCCGACTGCAACACTGATGGGGTGAGACACGACACATCATTGAAACCCGGGAACACCGCTGGCCACCCGAACGTCTGAGACAGTAGAGATATCTCGATCGCCCGCGGGGTCGCTGAGCACCTTTGGAGGAGCCAATGAACGCAACGTTGACCAGTCCTGAGTTGACCAGAGCTGACCGCTGCGACCGCTGCGGCGCGGCCGCCCGCGTACGGGCCACGCTTCCCTCCGGTGCTGAACTGCTGTTCTGCCAGCACCACGCCAACGAGCACCAGGCCAAGCTGATCGAACTGGACGCGGTGATCGAAGTCAGTCAGGCCGACGCCTAGCCCGCCCACGCGGCCGCGTAGCAGAACCCCTGGGCGGTTGTACGGCATGCTCCGAGATATATGACGGAAACTCCGCCGGCCAAGCCGACACGCCACCATGCATGGCGCATCACGAAACGGACTTTGTCCAAAAGCTGGGACGACTCGATTTTCTCGGAGTCGGCCCAAGCCGGTTTCTGGTCAGTGCTATCGCTGCCTCCCTTGCTGCTCGGAATGCTGGGCAGCCTCGCGTACATAGCCCCGCTGTTTGGTCCGGACACCTTGCCAGCCATCCAGCAGCAGCTGATCAGTACCTCCAACAGTTTCTTCTCCAAGAACATCGTCAGCGAGATCATCGAGCCGACGATCCGCGACATCGTCCAGGGCGCCCGCGGCGAGGTGGTCTCCCTGGGTTTCGTCATCAGCCTGTGGGCTGGGTCCTCCGCCATCTCGGCATTCGTCGACTCGGTGGTGGAGGCCCATGGCCAAACCCCGTTGCGCCATCCGGTGCGACAGCGGTTCTTCGCCCTCGGCCTCTACATGGTGATGCTGGTATTCGTCATCGTGGCCGCTCCGTTCGTGGCCCTGGGTCCGCGCACGATCGCCGGGCATATCCCCGACAGCTGGGACAACGTGCTGCAGTTCGGCTACTACCCGATGTTGGCGATGGGACTGCTGGTGGCGGTCACGATCCTCTACCGGGTTTCGCTGCCGCAGCCGCTTCCCACCCACAGGCTGGTGTGGGGCGCACTATTGGCCACCACAGTGTTCGTGGTGGCCACTGCCGGATTGCGCGTCTACCTGCAATACATCACCCGTACCGGCTACACCTACGGCGCGCTGGCCACCCCGATAGCGTTCCTGCTGTTCGCGTTCTTCCTGGGATTCGCCATCATGATGGGTGCCGAACTCAATGCGGCGATCCAAGAAGAGTGGCCCGCTCCCCAACCACACTGGCGCAGGTGGCGGGCCAGACGGCAGGGCGGGACCCACACGGTGAACACACCGGTGCACTCCGAGCGGGATGCCCCCGAGCCGCACGCGGAACCGGTCGCGGTCAGCCCTTCTTGAGCGACTCGTAGATTCGCTTGCAGTCCGGGCACACCGGTGAGCCGGGCTTGGCTGCGCGGGTCACCGGGAAAACCTCACCGCACAGGGCCACCACATGAGTCCCCATGACGGCACTCTCGGCGATCCGGTCCTTCTTGACGTAGTGGAAATGCTTGGGCCTGTCGGCGTCACTACCATCGTCGACGCGTTCGTCGCTGTCGGTGCGCTCGATCGTATCGGTCTGCATCCCGCCATTGTGCCCGTAGACATCCCGTCGTGGTAAGCCGGTCGCGGTAAGACAGATGTAAGAAAAGTCGCTCGTTTGGCAGCGCCCTGATGTGGAACAGTGAACCCATGGAGCGGGATCTGGATTTCGATGACGAAGGCCGACCCGTGTTGATCACTCGGGCCGAGTACTCCTACGAGGAACAGCACCGTGCGCGGGTTCGCAAGTACCTGAAGTTGATGTTCTGGCGGATTCCGGCCTTCATCGCCGCCGCAGTCGCCTATGGCATCTGGCACAACGGCCTGGTCTCGCTGGCAATTCTCGCTGCGTCTATACCACTGCCGTGGATGGCGGTGCTGATCGCCAACGACCGGCCGCCGCGCCGGGCCGAGGAACCGCGTCGTTTCCCGGACGCACCACTGCGGACCGCGTTGTTTCCGAGTGCCGAACGGCCCGCGCTGGAACCGGGCTTCGCTGCGAACTCGCAACCCCGCGCTGGCCATCCCGGCGAAGAACGTTCCCGCTGACCCGAATCCGTCGGCATTCTCAGCACATTCTTAAGCCGTCTGACTATCCGCCCACGTCAGTGGGTACGAGACGGGCGAAGTCTGGGAACTCTTCCTCCGGACCGGACGTTGAACTCTTCGACAGTCGGAGCCGACCAGGAGGCACCCATGGCTAACGCCACCACCACTCGGATTGACAGTGACTTGGACGCTCAGAGTCCAGCGGCGGACCTTGTCCGCGTGTATCTCAACGGCATCGGCAAGACCGCACTGCTCAGCGCCGAGGACGAGGTCGAATTGGCCAAGCGCATCGAAGCCGGACTGTACGCCCAGCATCTGCTGCAAACCCGCAAGCGGCTGGGCGAGAGCCGCAAACGTGACCTGGCCATCATCGTCCGGGATGGGCAGGCCGCCCGTCGGCACCTGCTGGAGGCGAATCTCCGCCTGGTGGTGTCGCTGGCCAAGCGCTACACCGGCCGGGGCATGCCACTGCTCGACCTCATCCAGGAGGGGAACCTGGGCCTGATCCGCGCGATGGAGAAGTTCGACTACACCAAGGGCTTCAAGTTCTCCACCTACGCCACCTGGTGGATCCGCCAGGCCATCACCCGCGGGATGGCCGACCAGAGCCGCACCATCCGGTTGCCCGTGCACCTCGTCGAGCAGGTGAACAAGCTGGCACGGATCAAGCGGGAGATGCACCAGAGCCTCGGCCGGGAGGCCACCGATGAGGAGTTGGCCGAGGAGTCGGGCATCCCGGTGACGAAGATCAACGACCTGCTGGAACACAGCCGCGACCCGGTGAGCCTGGACATGCCGGTCGGCAGCGATGAGGAGGCCCCGCTCGGGGATTTCATTGAGGACGCCGAGGCGATGTCGGCGGAGAACGCAGTGATCGCGGAACTGCTGCATACCGACATCCGGCACGTCCTGGCCACCCTCGACGAACGCGAACAACAGGTCATCCGGCTGCGCTTCGGATTGGATGACGGCCAGCCCCGCACCCTCGATCAGATCGGCAAACTGTTCGGCCTGTCGCGGGAGCGGGTGCGTCAGATCGAACGCGAAGTGATGATCAAGCTGCGCAACGGTGACCGCGCCGAGCGGCTGCGCTCCTACGCCAGCTGAACCGAGGCTTGTCGCTCAGTGCGCCCGCCGATACCCGGCGGGCGCACTGCGTACGGGCACCCGCCGGCCGCGACCGCAGACCATTGCCGCAGCTAGGCAAGTAGACTCCGCGTTGCGACGAAGGGTGTCCTAATGAACGATCTGGTCGATACCACCGAGATGTATCTGCGCACGATCTATGACCTCGAGGAGGAGGGCTTGATCCCGCTGCGGGCGCGTATCGCCGAGCGGTTGGAGCAGAGCGGCCCGACGGTCAGCCAGACGGTGTCGCGGATGGAGCGTGACGGGCTGCTGCGGGTCGCGGGTGATCGCCACCTCGAACTGACCGAGAAGGGGCGCCGACTGGCGATCTCGGTGATGCGCAAGCACCGCCTGGCCGAGCGCCTGCTGGTCGACATCATCGGCCTGCCGTGGGAAGAGGTGCACGCCGAGGCCTGCCGTTGGGAGCATGTGATGAGTGAGGACGTCGAGCGTCGCCTCGTGCAGGTTCTCGACAACCCCACCGTCTCACCCTTCGGCAACCCGATCCCGGGCCTGGGGTTGCTCGGCCTTGATGAAGCCGACGTCAAGCGGGACGGTGCGGCCCTGGCGCGTTTGACTGAGCTGCCGGTCGGTGACTCGGTGGCGGTTGTGGTGCGCCAACTGACCGAGCATGTGCAGGGAGACGTCGAATTGATCGGCCGCCTCAAGGAGGCCGGTATCGTTCCCAACGCCCGCGTCGTGGTGCAGAACAGTCCCGACGGCGACGTCACGATCGTGGTGGGCGGCCATGAGAACGTCCTGCTGCCGCACGAGATGGCCCACGCCGTCAAGGTTGAAAAGGTCTAAACCGCACGGCCGAACGCGCGCCGTGGCGGGAGGCTGACACCCAGCCGCCGCGCCAAGCGGTAACCGGTGCCGGCGAGTTCACGGATCTGCTCGGGCCGCATCCCGGATTGCAGCGCGGTATCGAGCATGCCGGCCATCCGGTGGTCCGGGCTACTGCGCAGCGCAGCCTCCAAAGACAACCCGGCAAGCGGCCCATCGCCTCTCGCGTAGGCCGAAAACGCCAACAGCACAAGTGCTTCCACTCTCCACGGCTCCGGCAAGGAGCGGACCAGCGCCGCCCACAACGATTCGGCGGCTCCGGCGTCGACGCCAACCGCCAACGCGTACAGCGTGTCGCGGACCGCTACGTCGGTCAGCCCACAGGCCAACCCGGCCAGCTCATCGTCGGTGATTTTGCCGCCCTCGCGCACCCGGGCCGCCAGCGCCAGAGCAGTCTGGACGTCGTTCCGGCCGCAGCCGTCCGGATCGGCTTCCCAGGCGGCCTGCCGCACCGCGGCCAGGGCGAGGATCGGTTCGACCAACGCGGCGGACCGATCCGGGTCGGTGACCGCAATGACCGCTTTCAGATCGGCGCGTCGGGGATACAGCCGTCTACCGTCGAGCACGGCGGCGGCGGCAAGGGGCGACGCGGTGGGGTCCTCGACGGCTCCGCCGGAGCCGCAACCATCGACACAATGCCAACGTCCGCCCGATTCAACCCGGTCGACCACGTGCGCGGCGTAGAGCTCGACGTGGTGGTCGTCGAGCGCTGCGGTCAGCGCATCGCACAAGCGGCGGTGATTGACGTCACAGACCGGGCACAGCGCGCCATCGGCATCGACGATGACCGCTACCACCGTGTCGGCACCCGACGTCGCGGCGACCTCAGCCAGTCGTCCGACATTGTCGATGAGATCCTCAGCCAGGTCAGCACGCATCACCGCACCCATCCGACCTTGTTCGAGGGAGACGATGACCAGCGACTTCTCCGGGACGAAGCCCAGCACAGCGGGCAGCGACGCAATCAGCGCGCCGGGCTTGGTGAAGCGGAACTCAGGGTGGGGTAACTCAGGGTGGGGTGTAATCATGCCCCGACGCTGTCAGCGAAGTCCGTCAGATCAGCAACGCCGGAAGTCCCTCGAGCCAGCGGCTGTGCATGAACCCGGCGTTGGGGACACCATTTAGGGTTGCGGGAACGAGCAGCATCGCCCGTGCGTTATGCAGTTTGGTGCTTCATACGGCAGGTGTATTGAGCAAGGAGGCACACCTTGGCTGACGATCGCGGCCCCATCCACCGTCCAGACCGGATGTACGAGTTGGAGTTCCCGGCCCCGCAACTGGCGTCGACCGATGGCCGCGGGCCGGTGCTGATCCATGCACTCGAGGGTTTCTCGGATGCGGGGCACGCCGTGCGGTTGGCCGCCGACCACCTCAAGAGTTCGATGGACACCGAGCTCGTCGCGTCCTTCGCCATCGACGATCTGCTCGACTACCGGGCCCGCCGGCCGCCCATGACGTTCAAGACCGACCATTTCACCCACTACGAGGACCCCCAGCTGAGTCTCTATGCGCTGCGAGACTCCCTCGGTACCCCCTTTCTTCTCCTGGCCGGCCTGGAGCCGGACATGCAATGGGAGCGCTTCATCACCGCTGTGCGATTGCTCGCCGAACGGCTGGGTGTCCGACGCACCATCGGCCTGGGCGCCATCCCGATGGCGGTTCCGCACACCCGGCCGGTGACCATGACGGCGCATTCGAACAATCGCGATCTCATCGCCGACCACCAGCCCTGGGTGGGCGAGGTTCAGGTGCCCGGCAGCGTGTCGAACCTGCTCGAGTTCAGAATGGCCCAGCATGGGCACGAGGCGGTCGGGTTCACCGTCCACATCCCGCACTACCTGGCCCAGACCGACTACCCCGCCGCCGCCGAGGCCCTGCTCGAACAAGTCGCCGAGTCGGCGTCGCTGCAGTTACCGTTGAACGCCCTGCATGAGGCCGCCGCAGCAGTGCGCAGCAAGATCGACGAACAGGTGGAGGCCTCCGACGAGGTCGCCCAGGTCGTCGGCGCACTGGAACGTCAGTACGACGCGTTCATCGCCGCCCAGGAGAACCGTTCGCTGCTGGCCCGCGACGAGGACCTGCCCAGCGGAGAGGAACTCGGCGCCGAGTTCGAACGGTTCCTGGCCCAGCACGCGGACGAGTTCAAGGATCCGGGCACCGACGAGCACTGAACCACACGGCGTAGGGTCGATTTATGGGTGTCGATGTTGCCGTGCTTCGAGTGTTCACCGATGCGGACGGCGCATTCGGCAACCCTCTTGGGGTTGTGGACGCCGCCGCCGTACCGGCCGGGCGGCGGCAGGCCGTGGCTGCCGAATTGGGTTACAGCGAAACGATCTTCATCGATCTGCCGGAGAGTGGTTCCGCTACCGCGCACGCCCATATCTTCACCCCCGCCACAGAGCTACCGTTCGCCGGCCATCCCACCGTGGGGGCGGCGTGGTGGCTGCGCGAGCGCGGCACGCCGGTCAACACATTGCAGGTGCCAGCGGGCATCGTCCAGGTGCGCTTCCCCGACGACCTGACCGCCGTGGTGGCCCGCTCTGAGTGGGGGCCCGAATTCGCCATCCACGACCTGACGTCGGTGGCCGAGGTGCTCGCGGCCGATCCCGCCGACTACGCCGACGACGCTTGTCACTACCTGTGGGCCTGGGACGACCACGACAGCGGGCACATTCGGTCTCGGATGTTCGCCAATGAGGTCGGCGTTCCCGAAGATGAGGCCACCGGCTCGGCCGCGATCCGAATCACCGACCACCTGAGCCGCGATCTGCGCATCACGCAGGGCAAGGGGTCACTAATCGTCACCAGGTGGAATCCGGAAGGCTGGGTCCAAGTGGCCGGACGGGTGGTCAGCGACGATATCCAGCACCTGGGGTGACGATTCAGCGAGCGGTCCCGACCTCACGATGCGCACGCAGCGCCTCGATCTCGCGTTCGAAATCCTCGGCCGACGAGAATGACCGGTACACCGAGGCGAACCTGAGATAGGCGACCTCGTCCAACTCGCGCAGCGGGCCGAGGATGGCCAGGCCCACGTCGTGGCTGGGAACTTCCGGTGACGCGGCCGCCCGCACGGCGTCCTCGACCTGCTGGGCCAGCAGGTTCAGCGCATCATCATCGACATGCCGCCCCTGGCATGCGCGGCGGACGCCGCTGACCACTTTCTCCCGGCTGAACGGTTCGGTCACGCCGCTGCGCTTGACCACGGCCAGCACCGCCGTTTCGACGGTGGTGAACCGCCGGCCACATTCCGGGCAGGACCGCCGACGCCGGATTGCCTGACCCTCGTCGGCCTCGCGGGAGTCGACCACCCGGGAATCGGGGTGTCGGCAGAAAGGACAGTGCATGACCGCTCCCTCTCCCCCACGATGAACCACCCCGGACAACTACGAGCCTACCCGTGCCCAACCCGGGACTGCCATCACCGGACGGCCCGGATGACCACCTATCTCAGTTGCCAGAGCTGCGGTTTCGACGATCATCGCGGTGCAGCCACAATCAGCCGACCGGCGCGATCAGCGTCCGGCCGCCGGTGACCGATGCGGAATCCAGTTTGTTCAGGTCAAGGATCCGCTCCACGGTCCGACCGACCGGCGCATCGGGCGCGATGCGCGCGACGAGCTGCTGGAGCGTCTCGCCGGCCTGGATTTCGACCACCGCGAGACGATCCGCAACGACCGCGGACGAAGTCCCGGCGGATCGCTGTGCGCCGGACTGCGCCAGGGCCCCCAGCCACAGGGTGATCAACGCGGCCACACCGGCCAGCGCGATGGTCACCGTGGTGCTGACCGGCCGGCGGGAGCGCGACGCGCAGGACCACCCCTGGGAAGCTGCGCCGGACGGCGCCGAGGACCTCAGGACACCGCTGCCCCGGTACTGCAGCGATGCGACCGCGGGCCGATTCGGGCCGGGCCGCTGCCGCCCCGGGCGAACCACGGGGCGGCGCCGGGCGTCGGGCCGTGAGGACCACACCGTGCTCCAGCCCAATGGATGCCGGTCGTCTAGGACTGTCATTGAGAGATTCCTTCCTACGGGCTTTCGCTCTTGTGTTCGAATGTACTCGATCACATGTTCGATATTCGAACACCTGATCGGGCGTGTCCGAACCATACGACGACGCCCCGACAAGCCCGCCCGGCACCAACCAGACGGTTGCGGGCCCACAGCAGCCGGCCGAATACGTCTACTCCGAAACGCCGACCTTCACCCGCGACGGCGTCGACGACCTGCCTGAGGGTCACCGTCTGGTCAACGGCGACGCCTGGTGCTACGTGGGCTATCAGGGCTCGGTGAGCTGCGTCAGCGGGGACAACGGGTCCACGCTGGCCTCGTGGGGCGGCACGCTCGAACCGTAGCCGGGCGAGCCCCCGATCAGCCCAGGAGGCTAAAACTCTCGCAGCACCGCCTCCGTCTCAAGTGAAGTCCCTAACGGGGCTCCAGCAGTGGCGAACGCGGCACAGATCGCCGTTACGGCAGAGCAAGCCTGACGAAACGACCCGGTCCACCGACAAATTCGTCGTACTTTCGGCACATGACTGAATTCATGAGCCACACCGACGCGTTCACCTGGGCGATGGAGGAGGACCCCAGGCTGCGCTCCACGGTGCTGTCGTTGGTGCTGCTCGACCGTGCCCCGGACTGGGATGTGGTGCGTACCCGGTGGGATGCCCTCAGCCGCAACGTGCCGATGTTCCGCCAGGTCATCGTGGATTCCCCCCCGCCGGCGCCGCCCCGCTGGGAGTTGGCCGAGGACTTCGACCTCGACTTCCACGTTCGGCGGGTGAGCGCGCCGGAACCCGGCGATCTCGACACCGTTTTGGAGATGGCGCGGCTCGCCGCGATGCACGACTTCGACCGCGCCCGGCCACTGTGGACCGTCACGCTGATCGACGGCCTTGCCGACGGCGGCGCCGCGATGCTCTGCAAGCTGCATCACGGGATGACCGATGGCGTCGGCGGGGTGCAGATGGCGATGACGCTGTTCGACGTCACCGCGGAACCCCGCTCTGCCGAGTCGATCATCGCCAACCACGACGAGCCCGACGTGGAGGAGCGCGGCGTGCTCAGCGAGTACGGCGACATCGTCCGCTATGACCTCGACATGGTCGGCAGGGCGGTCAGCGGAGCCGTCAGCGGCATCCCCGATCTGATCTCGAAGGTCTTCCGGGATCCGCGCCAGACCGCCGCCGACGCGGCGGAGTTGGCCGGCTCGATATACCGCGCCATGCGTCCGGTCACCAAGACTGGATCGACATTGATGACCGAGCGCTCACTCGTGCGCAAGCTGGCAGTGCACCAGGTGCCACTGTCGATGTTGAAGAAGGCCGCCCGCGCCGGTGAGGGATCGCTCAACGACGCGTTCGTCGCCGGCATCACCGGCGGGTTGCGCCGCTACCACGACAAGCATGGGGTGATCGTCGAGGATCTGCACCTGACCATGCCTATCAGCCTGCGAACCGAAGACGCCGAACTCGGGGGCAACCACATCACGCTGGCGCGTTTCGACGTTCCGGCAGGGATCGCCGATCCCGCACTTCGCATCGCCGAAACCCGCACGCGCACAATGCAAGCCCGCAACGAGAAGTCAAACGATTACATCCAGATCATCGCCGGTGCGATGAACAGGATCCCGCGGCGGATCCTCAGTGCCGTCTTCCGGCACGTCGACTTCCTGGCCAGCGACGTGCCCGGCATACCGGTGCCGGTCTTCCTCGGCGGGGCTCCGGTGCGCGCGCAGTACGCATTCGGCCCGACGATCGGCTCGGCGGTCAACGTCACGCTGCTGAGCTACGTCGACACCTGCGCGCTGGGTATCGACATCGACACCGGCGCGATCCCGGACTTCGAGGACTTCTACGACTGCCTGGTAGCGGGGTTCGAGGAGGTCCTTGCCCTCGCGGACTAAGCCTGGATTCACCGATTCAGCAGTGGTTCGGGACGGGTCATAACAGCGAAATGCCCTGTCGCGGTAGGAGAATGAGATTTCTTGAAGATCAAATTCCGGCTGGTACCGGATCGCGACCGCCACGGTGATCGCTCTGCGCTCTGCCAACGTCAACCCCATCCACTCGACGTACGCGCGCATTTTCAGTGAGGCAACGACTAGCCCTTTCGCGCGCATAACCGACGAGTCAATTCCGCCCGAGGTCCGCGACACGGTCGAACACATGTTTGATAATCGGGGGGATCCCGGCTAGATTCGGGCCCATGACCGACAGCACGCGAACACCGGCAGCCCGCGAGGGCGCCGCCGGCCTCACCGAACGCCAGCGCACCATTCTCGAGGTCATCCGGGCCTCGGTGACCAGCCGAGGCTACCCGCCAAGTATCCGGGAGATCGGTGACGCGGTCGGACTGACCTCGACGTCATCGGTGGCGCACCAATTGCGCACCCTCGAACGCAAGGGCTACCTGCGGCGCGACCCGAACCGGCCCCGGGCCGTCGACGTTCGGGGCACCGAGGATACGCCGGCATCGGCGGTCACCGACGTCGCGGGTTCCGACGCACTGCCGGAACCGACGTTCGTCCCGGTCCTCGGGCGGATCGCCGCAGGCGGACCGATTCTGGCCGAGGAGGCGGTCGAGGATGTCTTCCCGCTTCCGCGCGAACTCGTCGGCGAAGGGTCGCTGTTCCTACTCAGGGTGGTCGGCGAGTCGATGATCGACGCCGCGATCTGCGACGGTGACTGGGTGGTGATCCGCCAGCAGAACGTCGCCGACAACGGGGACATCGTTGCGGCGATGATCGATGGGGAAGCGACTGTCAAGACCTTCAAGCGGACCGCGGGTCAGGTGTGGCTGATGCCGCACAACCCGGCGTTCGACCCGATCCCCGGCAATGACGCCGCCATCTTGGGCAAGGTCGTGACGGTGATCCGCAAGGTCTGAACCACGGCGTTCCGCTGACCGTCAGCGGAACGCCGGCGGCTACTCGGGCGCCTTGACGAAGCCGTTCGCCTGTGCCAAGTCCTCGCTGGCGAACCAGACTTCGGGAATCGTGTTGTCGTAGAGCGCCGAATCCGGGGTGTAGTACAGGCCTGAGTGTGTATTGCCCTTGATGTGGTAGCCCTCCGGGGCCTGGTACGGATCGGCAAGCGGCAGATGAATCGCGGGCCGCCACGGATCGTCGGCCGACTGCTCCTGATACCCATCCCCACCGTCGTCCTCAGCAACAACCTCCGTCTCGGCAACCTCGACCACCTCGACCACCTCGTCGGCCTCGTCGGCCTCGTCGAACTCGGCTGTCCAGGAGGTGATCTCCTCCGCAGCATGACGGCGACGAGGACCGCCGATCTCGTCGAGCTCAAGCTGCCACGTTGACTGCGACTCGACGACTCCGGCGGAATGCCGGCCCGCCTCGGATCCCGCTGTGCCGAACCAGTCATCGGTCTCTGTCGTGGTCACCTGGAATTCGGCCAGCTCGGCCTCGGTCGGAACGCGGGTCGGTGCGGTGTCGATCGCGTCCTCGTCGGAGTCGAAGCCGGTCTGCCCGTCAGCCGCGGTGGTCGGCGGCGACCAGAAGCCGGAGTCCCGGCTGGCGCCGTTGTCATACCGGGAATCGGTGCCCGACGCACCAGGCCAGTGGCCCTCCCCGGCCTCGGGCGTGTAGCGATCGGATGCACCGGTGCTGCGATCCGGGCCAGATTTGCGCAGCGCACGTGCACCGAGCAGTCCCAGCAGCGCCACCAGTGGGACGGCGATCAGCAGCCACCACCAGCCCCATCCGCCCTTCTCCGCGCTGTCCCCCGACGCCGGGGCCGCCGGAGTCTGAGCAACGGCTTCGGGCATCTCCAAGCCGGACAGCGACGATCCCAGCTCCGCCGGATTCGTGCTGAACTCCTTGGTGGCCTCGTTCCAGGAGATCTCACCGCCGGTGAAGGCCTGGGTGACGGTGTCACCCTTGACGGTCGCGTCGCCGGTGGGCACTCCGAGATCGCCGGTGGCACCGCCGAGCTCAGCCCAGGCGGCGTTGATCGGGCCGCGGACCACGACGGCACCGGTGTCCGGGGTCCAGAAGATAACCGGCTTATCAGGCGCGCTGAAAGCGCTCACCCGGCTGTTGGGCACCCCGCCGTCGGCCTCCGGCCCAACCGGATAGCCAAGATCGCCAGCCGCACCGCCGACCGACTCGTATTTCGACAGGATCGCCCCCGTCACCGCATACGCACCGGTTTCCGGGGAGTAGAAAATCTTTCCACCGGCATACCCCTGGGCCGCCCCGGTGTCGCCGATCGGCGTCTGCTCGCCCTGACGGGCACCGAGCGGACCGCCTAGTCCGCCGCTGGCCCGCCACGCGAGGTTGATCAGGGTGGTGGCGTCCAGTGGCACCTCGAGGCCGGCCAGGCTGTCGGCCAGGCCGGGCGGATCGGTGGTGAAGGTATTGGTGGCGCGATTCCACGTCAGCTCGCCGCCGGTGAACCTCTGGCTCACCAGGTCGCCGTCATAGCGTTCATCCTCGACCGGCACTCCCAGCGCACCGGCCGAACCGCCCAACTTGTCCCAGGCCACGTTGATGGCACCGCGCACGGCCCACGCGCCGGTGTCGGGGGTCCAGAAGATCGCGGGCTTGTCGCTGGCATTGAAGGTGCTCACCCGGCTGTCGGGCCCCACGAGTCCGGTGACCACGTTGATGTTGGGAAATCCGAGATCACTGTCGGCAGGGCCGCCGAGCGACTCGTATTTGTCCAGAACCGCCCCGTAAAGCAGATGCGCGCCGGCCGCCGGTTCGAAGAAGATCTTGCCGTCGGCGAACTTCTGCGCATACCCGGCGCCGACCTGGTAGACGTCGCCGTCCGTACCGCCCACCACTGAACCGGCGCCGCCGGCGGCGTTCCAAGCCTGATTGATGGCGTCTGCGGCGTCGCTCTCCGGTGTGGCGAGCGCGGTGGGCACCACCAGTGCGACTGAAGCGCCCGCAGCGATGATTCCGAGTGTCAGGCGTCCAACCGTGCGGCTCAGCCGATTACCTACCCGCGTCATGCACTGTTCTCCCGCGTTCGGTCGAGAATGTCGACAAACTCGATAATGTGGATCTTACCGTCGCATATATCCGCGCCAGCTAACCACGACACGCGGGTAACCCTGCATCCGAAATCCAAATCGAGATACAAATCAAATTGATCTGAAATAGCGGGGGCAGCGGCCCAACCCTCTTCAGACCCCGAGACTGCGCCCGATGATCTCCTTCATGATCTCCGTGGTGCCGCCGTAAATGGTCTGCACGCGCGCATCCAGAAACGCGCGGGCAACGTTGTATTCGCGCATATATCCGTATCCGCCGTGCAACTGCAGACACCGGTCGATAAGTCGCACCTGCGCCTCGGTGGTCCACCACTTGGCCATCGCGGCTTGGTCGGCGGTGAGTTTGTCCTCGAGGAGAAGCTTGATGAATTCATCGACCATGATGCGCACGGCAGTGGTCTCAGTGGCCAATTCGGCCAACAGGAACCGGCTGTTCTGGAAGGAACCGATCGGTTTGCCGAATGCCTTGCGTTCCTTCGTGTACTGAATGGTTTCCTCCAGCACCGCCTCCATTGCCGCCGCGGCCATGATCGCGATGGAAAGGCGTTCCTGCGGCAAGTTTTGCATGAGATAGAGGAAGCCCATGCCCTCCTCGCCGATCAGGTTCTCGACCGGGACCTTGACATCGGTGAACGACAACTCGGCGGTGTCCTGGGCGTCCAACCCCACCTTGTCGAGGTGGCGGCCGCGCTCGAAACCGGGCATACCGCGCTCGACGCCGAGCAGCGAGAAGCCCTGCGCGCCCTTGTCGGGGTTGGTCTGGGCCACCACGATCACCAGATCGGCGTTGATGCCGTTGGTGATGAAGGTCTTCGAACCGTTGAGGATGTAATGATCACCCTCTCTGATCGCACGGGTCTTGATGCCCTGGAGGTCACTACCGGTGCCGGGTTCGGTCATGGCGATCGCGGTGATCATCTCCCCGGTGCAGAACTGCGGCAGCCACCGTTGTTTCTGCTCCTCATTGGTCTGGTGCAGCAGATAGGGGGCGACGACATCGTTGTGCAGAGAAAAGCCCAGGCCGCTGTAGCGGCCGGCGACGGTCTCCTCCACCACGATGGTGTTGTAGCGGAAGTCGGAGTTTCCGCCGCCGCCGTACTCCTCCGGAACCGCCATTCCCAGGAAGCCCTGCTTGCCGGCCTCCAGCCACACCCCGCGGTCGACGATCTTGTCCTTCTCCCACTGATCGTGGTAGGGCGCAACGTGTTTGTCGAGGAAAGCCCGGTACGACTCCCGGAAAAGAGCGTGTTCCGGCTCGAAGATGGTGCGGGTGTACTTGACGGCATTGCCCATGGTGGTGTCCTCCGAAGATGGTGCACTGGAACTGCCATCGAGGATAGACCAACCGGATGGTTGGTTGCCTCGGCCTCCCGGGAATCCGCTGCCCGGGCCTCCTAGCTAGGGCGAAGTCGACCACCAATAGCCGACCGCACGGTATCGCGCCAGCGGAAGGCTGACGCGACGCCGTGCGGCACCGGAAGCGATCTACCGGATCTCTGTCAGAGGGCAGCCACCACGGCGCGCAACTCGGCGGCCAGGCTGCCGGAGCCGCCGCCGTCGTAGAGCGGTCCGGTGCCGTCGGTGAGCAGCATCCGCAGCCGGGCCATCCCGCGCGGGTGCACCGGACGGGGCGAGTGCAGCAGCAGAGTGATGTGATCGATCTCCGAGCGGCATTCCGCGACCTGACCCGAACCAATCGGGAACGGACCGCTTACGCAACCCCGGGTGCTCTCGGCTCTGTCGACGGCTCGGCGGAGTCCGCGGGCCAGGGAGTCGCGTTGTTTCACCGAGGTGAGTCGTGCCACGTGTGCGGCCAGCGGCGTTCCGGGGACGACCACGGCGCCCGCTTCGATCTCGCGGTCGAGTCTCCACGCGAATAGACGTGCCTGCAGCCGGGCGGCCAGGGGCGGGCGGCCCATGTCCTGTTCGGGGGCCGCGATATCCCAGCCATCCAGGATGGTGTCCTGTTGGAACTGATTCTGCCTCATGGGCACTACCTCCTCCCGGGATGACGATCTGTCATCAACCGTTCGTGCACCTTCGAAGGTAGATAGGCTCACCGTGACCAGTCAAGCCGGTTTACCGGTCACGAGCCATTAGGGTGGGGTGATGTTGCCGACACCCGAGATGGGGCCCGGAGCCCGGTCACTGGATACCGAGTCCAGGCCGGCACCCGATCCGCTGAACCGCGTGCAGGCCCTGGTCAACAGCGTTGACCTAGTCTCCGGCGTCGATCGGCTGGCCGATCCGGCCAGTTCGCAGCCTTGGTTGGCGGCGCAGGGACTGGTTTCCCGGAACCGGGTTCCAACCGCCGAGGAACTCTCGACCATCCGCGGTTTCCGGGAGGCGCTGCGCGCTCTGGTGGCGCACAACAGCGGTGGCCCAGCGCCCACCGAAGAGCAGATGGCGCCGCTGCACGACATCGCCGGCCTGGCCACCGCCCGCGTCCACCTCGACGCCGACGGCAACCTACGGTTGGCTCCGGTCGGCGAATCGATGCCCGCGCAGTTACTCGCCCTCCTGCTGGTCATCGCCGACGCGCAGCGCGAGGGCAGCTGGGCGCATTTCAAAACCTGCGCCAACGAGGGTTGCCGGAGGGCCTTCTACGACCGCTCCCGCAACCACCGCAGCACCTGGTGCGACATGGGCAGGTGCGGCAACAAGGTCAACAATCGGATGTTTCGTGCCCGTCGGGGCCATCGAGACACTTAGAACGAGAAACGGCCTGCTAGCAGGCGATTGTTGGCGTCGGGCGGACAGGATTTGAACTTGCGACCACTTGACCCCTGGGAAATGCGTCTAAGCGGTCCCGTAGCGGTCCACGGCCGCAGCGAGCGCGGCGGGCACCCTGGCCTTCACCCGGGTGCCGGCCTCGGTGTGCTCGGTGGCGTCGACGCGTCCCTCACCGTGCAACCGGGCCACCAGATCACCACGCGAGTAGGGAATGGTCACGTCTACTGCGACCTCGCGGGGTTCGACCAGTTCCCCGAGCCGGCGGCGCAGTCGGTCCAGACCGTCTCCGGTGCGGGCAGAGACGAACACCGCCCCCGGCAGGGCGCTGCGCAACTGGGCCAGGGTCAGACCGGTCGCCGCGTCGGTCTTGTTGACCACCAGCAACTCCGGTGCCGGCGCGGCGTGATGTTCGGCCTGCACCTCCCGGATGACCCGGTGGACGGCTTCGATCTGTGCCATCGGTTGGACATCGGAACCGTCGACGACGTGCAGGAGTAGATCGGCGTCGACGACTTCTTCCAAGGTGGAGCGGAACGCCTCGACCAGCTGGGTGGGCAGATGCCGGACGAAACCGACGGTGTCGGTGAAGACCACCGTCCGGCCGTCCTCGAACTCGCCGCGGCGGGTGGTGGGTTCCAGCGTGGCGAACAGCGCGTTCTCCACCAGAACGCCGGCTCCGGTGAGGGCGTTGAGCAGGCTGGACTTACCCGCGTTGGTGTAGCCGACGATCGCGATGGATGGCACGTCACTGTGCCGGCGTCGGCTGCGCTGGGTATCGCGGACCTGCTTCATATCCTTGATCTCGCGGCGCAACCGCGACATCCGCTCCCGGATGCGGCGGCGGTCGGTCTCGATCTTGGTCTCACCGGGTCCCCGGGTGCCGACGCCGCCGCCGCTGCCACCGGCCCCGCCGCCCTGCCGGGACATCGACTCGCCCCAGCCGCGCAATCGCGGCAGCATGTACTGCATCTGGGCCAGTTCGACCTGCGCTTTGCCCTCTCGACTGCTCGCGTGCTGGGCGAAGATGTCCAGGATCAGCGCGGTGCGGTCGATGACCTTGACCTTGACCACCTTCTCCAGCGCGTTCAGTTGCGCAGGGCTCAATTCACCGTCGCAGATGACCGTGTCAGCGCCGGTGGCGACGACGATCTGGCGCAGTTCGATAGCTTTACCGGAACCGATGTAGGTGGCCGGATCAGGTTTGTCGCGGCGCTGGATGATCCCTTCGAGAACTTCCGAGCCTGCGGTCTCGGCCAAGGCCGCGAGCTCGGCGAGGCTGGCGTCGGCATCCGCGGCGCTGCCCTCGGTCCACACCCCGACCAGCACCACACGCTCAAGCCGGAGTTGGCGGTACTCGACCTCCGAGATATCGGCCAGTTCGGTGGACAGACCGGCGACACGGCGCAGCGCAGCCCGGTCCTCCAGCGCCAGTTCGCCCAGGCTCGGCTCGGCACCGGGGGCAGTCATGTCAGGTTCGGTCATAGCGGGACTTCGATGGTGTCACGGACATACACAGTTGCACGGCCATACAACGTCGCGCACCCCCGATATCGTCCCCGGTCGACGGTCAACCCTGCGCCGCCCACCAAGCGTCGGACAGTTCCCCGCGCGCGACCAGCACCGACGGGCCCCGCAGGAAGCTGCTCGTGTCGGTGATCTCGACGCGGACCTCGCCGCCGGGCACCCGCACCCGAAGCGCACCGGTCCGCGCGCCGCTGTGGTCGAGGGCGGCGACCGCAGCGGCCACCGTGCCGGTGCCGCAGGAACGGGTTTCGCCGACCCCGCGCTCGTGGACCCGCATCCGGACGGCCCCATCGCTGATCGCGGTCAGCACCTCGACGTTCACACCGTCCGGGAATACGGCGGGGTCGAACTCCACGGCAGCGCCGATATCGAGGGCCGCGAGATCAACCGGGGACAGACCGGGCACCAGACAGGCCAGGTGCGGGTTGCCGACATCGACGCCGAGGCCGACCAGCCGGTGCCCGCCGACGGTCGCCCAACTGACGCCGAGCCGTTTCACCGCACCCATCTCCACCGTCACATCGGCGCTGCAGCCGTCGGCGGCGTGCACGACGACCGGCCGGGCACCGGCCAGCGACCCCACCACGAACTCGTCGCGGCTCTCCAGACCGCTGGAGCGCAGGTAATGCGCGAATACCCGCACCCCGTTGCCGCACATCTGCGCGACCGAGCCGTCGGCATTGCGGTAATCCATGAACCAGTCGCCTGGATCCACCCCGTCGGGCAGCCGGTGGAGAATTCCGGCGGCCATCGCGGCCCCGGCGGTAACGACCCGCAGCACACCGTCGGCGCCCAGGCCGCGGCGGCGATCGCACAGCGCAGTCACCACCGGCGTGGTCAGTCCGAGGTGACCGTCCGGGTCGGGCAGCACCACGAAGTCGTTCTCGGTGCCGTGCCCCTTGGCGAAGATCACGGGCTCGAGGATACGGCCCGCCAGTGCGCCAGCACCGCATCGACGAGCCCGTCCGATGCCGCGTCCAGCCAGCGGATGCGGTGATCACGACGGAACCACGACCGCTGCCGCCGCACGTAGCGGCGGGTGCCGATGAACGTCAGTTCGCGGGCCCGGTCGAGTGCCTCCGCACCTTCGGAGGCGTCGAGCGCCTCGATCACCTGCGCATAGCCCAGCGCCCGGGCCGCGGTGAGCCCGTCGCGCAGACCGCGGCCCAGCAGTGCCCGCACCTCGTCGACCAGACCGGCGTCGAACATAGCGTCGGTGCGGCTGGCGAGCCTGTCATCGAGAGTCTCTGTCGGCCAATCCAATCCGATGATGGCGGTGTCCCAGCGGGGTCGCCCTATCGCGGGTGCCGAGGCGGCGAAGGGCCGGCCGGTCAGTTCGATGACCTCCAAGGCCCGCACGATCCGGCGGCCGTCGGTCGCCAGTATCGCCGCTGCGGCAGCTGAATCACGCCGGGTCAGTTCGGCGTGCAGGGCGGCCACCCCGATCTCAGCGAGCCGGTCCTCCCAACGGGCCCGTACCGCCGGGTCGGTGGCCGGGAAGGCCCAGTCGTCCAGCAGCGACTGGACGTACATCATCGACCCGCCGACGATTATCGGCACCGCTCCGCGGCCCGCGGCGGATTCCACATCGGCGACGGCGGCCTGCTGATAGCGCGCGACCGTTGCGGTCTGGGTGACGTCGAGGACGTCGAGTTGGTGGTGCGGGATTCCCCGGCGCTGCCCCGGCGGGAGTTTCGCGGTGCCGATATCCATGCCGCGGTACTGCTGCATCGCGTCGGCATTGATCACCTCGACCGCGGCCCGTCCGCTCACTCTGTCGGCGACCTCGAGTGCCAGTGCCGACTTGCCGGTACCGGTCGGCCCGATGATGGCGATGGGCCGGCTCACGGGTCGCCGGATTCCCGCCCTCCGGATCCCGGAACCCAGGTGCCAACGAAATACCCGACGCCGTAAGGAGCGCCGCGGGCCATATCGGTGGCCGCCCACGGTCCGGGCCCGGCAAGTCCGGCCAGCACCTGGTAGGCGACCCGTCCGGCGATCCCGTCCGGTAGCCGCCTCAGAGCGGCGACGTCGCCAACGGCCAGTGCGTCGTCGAGGACAGACTGCACCGCCTCGGCATCCGGGTCGTAACCGCCGGGCGCCGACGGGGTGAGCGTGGTGGCGCCGTCGGCCAGCACCAGCACGCCGATCGGTTCCGCGGTGTCGTCGATCTCGGTGCGCAACTTACGCCCCAGCGCCACCGCGGCGTCCGTGTCGCGGTCCGCCGCGAACACCCGGACCTCGAGCACCGCCCGGGGATTGGCCTGGCCGCGCAGCCAGCCACCGAACAGCGCGCACAACGGCAGCGCGGCGATCCGCGGGCCGGCCTCCGGGGATAACGCCACCGGCACATCGATTCCGTAGCCCGCGAAGCTGCCCCGGACTTCCGGGCCGAGGATTTCGTCGGCCGTCCCCACACCCACCGCGATCCAGCGCTGCGGCAGCGTTGCGGCGGCCGCCACCGCCGCCCGGCGAAACTCGGCGACCTCGTCGGCGGCCGCGCCCGCCAGTTCGGGGATCAGGACTGGAGCGGTGGGCGTCAATGCGATGGCCGCTAACACGGTCCCAACGCTAGCGGGCCGCGCCGGAGAGGTCCCCGCCGACGGCCGGGGAACCGGTATCGGCCTCGCTGCGGGCCAGTGCTGCGGTGGCAACCACCATGACGACGACGGAGACGATCAGCACCGCCCAGCCGTCATCACTCGGGCGCAGGGCCTCGCCGAGCACCACAATCCCGAGGATCGATCCGACCACCGGTTCAGCGACCGTCATCGTGGGCAGCGATGCCGACAGCGAACCGGCCCGGAACGACGCCTGCTGCCATGCGGTGCCCGCGACGGCCACCGCGGCCCAAACGTACAACTCCGGGGTGGCCAGCACCGCCCAGAAGCCGTGACCGAGACGCTCGACCACCCCCTTGGTGAGCACAGCGAACACCCCCCACAGCGATCCCGACACCAGGCCCAGCAGGACCGCGGCGGCGGGCCGGCCGGCGAAAACCCGGGCGCCGAGCACACACAGCACAAGCGCCGGACCCATGATCGCGATCACCCCGGTCCAGACCTCCAGCGCCGCCCGGGAATGACCGGCGGTCGGATTGCCGACAGTCACGATCACCGCCACCGACGTGGCCAGGAGAGCCGCCCAGAGCCACTCGCTGCGGCTGACCGGCCGGCCGGTGAAGCGGGCGTGGATCGGCAACGCGAAAAGCAGCGAGGTGACCAGTAGTGCCTGGACCAGAAGCACCGAACCAAAGCCGAGGGCGGCGGCCTGACACCCGAACCCGAGAGCGGAAACCAGGCTGCCCAGCCACCACTGGCGATCCTTGAGCAGCCGGATGAACAGTTCCAGGTGCCCGACGGGTTCGTCGGTGACGTCGTGGGCGGACCGCTGGTGGATCACATCACCGACGGCGATGAAGAAGGCGGCGCCCAGTGCCAGCAGGACGGCCAGATCGACCTTAGACACTGTTCGTCACTGTCCTCTGCTCCCCCGGTCCCGGCCAGTCCTGGCTGACAGCGTGCCCGCAACCGCGCGGCGGGGGCAAACCGCAACGACCCAACCCGGGGGCACCGGCCACACCGAACTGGTTCAATATGCTCCGTGGTCGGCCGCCGATCGGCGGGTCACGATGCAGCGGAGCCGCTTCGCGCGGCAGGTGCGCGGCCAGACCGTGCGGAGGGTAGGTGACCTGTGACCGGTGACGACCATATCGACGAGACCGGTGACGGCCATGTCGACGAGACCCCCAAGCCCGTTCCCCGACCTGCACCGCCCCGACCGGGGCCGCGCCCGCGCCCGCCGGTCAAGCCGCTGCCGGCCCAGAGCGATCCCCGGAAGTTCGGCCGGGTAGCCGACGACGGCACCGTGTACCTGGTCACTGCCTCCGGTGAACGGGTCATCGGCTCCTGGCATGCCGGTGACCCCGAAGCCGCGTTCGACCACTTCGGCCGGCGATTCGATGACCTGGCCACCGAGATCACCTTGATGGAAGCGCGGCTGACCTCGGGCACCGGGGACGCCCGCAAGATCAAGGCAGCCGCCGCCACGTTGGCCGAATCCCTGCCCACCGCAAGTGTGCTGGGCGACGTCGATGCCCTGGCCCGGCGACTGACGGCCATCGCCGAACACGCCAACGAGACCGCGCAGGCCGAACGGGCGCGCCGCGAGGAGCACCGTGCGGCGCAGCGCGTTCGCAAAGAGGCCCTCGCCGCCGAGGCCGAGGACCTGGCCGCCAATGCGACCCAGTGGAAGGCGGCCGGCGACCGGATGCACGCGATCCTCGAGGAGTGGCGGACCATAACCGGCTTGGACCGTAAGGCCGATGACGCGCTCTGGAAGCGGTACTCGGCGGCCCGCGATTCCTTCAACCGCCGCCGCGGCACCCACTTCGCCGAACTCGACCGGGAACGCGCGAACATCAGGGAGGCCAAGGAGCGGTTGTGCGCACGGGCCGAGGAACTGTCGCGTTCGACCGACTGGTCGGCCACCGCGACCGCCTTCCGCGATCTGCTCGCACAATGGAAGGCCGCCGGCAGGACCGCGAAGGACAATGACGAGGCGCTGTGGCAGCGGTTCAAGGCCGCCCAGGACACCTTCTTCGCAGCCCGAAACGCGGTCAACGCCGAACGCGACGCTGAGTTCACCGCCAACGGCGACGCCAAACAGCGACTGCTGGCCGAGGCCGAGAAGATCGACCTCGCCAACCCCGACAGCGCCCGCGCGGCCCTGCGCACCATCACCGAGAAATGGGACGCGATAGGTAACGCACCACGGGATCGGTCCGCTGAGTTGGAGCGTCGCCTACGCGCAGTCGAGAAGAAAGTCCGGGACGCCGCTGAGGCCGGGCGGATCGACCCCGAGGCACAAGCCCGCGCCGAGCAGTTCCGTTCCCGTGCCGAACAGTTCGAACGGCAGGCGGAGAAAGCCGCCGCCGCCGGCCGTGACAAAGATGCCGAGGAGGCTCGGGCCAGTGCGGCGCAGTGGCGCGAGTGGGCGGCCGCGGCGGCGAAGGCCGTCGCGAAACGGCGGTAGCGGCGGCGAAGGCCGTCGCGAAACGGCGGTAGCGGCGGCGAAGGCCGTCGCGAAACGGCGGTAGCGGCGGACTAGGGTTCGTCAGCCTTCGGGGGCGTGCGGTCGCCGGAGCCGTCAAGGCGATCCAGCAGCGACTTCCCCTGCGCCTCGGCCGCCTCCTGGCGGCGCTGCGCTTCGGCTGCCAGTTGCACCGCGGTGCGCGTCCACACCACCCGTGCCCAGTGGAAGGTCAGCAGCAGCATAGCCAGCCAGGCCACAATCAGGCCGAACCCGGGGCCGGGATTGCCTGGTGCGGCGGTCTGGCGCGACCACACCGCCAGCATGCCGAGCGCACTGCCGAGCGCACTGCCGGCCAACGCGATCCAAGCCAGCGTCCAACGCCGGGTCAGCAGTGCCAGCATCGAAAAGCCGACCCCGAACACCAGGGCGAACCAGCTGAACAACCGGGACGGCAACGAGATCCCCACCCCGATGGCCGTGTCGTCACCCATCAGGACGTTGACGCCGCGGGCACCACCGGTGTGCGGCAGAATAAACGTCAGCACGAGCACGAACACGAGTATCGCGACCACCAAAGCCCTTGCCCCGGGGTCGATCTCGCCCGCCACCCGACGCTCGGCGGCCTCCAGATCCGCCCGGTAGGCCTCGAACTCGTCGGGGGATCCGGTCATCGGGCACATCCTGTCGTGGTCGACTGCTGCGCAGGGGGCGGGGCGCCGACCGCAGGCAAGCCGAGACCCACGGTGAGCGGCCGGCGGCCGGCGGCCGTGGCATCACCTGCGCGGGTCCGCCGGTACGACGATAGCGGCGCATCGGCGATCAGGTGGTGGGGTGCGGCACCGGTGATCGTCGTGGTCACGATATCGCCGGGGCGGACCTCTCCGGCGCCCGGCGCGAAGTGCACCAGTCGGCCATCGCGAGCACGTCCGCTCATCCGTGCCGTGGCCGCATCCTTGCGCCCCTCCCCGGTGGCCACCAGGAGTTCGACAGTGCTACCGATCAGGGCGGTGTTCTCCTCCAGTGAGATGGCCTCCTGGAGATCGATCAGCCGCTGGTAGCGCTCCTGCACGACGTCTTTCGGAAGCTGGCTGGCCAGGTCCGCGGCCGGAGTTCCGGGTCGCCGTGAGTACTGGAAGGTGAATGCCGCAGAGAAGCGGGCCTGGCGGACCACCGCGAGGGTCGCGGCGAAGTCGTCCTCGGTCTCTCCGGGGAAACCGACGATGATGTCGGTGGTGATCGCGGCGTGCGGCATGGCTTCGCGCACCCGGTCGAGGATGCCGAGGTACTTTTCCGCCCGGTAGGAGCGGCGCATCGCCCGCAGGACCCGGTCGGAGCCCGACTGCAGCGGCATGTGCAGCGCAGGGCACACGTTCGGGGTCTGCGCCATCGCCTCGATGACGTCATCGGTGAATTCCGCCGGGTGCGGGGATGTGAATCGCACCCGCTCGAGTCCGTCGATTCGCCCGCAGGCCCGCAGCAGCGACGCGAACGCGCCGCGGTCGCGTGGCGTGTCACCGCCGAAGGAGACCCCGTAGGCGTTGACGTTCTGTCCGAGCAGCGTCACCTCCAGCACACCCTGGTCGACCAGGGACTGCACTTCAGCCAGGATGTCGGCGGGCCGGCGATCGACCTCCCGGCCCCGCAACGCCGGAACGATGCAGAACGTGCAGGTGTTGTTGCAGCCTACCGAGATGGAAACCCATGCGGCATAGGCTGATTCGCGTGCCGCGGGCAGAGCGGACGGGAACTCCCGCAGCGCCTCGGCAATCTCGACCTGAGCCTCGCGGTTGTGCCGCGCCCGCTCCAGCAGGACGGGCAACGAACCGATGTTGTGCGTGCCGAACACCACGTCAACCCACGGCGCCTTCGCCAGCACGCTCTCGCGGTCCTTCTGGGCGAGACATCCGCCGACGGCGATCTGCATGCCGGGGTCGGCCTGCTTTCGCGGCGCCAGGTGGCTGAGGTTGCCGTACAGCTTGTTGTCGGCGTTCTCCCGGACGGCGCAGGTGTTGAACACCACCACGTCGGCGTCGGCCCCCTCCGGCGCCCGCCGGTAGCCCGCGGTTTCCAGCAATCCGGCGAGCCGCTCGGAATCGTGGACATTCATCTGGCAGCCGTAGGTACGCACCTGATAGGTGCGCGGGACCGGTGAGGTCGACGATTCACCGCGTCCTAGGGGCAGCACGGTAGTCACCCGGTTCATGGTACGTAGACCCCACCGCGGTCGGTAAGGTCTGAGGAATAACCAGGGCGAAAGGAAGCCACGACGATGCCGGTACTGCCTTTGCGACTGATCGGTGTTGCGGTCCTTGCCGCCGCGCTGCCCCTCACCGCCACTGCGTGTGGCGGGGGTGGACCGAAGGGCGACACCATCGTCATCGGCACGAAGTTCGATCAGCCCGGACTCGGACTGAAGAAGCCCGACGGCACGATGAGCGGATTCGACGTGGATGTGGCCAAATACGTCGCCAAGGAACTGGGCTACCCGGAGGACAAGATCGAGTGGAAGGAGTCACCGTCGGCCCAACGCGAAAACTTGATCGACAGTGATCAGGTCTCCTACATCGTGGCCACCTACTCCATCACCGACGCCCGCAAGGAGAAAGTCGACTTCGCCGGGCCGTACCTCCTCACCGGACAGAGCCTGCTGGTAGCGGCCGACAACGACCAGATCACCGGCCCGGAATCCCTGGCTGACAACAAGAAACTGTGTTCGGTGAGCGGATCCACGCCCGCGCAGCGCATCAAGGACAAATACCCGGGAGTCCAGCTGCAGCAGTACGACACCTACTCCGCGTGCATCGAGGCCCTTAAGAACGGGGCCATCGACGCGGTGACCACCGACGAGGTGATCCTGGCCGGATACGCCGCTCAGACACCCGGCGCTTTCAAGATCGTCGGCAAGCCCTTCTCCGAAGAGAAGTACGGGATCGGGCTGAAAAAGGGTGACGGCGAGTTGCGGACCAAGATCAACGATGCGCTGGCCAAGATGGAGGCTGAAGGAGCCTGGAAGTCGGCCTTCGAGAAGAACCTCGGGCCAGCCGGTATTCCCACCCCGGCGCCGCCTGCACTCGACCGCTACTGAGGCCCGGCCGGCGGCGGCTTCTCCCCGCAGCGAACTGGTGATCGCATTCTTCGCACGGCGAAGACCGGCCAACGTCGGTATGGTCGCCTGATGACGGTGGGCGGGACGGTCCCGATGATCTCGATCAAGGGCGTCAACAAACACTTCGGCGCCCTGCACGTGCTCAAGGACATCAATCTCGACGTCGACCGCGGGCAGGTGATGGTGGTCCTGGGCCCCTCCGGGTCGGGTAAGTCGACGCTGTGCCGCACCATCAACCGGTTGGAGCCCATCGACTCGGGCACCATCGCGATCGACGGTGAGGTGTTGCCCGCCGAGGGCCGCAAGTTGGCGCAACTGCGTGCGGACGTCGGCATGGTCTTCCAGTCGTTCAATCTTTTCGCCCACAAGACGATCCTGGAAAATGTCATGCTCGGTCCGGTCAAGGTGCGCAAGATCGCCACCGAACAGGCGCGGGAGCGGGCCATGTCACTGCTGGACCGGGTGGGGGTGGCAAGCCAGGCCGAGAAGTACCCGGCGCAACTGTCCGGTGGCCAGCAGCAGCGGGTCGCCATTGCCCGCTCGCTGGCCATGCAGCCGAAGGTGATGCTGTTCGACGAGCCCACCAGTGCGCTCGACCCCGAGATGGTCAACGAGGTTCTCGCCGTAATGACCTCGCTCGCCGGCGAAGGAATGACGATGGTGGTGGTGACCCATGAGATGGGCTTCGCCCGCCGCGCCGCCAACCGGGTGGTGTTCATGGCTGACGGCAGCGTGGTCGAAGACGCCCCGCCGGAGGACTTCTTCGCCAATCCGCGTTCGTCGCGAGCCCGCGACTTCCTCGGCAAGATCCTGAGCCACTAGGCGGGCGGGTATGCGCTCACGTTCCCCGCTGCCGCTGCTCGCCCTGGTAGGCCTGGCACTGGTGGTGCTGCTGGCCGGCTGCGGAAGCGCGGAGAAGAAAATCACCATCGGCACCAAGTTCGACCAACCCGGCCTGGCGGTGAAGAACCCGGACGGGTCAATGGCTGGTTTCGATGTCGACGTCGCCACCTACGTTGCTGGCAAGCTGGGATTCTCCCCGGGTGATATCGATTGGAAGGAAGCCCCGTCGGGCCAGCGCGAGACCCTGATCCAGAACGGGCAGGTCGACTACATCGTCGCTACCTACTCGATCACCGATCAGCGCAAGCAGAAGGTTTCTTTTGCCGGCCCATACCTGCAGACCGGGCAGAGCCTGCTGGTGCGGGCCGACGAGACCGAGATCACCGGTCCGGAGTCCCTGGAGAACGCCAAGAGGCTGTGTTCGGTATCGGGATCGACTCCGGCCCAACGCATCAAGGACAAGTACCCCGGTGTCCAGTTGCAGCAGTACGACACCTATTCGGCGTGCGTGGAGGCGTTGCGCAACGGAGCCATCGACGCGGTCAGCACCGACGAAGTGATCCTGGCCGGCTTCGCCGCGCAGTACCCCGGCACGTTCAGGATCATCGGCGAGCCGTTCTCTACCGAGTACTACGGGATCGGACTGCGCCTCGGCGAGGTTGAACTGCTCGACAAGATCAACGCCGCGATCGTCGAGATGCAACAGGACGGGAGCTGGAAGGCCGCATTCGACCGCAACCTGGGCCCGGCCGGCATCAGTGCCCCGACTCCCCCGCCGCTGGACACCGACGCCGGCGGGGGTGCGGCGGCCAAGGTTGACATTCTCGGCAAGTACGGCGGGCTGATCGTGAAGGCCTTCTGGACCACCGTGAAACTGACCGTCCTGGCGGCGATAGGGGCGCTAATCCTCGGGACGGCGCTGGCGGCGATGCGCTTCTCTCCGGTGCCGATGCTGAACTGGATCGGCACCGGATACGTCAACATCGTCCGCAACACCCCGCTGACGCTGATCATCCTCTTTTGCTCATTCGGTCTGTCCCAGACGCTGGGAATAACCCTGGTCGACTCCAACTCGCCGACCTCGATCGCAGACAGCAACTTCCGGCTCGCGGTGCTCGGCTTGGCGGCCTATACCGCCGCATTCGTCTGTGAGACGTTGCGGTCCGGGGTGAACACCGTGCCGGTGGGTCAGGCCGAGGCCGCCCGCTCGCTGGGGCTGACATTCGGACAGAACCTACGCATGATCCTGCTGCCGCAGGCATTTCGGGCGGTAGTCATCCCGCTCGGCTCAGTGCTGATCGCGCTGACGAAGAACACCACAATCGCCTCGGCGATCGGCGTGGCCGAGGCCGCGCTGCTGATGAAGGAAATGATCGAGAACACTGCCGCACTGCTGGTTGTGGGCGGTATTTTCGCTTTCGGCTTCCTGCTGCTCACGCTGCCGATAGGGCTGCTGTTCGGCTGGCTGGGCAAGCGTTGGGCGGTGGCACGGTGATGAGCGCTTGCGCGAAGAACAAACAAACGGTGATGAGCGCTTGCGCGAAGAACAAACAAACGGTGATGAGCGCTTGCGCGAAGAACAAACAAACGGTGATGAGCGCTTGCGCGAAGAACAAACAAACGGTGATGAGCGCTTGCGCGAAGAACAGAGCAGTCCGGTGACGGCCTCCTCTGTGCTCTTCGACGCGCCGGGTCCGCGGGCCCGGCTGCGTAACCGGATCATCTCGGTGGCGACCATCGCCCTGGCCGCCGTCGCGTTGTGGGTAGTGCTCGCCAGGCTCGCCGACAAAGGTCAGTTGACGGCGGCGAAGTGGCGGCCGTTCCTGACCGGTGATCTGTGGAAGACCTATGTGCTGCCGGGCATTCTGGGGACCCTGACCGCGGCTGCGCTGTCGATAGTGCTGGCAGGCATCCTTGGTTTCGCCCTCGGCATGGGCCGGCTCTCGCCTCTGCGGGCGGTTCGCGTTCCGTGTGCGGTCATCGTCGAGTTCTTCCGTGCGGTACCGGTGCTGATCATGATGATCTTCGCGTACTTCCTCTTTGCGCTGCATGACGTGTTCCCGTCCAAGCATCTCGCGCTCGCGGGGGTGGTCACCGGGCTCACCCTGTACAACGGCGCGGTGATCGCCGAGATCGTGCGCTCAGGGGTGAACTCCCTCCCCCGCGGACAAAGCGAAGCCGCTTCCGCGCTGGGTCTGAGTTGGGGTCAGACGATGCGGTCGATCCTTTTGCCCCAGGCGATCACCTCGATGTTGCCAGTTCTGGTTTCACAGTTGGTCGTGGTACTCAAGGACACCGCCATCGGCTACCAGATCACGTTCCTGGAGATGGTTCGTCAAGGCACCGTGGTCGGCTCCACCTACGGCAACTACATTCCTGCCCTGATCGTCATCGCGGTGCTCATGATCGCTCTGAACTTCACGTTATCGTCGGCGGCGACTCGGCTCGAGCGCCGGCTCCGCCGCTCCAAGCGCGCACCCAAACCGCTCGAGGGCGAGGTGATTGAGCAGACCGGTGCTGCAAGCACCAAGTTGGAGCCCGGAGACTAGCTCGGCTCAGACAGTCGGCAGCGTGTCATCGAGCCACATCCGCAAGCCGTTGATGGGCAACGCGCCGGCCTGCCGGGACAGCACCTCGCCGGCTTTGGTGATCAGCAGCGTCGGTACGGCTTTCACGTCGAACCGGGTGGAGATCTGCGGCGCGGTGTCGACGTTCACTTTCACCAGCTTGAGTTGCCCCGCCCGTTCGGTCGCCAACTGTTCCAGAGCCGGGGACACCATGCGGCACGGGCCGCACCAGGGCGCCCACAGATCGACCAGCACCGGAACCGGGGAAGCCGCGACGACTGCGTCATAGTCACGGTCGCCGGCATCGACGATCCACGGAAGCCACGTCTGACACTTAGCGCACCGCGGCTTGCCGGCGCCGGCGGCGGGCAGGCGGTTGCGTTGAGCGCAGCGAGGACAGGTGACGACATCTTCAGCCATGCCCGCCATTGTCCACCCAACGTCCATCCACCTGCTGAAGCTAGACCCGCCGGCGCTCCCGTTCGGCCGCCACTGCGTCGGTGACCACGCCGACTGCCATGCCCTGGCTGTAGCCGCGCCGGGCCAGCATCCCGACCAGACGCCGCATCACCTTGGCGTCGTCATCGCCGCCGAGCGGCTCACGGCGCAGCTTTCGCTCAACAAGTTGTTCAGCACGTACCCGCTCGGAGCCGGCGTCGATTCCGTCAAGCGCCGCAGCAACGATCTCATCATCGATTCCCTTGGCTCGCAGTTCAGCAGCCAAGGCGCGCTTGCCTTTTCCAGCATTGACCTGTCGGGAGCGCACCCACTGCCCGGCGAAATCCTCATCATCGACAAGACCGACGGCTTCAAGCCTGCCCAGCACCGTATCGGTGATCTCCTCGGGATACCCACGCTGTGCCAACCGTCCGGCGAGCTCCGCTCGCGTGCGTGCCCGCGCGGTGAGCAGGCGCAAGCACAGTGCGTGCGCCTGCTCCTCGCGGGCCTCAGAAGTCGACGGGTGCGGGCAGGACATCGATGAGGTCATCGGTCATCACGGCGCCGATCCCGAGCTTCTCCTTGATCTTCTTCTCGATCTCGTTGGCCACGTCGGGGTTATCCGTGAGGTAGTTGCGGGCGTTCTCCTTGCCCTGGCCCAACTGCTCACCCTCGTAGGTGAACCAGGATCCGGCCTTGCGGATGAAGCCCTGATCGACACCCATGTCGATGAGTGATCCTTCGCGGCTGATGCCCTTGCCGTAGAGGATGTCGAACTCGGCCTGCTTGAACGGCGGGGACACCTTGTTCTTGACCACCTTGCAGCGAGTACGGTTACCCACCGCGTCGGTGCCGTCCTTGAGCGTCTCGATGCGCCTGACATCCAGCCGAACCGAGGCGTAGAACTTCAGCGCCTTGCCGCCCGTGGTCGTTTCGGGAGAGTTGTGGACCATCACGCCATCGACGAAGTAGTTGTGATTGCCCTCCACCTCGATATCGAATCGGCACATCGAGCGAGTGCGCGGCTTGACATGGATGTCGAGAATTCTTGCCGGCACCAATCCCTGGCTCGGTTCGACAAACTCCGGCACCACCGTGCTCTGCCCACGGAAACGCGGCAGCAGCTTGTGCTCCATTGACGGAGCCATATAGGGCGCGACGATCTCCTGAAACTTCTCCGAGGCTGCGGTGGAGAATGTCAAAACCGCTTTACCCGCGGCTCCGGCATGCCGCAGACGCACATCCAGATCATGGGTATCGCGCAAATAGTCCTGAAGACGCAGTTGCGACCCTGCGCTCATTGCCTCGACACAGATTTCCATGCGCCCGCTTCCACCGGCGGTGCGCTGCTGCAAACCCTTGGAACGGACGGAAAACGAACCATCGTCCATGTACCAGATCGCCAAAGCCAGCGGTGTAAGGGCCTTCAGGTAGTCCTCTGAGATGAACTTCTTACCCCCACCGAGATAGACCGCACGCTGCAATTCAGCGAGCTCAGGCAACGGGGTGAGGTCGACGAAGCGAGCGCCCTTGGCGTTTGTATGAACCGAATGACTGATGTTCCCAAGCAGTTCGGTCTTCCACTGCAGATACTCGACCTGCTTGGCGCCGTGGCCCATACGGAACCGGACCCCATTGCGGTCGCGGCGGTTCGGCGACAGATTCCCGTCGCCCATCAGCGAGCCGAGCACGACCTGGAACTGCTGCTCGCCGAGCAGGTGTGGTTCGGCGGCCAGCACACGATCTCCGGCGATCAGGTCCCCGGCCTCAGTCCAACCGCCCGGAGTGCGGATGAGGTGGTTGGGCGTTGCCGCAAACTGCGACTTGCCGTTACCGCCGGACCGTTCGACGGTGAACTGCAGGAACTGCTCGGCCGGCCCGTTGTTGAACCAGTTGACGACCCGACGCGGAACGATCCGGTCCGTCTCCGGGTCGTAAGACAGCACCTCAACATCCATCTTCTGGTTGACGATCTTGCCGATCTTCTCGGTAGTTCCGTCGGCCAACTCCACCCTGGTGGCGTAGTTGAAACAGCCAAACATGACCCCGATCTTCTCCCGCAGCTGGTTGATGAAGATCGCGGTGGTGTTGGAGTTGCTCAGCGCACCGGTCATCTTGCGCAGCGCCTGGCTCATCAGACGGGCCTGCAGGCCGACGTGGCTGTCGCCCATCTCGCCCTCGATCTCGGCACGCGGTACCAGCGCGGCCACCGAGTCGATGACCAGAATGTCGATCGCTCCGGAACGGACCAGCATGTCGGCGATCTCCAGCGCCTGCTCGCCGGTGTCGGGCTGGCTCACCAGCAGCGCGTCGGTGTCCACACCCAGGTTCTTGGCGTACTCCGGGTCCAGCGCATGCTCGGCGTCGATAAACGCCGCGATCCCACCGGCCGCCTGGGCGTTGGCCACCGCGTGCAATGCCACGGTGGTCTTGCCCGAGGACTCCGGGCCGTAGATCTCCACGATGCGACCGCGGGGCAGACCGCCGATGCCCAGTGCCACGTCCAGTGCGATGGAGCCGGTCGGGATGACCGAGATCGGCTGGCGGACCTCGTCACCGAGGCGCATCACCGCGCCTTTGCCGTGGTTCTTCTCGATCTGCGCGATCGCGAGTTCGAGAGCCTTCTCGCGGTCGGGGGCTTGCTGCGCCATGGTGTCTCCGTTTCTAGTGTTCGGGTGACCGGGGTTCGGTCGGTTGTCTGCGACGTTAGAGAAGGCCTCTGACAAAACATCGCCGACACAACATCGCGGGCCAAAACATCGCTGACCGAACTGCACGGTCGAACACCGACCACATTAACGAACAGATGTTCGATGGCAAGCAGCCGGGCGGCGTGTCGCTTACCCGGGTGTCACCACTGATCGCGAGGCACGTCGAAGTCGGCACATAACGCCCACCACACGTCCCTGGGGTCCACGCCGGCCTCGATGGCCTGCACGGCGGTACGCCCGCCGAGTCGGGTCAGCACATGATCGACCAGCAGCGAGGCACCACGCACCGGACCGAACTGCGCTTCGACCAGTTCATGGAATTGGGTCAACCGCACGACACCAAGTTACCCAGCCTCACCCGGCCAGAGCCGAGCGGCACACCTGCGCGGGGTCGGCCACCCCGGCGATGCTGTCCCCAGCCCGGCGAGCCGCATCCCGGTAGCCGGGATCCCCGAGCACCACACCCACGGCGGCGACCAGCGAGTCGGCGGTAAGCGGACGTACCAGCCTCGCACAGCCCTGGCGCACAACGCGATTCGCCAACTCCCACTGGTCGCCGCCGCCAGGAACGACCACCATCGGGACACCGGCCAGCAGGGTCTTGGACAGCATGCCGTGCCCGCCGCCGCAAACCACCACGTCAGCACCGCGCAGCAGGTCATCCTGGCGCCCCAGCCCCACCGTCGCCCACGGCGGGACTGCGACGTCGGCACCGACGAGCCTCGACACCACCAGACGTGCCCCGGTCGGCAGGGTCGTACCGGGGATCAGGTGTCGCAGGGCCAACTCGGCCAAGCCGGCGGTACCGGTGGCCGCCGTCGAGGGGGCCACCACCACCAGCGGACCGTCCCCCGGCGGAACCGATAGGACCGTGCCGGTGGGCTCGAAGTGCAACGGGCCGACGACGACCGCCTTGGCCGGCCAATCCGGTCGGGGCACCTCCAGGGCGGGCAGCGTGGCAATGAGCCGGCGGGTCGGGCCCGGATCGCGGGCGGGCAGCCCGATCTCCGCGCGTGCCCGGGACCGTTGGCGCTCCCCGACCCGTATCGATCGCGCCGTGAACGACCGCATGAGAACGTCCCGGGTCCGGCCTCGGAGCCCGTCCCCTGGCGCCAGCCCACTGCCTATCGGCGGCAGTCCTTTCGACGGCAGGTAGAGCGGATGGGGACTGAGTTCGATCCAGGGGACTCCCAGCAGCTCGGCCGCCATGCCGCCGCAGGCAGTGATCACGTCCGCGACCACAAGATCCGGCTTGAGCTGCTGCAGCACAGCAAGATTGCGCATCGCCATCCGTGCTGCCCGCTGGTGGATCCTGGCCCCGGCGTCATCGTCGTCATCGGACATCTCGGGATTCAGACCGACCAGTTCAATCGCCTCGACACCGGTGCCGCGCGCGGTGTCGAGCCACCGGGCGCCGGTCATCAGAACCGGATCGTCGCCGGCGTCACGCAGACGCAGACACAGCGCGAGGGCGGGGAAGGCATGGCCCGCCTCCGGCCCGGCGACCACTGCGACCCGCATCGGCCCCACCCTGCCACAAGGCGTCCCTGGCCCCGATCCGCGAGGACTACGCTGACGGACATGACCGACCAGATCGCCAATATCAGCTCCGATATCGACAACGCCCACACCGTCGAGGTACTCCTCGCCTCGCTGCAGGCCCAGGACACCGACGGGGCGGGTGCGGTGCTCGACGAGAATCTGGTGTACCAGAACGTCGGCCTACCGACGATTCGCGGCCGGGCCCGGGCCATGAAACTGTTCCGCGCCATGGAGGGCCGGACCCGCTTCGAGGTGAAAACGCACCGGATCGCCGTCAACGGATCCTCAGTGCTCACTGAACGCACCGATGCGCTGATCTTCGGCCCGGTACGCCTGCAGTTCTGGGTCTGCGGCGTATTCGAAGTCCACGATGGCCGAATCACGCTGTGGCGGGACTACTTCGACCTGTGGGACATGACCAAGGCGCTGGTGCGCGGACTGGCGGGCGCCGTACTGCCCGCGCTCAGGCCGACGATGTAGCAGGGCCGACGCTTTAGCAGGGCCGACGCTGTAGCGACCTACCGAAGCTGGCCGAGCTCATCGAACGCCTGCGCCCAACCCGAGAGGCGGTCCGTGGCGTTGGCGAGGTCATGGCGATATCGCTGGTCGATCACCGGGGTTCCCGCGTTGGCCGATGACACCAGCTGCGCGGCCGCGGTGACCATCTCGTTGTACTGCCGCACCCCGCTGCTGAGCTGGGCGGTCAACGCATTGATGGTCGGCGCAAGGTAGGTCCGGGAATTCGGGTTCTCGCGGGCGGCGCGTTCCATCGAGGCCACCTCGGCGGCCGTCGCCGCCATGGCGGCCGCGGACCGTCCGGCCGCGGCGGTGAGCTCCCGGATCTCCTCGGCCGGCAGCATCTCGCCGCGTTGCATCACCCCCAGCAACGAATGCAGCCCTCGCTCGGAGGCGCCGAGGGCCGATATCGCCGGCCGGGCGACCGACCCCTGCGGCGGCAGCCGACGACCGGTGACCTCGCGTTGCGGCGGTAGCGGCTCGCCGCGCAGCCACCGGTAGCGCAGCAGCCACAGGGTCGCCGGAACGGCCGCCCCGGCGGCGACCAGGCCGGTGATCAGCAGCGCCCACACCGGGGTGTTCCAGACGGCCAACAGTCCGGTGACGAACACCCAGAACGCGGTCGCGAAGCTGAAGAAGACGCCGAACCGCAGCGCCCAGCGCCGCTTGCGCAGCAGTCGGGCCCGCGGATCGGACACCGCTCCGAGCTTCTGGGCCGCGACGTCGGCATACTCGCTGACAGCGTCGATGCCGCGCTGCAGCGTCGGCCGCCAATGCCGCGAACCCGGTCGCGACGCTGATCCCACGGATTTCACCGCCATCGGGTGTTCGCCTCCTTCAACGACTGCCCTACTGGCCGAGCGGCTGCTCAGGCTCGGGGGTACTGGCCGGGGCGGCCGGGGCCGCGGCGCCACCGGACGGCAACGCCTCGCCGCGCATGGATGCGCGAATCTGCTCGAGCCGGGAATGCCCGGCCATCTGTATTCCGGCCTGCTGAACTTCCATCATCCGGCCCTGAACGGAGTTCTGCGCCAGCTCGGCCGAGCCCATGGCGTTGGCGTACCGGCGCTCGATCTTCTCGCGCACGTCGTCGAGATTGGGCGTGGTGCCGGGCGCGGAGAGCTCACTCATCGAGCGCAGCGATTCGCTGACCTTCTCCTGCATCTTGGCCTGCTCGAGCTGGCTGAGCAGCTTGGTGCGCTCGCCGATCTTCTGCTGGAGCATCATGGCGTTCTGCTCGACGGCCTTCTTGGCCTGCTGGGCAGCGCCCAAGGACTGGTCGTGCAGAACCTTGAGGTCTTCGACGCTCTGCTCGGCGGTGACCAGTTGGGCGGCGAACGCCTCGGCCGCATTGGTGTACTCGGTGGCCTTGGCGGCATCGCCGTTGGCAGTGGCCTGATCCGCCAACGTCAGGGCCTGGCGAACGTTGGCCTGCAGCTTCTCGATATCGGCCAGCTGGCGGTTGAGCCGCATCTCAAGTTGGCGCTGATTGCCGATGACCTGCGCGGCCTGTTGGGTCAACGCCTGGTGCTGGCGTTGCGCGTCCTCGATGGCTTGCTGGATCTGCACCTTCGGATCGGCGTACTCGTCCACTTTGGCGCCGAACAACGCCATCAGGTACTTCCACGCCTTGACGAACGGATTGGCCATCTACTTGCCCCGCCTTCGAATCGAGTGCCGCATTGGGTTAGAGGCCCAATTTATCGGGTCTGGCCCGCAGACCACAGCCCGGTCGCCATGTCGGATGCTGAATTTCTGGCAAATCCGCACACTCAGGCGACCGCCATGGCCACCGGATGCGGGATCACGGTGCGCGCGGACTCCATCGGGGCCCGGCCGAGACCGGTCTCGTCCTCATGACCGGCCAGTTCGGTGCCGGCATCGCACAGCACCCGCGACATCGGCACGTCCAGGGCCGTGCAGATGGCACTCAGCAATTCGCTGGACGCCTCCTTACGGCCTCTCTCGACCTCGGAAAGATAGCCGAGACTCACCCGCGCCGAGTCGGAAACCTCGCGCAGCGTGCGACCCTGGGACGTCCGCGCGCGGCGCAGGACGTCACCGATCACTTCACGCAGCAGTACCGCCATGGCGCTGTCCTCCTCGAGTCGTCGCAGCACTATGTTCGTCGGAGCACGACATTCGTCGCAGCACTACGTGCAACGCGGGAGCCGGCGGGTTGGTTCCCAGATCCGGTTCAGGACTGGTGGCTGGTCCCCCGGACCGCCGAGACCACGTAGTCCAGACCGGTGACCACCGTCAGCACGATCGCAGCCCCCATCACCCACCAGGCCACGGTCGTCCATGCGGCGGGCAGGTCGTTCAACGGCAGGATGAACATTCCGATGGCGATCGCCTGAACCAGGGTCTTGAGCTTGCCGCCCCGGCTGGCCGGGATGACGCCGCGGCTGATCACGGCGAACCGAAGCACCGTCACCCCGATCTCGCGGACCAGGATGACCACCGTCACCCACCAGGGCATATCGCCGAGCATCGACAGTCCGATCAGCGCCGCACCGATGAGCATCTTGTCGGCGATCGGATCGGCCAGCTTGCCGAACTCACTGGTGACGCCGTAACTGCGGGCCAGCGAACCGTCGAGCCGGTCGGTGATGACGGCCACCGCGAAGATCGCGAAGGCGGTTATCCGGCTCCCGGTCTGGTGACCATCCCCGGCGAAGAGGAACAGCAGGAACACCGGGACGAGAACGAGTCGCAGACCGGTCAGCAGGTTGGGGACGTTGGCCATCCAGTCACGGCGGACCGTCGGTGGCGTTTCCGGTTGGCCCGTCACGGCACACAGGATATCGGGTCAAAGGTCCAAATCCGGCGTCTGACGCAGTAGTGGTCCGCCCATAGCCAACCCGGCGTTACGGAGCGCTGCTATGAGGTCCCGCTGGTCACGTCGGCTGGCGACCATGATGGCCCCCGAAGTAGCCACGCCTGAGCGGCTGGCACACCGCCCGGCAGAGCATCGCGACCGGCCGCACCGCCCGATAAGGTGACGCCGTGACCGACTTCCCCCCGGGCGCGCCGGCGGTTGACGGTGACCACATCGAACCGGGCCACACCCAACGGGGCCCCGTCGCGCGGGGCCACCAGATCGTCATCCGCCGCGCCCGGACCTCCGACGTTCCCGAGATCAAGCGGCTCGTCGATACCTACGCCGGGCGGATCCTGCTGGAGAAGAACCTCGTCACGCTCTACGAGGCGGTCCAGGAGTTCTGGGTCGCCGAGGCCGGCGCTGACGTTGTCGGCTGCGGGGCCCTGCACGTGCTCTGGTCGGACCTCGGAGAGGTACGAACCGTGGCGGTGGACCCCAAGGTCAGGGGCCACGGCATCGGGCACGCGATCGTGGACCGGCTCCTCGAGGTGGCCCGGGACCTGCAGTTGCAGCGACTGTTCGTGCTGACCTTCGAGATCGAGTTCTTCAGCCGGCACGGGTTCACCGAGATCGAAGGCACCCCGGTGACCGCCGAGGTGTACGACGAGATGTGCCGGTCCTACGACGTCGGCGTGGCGGAGTTCCTGGACCTGAGCTACGTCAAGCCGAACATCCTGGGCAACACCCGGATGCTGCTGGTGCTGTAGCTCAGAAGTCCTCGGGTACGCCGGTGTCGTCCCCGTCATCACCGTCGTCGGCTTGGCCGCCCCGGATCGAGGCCAGGGTCGTCGCCAATTCGTCGGGTTTGACCATCACCTCACGTGCCTTGGAGCCCTCGGAGGGTCCGACGATGCCGCGGGTCTCCATCAGGTCCATCAACCGGCCGGCCTTGGCGAACCCGACCCGCAGCTTGCGCTGCAGCATCGACGTCGACCCGAACTGGCTGGAGACCACCAGTTCGACGGCCTGCAGCAGCACATCCATATCGTCACCGATATCGGGATCGACATCGGTCCGCTCACCGGCGGGCTTGGCGGACGTGACGCCCTCGGTGTAGTCCGGCTCGGCCTGGTCCTTGCAGGACTGGACAACGGCCTGAATCTCCTCATCGCTGATGTAGGCGCCCTGCAGCCGGATCGGCTTGCCGGCCCCCATCGGCAGGAACAACCCGTCGCCCATACCGATCAGCTTCTCCGCGCCCGGTTGGTCGAGGATGACGCGGCTGTCGGTCAGCGAGGAGGTGGCGAAGGAGAGCCGGGACGGGACGTTGGTCTTGATCAGACCGGTCACCACGTCCACCGAGGGCCGCTGGGTGGCGAGCACCAGATGGATGCCCGCGGCGCGGGCCTTCTGGGTGATCCGCACGATGGCCTCCTCCACGTCGCGCGGGGCGGTCATCATCAGGTCGGCCAACTCGTCCACGATCGCCAGGATGTAGGGGTAGGGCCGGTATTCGCGCTTGCTGCCCAGCGGGGTGCTGATCTCACCTGAGCGAACCTTGGCGTTGAAATCGTCGATATGGCGCACCCGGGAGGCCTGCATGTCCTGGTAGCGCTGCTCCATCTCCTCGACCAGCCAGGCCAGCGCGGCGGCCGCCTTCTTCGGCTGGGTGATGATCGGCGTGATCAGGTGCGGAATGCCCTCGTAGGGAGTCAATTCCACCATCTTCGGGTCGATGAGGATCATCCGCACCTCGTCCGGGGTGGCCCGGGCCAGCAGCGACACCAGCATCGAGTTGACGAAGCTGGACTTGCCCGAACCGGTGGAACCGGCCACCAGCAGGTGCGGCATCTTGGCCAGGTTGGCCGAGATGAAGTCGCCCTCGATGTCCTTGCCCAGGCCGATCACCAGCGGGTGGTGATCGCGGCGGGTGGACGGCGCGGTCAGCACGTCGGCCAGTCGCACCATCTCCCGGTCGGTGTTGGGCACCTCGATGCCCACCGCCGACTTGCCGGGGATCGGAGCCAGCATTCGCACGCTCTCGGTGGCCACCGCATAGGCGATATTGCGTTGCAGCGCAGTGATTTTCTCGACCTTCACACCCGGACCGAGCTCAACCTCGTACCGGGTGACGGTCGGCCCGCGGGTACAGCCGGTGACGGCGGCGTCGACCTTGAACTGGTCGAGCACCGAGGAGATCGCCTCCATCATCTGGTCGTTAGCGGCACTGCGGCGCTTGGGCGGGTCACCGGCGACCAGCAGCTCCAGCGACGGCAGCGTGTAGGGGCCCTCCACGACGCGGTCCAGCGCCCTGGTGTCGTGTTTCGGCGTGTCCTGCCGGGACGTTTCCGACTTAATCGTCTTCTGCGACGGCGTCGCGGGCTTCCTGCGGCGGGGTTTGATCGGTTGGGTCGCAGTGACGGCTTCGGGCGCCGAGTCGTCGAGCGGGTAGTTGTCATACGGCGTGCCGATCGGGCCCGACGCGCCGGGCCAGGCCGGTGGTTCATCGGCGCCGTAGGCGCGGGGATCGTCGTAGTAGCCGTCGGAGAAGTCATCGTCGGCGGGAGCGGGAAGACCGCCCCGGCGGGCGTGATCGTCGTCGGCGCCGTCGTCGCCGTACTCGTCGTCGTGGTCGTAGTCGTCCGGGTAACGGCCGCGGGTGCCGAACATCGCGTACAGGGTTCCGGGCACCTCCCGGATGGTGGTTCCGGTGAGCAGCAGCAGGCCGAACAGCGCGGCGCCGATCAACAGCGGGGTGGCGATCCAGACGGTCAGCCCATCCGACAGCGGTCCGCCGATGGCGAAGCCAACGAACCCGCCGGCCCGCTGGCGGGCGGCCGGATCGGTGGGCGCTCCCGACCACAGATGCCACAGCCCCAGCACCGGCAGTCCGATCATGGCCGAGCCAAGCACCAGCCTGGGTCGGGCCTCCGGATACGGCTCGGTGCGCATCAGGATCACCGCGGCCGCGCCGATCAACAGCGGTAGCAGTACGACGGCGCCGCCGACCAAGGTTCGCAACGTCGAGTCGATCCAGGCGCCGACCGGGCGGGCGGCGTCGAACCAGCTGGCTGCGGCGATCACGATGGCCAGCGCCATCAGGCCCAGCGCGATGCCGTCACGGCGGTGGCCTGGGTCGATATCGCGGGCGCGGCCGACGGAGCGGGCCGTAGACCCGGCTCCCCGGGCGAGCATCAGCCAGGTCGCCCGCGCTGCGCGGCCGCCCGCCCCGGCGGCGGCGGCCAGCATCGACGGCGACTTCTTGGCCTGCGCTTTGCGCCGCGGCGGGGCCGGCCTGGCCGGTTGAGCGGCCCGAGCGGGGCTTTTTGACCTGGTCGTTCGCGCGCCAGAGCGAGCGGCCGTCTTGTTCGCCATGCGGGCAACACTAATCGCAGCAGCCCCATTGGCACCATGCACCACACTAGTTTGGCCGGGTGCTGTTGCCAGACCGCAATCAATCAGCGAACGCGGCCCGCAGGCCGGCCCGCCGCGCCGCCGCGCCGCCGCCGAGTCGAACCACGCCCGTTGCTGTTCGGTGGCGTCGCGGAACGGCACCCGGCAGCCGCGTCCTCTACGGTGAACTCTCGACAGCCCCATTAGATCGGAGTCACCGAATGCCCGTCGTGGTCGTTGCGTCATTCACCGCCAAACCCGAGTCCGCAGAGGTGGTCAGCGCCGCCTGCACCAAAGCCATCGAGGCGGTCCACGGCGAGCCCGGCTGCGAGCTCTACTCGCTGCACCGGACCGGTGACACCTTCGTGTTCATCGAGCAGTGGGCCGACGCCGACGCGCTCAAGGCGCACGGCACCGCGCCCGCCATCGGCGTGCTGTTCGCCGAGATCGGCGAGCACCTCGCCGGATCCCCCGACATCAAGATGCTCGACCCCGTTCCGGCCGGGGACCCGGCCAAGGGCCGACTGCGCGCCTGAACCGTGAGATCGCTCGAGGGCAAGGTCGCCTTCATCACCGGGGCGGCGCGGGGCCAGGGTCGCGCGCATGCGGTCACCCTGGCCACCGAAGGCGCCGATATCATCGCAGTCGACCTGTGCGAACAGATCGCCGGCGTGCCCTACCCGCTGGCGAGCCCGGCGGATCTCGCCGCAACCGTCTCGATGGTCCGGGACGCGGGGGCGCGCATCGTCGCCCGGCAGGCCGACGTCCGCGACCGGGCCGGCCTGAAAACCGCTCTGGCCGAGGGCATCGCCGAACTGGGCCGGCTCGATATCGTCATCGCCAACGCCGGGATCGCCCCGATGACCGGCGACACGGCCTGGCAGGACGTCATCGACGTGAACCTGACCGGGGTCTACCACACCATCGACGTGGCAATGCGGCCGCTGATCAAGCAGGGCGAGGGCGGAGCCGTCGTGCTGACCAGTTCGGTGGCCGGACTGGTCGGTATCGGAGCTCCGATCGCCGGCTCGATCGGGTACACCGCGGCCAAGCACGGCGTGGTCGGCCTCATGCGCGCCTACGCCAATTTCCTTGCGCCGTACAGCATCCGGGTCAACTCCGTGCACCCGGCCGGGGTGGACACCCCGATGATCGACAACGATTTCACCCGGTCCTGGCTTGAGGGTATGGCCCAGCAGAATCTGGGCGGCCCGGATCTCACCAACGCGCTCCCGGTCCAGACCCTCGAGACCCGGGACATCGCCAACGCGGTCGCCTGGCTGGTGTCCGACGCCGCCCGCTACGTCACCGGGGTGGCACTCCCGGTGGACGCCGGGTTCGTCAACAAGCGTTAGATCTCCAGCACCGTCGGCACGATCATCGGCTGGCGTCGGTAGGCCTCGCCCACCCACTTGCCGACCGTCCGGCGCACCGCCTGGGCGATCCGTACCGGGTCGGTCACCCCATCGGCGGCAAGGGATTCCAATTCCTGCTCCACCCTGCGCACCGCCGGTTCCAGGGCTTTCGGATCCTCGGAGAAACCACGCGAGTACAGATGCGGCGGCACCGCGATCCGGCCGGTGCCCCGTCGCAGCACTACCGTCACGGCCACGAAACCGGAACTGAGGGTCAGCCGCTCCCCTAGCGTGGTCTCACCGACGTCGCCGCTGATCAGACCGTCGACGAACATCTTGCCCACCGGAACGGAACCGGCGATGGAGGCCTTACCCGCCATCAGATCGACGCTGACCCCGTTCTCGGCCAGCATGATCGAGTCCTCCGGTACCCCGGTCAGGGCCGCCAGTTTCGCGTTGGCCCGCAATTGCCGCCAATACCCGTGGACCGGCATGACGTTACGCGGCCGCACCGCGTTGTAGAGGAACAGCAATTCGCCTGCGTAGGCGTGACCCGAGACATGGACGCGGGCCTGCTGGTTGGTCACCACCCGCGCCCCGATCTTGGCCAGTGCGTCGATGACCCCGTACACCGCCTCCTCGTTGCCCGGGATCAACGACGACGACAGGATGATCAGGTCCTCGGACGTGATGGAGATGCTGCGGTGCTCCCCGCGCGACATCCGGGACAGCGCCGCCAGCGGTTCACCCTGGGTGCCGGTGGTGACGAGGACCAACCGGTCCGGCGCCATCGTCTCGGCGGCCGCAATGTCGACCACATCGGAGTCCGCGACCGACAGGAAGCCCAGTTCCCTGGCGATCGCCATGTTCCGGACCATCGACCGGCCGACGAAGGACACCCGCCGTCCCAGCGCGACAGCGGCATCGACGATCTGTTGGACCCGGTCGACGTTGGAAGCGAAGCAGGCCACCACGACCCGTTTACCCTCGGCGTTGCGGATCAGCCGGTGCAGGGTCGGACCGACCTCGCTCTCCGACGGGCCGACACCGGGGATCTCGGCGTTGGTGGAGTCACACAGGAACAGGTCCACGCCGGCGTCGCCGAGGCGGGACATCCCGGGCAGGTCGGTGGGCCGGCCATCCGGCGGAAGCTGGTCGAGTTTGATATCCCCGGTGTGCAGCACCGTTCCGGCCCCGGTGTGCACAGCGATGGCCAGCGCATCGGGAATGGAGTGGTTGACCGCGAAGTACTCGCATTCGAAGACGCCGTGCGTACTGCGTTGTCCCTCATGGACTTCGATGAAGACCGGCTTGATCCGGTGCTCCCGACACTTGGCGGCCACCAGCGCGAGGGTGAACTTCGAGCCGACCACCGGGATATCGCTGCGCAGCTTGAGCAGAAACGGGATCGCGCCGATATGGTCCTCGTGCGCGTGGGTGAGCACCAGCGCCTCGACATCCTCGAGCCGATTCTCGATATGACGCAGGTCCGGCAGGATGAGGTCGACGCCGGGCTCGTCGTGTCCGGGGAACAACACCCCGCAGTCGATGATGAGCAGACGGCCCAGATGCTCGAAAACCGTCATGTTCCGACCGATTTCGCTGATTCCGCCGAGCGCGGTGACCCGCAGTGCGCCCGGCAGCCAGGGGGTCCGGCGGCCGCAGATCGCTGTTCATCACCGGGACCGCCCGGCCGTCGAGCCCACTGACACTGCTGCTGCTCGCAGGTCGGCGGCCAGTTGGTCGAGTTGCTCGACGGTGGCGGGCATCTGCGGCAGCCGCGGGTCGCCGACGTCGAAACCCTGCAGGCGCAGCCCGGCCTTGGCCAGCGTGACCCCGCCCAGCCTGTTCTGCGCGGCGTTCAGCGGCCCCAACGTGACGGCGATCTTGCGGGCGGTGGCCAGATCGCCGGAATTGAACGCGGTCAGCATGTCCCGCAACTGCCCGGCGGCCAGATGCCCCCAAACACTGATGAAGCCCACCGCCCCGACCGCCAGCCAGGGCAGGTTCAGCGCGTCATCGCCGGAGTAGTAGGCCAGGCCGGTCTCGGCCATGATCTGGGCCGCCCCGTGCAGATCGCCCTTGGCGTCCTTGACCGCGACGATATTGGGATGCCGGGCCAGCGCCCGGAGGGTGTCCCACTCGATGGGCACCACCGAACGCGGCGGGATGTCATAGAGCACCACCGGCCGGTCGGTGGCATCGGCGACGGCGCTGAAGTGCGCCACCAGACCGCTCTGCGGCGGCCTCGAGTAATAGGGCGTCACCACCAGCAGGCCGTGCGCGCCCTCGGCGGCGCAGGCCTTCGCCAGGTGCACGCTGTGCGCGGTGTCATAGGTTCCGGCTCCGGCGATGACCCGGGCCCGGTCACCGACCGCCTCGAGGACCGCGCGCAGCAGGGTGATCTTCTCGCCGTCGGTGGTGGTGGGCGATTCCCCGGTGGTCCCCGACAACACCAGTCCGTCACAGCCGGAGTCGACGAGTCGAACAGCCAGTCGAACAGCGGTCGAAGTATCAATATCGCCATCGGCGGTGAACGGAGTCGCCATGGCAGTCAGAACCGTGCCCAGCCGCGTGCCGGCATCGAATCCGCTGGTGCTCACGGGCTCTTAGGGTACCCGCTTGGCCCTATCCCTCCGTAGCGAGCGGGCTGGTCGCCACCTCGGTGCCGTCGGCGAGGGCGCTGATCTGGAAATCGGCGAATACCGCTGGGGCCGCTGCGGCCAGTTCACGCAGGCAGGCGATGGCCAGGCGGCGGATCTCGACGTCGGCGTGCTCGCTGGCTCGCATGGCGATGAAGTGCCGCCAGGCCCGGTAGTTGCCGGTCACCACGATGCGGGTCTCAGTGTCGTTGGGCAACACCGCGCGGGCCGCCTGGCGGGCCTGTTTGCGGCGCAGAACCGCGTTGGGCGCGTCGGCGACCGCGGCCTCCATCTTGGCCAGCAACTCCAGGTAGACCGCGCGGCTGGCGTCCGCGGCAGCCAGCACGATCCGCTGGAGTTCGGGCTCGTCGTCCAGGCCTGGCGGCAGCACCACCTGCGCCTCGTCCTCGGGGACGTAGCGCTGGGACAGCTGCGAGTAGGAGAAGTGCCGGTGCCGGATCAGCTCGTGGGTGCAGGACCGCGAGATACCGGTGATGTAGAAGCTGACCGAGGCGTGCTCGAGCACGGAGAAGTGCCCGACGTCGATGATGTGCTTGAGGTAGGAGGCGTTGGTCGCGGTGCGCGGATTGGGTTTGTCCCAGCTCTGGTAGCAGGCCCGGCCGGCGAACTCGACGAGCGCCTGTCCGCCGTCGGCATCGGTGCTCCACGGCACCTCGACGGGTGCCAGGAACTCCGTCCTGGCGATCAGCTGCACCCGAAGGGGCGCGATCTCGGCCACCGGCTCAGGGTAACGGGGGCTTTTCGGGTGAACTGACATCGACCCGACACGCCCCTAGACGGAGGACACCACCGGCGAGATCAAGGAACTGCTGATCCGCGCGCTCGAACGCGGAGACCCTCGAGCCACTTAGCCTCAATACCGTTCAGTTAAGACTACGTAGGTGTAATTTGTAGGAGTGCCTCGTAGCGGATGGGTGAAGCCGATCTCGGATCGTCGGCTCTCGGACTTGGTGTCGGTAGGGTTGCTGACCAGGGTGTTTCCACCGGATGTTGTTGATTCCGTGGTCGCGGAATGTGGTCGGACCGAGCAGAGGAGTCGAGCGTTGACGGCCCGGGTGACCACGTATTTCTCGATTGGGATGGCGTTGAACGCCGACGGGTCCTACGAGGATGTCTTCGCTCAGCTCACCGATGGACTGTCCTGGTCGTCGGGCTGGTCTCAGTCCTGGTCGGCTCCGACGAAGTCGGCTATTTTCCAGGCACGTTCACGATTGGGCCATGAGCCGCTGCAGGCGCTGTTTGAGCGGGTTGCCCGCCCGGTGGCGGCCGCCGACACGCCCGGTTCGTGGCTGGCGGGACGCCGGATGGTTGCCATCGACGGCACCTGCCTTGATTTGGCCGACACGGCCGCCAACGTCGATTATTTCGGACGGCCCGCCTCGAGCCGCGGTGAGCAGTCCGCGTTCCCGCAGGCCCGGCTCGTCGCCGTCGCTGAATGCGGCACACACGCCCTCTTCGGGGCCGCGCTGGGGCCCTTCGCCCGCTCGGAGCGGGAGTTGGCAGGCGACCTGCTCGATCGGCTCAAGCCCGGAATGCTGCTGATGGCCGACCGGGGCTTCTACGGATTCGACATGTGGACACGTGCGGCTGCCACCGGTGCCGATCTGTTGTGGAGAGTCAAATCCAGTCTCTCACCTCGCCATTTGGAAACCCTCGAGGACGGGTCCTGGCTGGCGCAGATCACCCCGACCTCGGGAACCCGGCGGGCACATCGAACGCCCCTGACGGTCCGGGTCATCGACTACAGCCTCGATGACGGACGCGACAACCCCGAGCAGTACCGGCTGCTGACCACGATCCTGGACCCCGCCGATGCTCCCGCCCAAGAGTTGGCCCTGGGTTACGCCCAGCGCTGGGAAATCGAGAACACCTTCGACGAATTGAAGACCCACCAACGCGGACCCCGAGCCGTTCTCCGCTCGAAGTCCCCGCCACTGGTCAAGCAGGAAATCTGGGGACACCTGTGCTGTCACTTCGCCATTCGGACCCTGATGGTCGATGCCGCACGAGCCGGCCCACACGAACCGACGCGAGTCTCGTTCGTCGCCGCCCTGCGGATAGCCCGAAGGTCACTGTCGCACAGCGCTTTTTCCCCCTCATAACCACCAGTCGATCACCCGTTTATGGAATCACGCCGTCACATCACTGCATCGCCGGGTCAACCCCGCACGCAGGCTGCGCGCCAACCCGCGCGTGGTCAAACGCAAAGTCCTGAAATGGGCCGCCAAACGCCTTCACCACCAACACCATCCGCAGCCACAGAAGCCGCCCGAATGCACAATCCTCAACCACTAAATGAACGGTATTGCGCTTAGCCTCGATCCACCGACAATTGTTGGTTCGTCAGGTTGTGGGAATGAGAAAAGTGCACTCTGAGCGCGGATGTTTGGGTGTCTACGCAACAATCAACCCGGTTCAAGACAGGCACTTCCAGTGCGGGTTGTCCCACACGTTCACCCCTGAGGTACCGCCGGCCCCGGTCGCGGTGTCGACCACCGACACCGTGCCGGAGATGCGGAAGTTGGTGACGTAGATATGGGTGCCGTCCGGGGAGACCGCCACCCCGACGGGGTGGGAAAGCGCCCAGCCGGGCACGGTATACCGGTCACGCCCGGTCCGCGGATCGCACCGGAAACTAGAAGCCGATCCCCAACCCCCCGCCGTTGGTGGCCGCGTACACGGTGGCGCCGTCGGCATACACCCCCAACACGAAGTTGCTGCCCAGGCCGTTGGCGGTGGTGTAGGTGGTGAACGTGGCCCCGCCGTCGGTGGAGATGCTCAACCCGCCGGCGGTGGCCGCGTACACCGTGGCACCGTCGGCATACACCCCCAACACGTCGTTGCTGCCCAGGCCGCTGTTGGTGGTGGTGCGGGTGGTGAACGTGGCCCCGCCGTTGGTGGAGATCCCCAACCCCCCGCCGCGGGTGGCCGCGTACACCGTGGCACCGACGGCATACACCCCCCACACGCGGTTGTCGCCCAGGCCGTCGGTGGTGGTGCGGTTGGTGAACGTGGTACCGCCGTTGGTGGAGATCCCCAACCCCCCGCCGAAGGTGGCCGCGTACACCGTGGCACCGACGGCATACACCCCCGACACGTCGTTGCTGCCCAGGCCGCTGTTGGTGGTGCGGTTGGTGAACGTGTTCCCGCCGTTGGTGGAGATCCCCAACCCCCCGCCGAAGGTGGCCGCGTACACCGTCCCGCCGACGGCATACACCCCCTGCACTTGGTTGTTGCCCAGGCCGTCGGTGGTGGTGCGGTTGGTGAACGTGGTCCCGCCGTTGGTGGAGATCCCCAACCCCCCTTCGGTGGCCGCGTACACCGTGGCACCGTCGGCATACACCCCGTACACGAGGTTGTTGCCCAGGCCGCTGGTGGTGGTGCGGTTGGTGAACGTGGTACCGCCGTTGGTGGAGATCCCCAACCCCCCTTCGGTGGCCGCGTACACCGTGGCACCGTCGGCATACACCCCCAACACGTTGTTGTTGCCCAGGCCGCTGGTGGTGGTGCGGTTGGTGAACGTGGTCCCGCCGTCGCCGCCGGCTCCCCGTTGCCGCCGAGGCCGGTGGCTCCGACGCCGGCACCCCCGTTGCCGCCGTTGCCGCCGGCCCCGCCGCCGCTGCCGGTGCTGCCGCCGGCGCCGGTGGATCCGCTCCCGGCGGGTCCGGCGCCGCCGGTTCCGCCGGTACCCGCCGCCCCGGTACCCGCAGCGAGACCGGAACCGGCGCCGCCCTCACCGCCGGCGCCGCCATTCGCGCCGCCGCCCACGGCGCCCGCCTGGCCCGGGGTGCCGCCGCCGGTACCGCCGATACCGCCGGCGCCGACAACACCCGCATCCCCGCCGTTGCCACCGGCACCGCCATCGGGAGTGGTGACGTCCCCGGCCGCGCCGGCACCGCCGTCCCCGGGGGTCCCGGCGCCGCCGCCGCCGCCGCCGTTCCCACCGCCGCCGTTGGCCCCGAGACTGCCGTTGGTGGCGGTGCCACCGTTCCCGCCGTCCCCGCCGGCCCCGCCGGCCGCGCCGGGCCCACCGTTACCGCCCGCGCCGCCGGCCACCCCGGCAGTGAGCGCGGTGGCGCCGGTGACACCGTTCCCGCCGTTGCCCCCGTCGGCGCCTGCGCCGCCCTTTCCGCCTGCCCCGCCGTCACCGGAGGTGGTTCCGCCAGCGCCGCCAGCGCCGCCGTGACCGCCGCTACCGCCAGCGATGCCGCTCAGGCCGGCCGCACCGGCCGTGGCGCCGTCCAGGCCATTAGCGCCGGGGGCACCGTTTCCACCGGAACCGCCCGCGCCGCCGTCACCGACCGCCCCGCCGGCACCACCGGCACCGCCGGTACCGCCGGCCCCGGTCGCGGTGTCGATCACCGACACCGTGGTACCGCCGCCCGGGCTGCCGGTGTTGGTGATGTAGGTGCGGGTGCCATCCGGGGAGACCGCCACCCCCACCGGAGCGTTGAAGCCGCCGATGGTGGCGGTGATCGTGTTGGTGGCGGTGTCGAGCACCGACACCGTGTCGCCGCCCTCGTGGATGATGTAGACACGCGTGCCATCCGGGCTGACCGCCACCCCAAGCGGGTCGGCACCGACCTCGATGGTGGCAATGACGGTGTTGAGGTCGGTGCTGGTGGGGTCGGTGTCGAGCACCGACACCGTGTTGCCGAAGAGGTTGGTGATGTAGGCGCGGGTGCCGTCCGGGGAGACCGCCACCCCACGCGGGCCGGTGAAGCCGCCGATGGTGGCGGTGACGGTGTTGTAGGTGGCACTGGTGGGGTCGGTGTCGAGCACCGACACCGAGGCGCCGAAGAGGTTGGTGATGTAGGCGCGGGTGCCGTCCGGGCTGACCGCCACCCCGAACGGAGTGTTGAAGCCGCCGATGGTGGCGGTGATCGTGTTGGTGGCGGTGTCGAGCACCGACACCGAGGCGCCGAAGTTGTTGGTGATGTAGACACGCGTGCCATCCGGGGAGACCGCCACCCCGATCGGGCCGGTGAAGCCGCCGATAGTGGCGGTGACGGTGTTGTAGGTGGCGCTGGTGGGGTCGGTGTCGAGCACCGACACCGAGGCGCCGGCGAGGTTGGTGATGTAGGCGCGGGTGCCGTCCGGGGAGACCGCCACCCCGACCGGCTGGGTGCCGACGCCGATGGTGGCGGTGATCGTGTTGGTGGCGGTGTCGAGCACCGACACCGAGGCGCCGGCGCGGTTGGTGATGTAGGCGCGGGTGCCGTCCGGGGAGACCGCCACCCCGAAGGGGTCGGTGAAGCCGTCGATGGTGGCGGTGATGGTGTTGGTGGCGCCGGACCCCGCGACACCGGCCGCACCCGCCCCGCCCGCCCCGCCGTTACCGCCGGCGCTGACTGCTGCACCTGGTGCGCCGCTGTTGCCCGTCGTGGTGCCGGTGCCAGCCGGCACCACCGGCCCCGGCAGTGCCGGGATCTCCGCCGGCACCGCCAGCACCGCCGGTGGGGGTGGTGGGATCCCCGGCCGCGCCCGCACCGCCGTCCCCGCCAGCGCCGGCGTCACCACCAGCACCGCCGTTTCCACCGGCAGCCGAGCTCCCACCGGCGTTACCGCCGACGCCGCCGACGCCGCCGTCACCCCCGCTACCACCAGAACCGCCACTGGTACCGGGAGCCGCACCCGGATCGGAGGCCGCGTCGTAGCCGGCCCCACCGGTACCACCGGCACCCCCATCACCGCCGACGCCACCCGCGGCATCAGCGCCGACAGCACCCGTGCCACCGCCACCGGTCCCCGCACCACCGACACCACCAGCACCACCATCGCCGCCACGACCACCGGCACCACCGGTCCCGCCGACACCGCCGGAGGAGTCGGGCACACCCAGACCCACCCCGCCGCCGCCGCCGAAGCCGCAGCAGGTGGCCGCGTACACCGTCCCGCCGTCGGCATACACCCCGAACACGATGTTGCTGCCCAGGCCGCTGTTGGCGGTGGTGTAGGTGGTGAAGGTGGCCCCGCCGTCGGTGGAGATGTTCAACCCGCCGCTGTAGGAGGCCGCGTACACCGTGGCACCGTCGGCATACACCCCCCACACGAAGTTGCTGCCCAGGCCGCTGTTGGCGGGGGTGCGGTTGGTGAACGTGGCCCCGCCGTCGGTGGAGATGCTCAACCCCCCTTCGGTGGCCGCGTACACCGTGGCACCGTCGGCATACACCCCCCGCACGGTGTTGCTGCCCAGGCCGTTGGTGGTGGTGCGGTTGGTGAACGTGGCCCCGCCGTTGGTGGAGATGCTCAACCCCTCGCCGTCGGTGGCCGCGTACACCGTGGCACCGTCGGCATACACCCCCAACACGTTGTCGCTGCCCAGGCCGTCGGTGGTGGTGCGGTTGGTGAACGTGGCCCCGCCGTCGGTGGAGATCCCCAACCCCCCGCCGTAGGTGGCCGCGTACACCGTCCCGCCGACGGCATACACGCCGGTCACATCGTTATCGCCCAGGCCGCTGCCGTCGGTGGTGGTGCGGTTGGTGAACGTGGCCCCGCCGTCGGTGGAGATCCCCAACCCCCCGCCGAGGGTGGCCGCGTACACCGTGGCACCCTCGGCATACACCCCCCACACGAAGTTGCTGCCCAGGCCGCTGCCGTCGGTGGTGGTGCGGTTGGTGAACGTGGCCCCGCCGTCGGTGGAGATCCCCAACCCCCCGCCGTCGGTGGCCGCGTACACCGTCCCGCCGACGGCATACACCCCGAACACATCGTTGTCGCCCAGGCCACTGTTGGCGGAGGTGCGGTTGGTGAACGTGAGGGCGCCGCTCCCGGCCGTCCCGGTCGTCCCGGTCGCGCCGCCACCCCCAGTCCCGGCGGCACCGCCATTGCCGCCCGAACCACCATTGGCGGCACCCAATCCAGTGCCCGCATCACCACCGGCACCACCCGCGCCACCGGCACCGGCGTCACCGCCGGCACTGCCATCGGTCAGACCTGAGGCGTCAAACCCGTTCCCGCCGGTCCCGCCGTCACCACCGGTACCGCCCTGGCCGCCCGCACCCTGGTTGCCGGTGGTGCCGCCGTTGTCCGCACCCGCCGCGCCGCCGGCCCCGCCGCGACCGCCGGCCCCACCGACAGCCCCGGGGTTTCCGGTGCTGCCGGTCCCGCCGTCACCGCCGTCACCGCCGATCCCGCCGTCACCGCCGTTGCCGGCGGTGCCCGCCGCGCCGGTGGTCAGTCCGGTCCCGCCGAGCCCCGCCGCCCCGCCGGTGCCACCCGCACCGCCGGTGCCACCGGCCACCCCGACGGTGTCCACCCCGACGACCGCACCGCTGTTATCGATACCGGCCCCGCCGACACCACCGTCACCACCGTTGCCGCCCTGGCCGCCGGCCCCGAGCCCCGGCGGTGCCGCCGTTGTCCGCACCCGCCGCGCCGCCGGCCCCGCCGCGACCGCCGGCCCCACCGACAGCCCCGGGGTTTCCGGTGCTGCCGGTCCCGCCGTCACCGCCGTTGCCACCGATCCCGCCGGTGCCGCCGTTGCCGGCGGTGCCCGCCGCGCCGGTGGTCAGTCCGGTCCCGCCGAGCCCGGCCGCCCCACCCTCACCACCGGTGCCGCCCGCCCCACCGGCCACCCCGACGGTGTCCACCCCGACGACCACACCGCTGTTATCGATACCGGCCCCGCCGACACCACCGTCACCACCGTTGCCGCCCTGGCCGCCGGCCCCCTGAGCCCCTGCGGTGCCGCCGTTGTCCGCACCCGCCGCGCCGCCGGCGCCGCCGCGACCGCCGGCCCCACCGACACCACCGGGGTTTCCGGTGCTGCCGGTCCCGCCGTCACCGCCGTTGCCGCCGATCCCGCCGGTGCCGCCGTTGCCGGCGGTGCCCGCCGCGCCGGTGGTCAGTCCGGTCCCGCCGAGCCCGGCCGCCCCACCGTCACCACCCGCACCACCACTACCCCCGGCACCACCATCGGCACCCGAGGCGCCCGCATAACCACCATCGGCACCAGCGGCCCCGTCGACACCCGCACCGCCCTGACCACCGTCACCCGCGGCCCCACCAGCACCACCGTTGCCGTCGGTGCCCGCGTTGCCCGCCGTGGCCGTCGCTCCGCCAGCCGCGCCGCCGGCACCCCCGGTTCCGCCAACGCCGCCGGCACCACCACTACCACCAGCTTGCCCATCGGTACCCGACTCACCGGGGTTGATGCCATCGATCCCGGCCACACCGTCGACACCCGCACCGCCCTGGCCACCGTCACCCGCGGCCCCACCAGCACCACCATCACCATCGGTGCCCGCGTTGCCCGCCGTGGCCGTCGCTCCGCCAGCCGCGCCGCCGGCACCCCCGGTTCCGCCAACGCCGCCGGCACCACCACTACCACCAGCTTGCCCATCGGTGCCCGACTCACCGGGGTTGATGCCATCGATCCCGGCCACACCGGCAACACCCACACCGCCCTGACCGCCACTGCCCGCGGCCCCACCAGCACCACCATCACCATCGGTGCCCGCGTTGCCCGCCGTGGCCGTCGCTCCGCCAGCCGCGCCGCCGGCACCCCCGGTTCCGCCAACGCCGCCGGCACCACCACTACCACCAGCTTGCCCATCGGTACCCGACTCACCGGGGTTGATGCCATCGATCCCGGCCACACCGGCAACACCCGCACCGCCCTGACCGCCACTGCCCGCGGCCCCACCAGCACCACCATCACCATCGGTGCCCGCGTTGCCCGCCGACGCCGTCAAACCACCTGCAGCACCGCCAATTCCACCCGCGCCCCCGTCACCGCCGGCACCGCCACTGCCTCCGTTGCCTCCATCGGTACCCGAGTCACCGGGGTTGGTGCCATCGATCCCGGCCACACCGGCAACACCCGCACCGCCCTGACCGCCACTGCCCGCGGCCCCACCAGCACCACCATCACCATCGGTGCCCGCGTTGCCCGCCGACGCCGTCAAACCACCTGCAGCACCGCCAATTCCACCCGCGCCCCCGTCACCGCCGGCACCGCCACTGCCTCCGTTGCCTCCATCGGTACCCGACTCACCGGGGTTGATGCCATCGATCCCGGCCACACCGGCAACACCCACACCGCCCTGACCGCCACTGCCCGCGGCCCCACCAGCACCACCGTTGCCGTCAGCACCGGTAGCCCCTGTCGATCCAGTCAAACCGCCCCCGGCACCACCGGCGCCACCAGTGCCACCGTCGCCACCCGCACCACCACTACCCCCGGCACCACCATCGGCACCCGGGGCGCCCGCATAACCACCATCGGCACCAGCGGCCCCGTCGACACCCGCACCGCCCTGGCCACCGTCACCCGCGGCCCCACCAGCACCACCATCACCATCGGCACCCGCAACACCCGCCGACGCCGTCAAACCACCTGCAGCACCGCCAATTCCACCCGCGCCCCCGTCACCACCGGCACCACCGCTACCACCGGCTTGACCATCACCACCGGGCTCCCCGGCCAGGACGCCGTCCGAGCCAGCCAGGCCTTCGGCTCCGGCTCCACCCACGCCCCCCGTGCCGCCGCTGCCACCGGCACCGCCGGCACCATCGGCCTCGGCCAAAGCACCGCCACGGCCTCCGGCGCCACCGGTGCCGCCTGCGCCACCAGACGTGCCGTCACCGCCGTCGCCCCCGGGCGAGGTCGCATCAGCGCCGTCGGACCCCGCTGCACCACTGCCGCCGATACCGCCGGCACCGCCGTCACCGACGTCACCGCCGTCACCGCCGTCACCGCCGTTGCCACCCGCCGTTCCCGGGGCGGCGGCAGGATCGGTGCTCGGCGTCGTAGCCGGACCCGCCAGCGCCACCATGACCGCCGGGATCCAGCACGCCGGTTGTTCCATCGGCACCGTCAGCGCCGGCGGGATCCGCCGGTGCCCGCGACGCCGCCGGCACCGCCGCGACCGACCGCGCCCGGATTCCCGCCGTCGCCACCGTCGCCGCCGTCGGTGAAGATCGCGTTGCCCGACCCGCCGCGGCCGCCGTCGCCGCCGACGCCGGCGTTGCCGCCGTTCCCACCGGACCCGCCATCGCCGTTGACACCCAGTGCACCGCCGGAACCACCGGAGCCGCCAGCACCGCCAGCACCGGCGGCACCGCCGTCGCCGCCGAGGGCGCCGTCGCCAGCCGCGCTCACATCGGTGGCGTCAACTCCATTGGCCCCAGCCCCACCCGAGCCGCCACTGCCACCGGAGCCACCACGGCCGCCCGCACCGCCGTTGCCGGTGACCGCCATCGCCGCGCCACCGGACCCGCCGACACCGCCGACACCGCCGAGATCCCCGTCACCTCCGGGGAGCGTCAGCAGCGGCACCGATCCCACCCGCACCGCCTGGCCGCCGCCGGCACCGCCATCGCCGGCTACTGTCCCGCCACTCCCGCCAGCTCCACCCGCGCCACCGAACCCTCCTGTGCCACCCAGGATTCCGACGCCACCGACCCCTCCGACACCGCCGGCACCACCATCGCCGACCTCGATGGCATCGCCACCGGTGCCACCACCGCCACCGGCACCGCCACCGTCACCACCGGCACCGCCTGTTCCACCGGCACCGCCGTCCCCGGAGAGCAGGCCGCCACGACCACCCGCGCCGCCGGCACCGCCGGCCGCACCTGCCGCGCCCGGTGCCGCCGTCTCCACCGCGACCACCGACGCCGACGTCACCGGCGTCGCCGCCGGCCGCACCCGCACCGCCAGCGCCACCGTTGCCCGACACCGCACCGCCGGCACCACCGTCACCGCCGCGGCCGCCGGCGCCACCGCCGGGC
>CAWBBP010000014.1:0-94318 GCA_963787055.1 uncultured Actinomycetota bacterium
GCCGCGCAGTGGGCCGAGCGTGAGCTGTGGTGTGCCGATCCGTTCGAGGCGGTGGCCGCCGAGGTGTCCGCGGCCCAGCACATCAGCCGTGGCCGGGCCGGCACCCAGATCCGCTACGGCATCGAGTTACGCGACCGGCTACCCGGGCTGGCCAGAGTGTTCGCAGCCGGGGCGATCGACTTCCGGATGGTCTCGACGATCATCAACCGGACCTCGAATGTCACCGACGCGGCGATCGGCGAGGTCGATGCCGCCCTGGCCCGGTTGGCACCGAAGTGGATGACGTTGTCGGGGCCGAAGCTGGCCGACCGGATCGATTCCTGGATCGCCCGGTTCGATCCCGACGGTGTGCGGGTTCCGCCCGATATCGAACAGAGCCGGTACGTCGAAGTGGCCCCTACGGTCCCCGGGATGGCGGGGATCTGGGCCAATATCCATGCCGCCGACGCCGCGGCGTTCGACGCTCGACTCGATGCCCTGGCCGCCACGGTATGCACAGGTGATCCCCGCACGCCGGGCCAGCGCCGCAGCGACGCGGTCGGGGCGCTGGCCGCCGGGGCTGACCGGCTGATGTGCACCTGCGCGCAACCGGACTGCCCGGCCGCCGGCGCCGGGGGTGCGGCACCGGTGGTGATCCATCTCCTCGCCGAGCGCGCCACCCTCGAGGCCGACGCTACCGGCCCGGGGTATCTGCCCGGGTTCGGTATCCAGCCCGCCGAATCGGTCCGGGCGCTGGCCCCGACGGCCCTGATCAGGCCGCTGAGCCTGCCCGAGGGCCCGGAAACCGGCTACCGCCCATCGGTGGCGCTGGCCCAGTTCATCCGGTGGCGCGATCTGAGCTGCCGATGGCCCGGATGCGACGCCCGGGTCTGCGACACCGACCACACCGTGCCCTACCCGCAGGGCCCGACCCACCCGTCGAACTGCAAGCTGTACTGCCGAGCGCACCATCTCGTGAAAACGTTCTACACCGGACCGGGCGGCTGGAACGACCACCAAGACCCCGACGGCACAATCACACTGAGCGCACCCACCGGACACCATTACCGCACCGAACCCGCGGGCGCACAGCTGTTCCCGGCACTGGCCACCCCGACTGGCACCCCACACATGACCAGCGACACCGCTGCACCCCACCCGAACCGCGGACGGGCCGCACCCACCCGCGAACGAACCCGCGAACACGACCGCCAAACCCGCATCACCCGCGAACGCCACGCCAGAGCCCAAATCAACGCCGAACGCGCACGCCAACACCACATCCTGACCACCGCCGCCGAAGCAGCGGACCCACCGCCCTTCTAGAGCGGTTCAGTCAGTGATCAACCGTCGGCACCGTCGGCACCGTCGGCACCATCAGCACCGTCGGCACCATCAGCACCGTCGGCCCCGTTGACTCCACCCTGTCCGCCCTTGCCACCCTGGCCGCCCTGGCCGCCTTGGCCGCCCTGGCCGCCCTTGCCACCCGCACCGCCCTTGCCGCCCGCGCCGCCCTGGCCGCCGTTGCCTCCGTTCACAGTGCCCTCTTCTCCGGTAGTGGTCGTCGCGGGCGCGACCGTTGACGTCATGGTCTCAGCCTGGGTGGGGGTGCCGGTGGTCGTTGCGCTGCATCCGCTAGCGGCGACGACGACGGCGGCCGCGCCTACCAGTGCCGCAATGCGGCGGGTGGATGGGTTCATGGGCTTCCTTCCGATGGGGAATGCTGCTCGACGCCGGCGATCGGCGGAATCCTTGTAGCCCGAACATACACAGTGTCGCCATCGGCGATACCGAGCGCCTCGGCATCGCCGCGCGTGATCTGGGCGATGAACGGGGCCCCGGTGGTAGCGCTGGTCAACTCGACCCGGACCTCGAATCCGAGGTAGACCACCCGGTCGATGGTGGCCCGAATCACGCCGGTGTGCTCGGCCGTGCCGTCGCCCGCAGCGATCGCCATCTCCGGGGTGCGCCCCACCCGGATATCGTGCGGTCGCACCAGGATTCCGTTCAGCGAGGACACCGTGCCCAGAAAGGACATCACGAACGGGTTGGCCGGACTGTCGTAGACCTCACTAGGCGTGCCGACCTGTTCGACACGCCCCTTGTTGAGCACCGCGATGCGGTCTGCGACGTCGAGTGCCTCGGACTGGTCATGGGTCACCAGAACAGTGGTGACGTGCACTTCATCGTGCAGCCTGCGCAACCAGGCCCGAAGGTCTTCCCGCACCTTGGCATCCAACGCGCCGAACGGCTCATCGAGCAGGAGCACCTCCGGATCGACCGCCAGGGCGCGGGCCAGGGCCATCCGCTGGCGCTGGCCGCCGGAAAGCTGACTGGGGTAGCGGGTGTGGAATCCGGCCAGACCCACCACCTCCAGCAGGTTGTCGACCTTGGCGTCGATCTCGGTCTTGGGCAGCTTGCGGATCGTGAGGCCGAAGGCCACGTTGTCCCGCACCGTGAGGTGTTTGAAGGCCGCGTAGTGCTGGAACACGAAGCCGATCCCGCGGCGCTGCGGCGGCACTCCGGTCACATCGCGACCGTTGATCACCACCGTGCCGGTGTCCGGCTGATCCAGACCGGCGATCGCGCGCAGCAGAGTCGACTTCCCGGAACCGCTGGGCCCCAGCAGTGCGGTCAGCGAACCCGCCGGAACAACGAAGTCGACATTGTCCAGCGCGATGAAATCGCCGTAGCGCTTGTTGGCACCGCTGACGACGATGGCGTTGGTCATACAGTTCTCCTCATCAGCCGGCCCGCCGCTTCTCGAGAGCAACCTGGGCCACCAGCACCAGCACCGCGACCGCCATCAGCAGCGTCGAGAGGGCATAGGTTCCGTACTCCGCCCCACGGCTGTAGCGGTCGGACACCAACAGCGTCAGGGTCTGGGACTGACCGGGCAGATTCGACGACACCATCAGCACCGCGCCGTACTCCCCCAGGGTGCGGGCGACGGTCAGCACGATCCCGTAGGTCAGCCCCCACCGGATCGACGGCAGGGTGATCCGCCAGAACGTCTGCCACCAGGTGGCCCCCAAGGTTGCGGCGGCCTCCTCCTGCTCGGTGCCCAGTTCATGGAGCACCGGTTCGACCTCGCGGATGACGAACGGGACGGTGACGAAAATGCTCGCCAGCACGATGCCGGGCAGCCCGAAGATGATCTTCACGCCAAGATCGTTCTGGACGGATCCGAGAATGCCGGCGCTGCCCCACAGCAGGATCAAGGCCACACCGATCACCACAGGCGATACCGCGAACGGCAGATCAATCGCCGCCTGCAGCAGGCTCTTGCCGCGAAAGCGTTTGCGCGCCAACAACAATGCCGTGGGAACGCCGAAGATGACGTTGAGTGGCACCACGATCGCGACCACCAGCAGGGACAGCTGAAGGGCCGAGATGGCTGCCGGGGTGGTGATCGAAGCTGCGAAGGCCCCGAAGCCGGGCTCGAATGTCCGCCACAGGATCAGCCCGACCGGCACCGCGATGAGCACCAGCACGTAGCCCAGCGCGATAGAGCGGCTCAGATACCGACCGACGGGCGAGAGGATCATGCTGCAAGCTCTTCGCGACGGGCCGCACGGGCGCCCACCGCCCGTAGCACGAACAAGACCAGGAACGAGACTGCCAGCAGCACAATGGAAACCGCGGCGGCACCGGTGCGGTCGTCATTCTCGATCAACGTCCGGATCCACTGCGACGACACCTCGGTCTCACCGGGTATCGCGCCGCCGATCAGCACGACGGAGCCGAATTCTCCGATTGCGCGGGAGAACGCCAGACCCGCTCCGGACAGCAGCGCAGGCAACAGAGCCGGCAGGACCACCCGGCCGAAGATGACGGGGGTGGTTGCTCCCAGCGATGCGGCCGCCTCCTCGACCTCCCGGTCGAGTTCGAGCAGTACCGGTTGCACGGAGCGCACGACGAAGGGCAGGGTGACGAACAGCAGAGCCACGCCCAAGCCCCACTTGGTGTGCTGCAGATGAAGGTTCACCGGGCTGTTGGGCCCGTACAGCGCCAACATCACCAGGCTCGCCACGATGGTCGGCAGGGCGAACGGCAGGTCGATCACCGAATCGACCAACCGCTTGCCGACGAAGTCATCGCGAACCAGAACCCAGGCGACCAGCAGGCCGAACACCGCGTTGACGACGGTCACTCCGATCGCGACGGTCAGCGTCACCCGGAACGACTCCACGGCGGCCGTCGAGGTGATCGCCTCGACGAACGCCGCCCACCCGCCCTTACCCGACTCCCACACGATGGCGGCCAGTGGCAGCAGGACGATGATGCTGAGCCAGATCGAGGCCGCCCCCGCCAGTGCCGGCGTGCTGCCGATACGCCGACCCGACCCAGCCGCCCGGGTGTCGGATCCGGCGACTGCCGTCATCCGGTCGCCTTCTTGTACAGGGTCGTGATCGCACCGGTGTCCTTGTCGAACAATGCCGGATCCACCGTGCCCCAGCCGCCGAGGTCAGCGATGGTCCACAACTTCTGCGGTGCCGGGAAGTCCTTCGCGAACTCCGCGGCCACGGCGGGGTCGACGGGCCGGAAGCCCGCCTGCGCCCAGATCTTCTGGCCCTGCGGGGTGTAGAGGAAGTTCTTCAGCGCGTTGGCCTTGTCCAGATGGGTGCTGGTGTTCACCACGGCGACCGGGTTGTCGATCTTGAACGTCTGCGGCGGGTTGACGTGCTCGACGTTCTTGCCCTGCCGTTCGATGTGAATGGCTTCGTTTTCGTAGCTGATCAGAACGTCGCCGGTGCCCTGCAGAAAGATGTCGGTGGCCTCCCGCCCCGAACTGGGCCGGGTCTTGACGTGGTCGTTGACCAGAGTGGCGATGAAGTCCAAGCCGGCCTGCTGGTCGCGCCCGCCCGCACTCTTCGCCGCGTAGGGCGCCAGCAGGTTCCATTTGGCCGAACCGGAACTCAACGGACTGGGCGTCACCACCTCGATACCGGGTGCCACCAGGTCGTCCCAGTCCGTGATGTTCTTCGGGTTGCCCTTGCGAACCACCAGGGTGACCACCGACCCGAACGGCACACCCTTGGTCACGTCGGCATTCCATTCCGGGGAGATCTTGCCGACCTTGACCAATCGGGTGATGTCGGGCTCGACCGAGAAGTTCACGATGTCGGCGGGTTTGCCGTCCACCACCGAACGGGACTGGTCGCCTGAGGATCCATAGGAGGCCGTGACCGCCACCCCCTCGCCCGCCGGGGTGGCGGCGAAGGCCGGGATGATCGCGCTCCAACCGGGTTCCGGCACCGCGTAGGCCACCAGGGTCAGGGTGGTTTCGGCATCCTCGCCGGCGCCGCCGCCGACCTCGTCACTGGCTCCCCCGCCGCAGCCGGCCAGCACTATCGCGGTAGCCGCCAGAGCCGCGGCGGCGCGCTGGCGGCGGAAATTCATCGTCAACGTCACAAGACCCTCTTTTCGGTCATGGGATAGGCCAGGGGCATGCCCGTCACGATCACGTCAAGGGGTTCAGCGGAACGCCGTGGCCACCGACAGTTATCCGACGGACGGAATTGTCAGCGACAACAACGGATGTCGACGACGACGGTGCGCGCCAGGAGAGCGCTGCCGAAACCGGTCGCCGTTCGCATGGCCCGCAGCCTAACAGAGCCGACCGTCCTCAGCGGTTGAGCAACCAGACCGCGACGATCAGGATCAGTAACGCAACCAGTGCCAGCGTCACGCGGGACCGCGGCATGCCACTCAACGACCGGCCTCCCGGCTTTCGCGCAGCTGGCGCAACACCCGGATACCGTTGCCCAGCAAGGTGTCCATCGTGACGGCGATCCCGAAGGCAAGTGCCAGCACCACCGGCATGACGATCAGCGTCTGCAGCACGAAACTCAGGCCGGACAGCCACAGTTCAGCGCTGTCCCACCAACTCAGGAATCCGGCCACCGGATAACCCTATTCCCCCGGGCCGGCCGCTGCGATTTCTGGTCCGATCGGTAGACGAAGAAGGCCTCGACCGCCATGATGGCGGGATGGTTCTGCATGCTCAACCCGCAGCTGAGAACATCGGCGGCGGCAACGGCCGGGACGCCCCGGGCACGCCGCCGACCGTCGCCCGACCGGAGCCGGATGTGCCCACCGGGCCCAAGCGCAGCCCCTTTCCGCCGATCGCCGACTACGCCTTCCTGTCCGACTGTGAGAACACCTGCCTGGTCTCGGCGGCCGGTTCGGTGGAATGGATGTGCGTGCCGCGACCGGACTCGCCCAGCGTGTTCGGGTCGATCCTGGATCGCGGGGCCGGACACTTCCGACTCGCCCCGTACGGGGTGTCGGTCCCGGCGGCCCGGCGATACCTACCGGGCAGCCTGATCATGGAGACCACCTGGCAGACCCCCACCGGCTGGGTCATCGTGCGCGACGCCCTGGTGATGGGGCCGTGGCACGATCTGGAGGCCCGGTCCCGGACGCACCGGCGGACTCCGATGGACTGGGACGCCGAGCACATCCTGCTGCGCACGGTGCGATGTGTCAGCGGCACCGTCGAACTGGTGATGAACTGCGAACCGTCGTTCAACTACGGACGCGTGAACGCAGCCTGGGAATATTCGGCCAACGCCTACGGCGAGGCGATCGCCCGGGCCAGAACCGACGCGGACGCCCATCCGACACTGCGGTTGACCACCAATCTGCGGATCGGCATCGAGGGCCGGGAGGCCCGCGCCCGGACCAGGCTCAAGGAGGGCGACAACGTCTTCGTCGCGCTGTCCTGGTCCAAACACCCGTCACCGCAGACCTACGAGCAGGCCGCCGACAAGATGTGGCAGACCAGCGAGGCCTGGCGGCAGTGGATCAACATCGGCGACTTTCCCGACCACCCCTGGCGGTCCTATCTTCAGCGCAGCGCACTGACGCTCAAGGGTCTCACCTATTCGCCGACCGGCGCTCTGCTGGCGGCAAGCACCACCTCGCTGCCCGAAACCCCACACGGTGAACGCAACTGGGACTATCGCTATGCCTGGGTGCGGGACTCCACATTCGCGTTGTGGGGTCTGTACACCCTCGGCCTGGACCGTGAGGCCGACGACTTCTTCTCCTTCATCGCCGATGTGTCGGGCGCCAATAACGGTGAGCGCCAGCCACTGCAGGTGATGTATGCCGTCGGCGGCGAGCGCGAACTGGTCGAGGAGGAACTCGACCACCTCTCCGGCTATGACGGGGCCCGTCCGGTGCGGATCGGCAACGGCGCCTACAACCAGCGCCAGCACGACATCTGGGGCACCATGCTGGACTCGGTGTATCTGCACTGCAAGTCCCGGGAGAACATCTCCGACCAACTGTGGCCGGTACTCAAGGAGCAGGTCGACGAGGCCATCAAGCACTGGCGCGAACCGGACCGGGGCATCTGGGAGGTGCGCGGCGAACCGCAGCACTTCACCTCATCGAAGGTGATGTGCTGGGTGGCGCTGGACCGCGGCGCCAGGCTGGCCGAACTGCAGGGCTCCAAGAGTTACGCACAGCAGTGGCGGACGATCGCCGACGAGATCAAGGCCGATGTGCTCGCCAACGGAGTGGATGCCCGCGGGGTGTTCACCCAACGCTACGGCGACGACGCACTGGACGCCTCACTGCTGCTGGTCCCCCTGCTGCGGTTCCTGCCGTCCGACGATCCGCGGGTGCGCGCCACCGTGCTGGCCATCGCCGACGAACTCACCGAGGACGGCCTGGTGCTGCGCTACCGGGTGCACGAGACCGACGACGGTCTGTCCGGGGAGGAGGGCTCCTTCACGATCTGCTCCTTCTGGCTGGTGTCGGCCCTGGTTGAGATCGGCGAGGTGAGCCGGGCCCGGCATCTGTGCGAGAAACTGCTGTCGTTCGCCAGCCCGCTGCACCTCTACGCCGAGGAGATCGAACCCAGCACCGGCCGCCATCTGGGCAACTTCCCGCAGGCGTTCACCCACCTGGCGCTGATCAACGCCGTGGTCCACGTGATCCGCGCCGAGGAGCAGGGCGACGCCAGCGGCATCTTCCAACCTGCCAACTCGCCGGGCTGAGCGCTCAGCGCAGACCCTCGACGTTGTCCAGCATCAGCCGGACCAGGTCGGCCGCCCGGCCGGCCGCCACCCGGCGGGAGGCCAGCACATCGGTGACCGCGACGTCGACGTCGACGATGCAGTCGGCAGCGACACCGACCGCGTGCTCGGTGGGGAATGCCGGCTCCTGATCGGTCTCCCCGCTGAGGATCGTCGCGGACAGCACCGTACCGTCGACCCGGACATCGGTCACCGTCCACCGCAGCGCGGCGGTCGGAGTAATGGCAACCGTCACCGGCACACCCTCGCAGGCCTGCCACTGCGCCACGAAACCCTCGAACATCCGCATCGCCTCTGCGTCGGAGCCGAAGCGCACCACCCCGGTGTGGGCGCTGGAGACCGTCAGCCCCTCGCCGAATCGGGCGAAGTCCCGCAACGCCACACCGGTCACGTCGCCGTTCTGGTAGACCGCCTGCATCAGGGGGGTGGCCGGACCGAGGCATTCCGCCGGGGTCACCTGGCTGCCGTCCCGAATCCCGTTGGGCAGCAGGTCGATCGACCCCACCGCCGCGGGACCGGTGGGGTCCAGCCGGTTACCCACCGCTTGATTCACCTGCTCGGGGGTGGGCAGCGCGGTCTGCAGTCCGGTGGCCTGCCGGCGCGCCGGGGTTCCGTCGATGACGGACGCGCAACCGCCCAGCAGGGCGGCGCTCAGGATGATGGCGAGCAGCCGCGTGATTCGTCCCCGAACGACCGGACAGTCGTGAGTAATGGCCCCCTACTTCCGCGTCTTATCGCCCGGTTTGTCGCCGGCGGAGTCGGTGGACAGCGCGGCGACGAAGGCCTCCTGCGGAACATCGACCCGGCCGATGGTCTTCATCCGCTTCTTGCCCTCCTTCTGCTTCTCCAGAAGTTTGCGCTTACGGGTGATGTCGCCGCCGTAGCACTTGGCGAGGACATCCTTGCGGATCGCCCTGATGTTCTCGCGGGCGATGATTTTCGAGCCGATCGCAGCCTGGATCGGTACCTCGAACTGCTGGCGCGGGATGAGCTCTTTGAGCTTGGTGGTCATCTTGTTTCCGTAGGCCTGGGCGGAGTCCTTGTGCACGATGGCGCTGAACGCGTCGACGGCCTCCCCCTGCAGCAGGATGTCGACCTTGACCAGCGCCGCCTGCTGTTCGCCGGCCTCCTCGTAGTCCAGGCTGGCGTAGCCGCGGGTGCGTGACTTCAACGAGTCGAAGAAGTCGAAGATGATCTCGCCCAGCGGCATGGTGTAGCGCAGCTCGACCCGCTCCGGTGAGAGGTAGTCCATGCCGCCGAGTTCACCGCGCCGGGATTGGCACAGTTCCATGATGGTGCCGATGAATTCACTGGGTGAGATCACCGTGCACTTGACCACCGGCTCGTAGATTTCGCGCATCTTTCCGTCCGGCCAGTCCGAGGGATTGGTCACGATCTTCTCAGCCCCGTCCTCCTGAACAACCCGGTAGACGACGTTGGGCGAGGTGGAGATCAGATCGAGGTCGAATTCGCGTTCCAGGCGTTCGCGGGTGATCTCCATATGCAGCAGGCCCAGGAAGCCGCAGCGGAACCCGAAACCGAGAGCCACCGACGTCTCCGGCTCGTAGGTCAGCGCGGCATCGTTGAGTTGCAGCTTGTCCAGTGCCTCGCGCAGGTTCGGGTAGTCCGACCCGTCGACCGGGTACAGCCCGGAATAGACCATCGGCTTGGGCTCCCGATACCCGGTCAGCGCCTCGGTGGCGCCGTTTCGGGCACTGGTGACGGTGTCGCCGACCTTGGACTGGCGGACGTCCTTCACCCCGGTGATGAGGTAGCCCACCTCCCCCACCCCGAGCCCGCCGGTCGGCTTGGGTTCCGGGGAGACGATGCCGACCTCGAGCAGTTCGTGGGTGGCTCCGGTGGACATCATCTTGATCCGCTCGCGCGGGGTGATCTTGCCGTCCACCACCCGGACGTAGGTGACCACGCCGCGGTAGATGTCATAGACCGAGTCGAAGATCATCGCCCGGGCGGGCGCGTCGGCATCTCCGGTGGGCGCCGGCACCCGCCGGACCACCTCGTCGATCAGTGCCGGGACCCCTTCGCCGGTCTTTCCCGACACCCGCAGCACATCGGTGGGTTCACAGCCGATGATGTGGGCCAGTTCGGCGGCGTAGCGGTCCGGGTCCGCGGCAGGCAGGTCGATCTTGTTGAGCACTGGAATGATCGCCAGGTCGCGGTCCAGGGCCAGATACAGGTTGGCCAGGGTCTGCGCCTCGATGCCCTGGGCGGCGTCAACCAGCAGCACCGCACCCTCGCAGGCCTCCAGCGCACGCGACACCTCGTAGGTGAAGTCCACGTGGCCGGGGGTGTCGATCAGGTGGAGCACGTAGTTGCCCGGCTCGACACCGTCGACCCCGTTTTGCACCACCCACGGAAGCCGGACGTTCTGGGCCTTGATGGTGATCCCGCGCTCCCGCTCGATATCCATCCGGTCCAGGTACTGGGCGCGCATATCGCGGTCGGCGACGACGCCGGTCAGCTGCAGCATCCGGTCGGCCAGCGTGGACTTGCCATGGTCGATGTGGGCGATGATGCAGAAGTTCCGGATCTGCGCCGGCGCAGTGAACGTCTTATCGGCGAAACTGCTGATGGGAATCTCCTGGTGGGCGGTACGGCATCCGGCCCGACAAGCGTATCCAGCCGGGCCGGGCGGGGCACAATCGCGACGCGCACCTATTGGCGAGTCGTCGCTATGCTGTCGAGAATGGCGTCGCAGTGGAGGACGTTCCAGCGGTTGGCGGAACAATTGGTCTTCAACGAGGCTCCCAAGCTCATTCGGCAGCTGCAGAGCCCCAACGGAGTGCAACGCACCATCCAGGCTGGTCTGGCCCAGGGCATCCGGCTGGGTATCGACGTGCTGATGGCCACCGCCCTGCCCTCCAACCCACCGGCGGCCATCACCGCCGGGCGCCCGGTCACCAAGGACAGCACCCCGACCGCTCACCGGGCCCGCAGGGTGGTCTACGCGCCTGACCTCGACGGTCGCGCCGACCCGGGCGAGATCGTCTGGACGTGGGTGGTCTACGAGGACGACCCGACCCGCGGCAAGGACCGCCCGGTTCTGGTCGTGGGCCGGGACAATCGGACCCTGCTGGGCCTGATTCTGTCCAGCCAGGCCCATCACGCCCACGACCCGGGATGGGTCGGCATCGGGGCCGGCAGCTGGGATTACGAGGGCCGGCAGAGCTGGGTGCGGCTGGACCGGGTGCTCGACGTCCCCGAGGAGAGCATTCGCCGGGAGGGCGCCATCGTGGACCGCCACACCTTCGAGGTGGTCGCCACCCGGCTGCGCGCCGAGTACTCCTGGAGCTGACTACCCGCCCTGGGTGATGTAGTCCTGCAACTGCTGACGCTCGGCCTGTAACTCCTCCATCCGGATCTTCACCACGTCGCCGATGCTGACGATGCCGACCAACCGGCCGTCGTGCAGGACTGGGACGTGACGGACCCGGTTGTTGGTCATCAGGGCCGCCAGGTCGTCCACCGGATCGTCGGGCCCGCAGGTCACCGCGACCGGGCTCATGATCTGACCGACCTCCTGGCGCAGCAGGCCCGGCCCCTGTTCGTGCAGGTGACGCACCACATCGCGCTCGGAGACGATACCCACCACGCCGCCGTCGCTGCGCTCCTGCTCGCCGGGGTAGCCGATCACCACCATGGCGCCGATGTTGTGCACCGCCAGTTCGGCCAGCAGGCCGGTCACGGTCGTGCTCGCGGTGACCGTCGCCACCGTCGAGCCCTTGCTGCGCAGAATGTCCGCGATACGCATGGCCACCGCCTTGTGATCGATATCACATCAGGCTACGACGATCGGGCCTGCTGCGGAAGGGCCGCCGTGTCGGGTAAGCAGAGTGGATGGAGATCACCCTGCTCGGCACCGGAAGTCCGATCGTCGACCCGAACCGGGCCGGGCCCTCGACCCTCGTCACCGCGGGCGACCAGACCTTCCTGGTGGACTGCGGGCGCGGCGTCCTGATGCGCGCGGCGGCGGCCGGTGTGGGTGCTGCCGGGGTGACCGCGCTGCTACTGACCCACCTGCACAGCGACCACATCACCGACCTCTCCGATGTCATCACCACCCGGTGGGTCACCACGATCGGCCCGAACCCACTGCCCATCATCGGTCCGCCCGGCACCAGGCAACTGGTGGAGGCCACCCTGGCCGCCCTCGCCCCGGATATCTCCTACCGCATCGGCCATCACGCCGATATCACCGAACCACCCAGCATCGAGGTGCACGAGTACACCGACGGCCAGGTGTGGGATTCGGCGGGCGTGCGGATCACCGCCGCGCCCACCGACCACCGACCGGTGGAGCCCACGCTGGCGTTCCGGGTCGAGCACGACGGTCGATCAGTGGTGCTGGCCGGGGATACCGTGCCGTGCGCCACCCTCGACGGTCTCGCCCGCGGCACCGACGTGCTGGTGCACACCGCGATCCGCAAGGATCTCGTCGAGCAGATGCCCGCTCAGCGGATCAGGGACATCCTGGACTACCACTCGTCGGTGCAGCAGGCCGCCGCCACGGCCGCCCGCGCCGGAGTCGGCACCTTGGTCCTGACTCACTATGTGCCGCCGCTGATGCCCGGACAGGAAGAGCAGTGGCGGGCGCTGGCGGCCGCGGAATTCGACGGCCGGATAGAACTCGGCGACGATCTGCTGCGCGTTCCAGTGGGTTGAAACCTTAAGCCAGCCGCGTCATCTCGACGATCACATCGAGGTCACTGGAGCCCTGACCCAGGTAGACGCCTTTCAATGGCGGCACGTCGGCATAGCTTCGCCCGAAGCCCACGCTGACGTACTGCTCGTTGATCTCGGTGTGGTTGGTCGGGTCGTAGTTCCACCAGCCACCGGTCCAGGCCTGAATCCAGGCGTGACTCTCCCCCTCCACCGCCTCGCCGATGCCCGCATCCTCCTGCGGGTGCAGATAACCCGAGACGTAGCGGGCGGGAATACCCATGGAGCGCAACAGGATCAGGGAGAGATGCGCGAAATCCTGGCACACTCCCTTGCCCTTCCGCAGCGCATCCAGTCCGGATGAGTGGACACCCGTGGTTCCCGGAACGTAGGTAAGTTCGCTGCGGACCCAATCAACCGTGGCCAGGACGGCCCCGCGCGGGTCCCGGCCCTTGGCGAGCTGCCGGCCGACCCGGTCAGTCCGCTTGCTCTCCGGCGTGTAGTGAGTGGTTCCAAGGACCTCGTTATAGCGATCCCGCACCGCGGCGGAGCGCAGATCATCCCAGCTTGCGGTCCTTCGCGGGGCTTCAGGCTTATCGGTTTCGACGACCGAGGACGAGGTCACCTCGAGCTCGATATGCGGGGCGTGCAGATCGAACGTGGTCACCGCCGTGCCCCAGTAGTCGACGTAACGGAAGGAGCGGGTGGCCGGCGCGGTCTCGACACGGTTGACGATGACGTTCTGCCGGGAGTCCGATCGGGGCGTCAGCCGTGCCTCGTTATAGGACGCGGTGACCGGCGTCTTGTATGCGTACCCGGTGGCGTGAACGACGCGCATCCGCCACATCAGTGACCACCATCCTTGATCCCCTCGGCGACGAGGATCCCGCCGCTTTGCCTGGCATCAGTCCATTCCACCCAGGGCGAGAAGCGGAAGTATCTCAGCGCCAACGCTTCTCCGACGTCATGACAGGTGGTCTGCAGCCCGGCCAGCCGGTTCTCCAACGAGTCGAGCACCGCTCCGGGCTGGACGAACTCCAGTTCGCTACGGGCCCGGCCGAGCAACCGCCGGGCTTCGGCTCCGGTGCCGGTCCGGTCGCTCAGGCCGCGCATCAATTCGTCAAGGCTGTGCTCGGCGAGTTTGAGCGAGTAGAAGGCCGACCGCGGAAACTGCCGGTCCAGCAACAGGAACTCCACCACCCGGTTGGCGTCCAGCACGCCGCGGTGGGTACGCAGGTAGGTGTCGTGGGCGCCGGCCGCGCGCAGCACGCTGACCCAGGTCGGCGAGGACGCGCTGTCGCCGACCCGGGACAGCAGTAACCGCGCCGTCATGTCGACCCGCTCCAGAGCCCGCCCGAGCACCAGGAAGCGATAGCCGTCATCGCGGGAGAGAGTGGAATCCGACAAGCCGGCGAACGTCGCCGCACGGCCCTCGATGAAGGTGAAGAATTCGTGCGGACCCAGCCGGCGGGCCGCCCGCTCGCGCTCGCGCAGGGCGTTATAGGTGGTGTTGAGGCATTCCCACATGTCACCAGAGATGACTTCGCGGGCCGACCGGGCGTTCTCACGGGCGGCACTGATCGCGTCCACGATCGAACAGCCCCCCGGAAGATCGCGGTGGAATGCGACCAGGTCGGTGAGCGCCCACATGTCCAGTCGGGACTTGGGCGGCTCGATACCGAGCACCTCCAACAAAACCCGGGAAGCCTGATCGGGGTCGACACTGGAATTCTCCAGCAGTTGGTGCACCGTCACGTCCAAAATTCGGGCGGTGTCGTCGGCCCGTTCGACATAGCGGCCGATCCAGTACAGCGCCTCGGCATTGCGGGCCAGCATCACTGATCTCCGCTCTGCTGTTGCTGCTGCCGTTGTTGATTGCCGGCCAGAACCTGTTGCGGCGGCGGGTGCATCTCAGTGGCGGCCGAACGCGGCAGCGTCCGCACCACCTGCGCGGCGGACAGTTCACGGGTGGCCGCCGAAGCCCGAGAGGCCAGTACCCAGGTGTCCTTGGATCCCCCGCCCTGGCTGGAGTTGACCACCAGCGAACCCTCGGTGAGGGCAACCCGGGTCAGCCCGCCGGGCAGCACCCAGACCTGGTCACCGTCGTTGACCGCGAACGGCCTCAGGTCGACATGGCGGGGCGCCAGGTTGTCGCCGATCTTGGTGGGAACCGTCGACAGTTGCACGACTGGCTGGGCGATCCAGCCCCGGGGGTCGGCCGCCACCTTTCGCCGAATCGTCGCCAGTTCCTTCTCCGATGCATAGGGCCCGAAGACGATCCCGTAGCCGCCTGAGCCCTCGACCGGTTTGATGACGAGTTCGTCGGCGCGGTCGAGCACCTCCTCGCGTTCGTCGTCGAGCCAGCAGCGCAGGGTGTCGACATTGGCCAGCAACGGCTTCTCGCCGAGGTAATACTTGATGATGGTGGGCACGTACGTGTACACGAGTTTGTCGTCACCGACGCCGTTCCCGACCGCACTCGAGATCACCACGTTTCCGGCCCGGGCCGCATTGAGCACGCCGGCCACGCCGAGCACCGAGTCGGGCCGGAACTGCATCGGATCGAGGTAAGCGTCATCGATGCGGCGGTAGATGACGTCAACCTGGCGCTCACCCTCGGTGGTGCGCATATAGACGACGTTGTCCCGGCAGAACAGGTCCGGCCCCTCGACGAGTTCGACGCCCATCTGACGGGCCAGCAGCGAATGCTCGAAATATGCGGAGTTGAACGGGCCCGGCGTCAGCACGACGATGGTCGGGTCGGACTCGTTGGTGGCCGAGGCGTTGCGCAGGGCGCGCAGCAGGTGCGACGGATAGTCGTCGACCGAGCGCACCCGGTGGGTGCCGAACAGGTTCGGGAACACCCGGGTCATCACCCGGCGGTTCTCCATGACGTAGGAGACCCCGGACGGGGAGCGCAGATTGTCCTCCAGCACCCGGAAGGTGCCCTGGGCATCACGGATGATGTCAATGCCCGCGACGTGGATGCGGACCCCGTTCGGCGGGCTGATACCGGCTGCCTCGCGATGGAAGTGCTCACAGGAGGTCACCAGCCGGCGCGGGATGATCCCGTCGCGCAGAATCTCCTGATCGCCGTAGATATCGTCGAGAAAGCGTTCCAGCGCGATCACCCGCTGGGTGATGCCGCGTTCCAGCTTCGCCCACTCGGCAGCAGAGATCACCCGGGGCACCAGGTCGAGCGGGAATGGCCGCTCTTCCTCACCGGACAACGAAAAGGTGATGCCCTGGTCGACGAACGCCCGACCGAGGGCATCGGAGCGCGCCTCCAGTTCGTCGGGACCGGTCGGGGCGAGTTCGGTGTAGATGCCCTTATAGGGGGCCCGGACATTGCCCCGCCGGTCGAACATCTCGTCGAACGCGGCACCGTATGACCCGAGTTCGCGATACCCGCCGAAGATATGGGCATCATCAGGAAGGGTCGGCTGCGGGGGGGCCGGACTCGCCTCAACCCGCGTGCTGCGAAGGGTCACACGTCACATGCTGCACCAAACCGGCCGTTTTCGCAGGCTGAGCGGCTCCACTTTGGGAGTCCACGGTCAATACTGGTATTCTCACAGGGCGCCGCGAGGGCATAGAACGGCATTGCCCCGGCACCCGGAAACCAGCCTTTTGAGATTGAGGAAACCAGACGCGTGGCCAATATCAAGTCGCAGAAGAAGCGCATTCTCACCAACGAGCGGCGCAGGCTGCGCAACAAGTCGGTGAAGTCGTCGCTGCACACCGCCATCCGCGCATTCCGCTCCGCTGCTGCCGAGGGTGACAAGGACAAGGCCGGCGAGTTGCTGTCTGCAACCAGCCGCAAGCTGGACAAGGCCGCCACCAAGGGTGTCATCCACAAGAACCAGGCCGCCAACAAGAAGTCGGCGCTGGCCCAGGCCTTCAACAAGCTCTGATCTTCTAGTGCCCGGCGACCAGTTGGGCGACTTTTCGCACGGTGTCCTCTAGCACGTAGTCGGGGTCGACCGCTGCTCCCTTCACATCAGCGTTGAGGGTGGCCACCAATTTGATCGCGGTCGCCACCTTGTCGCGCGACCACCGGCGGGCCTGTTTCTGCGCCTTCTGCACCCGCCACGGCGGCATCCCGAGTTCGCCCGCCAACTGGTTCGGACCACCCGACAGCGGCCCTATCCTGGCGATGGCGTGTACCGCCTCGGCCAGCGCGTCGGCCAGCAGGACATGCGCCACACCGCGGGACATCGCCCAGCGCAGCGCTTCGGTGCTGCCGGCGATATCGCCGGCGACCGCCTTGTCGGCGATATCGAACCCGGTGACCTCGGCTTTGCCGCTGTGGTAGCGGCGCACTGCGGCAACGTTGACCTGCCCGCCGGTGTCGGCGACCAGCTGTGAACAGGACGCGGCAAGTTCCCGGATATCGGATCCGACCGCCTCGAGCAGCGCGGCGACGGTCTCGTCGTCGACTTTGGCCCTGAGCGCGCGGAACTCGGCGCGAACAAAAGCGGTCCGTTCGCCGGCCTTGGTGATCTTGGCGGCCGGGTGGGTCTGCGCGCGCAGTTGCTTCAGCTGACCGGCAAGCGCCTTGGCCCGACCGCCGCCCGAGTGGACGACCACCAGGACCGTGCCGGGAGGCAGGTCGGCTGCAGCCGAGGCGATCAGCGCGGCGGCGTCCTTCCCCGCTTCATCGGCATCCTCCAGGATCACCACTCGCTCGTCGGCGAACAGCGACGGACTGAGCAGTTCGGCGAGTTCGTTGGTCGAGACCTCCCCGGCCCGCAGCCGGTTGACCGGAATGTCGTCGGTGCCTGCCGCACCGCGGACGGCCCGGAGAATCTCGCCCACGGCACGTTCGACGAGCAGGTCCTCATCGCCGAGCACCAGATGCAGCCCCGCAGCCTCGCTCACCCCCCGATGGTGTCACGGACCGCTGACGACACCCGACACCGACCACGCTGCCGCACACACCAGGCACCCGGCCGCGGCCAGCCGGAACCATCGCCACCGCCACAGCACGACCGCAGCCACAGCCGCGGCGCCGACCGTGAGAACACCGGCCCAGCCAGCGGGCACCGGCACCGCTGCGCCCGGCAGCGCGGCAGCGCGTTCGGCCACCCGAAGCAACCACCACACCTCGGGCCCGGTGAACCGGATCAGCAGTCCGGCCCCCGCCGGCCACAGGGACACCAGCGCAGCCGCCGCCGTCCCCAGTACGGTGATCGGCGGAATGATCAGGGCGACAGCCAGATTGGCGAGTACCGCGACCACGCTGAAGCGTCCCGAGACGGCGGCCACCAGGGGGGCGGTGACCAGTTGCGCGGCCAGCGCGATACTGAGCCCGTCGGCGAGCGGTTTGGGCCATCCGCGAGCCACCAACCGGGCCGACCAGACCGGGGCCAACACCACCAGCGCAGCGGTCGCCGATACCGAAAGCGCGAACCCGAGGTCGACGGCCAACTGTGGTGCGGCCACCATCAGCGCGATCACCGTGGCCGACAGGACCGGGATTGCCTGGCGCCGCCGCCCGGACAGCACGGCAAGCAGTGTGATGGCGCCCATCACGGCGGCGCGCAGCACACTGGCGGTGGGCTGCACCACCACGACGAACACCACCAGCGCCAGTGCGGCCAACCCCACCGCCGGCCGCGGCCCGAGGAACTGCCCGGTGAGCAGCACCGCACCGCAGACGATGGTGACGTTGGCACCCGACACCGCGGTCAGATGGGTCAGTCCGGCCGTTCGGAACTCGGCTGTTGTGGCAGCGGTGACGGCCGAGGTGTCGCCGAGCACCAACCCCGGCAGGATTGCGGCCTGGTCGCCGGCCAGCACCTCGCGGGCGGCGGCGGCGAACCGATCCCGAACCTGGCGCGCCGCGCGCTGGACCGCCGAGGCGCGGCCCACGCTCGGGCGGCCCACCGCGGTGATGACAGCCACCGTGAGGTCCCGCCGGGTCGGGCGCGAGATGCGCGCCCGGAAGCGGGCCGGCTGACCCGCACCGAGCTGTCCGAACTCGGCCGTTGATGCGAAGACGATGACGGCGCCGGCCGTGGCCCGACCCGCCACACCGATGAGGTCGGAACGGAACATCAGTCGGCCGTTGCCCGTCTGCCGCGGACTCTCCACCGGCTGGACCGTCACCCATACTGTGGTGCCGAACCGCTCGCTTATCGGATGGGCGCGGGCGGCCTCGGAGCGCAGACCGACCGCGACGCCGAAACCGGCGCCCAGGGCCGCCGCACCCAGCACACCGGCCGCGGCGGCACGAAGCCATGGCCGGCGCTGACCCGACAGCCCGCATGCCACCGACCATCCGAGGGCGACCGCCGCGCACAGTGCCCCCAGCACCGGACCCGCGCCCCACGCGATCCCGGCCGCCGTGACCGCCCAGGCCGTGACCGCCGCGGGGACAAGCCGCAGATCCAGTCGAGCGGTCTCGGCAGACACCGATTCAGACCCGCACCAATGGCCGGAGCTTCTCCAGCCGGGCCGGCCCGATACCGTCGACTTCCGCCAATTGGTCGATGCTGGTGAACCTTCCGTTGGCCGCGCGCCAGGCCAGGATGGCCGCAGCGGTGACCGGACCGACGCCGGGTAGGCCGTCGAGCTGCTCGGCGCTCGCCGTGTTGAGGTCCACCGGCCCGGCCGGCGTGCTGGTACCGGCCGTCGGCCCGGATTCGCTCACCCCGCTCACCGCGCTGCCCAGGGTTGCGGGTTTGCCGGCCGGTGCGGCGATACCGACGACGATCTGCTCACCGTCGGCCAGATGCCGGGCCAGGTTCAGTCCGAGGGTGTCGGCACCGTTGAGCGGGCCGCCGGCAGCCGAGACGGCATCGGAGACCCTGGCATCGGGTGCCAGAGTCACCAGTCCGGGCTGCTGAACGAGACCGACGACGCTGACGACCATCGCCCGTTCGTCCGGCGCGGCCGGTGAACTCGACCGCGGTGCGGCCGTCGACACCATCTCCACCGGCGGCAGGTCGGCCGAGACGACCGGCGCCGGTTGGTGGCGCGCGAGGGTGAACACCGTGACCAGCACGGCCAGCAGCGCGATCAACGCCAGGGTGATCCCGCCGGCCCGTCCGGGATCCGCCCGGACCGCAGCAAGCCAGCTCTGCCCGCGTGGCGTCCTGCCGTCAGGCACCCAGCTCGGGGCGAACGCCGTCTCGCCGGTTTCGAGATCCTGCCCCGCGCCGTAACCGTTTCCGTCACCGTTGCCGTCCCCGTCGCCATCCCGATCGCCGGGTCCGGCGCCATCGCCGCCGTACTGCGCGACCGGACTAGGGCGGGCGCCCAATCGGCGGTGCAGGGCGCTCAACGCATCATCGGTTCCCATGCGGCCGACCGTAGGGTCGGCGGCCGTCGGATCATCGCCGCGGGAGCGGCCCGCCGCACCGGGCTGTGGAGGAAACCGGGACTGTGGAAAGTCGCTGCCGGATACTGCATCCCAGGGACCGTCACGATGTCAGGAGATGCCCATGAACGAAGACCGGCCGCTTCGGGTGATCCAGTGGACCACCGGCAACATTGGCCGGCGATCGCTGCACGCCATCATCGGCCGGCCGGATATGGAACTGGTCGGTGTCTACGCCCACGGCGCCGAGAAGGTCGGGGTGGATGCCGCTGACCTGGCAGGACTGCCGGAGCCCACCGGAATCACCGCAACCGACGATATCGACGCATTGCTTGCCACCGGCGCGGACGCGTGCTGCTACAACCCGCTGTGGCCGAGCATCGACGAGTTGGAGCGGCTACTGGGAGCCGGGGTCAATGTGTGCTCGTCAGCGGCCTGGATCACCGGCGGGAAGCAGACCCCCGAGGACTTGGACCGGATCCGAACGGCTTGTCAGCGAGGCAATTCCACGATTTTCGGCAGCGGCGCACACCCCGGGATGACCAATATGGTCGGCATGGTGCTGTCCGGCGCCTGTGAACGGGTCGACGAGATCAGGATCACCGAGTCGGTGGACTGCTCGACCTACGAATCGGCCGGTACCCAGACCGCGATGGGCTTCTCCTGCGATCCCGACACCCCCGGGTTGGCCGAGAGCGTCCGAAAAGAGAGCGAGGTGTTCGCCGAATCGGCAGCGATGATGGCCGACGCGATCGGCGCCGATCTGGACCGGATGACCTTCGATGTGACGTTCACCCCGGCCACCGGCGACACCGACCTGGGGTTCATGACGATCCCGGAAGGCACCGTCGCCGGGGTGCACGGTTACCACCGGGGCTGGGTGGGGATGCATAACGTGGTCAGCGTCGGCTTCAACTGGACCATGGGCAACCACGTGATCCCGCCGAAGCCGCTCGAGCACGGCCACGTCATCCAGGTGTTCGGAGTGCCCAACATGCGAACGGTGCTGCACTGCCTGCCCCCCAGGGACTGGTCCGAACCCGGGTTCATGGGGCTGGGGATGATCTACACCGCGATGCCGGTCACCAATGCGGTACCGGCGGTGGTGGCGGCCCGTCCCGGCATCGTCACCCTGGCCGACCTGCCACCGGTCACCGGCCGGTTCGCGGCCCGGACTCCGGGCACGTTCTAGCCGGCCAGTTCCAGCACCACGCCCAGCGCGCCGGGACCGAGGTGCACACCCAGTACCGGACCCAGGTCGGTGACCAGTGGCGGCCCGCAGGCCGGCAGTGCGCTGGCCAGCGTCGCCGCCACCTCGCGCGGCCCCGGCCGGGTTGTCGACATGCTGGACGGCGAGTGCGGCCCGGCGCTCCCCCACCACCTTCAGAACCTGTTCGATCATCGCCGCGGTGGCCTTGGAGGTGGTCCGCACCCGCGCCGACAGCACCAGCGCGCCGTCCTCGACGCGCAGCAGTGGCTTGACTGCCAGCGCGGTCCCCAGCCAGGAGGCGGCGGTCCCGATCCGACCGCTGCGGCGCAGATTCTCCAGTCGCTGCACCACGATGAAGGCGTGCACCCGGGGCACCGCCGCGGCGGCCTGTGCGGCAACGGCGTCGAGGGCGGCCCCGCTTCGGGCAGCCCGGGCGGCCGCCAACGCGACGAACCCGATCCCCATCCCGGCCGAACCGGAGTCGATCACCCGCACCGCACTGCCGAACTCCCGAGCCGCGTACTCGGCGGCACCAAGGGTGCTCGACAACGCCGCCGAGATATGCACAGCCACCACACCGTCGCCGCCGCTGTCGACCAGCGCCGCGCGGTAGACCGCGGCCAACTCGGCCGGACTCGCCCCGGCGGTACTGACCTGCGGACGCTGATACAGATCGGCAGGCACCTCGTCGACACCGTCGCGCAGATCGCGGCCGTCGATGAGGATGTGCAGCGAGACCACCCGGATGCCCCACTCTGCCAGCAGATCTGCCGGCAGCCGCGCCGACGAGTCGGTGACCACGACGACCGCCATGCGATCAGTCCCGGTTGCCGCCGGACGGCACCCCGGCTTCGGCGAGCGCTTTGAGCATCAGTTCGGCGACCGCCTCATGCGCCTCGAAGTTCCAGTGAATGCCGTCGGGATTACCCCGCCCACCGAGGATATGTTCGGCCACAGCGGCTTTGAGGTCCACCAGTGGGATGTCGTGCTGTGCCGCCCACCGGGTCACCGCTGAGACGGTGCCCGCCCGGCCGTGGTGGGCCCGACCGTAGGTGTCGGCGACGTGCACCGACGGCAGTGCCGCCACGATGGGTATCCCCGGCCGGTTGAAGTCGATTGCGCCCCGGGTCATCTCGAGATACTCGACGGTCAGCTTGGGTGGCAGCGCCGACCGTGAGACCGGGGACAGCCGCGGCTGCAACCACCCGTAGCCGTCGCGCACCCATCGGCGCAACCTCGGCGGCCGGACATAGCGCATCGTTTCCCGGATCGCGGTGGGTAGCGGGGAGGGCAACGAGTCCATTCCACTGGTCGCGAATATCACCGCCCCGGCCCGCGGCAGCGCCGCCCAGGCCCTCGGGTCCTGGGTGGCAGCCCACCACACGTCTCGGCAGGTCCAGCCGATGCGTCCGATGAGTTCCGGATCCCAATCAAGTTGGCCAGCAACGATATTGGGCCAGATTCGCGGGTCGTCGGCAGGAAGTCCGCCCTGTGGACCGTAGTAGGCCAGCGAGTCGGCGAAGATCAGCAGCGCTTTGCGGCGGGCAGGGGCCGAATCAGAGGACATCGTTGGCGACCTGGGCCGATGCGTTCCAGACATCCAGCCGCCACCGCAGGTCGGCGAACGCGGAAGGACCATCCTGGGCCGGACCGTGCGCCGACAACTGCACCCAACTGGCGTTGCCCATCCCGCCCAGAACCGGCCAGTTGTCGACCGGCAGATCGAGCAACGCCGCGGTCAGCGCCGCGATCAGACCCCCGTGTGCGACCAGCACCACCGGCCGATCGGGATCGTCACAACCCCATTCCTGTTCGTCGGCAACCAGTTCGGCCACCAGTGGCAGGCTGCGGTCAGCGACGTCGATGCGGCTCTCGCCACGATGCGGCGCCAGGGTCGCGTTATCCCGCCACGCCAGTCGGGCACCGGGTGCGGCGGCATCAACCTGCTGATGAGTCAGGCCCTGCCAATCCCCGAGGTGGGTCTCCCGCAGCCTGGTGTCCAGCCGGACCGCCAGCCCGCTGCGTTCACCAAGTGCGGCCGCGGTCTCGGCGGCACGGCGCAGGTCGGAGGAGACGATCAGCAGGGGCTGACGTTTGGCCAGCACCTCGGCGGCGGCAACGGCCTGGGCACGGCCAAGATCGGTCAGGTCGGTGTCGAGTTGGCCCTGCATCCGGCTGCCGGCGTTGAACTCGGTCTGACCGTGGCGCAGCATGACCAGCCGCCGAACCCTCACGAGTCCTCCTGCGGGACATCCAGATCGACATCGACGATCGGGCAGTCCCGCCACAGCCGGTCCAACGCATAGAAAGTACGTTCGTCCTGATGCTGGATGTGCACCACGACATCGATATAGTCCAGCAGCACCCAGCGGCCTTCGCGGGTGCCTTCCCGGCGGGCGGGCTTGTAGCCGGCCAGCCGCATCTTCTCCTCGACCTCGTCGACGATGGCGTTGGCCTGACGCTCGTTGGCCGCCGAGGCGATGACGAAACAGTCGGTGATCACCAGCTGTTCGGAGACGTCGATGACGACGATGTCCTGGGCGAGTTTGGCGGCGGCGGCGCGGGCCGCGACCGTCGCCATCCCGATTGCCTCCGGCGATGCGGTCACCGTTTCACCTCCCTGGCGGCCGCCGCGGCGACCGGTTCGCGATACAGGCGGCGTTTGGCGACGTACTGGACGACACCGTCGGGCACCAGGTACCAGATCGGCCGGCCGGCCGCGGCGCGGTCCCGGCAGTTGGTGGAGGAGATCGCCAGCGCGGGCACCTCCACCAGACGCAGCGCCCCGTCGGGCAGCCGATCGAAGGCCTCCACGATATGGGAACCGTTGAGTTCGTAGCCGGGGCGGCTGACGCCGATGAAGGTGGCCAGGTCGAACAGCTCCTCCCACCCCTGCCAGGTCAGGATGGAGGCCAGCGCGTCGGCTCCGGTGATGAAGAACAGCTCACAGTCCGGATACCGGCCGTGCAGGTCGCGCAGGGTGTCGGTGGTGTAGGTCGGGCCGCTGCGGTCGACGTCCACCCGGCTGACCGAGAAACGGGGATTGGATGCGGTCGCGATGACGGTCATCAGATAGCGGTCCTCGGCCGCGGTGACATGCCGGTCCTTCTGCCACGGCTGACCGGTGGGCACGAACACCACCTCGTCAAGGCCCAGCAGATCGGCGACCTCGCTGGCGGCCACCAGGTGGCCGTTGTGAATGGGATCGAACGTCCCGCCCATCACGCCGAGCCTGCGCCGGGAAGCCAGCCGAGACATCACGGTGTGAAAGCTTACGTCTCAGACCGGCAGCAGTTGGTCGATGACGCCTGCCAGCTGTTTGGCCGACCGGCATTCATGCATGGTGATGACGTCCTCATAGCGCGGCGCCGCCGAGTCGCCGCTGCCCCACAGATGCCGCGGCTCCGGGTTGAGCCAGTGCGCATGGCGGCTGGCGGTCACCATGTGGGTGAGCACGTCGGCGGCCGGATTGCGGTAGTTGGTGCGGCCGTCGCCGAGGATCAGCAGCGAACTGCGCGGGGACAGCACCCCCGGGAAGTTCTCGGTGAACGAGACGAAGGCATTGCCGTAGTCGGAGTGGCCGTCGCGGGTGTAGACCCCCGCCTCGCGGGTGATCCGCTGGATGGCCACCGCGAGATCGGCGTCGGGACCGAACAGGTGGGTGACCTCGTCGGTGGTGTCGATGAACGCGAAGACCCGAACCCGGGAGAACTGCTGGCGCAGTGCGTGCACCAGCAGCAAGGTGAAGTGGCTGAACCCGGCGACCGACCCGGACACATCGCACAGCACGACCAGTTCCGGTCGGGCCGGCCGCGGTTTGCGCAGCACGACGTCGATCGGCACGCCGCCGGTGGACATCGACTTGCGCAGCGTCTTACGGAGGTCGATCGCCCCCGCGCGGGCGCGACGCCGGCGCGCTGCCAACCGGGTGGCCAGCGTCCGGGCCAGCGGGGCCACCACCCGGCGCATCTGACGCAGCTGATCGCCGGAGGCCCGCAGGAACTCGACATTCTCGGCCAGCTGCGGAATCCCGTACATCTGGACGTGCTCGCGGCCGAGTTGCTCGGCGGTGCGACGTTTGGTCTCCCCTTCCACCATCCGGCGTAGCTGCGCAATCTTCTGTGCAGCAAGGGCTTTGGCGATCTGCTCCTGCGTCGGCGACGGGTCGTCGCCGTGCGGGGCCAGCAACCCGGCCAGCAGCCGGCCTTCGAGCTGGTCCAGACCCATGGCCTTCAGCGCCTGATAGGACGAGTAGGACGGCCCCCGACTGGAGGTGTAGCGGCCGTGTGCCTCGACGATCGCCGCGATCATCGCGACCAGTCGATCGTCGAGATCGCCGATATCGGGATTGTCGGTGAGCAACTCCAGCAGCATTGCCCGCATCGCCTCGATATCCTGCGGGTCCGGCCGGTCGGGATCATCGGCGTCATCCTCGACCAGCACGGTGCGCCCGCCGATGGCGGCCGGCCACCACAGATCGAACAGCGCGTCATAGGTTTGCCGGTGCTCGGGGCGGCGCAGCACCGCGCAGGCCAGCCCCTCCCGCACCGTCTCCCGGTCACCGAGGTCGAGCACGCTGAGGACCTGACCCGCATCGACGGTCTCCGACGGACCCACCGAGATACCTTGGGCGCGAAGGGCTTCGACGAAGCCGACCAGGTGGCCGGGCAGGCCGTTGGGGGCCAACGGCTGGGGCGGTCGGGTCCTGCGGGCGGCCATCGTCGTCGCCTAGTTCAGCCGGAGTTCGCCGGCGGCGCGCTGCTGGTCGGACTGGTGTTTGAGCACCACCCCCAGCGTCGCGGCGACGGTCGCGTCATCGATGGTGTCCATACCGAGTGCCAACAAGGTGCGGCCCCAGTCGATCGTCTCGGCCACCGACGGCAGCTTCTTGAGTGCCATACCGCGCAGCACGCCGATGATGCGGACCAGTTCGGCGGCCAATCGCTCGGGCAGTTCCGGAACCCGGGAGAGCAGGATGCGACGCTCCAGGTCGGGGTCGGGAAAGTCGATGTGCAGGAACAGGCAACGACGTTTGAGGGCCTCGGACAGCTCGCGGGTGGCGTTCGAGGTCAGCACCACGAACGGCTTACGGGTGGCGGTGATGGTGCCCAGTTCCGGGACGGTGACCGCGAAATCGCTGAGCACCTCCAGCAGCAGGCCCTCGATCTCGATATCGGCCTTATCGGTCTCGTCGATCAGCAGTACGGTCGGGCCGGTGCGCCGGATGGCGGTCAACAGCGGCCGCGACAGCAGGAACTCCTCGCTGAACACGTCATCCTTGGTGCGGTCCCAGTCACCGCCGGAGCCGGACTGGATGCGCAGGATCTGCTTGGCGTGGTTCCACTCGTACAGCGCGCGGGCCTCGTCAACACCCTCGTAGCACTGCAGCCGCACCAACTCCGACTCGGTGGCCTGGGCCACCGCACGGGCCAACTCGGTCTTGCCGACCCCGGCGGGCCCCTCGACCAGCAGCGGTTTACCCAGCCGGTCGGCCAGGAATACCGCGGTGGCGGTCGCGATATCCGGCAGGTATCCGGTCTGCGTCAGCCTGGCCGTGACATCGTCGATGTCGGCGAACAGCGGAGCGTTCGGGGCCGGCGGTGCGGGGGATTCGGTCACTTCGGTCTCCTTGGGGATCAGGCGGGCCGGGTGTGGCCGTCGCCGAAGACGATCCACTTGGTCGAGGTCAACTCCGGCAGGCCCATCGGGCCGCGGGCGTGCAACTTCTGGGTAGAGATGCCGATCTCCGCACCGAAGCCGAACTGCTCGCCGTCGGTGAACGCGGTGGAGGCGTTGACCATCACCGCGGCGGCGTCGACCTGCTGGGTGAACCGCTGCGCGGCCGCCAGATCGGTGGTGACGATGGCCTCGGTGTGCCCGGTGCCGTAGGTGTTGATGTGCTCGATGGCGGCGTCGAGCCCGTCGACGTACGCCAGCGCAATGTCCATGGACAGGAACTCGGTGCGCAACTCGACCTCGGTCGGGTTGTCGTGCACCGTCACCCCGGCCTGCCGCAGGGCCCCGACGAGCCGTGGCCCCGCGGTGTCGGCCAGCGCGGAGTCGATGAGCAGGGTTTCGGCAGCGTTGCAGACGCTGGGCCGACGGGTCTTGGCGTTCAACACGATCCGCTCGGCCACATCGAGGTCGGCATCGGCGTGGACATAGACGTGGCAGTTACCGACGCCGGTCTCGATGGTGGGCACCGTCGCGTCGCGGACCACCGCGTCGATCAGCCCGGCTCCGCCGCGCGGAATCACCACGTCGACCAGTCCGCGGGCCTGGATGAGGTGGGTGACGCTGGAGCGGTCGGCACTGGGCAGCAACTGCACCGCATCCTCCGGCAGGCCCTCCCCGCACAGGGCGCCGCGCAGCGCCGTCACCAGTTCGGCGTTGGAGTGGGCGGCCGAGGAACTGCCGCGCAGCAGCACGGCGTTACCGGACTTGAGCGTCAGACCGAACGCGTCGACGGTGACATTGGGCCGGCCCTCGTAGACGATGCCGACCACGCCCAACGGCACCCGCTGCTGGCGCAACTGCAGGCCGTTGGGAAGGGTGTTCCCGCGCAGCACCTCCCCGATCGGGTCCGGCAACCCGGCGACCTGTCGCAGCCCGGCGGCGATCCCGTCCACCCGCTGCGGGTTCAGCGCCAGCCGGTCGAGCATCGCCTCCGGCGTGCCGGCTTCACGCGCCAACCGCAGGTCTTCGGCGTTGGCGGCCAGGATCTGGTGGGTGTGGGCCAGCACGGCGTCGGCAGCGGCATGCAGGGCCCGGTTCTTGACCGTGCTGGTCAACGAGCCCAGGGTGCGCATGGCGACCCGGGCCCGGCGGGCTGCATCGTGCACGGACTGGCGTACATCGAGTTCGGCGGCGTTGGCGTGCACGCTCATCAGCTCAGGGTATCGGTTCCCCACCAACCGGAAGGTTGGGGTTAACGTCACACCCGTGATCGGATCATGACCACCCCGGCCCGGCGCGCCGCGCTACACCGGCGGATCCGGCTACTGGTCTGGGCGACCATCGGCTACAACGTGATCGAAGCAGCGGTCGCACTGACCGCGGGCATCCAGGCGTCCTCCACCGCGCTGGTGGGCTTCGGCCTGGACTCGGTGATCGAGGTCGCCGCCGCGGCCGCGGTCGCCTGGCAGTTCGCCGCCGCCGATCCGGAGCGCCGCGAGAAGGCCGCGTTGCGATTCATCGCGATTTCGTTCTTCGTCCTGGCCGCCTACATCACCGTGCAATCCGCGCGGGCGTTGTCCGGGGCCCTCGAGGCCGAATCCTCGCCGGTCGGCATCGGCCTGGCCGCCGTCAGCCTCGCGGTGATGCCACTGCTGGCCTGGTTGCAGATCCGCGCCGGCCGCGAAATCGGTTCCCGGTCGGCGGTTTCGGAGGCCAAACAAACCCTGCTGTGCAGTTACCTCTCGGCGGCCCTGCTGGTCGGCCTGGGCCTCAACACGCTGTTCGGCTGGAGTTGGGCCGATCCCGTCGCAGCTCTGGTGATCGCCGGGTTCGCGGTACGCGAGGGCCTGTCGGCCTGGCGCGGGGACCCGTGTTGCTAACACCTAACGAAGCGGTCACGGCACCGCGCGGCCGGCGGCATCCGGACCTCGGGGTTGTTAATTTGCGCCGATGACGGTCTTTCGGCTGCGCCGGTTTCTCGCGGCAACCGGGGCGGCGCTGATGCTGCCCGGTCTGGTGACGGCCCCGGCCGCGGGCGCCTTCTCCCGGGAGGGCCTGCCGATCGAAATCCTGGCGGTGCCGTCCCCGGCGATGGGCCGCGATATCCGCGTCGAATTCCAGGGCGGCGGTCCGCATGCGCTCTACCTGCTGGACGGACTGCGCGCCGAGGAGGAGACCAGCGGCTGGGATATCAACACCGCCGCCTTCGAGTGGTACTACCAATCGGGGTTGTCGGTGGTAATGCCGGTCGGCGGCCAGTCGAGTTTCTACACCGACTGGTACCGGCCCGCAAAAGGTCGCGCCGGAACCGTCACCTACAAGTGGGAGACGTTCCTGACCCGGGAGCTGCCATCCTGGCTGGCGGCCAACCGGGGCGTCGAGCCCACCGGCAACGCCATTGTGGGCCTGTCGATGTCGGGCGGTTCGGCGCTCAATCTGGCGATCTGGCATCCCGCCCTGTTCCTCTTCGCCGCCTCGCTGTCCGGCTTCCTGAACCCGTCGTTGGGCTTGTGGCCGATCCTGATCAACGTCGCGATGCGCGACGCCGGAGGGTTCAGCCCCACCGATATGTGGGGGCCCAAGAACGACCCCGCCTGGAAACGCAACGACCCGATGGTCAACGTCGGCCGACTCGTGGCCAACGGCACCGCGGTGTGGATCTACTGCGGTACCGGTGCCCCCTCCGACCTGGACAACACGCAGGATCCGAATTTCGGCGTGCAGTTCACCGCGGGCTACCTGGAGAACGTCACCCTGGACACCAACAAGGAGTTCCAGAAGAAGTATCTGGCCGCGGGCGGCCGCAACGCCGTGTTCAACTTTCCGCCCGCCGGCACCCACAGTTGGGGCTACTGGGGTGCGCAACTGCAGGCGATGAAGGCCGATATCCAGCGGGTGCTCGGCGTCGGGCCGCCGCCCGGCTGAGATCAACCTTCCGGGATCTGGCGTTCGATCTCGTCGAGCCACACCCGAGCCGTCATGTCCGATGGCGCCCGCCAGTCACCGCGCGGTGACAGCGACCCGCCGTGGGACACTTTGGGCCCATTGGGCATTGCCGATCGCTTGAACTGGCTGAAGGAGTAGAAGCGCCGGCTGAACACCGCCAGCCACCGGCGAATCTCACCGAGCGAAAAGGCGCGCCGCTTGCCGGAGGGGAAGCCCGGCGGCCAGCCGCCGCGGTCGGCTTCGCTCCACGCATGCCAGGCCAGGAAGGCTATCTTGGCCGGCCCGAACCCGTAGCGCAGAACGTAGAAGAGCGAAAAGTCCTGCAGCGAATAGGGTCCGACCGCGGCCTCGCTGCTCTGGATCTCCTCGCCCTCCCCGGTCGGCACCAGTTCGGGGGTGATCTCGGTGTCGAGCACCGAGGCCAGGATCTCACCCACCTCATCGTCGAACTCCCCGGATCCGATCACCCACCGGATCAGATGCTGGATAAGGGTTTTCGGCACACCGCCGTTGACGTTGTAGTGGCTCATCTGGTCACCGACGCCGTAGGTCGACCAGCCCAGTGCGAGCTCGGACAGATCACCGGTGCCCAGCACGATGCCGCCGCGCTGATTGGCGATCCGGAACAAGTAGTCGGTCCGCAGACCGGCCTGGACGTTTTCGAAGGTGACGTCATAGACCTTCTCGCCGCGGGCGAACGGATGCCCGATCTCGCTGAGCATCAACTCGGCGGTGGGACGGATGTCGATCTCCTCGAACGTGACGCCGAGCGCCCTCGACAGCGCGATCGCGTTGTTCCTGGTGCGCTCCCCGGTGGCGAACCCGGGCAGGGTGAAGGCCAGGATGTCGCTGCGGGGCCGGCCTTCGCGGTCCATCGCCTTGGCGGCGACGATCAGCGCGTGGGTGGAGTCCAGGCCGCCGGACACCCCGATCACGACCTTGGGGTAATTCAGTGCGCGCAAACGCTGTTCGAGACCGGAGACCTGGATGTTGTATCCCTCGTAGCAGTCCTGCTCGAGCCGGGCCGGGTCATTGGGAACGAACGGGAAACGCTCGACCTCGCGAAGCAGGCCGATATCCCCGGTTGGCGGGCCGAGTCGGAAACCGATGCGGCGGAAGGAGTCCAGCGCCGTCCGGTGGTGGCGGCGGTTGTCGTCGAAGGTTCCCATCCGCAACCGCTCAGCGCGCAGCAGATCCAGGTCGACGTCGGCGACCGAACGGCGCTCCCCGGCGGGAAACCGTTGCGACTCAGCCAGCAGCCGGCCGTTCTCGTAAACCATCGTCTGGCCGTCCCAGGCCAGGTCGGTGCTGGACTCGCCCTCTCCCGCCGCCGAGTAGACGTAGGCGGCCAGGCACCGCGCCGACGCCGAGCGGGCCAGCAGCTTTCGATCCTCGGCGCGGCCGATGGTGATCGGGCTGCCGGACAGGTTGGCCAGCACGGTGGCCCCGGCGAGTGCGGCGTGCGAACTCGGCGGCACCGGCACGAACATGTCCTCGCAGATCTCCACGTGCAGCACCAGGCCCGGCACGTCGTCGGCGGCGAACAGCAGGTCCGGGCCGAACGGGATGTCGTCGCCGAGAACCCGGATGGTTCCGGTCATATCGTCGCCGGCGGCGACCTGCCGGCTTTCGTAGAACTCCCGGTAGGTCGGCAGGTAAGACTTGACCGCGACACCCAGGATCGCGCCGCGATGAATCACCACCGCGGTGTTGTAGATGCGGTGCAGATGCCGTAGGGGCGCACCCACCACCAGGACCGGCACCAGGTCGGCCGATGCCGCGACCACGTCGGCCAGTGCCGTCTCGACGGCGTCGAGCAGGGTGTCCTGCAGCACGATGTCCTCGATCGAGTAGCCGGACAGCGTCATCTCCGGGAATACCGCAACCGCCACCCCGTCGTCGTGACAGGACCGCGCGATCCGCAGGACCGACTCCGCGTTGGCGGCCGGATCGGCGAGGGTGGTGCGGTGGGTGCAGGCGGCCACCCGTACGAACCCGCGGGCGTAGGCGGAGAAGAAGTCCACGCCCCATTGTCGCCGCCGGGATCCCGCACCAGCAAACGGGTGTCCCGGCTGCCATGTCGGATACCGCGGCGGGGGCGCACCATGACCGCCGGGATCACCCCGGCATTCTGCGTACTCTGAGACATGTGGACGCCCCCACCCTCGTCGCACTGCTGGCTGGCCGGCGAGTGGCGGTGCTGACCGGGGCGGGACTGTCCACCGATTCCGGTATCCCCGATTACCGCGGTCCGGACTCCCCGCCGGCCAACCCGATGACCATCCGGCAGTTCACCACCAGTGTCGACTACCGTCGCCGCTACTGGGCCCGCAACCACGTGGGCTGGCGGCGGATGGCGGCGACCCGGCCGAATGCCGGGCACCGGGCGCTGGCCGAACTGGAACGGGCGGGCGTAGTCGTCGGAGTCATCACCCAGAACGTCGACCTGCTGCACACCCGGGCCGGCAGTCGCCGTGTGATCAATCTGCACGGCACCTACGCCCGGGTGGTGTGTCTGGATTGCGGCGCCACCATGAGCCGGGCCGCGCTGGCCGACATGCTGGAGGAGGCCAATCCGGGGTTCACCGAACGAGCCGAGGCGGGCGCGTTGGCGGTGGCCCCCGACGCCGACGCGGTGGTCGCCGACACCGACTCGTTCCGATTTGTCGACTGCCCGTCGTGCGCCGGGATGCTCAAACCCGATATCGTCTACTTCGGCGAGTCGGTGGCCAAAGAGGTTGTGGAGCAGTCGTATTCGATGGTCGATTCAGCCGAGGCCCTGCTGGTGGCGGGCTCGTCGCTGACAGTGTTCTCCGGCTACCGGTTCGTCCGGCACGCCGCCGCGAGCGGCATCCCGATCGCCATCGTCAACCGCGGGCCGACCCGCGGCGACGACCTCGCCACGGTGAAGGTTGAGGCAGGGTGCTCCCCCATGCTGGTGCTGCTCGCCGAGGAACTCGCCGCATCTGAGGTCATGTCGTCGACAGGTGTGCGGCTGGCGCGTCCCGGGGTTGACGAAAGCGGATAGCAACTCTTGTCGGACCCGGCTGGGACGATGCTGTCATGTCCACGACGAGCACCCCGGCGGCCACCCCGACGGCCACCCTGAAGCCCACCCCGGCTCAGCGCTTGGACGTGCTGTTCGAGGAGTTGGCGGAGTTGGCCGGGCAGCGCAACGCGATCGACGGGCGTATCGCGGACATCGTCGCTGAGGTGGATCGCGATGAGCTATGGGGTGCCACCGGTGCACGTTCAGTCCCGGCGTTGGTGTCCTGGAAGCTGGGTTGGTCCTCGGCCAACGCGCACGCCGTCGCCACGGTTGCGCACCGGATGGAGGAGTTTCCCCGCTGTGCGCAGGCAATGCGGGACGGTCGGCTGTCGCTGGATCAGGTCACCGTGATCGCCGCGGGTGCGGGTAGCGGCTCTGACGAGCACTACGCGCAGTTGGCGGCGGTGGCGACGGTCAACCAGTTGCGCACCGCGGTCCGACTCGAGCCGCGACCGGACCCGGAGCCCCGGCAACCCCGCCAACGGTCCATCACCAAGACTTCCGCGGACGATTCGACTAGTTGGAAGATCACCCTTCCCCACGATGAGGCGGCGATGTTCGACGCGGCGCTGCAATCGCATCTGGATGCGCTGATCGTGGAGTGGAAGCAGGATCACGGCGACGGCGGCGGCGACAATGGCGGGGAGGATGCCTCACCCGATCAGCGGCCGCCGATGCCGGACACCGCCGATGCGTTCATTCGCCTGGTCGAGGCCGGCTGGGACACCGAGGCGCACCGCCGCCCGCACGCCCAGCGCACCACGGTGGTGGTGCACGTCGACGTCGCACAGCGCACCGGCGCACTGCATCTGGGTCCGCTGCTGTCCGACGCCGACCGCAGGTACCTGACCTGTGATGCCACCTGTGAAGTGTGGTTCGAGCGCGACGGCCGGCCGATCGGCGCCGGCCGGACAATTCGGACGGTCAATCGCCGGCTTCGCCGCGCCCTCGAGCATCGCCACCCGAGCTGCGGGGTTCCGGGCTGCGGAGCCACCCGCGGACTGCACGCCCACCACATCCACCACTGGGAGGACGGCGGCCCCACCGAGCTGGACAACCTGGTGCTTCTGTGTCCTTATCATCACCGACTGCACCATCGCGGGGCCATCACGATCAGTGGGACCAGCGACGCGCTGATCGTCACCGACAGCGACGGACGACGACTGAACGCCGGATCACTGGCGCGGCCGTCCCACCATCCGCCCCCCGCCGTCCCCCCATGCCCCGGACCCACTGGTGAACGCGCCGACTGGTGGTGGTACGAACCGTTCCAGCCCAAGCCACCGCCGACGAACTAGTCGAACGGCGAAGACCTGGCACGCGTGCCCTAGGGTCAGGCAGATGGTCTCGATCGGGAATACGGCCGCAGCCTTCGCGGTGGGCATCGGCAACGCGGTGCTGGCACCCGTCCGCCCCGGCCCAGGCCCGGCGACCGCCCGCTGGGGTGTCGGAGTCGGGGAGGTCGCCGCCGGCCTGCCCAAACTGCCCGGCCCGGTGCGCGGCCTCGCCCGGCACCTCAACCGGTTCGGGTCGGTGGTCATCAGCCCGCGCGGTATCGAGTTCGACGGCGACGAGGTGGACTGGACGAGGGTGACCGAGATCCGGACCCGCAGACTGGTCGGTTATCTGCTGACGGATGCGATCACCAACGGAGTCGACCGGCTGCCGCTGTGGTGGTTTCCCGGTCGCGGTCTGGTCCTGCGAGGGCTGACCCACACCGCGCTGACGGCTGTCGCGGTGGTCGCCGACCTGCGACTCGACAGCGGTGTGTTCACCGTTTACCTGCCGGCCGACGTGCAGTCCAAGGGCATGCTGCACAGCACCCAGATGTCCCCCGGTATCCCGGCTGCGCTGGTCTTGGCAGACCCCGCGGTCCGAGACGTCGTCGAGGCCACCGCCCGGGCCCACGGCATTCCGGTACGACCGGCCGACGACGATGCACTGGAAGCCGCCGCACAGCGCGCGGCGGTGATCCGATCAGCCGTGACAACGGCCGTGGCGATGGTGGGCGCGCTGGCCGGTCAGACCGAGACCAAGTCGTCGGCGTGAACCGCCGGTCGGCGTAGTTCAGCCGGCAGGTCCGCGGTCGAAAGCCCGATCATCGTTGCCAGTTCGGCGGCGTCGTAGGCCACCACCCCACGGGCCACCATCGCACCGTCCGGGCCGTGCAGTTCAACGACGTCCCCGCCGAAGAACCGCCCTGTCACCCCGGTGATCCCGGCCGCCAGCAGCGAGCGGCGCTGTTCGACCACGGCCCGCACCGCGCCGGCGTCCAGTGTGAGTGTCCCGGCCGATTCCGCCGCGTAACGCACCCAGAACCGCCGCGCCGACATCCGGACCGGGCGGGCGGCGAAGACGGTGCCGACCGAGGCGTCGGTGAGTGCAGCGGCGGCATCGGTGGCGGCGGCCAGTAGCACCGGCACCCCGGCGTCGGCGGCCAGCAGCGCCGAGGACAGCTTGGAGGCCATCCCGCCGGTGCCCAGTCGGCTGCCCTGCCCGGCGACGACTCCATCGAGGTCCCCCGCGACCGCCACCTCGGGAATGAACCGGGCGCTCCCTTTACGGGGGTCGGAGTCGTAGAGGCCGTCGATATCGGAGAGCAGCACCAGCGCGTCGGCACCGACGAGGTGGGCGACCAACGCCGAGAGCCGGTCGTTGTCGCCGAACCGGATCTCGTTGGTCGCCACGGTGTCGTTCTCGTTGACGATCGCCACCGCGTGCAACGCCCGCAACCGGTCCAGGGTGCGCTGGGCGTTGGTGTGCTGGACGCGCTGGGAGATGTCATGGGCGGTCAGCAGCACCTGTCCCACGGTGCGGTGATAGCGCGCGAAGGCGGCGCTCCAGGAATTCACCAGAGCCACCTGGCCGACACTGGCGGCGGCCTGCTTGGTGGCCAGATCGGTGGGGCGGCGGCTCAGGCCCAGCGGCTCGATACCGGCCGCGATCGCTCCGGATGAGACGATCACCACGTCGGTGCCGGCCGTCATCCTGGCCTCGATGGCGTCGGCCAGCGCCGCCAACCGGGTGACGTCGAACAGCCCGGAGGCATCGGTCAACGCGGTGGTACCGACCTTGACCACCACACTGCGGGCGGCGCGCACCGCCTCCCGGTGCGGGCTCACTCGTCGTCTCGGGGCTCGTCCGGATGCTCGCGGCGCTGCCGGCGGGCCTGCTTACGCTCGGCGGCACCGATCCGGTCGTTGCGTTCCAGTCGGGCGTCGGTGCCGCGGCCGGTAGGCACGACGTCGATACCCGCCGGTGTCTGCGGTTCCCAGTCGAAGGTCATATCTCCGATGGTCACCGCGCAGCCGGGCGTGGCCCCGCGCTTGAGCAGTTCGTCCTCGACGCCGAGCCGGGCCAGCCGGTCACCCAGATATCCGACCGCTTCGTCGTTGACGAAGTCGGTCTGGGCCACCCAGCGTTCCGGCCGGGTACCGCGGACGATGAAACCGCCGCGGTGGGCCGGGTCGGCCTCCACCGTGAAGCCTGTCGAGTCCACCGGAACGGGCCGGATCACCGGGCGGCGCGCCACCACCGGGGGCTGGGCGGCCCGATAGTTCTCGACCAGTTCCCACAGGGCAAACGTCAACTCCCGCAAACCTTCCCGGGTCACCGTCGATACCTCGAAGACCGGCCAGCCGCGCGCCTCGACATCCGCGCGGACGAAATCGGCGAGTTCCCGCGCCTCGGGGACGTCGATCTTGTTGAGCACCACCGCGCGCGGCCTCTCGGCCAGATCCCCCAAAGCGGAGTCGCCCTGGAGGGTGGGCCGGTAGGCGGCCAACTCGGCCTCCAGGGTGTCGATGTCGGAGACCGGGTCCCGGCCGGGTTCAAGGGTGGCGCAGTCGACGACGTGAACCAGAACGGCGCAACGTTCGATATGGCGCAGGAAGTCCAGTCCCAGCCCGCGGCCCTCCGAGGCTCCCGGGATCAGGCCCGGCACGTCGGCAACGGTGAAGGTGTGCTCGCCGGCCGACACCACCCCGAGGTTGGGCACCAGCGTGGTGAACGGATAGTCGGCGATCTTCGGCTTGGCCGCCGAGATCGTCGACACCAGCGAGGACTTGCCGGCCGACGGAAACCCGATCAGCCCGACGTCGGCGACGGTTTTGAGTTCCAGGGTGAGGTCACGGGACTGGCCCTTCTCCCCCAGCAGGGCGAACCCGGGGGCCTTGCGGGCCCGGGATGCCAGTGCGGCGTTGCCCAGGCCACCGCGGCCGCCCTCGGCGGCGACGAACCGGGTGCCCACCCCGACCAGATCGACCAATAGCCGGCCCTGTTCGTCGAGCACCACGGTGCCGTCGGGCACCCGGACCTCCAGGTCGCCGCCGGCCGCGCCGTCACGGCCACCGCCCTGACCCTGCTTGCCCGAGGCGGCCACCACGTTGGGATGGAAATGGAAGTCCAGCAGTGTGTGCACCTGGGGATCCACCACCAGCACGACGCTCCCGCCCCGGCCACCGTTGCCACCATCGGGACCGCCGAGGGGTTTGAACTTCTCGCGGTGGACCGACGCGCAACCGTTACCGCCGCTACCTGCGCGGGTATGAATCACCACGCGGTCGACGAAACGAGGCATCGGAGCGTCCTTTCAGTCGCCGAGTGTGAACCTACTGCGTGAAATCGTCCTCAGCGTCGCAGTGGGTTCACGCTCGCGAAATCCAGACCTACTCCGGCCGGGCGACGCGAACGATGTTGACGGTCCTGCGGCCGCGCTTGACGCCGAACTCCACCGCACCGGGGGCGGTGGCGAACAGGGTGTCGTCACCGCCGCGGCCGACATTGACGCCGGGGTGGAAATGCGTACCCCGCTGCCGCACCAGAATCTCGCCGGCCTTGACGACCTGACCGCCGAACCGCTTGACGCCAAGGCGCTGAGCGTTGGACTCGCGACCGTTGCGCGAGCTGGAAGCGCCCTTCTTATGTGCCATGTCTGTCGCCTCCTGAGCTACTTGATTCCGGTGACCTTGAGCACCGTCAGCGGCTGACGGTGCCCCTGGCGCTTGTGGTAGCCGGTCTTGTTCTTGAACTTGTGGATGCGGATCTTCGGGCCCTTGGTGTGCTCGAGGATCTCGCCGGTCACAGCCACCTTGGCCAGTTCGGTGGCATCGGTGGTGACCTTCGCGCCGTTGACGACCAACGCGACGGGCAGGGACACCGAGGCGCCGGGTTCGGACTCGATCTTCTCGACCTTCACGATATCGCCGACGGCAACCTTGTATTGCTTGCCGCCCGTCTTGACGATCGCGTAGGTGGCCGTGTCGGCTGCCATGGTTCCTCTTCCAAATTCGGCGACGGGAGTCGCTGTTTCGTGGGCACGCGCTACCGGAGTTCGCGCGAGCGGGTCTGGGCTTGCGGGTCGCACCCAGGTGACCGGGCGGTCCCGCTGCCGCCGGCGGGGCCTGGCGGCAACCGCTTAAGGGTACTCAGACCAGCACCGGAGGGTCAAACCGCCTACTGATCGAGGGCGGGCGGCCCGGCCGGACGGGCGGCCGCCCGGCGGCGGGCACGACGCGGCGGGGCACTGACCTCGGCGGCCGGGACCACTCGGGCCTCGTCGTCGTCCTGGTCGTCGTCCCGGTCGTCGTCCTCATCGACGATCTCGAGGGCCTCGTCTTCTTCGATCGCATCGTCGTCGATGGCATCCTCATCGACTTCATCGAGTTCGATGTCCTCGTCGTCGTCGTCTTCGTCGTCGTCGTCGTCCTCGTCGTCGTCCTCGTCGTCGTCCTCGTCGTCGTCCTCGTCGTCTTCGTCGTCGTCGTCTTCGTCGTCGTCTTCGTCGTCTTCGTCGTCGTCGTCGTCGTCTTCGTCGTCTTCGTCGTCGTCGTCGTCTTCGTCGCCAGCGAGGATGCCGACCCGCTCCAGATCGGTCGGCACCCCTTGCACTGCCTCGTCGGAGAGTTCCTCGACGTCGGAGAGCTCCTCGACACCCTCCTCGGCGTCCTCATCGTTCTTGGCGGCCATCGCCCGGAACATCGGATGCTCGCCAGCAGCGTGCTGAGGCACCCGGGCCACCGAAGGCTCCTCGACGCGGGCCTTCTTTCCCCGCCGGTTGCGACGCCCACCCGGCTCGGACTTGCTCCGGCCGGCCGCCGCGGGCGCGTGCTCCACCGGGTCTGCGTGCATCACGATGCCGCGGCCGCTGCAGTGCTGGCAGGTGGTGGAAAAAGCCTCGATGAGACCGGTTCCCAGCCGCTTGCGGGTCAGCTGCACCAGGCCAAGCGAGGTCACCTCGGAGACCTGGTGGCGGGTGCGGTCGCGGGCCAGCGCCTCCGTCAGCCGGCGTAGCACCAGATCACGGTTGGACTCCAGCACCATGTCGATGAAGTCGATGACGATGATGCCGCCGATATCGCGCAACCGCAGTTGGCGGACGATCTCCTCGGCCGCTTCAAGGTTGTTCTTGGTGACGGTCTGCTCGAGGTTGCCGCCGGCACCGGTGAACTTGCCGGTATTGACGTCCACGACGGTCATCGCCTCGGTCCGGTCGATCACCAGGGTTCCACCCGAGGGCAACCACACCTTTCGGTCCAGCGCCTTGGTCAACTGCTCGTCGATGCGGTGCACCGCGAACACGTCCGGCCCGCTTCCGCCCGGCGGATCGTATTTCGTCAGTTTCGAAACCAGTTCGGGAGCAACGGAATTGACATACCCGTTGATGGTCTCCCAAGCATTGTCACCGGAAACGATCAGACCGGCGAAGTCCTCGTTGAACAGGTCGCGGATCACCTTGACCAGAACGTCGGGCTCCTCGTAAAGCGCGACGGCGGCACCGGCCTTCTTCGCTTTGATCTCCTCGGCCTGCCCGACGATGGCAGCCCAGCGTTCCTGCAGACGGTCCACATCGGTGCGGATATCGGATTCCTTGACGCCCTCGGAAGCGGTTCGGATGATCACCCCGGCGTCGGCCGGAACCACCTCGCGCAGAATGTCCTTGAGTCGCTGGCGTTCGGTGTCGGGAAGCTTGCGGCTGATACCGGTCGAGGAGGCTCCCGGGACGTATACGAGATAGCGTCCGGCCAGCGATAACTGCGTCGTGAGCCGGGCGCCCTTGTGGCCGACCGGGTCCTTGCTGACCTGGACCACGACGTAGTCACCGGGTTTGAGCGCCTGCTCGATCTTGCGGTTGGACCCGCCGAGCCCGGCTGCCTCCCAGTTCACCTCGCCGGCGTAGAGCACACCATTGCGGCCGCGGCCGATGTCGACGAAGGCCGCCTCCATCGACGGCAGCACGTTCTGCACGATGCCGAGATAGATATTGCCGACCAGCGAGACCGAACCCGCCGAGGTCACGAAATGCTCGACGACGATGCCGTCCTCGAGGACCGCGATCTGGGTATAGAGGGCGCCCTCATGCGGCGGCTCGGTGCGGACCTTCTCGCGCACGACCATGACCCGGTCGACGGCCTCGCGGCGCGCCAGGAATTCGGCTTCGGTCAGGATCGGCGGCCGGCGACGGCCGGCGTCCCGGCCATCGCGGCGGCGCTGCCGCTTGGCTTCCAGCCGGGTGGAACCGCTGATGCCCTGGATCTCGTTGGACACCGACCGGGCAGCCTTCTCCCGCGGGGCCCGCTCGTGCACGACGGTGTTCGGGGGATCGTCGGGCGAGGGCGACTCCCCGTCGTCGGCACCGGATCCCGGCTTGCGGCGCCTGCGGCGGCGACGACGCCGGGTTCCGCCTTCAGCGGTCGCCGACTCGTCGTCGCCGGTTCCGGCTTCTTCGCCATCCCCGGCCTCGCCGTCCTCGGTCGCCTCGTCGTCCTCGCTGGCCTTCGGGATATCGGCTTCGTCGTCCGAGCCGCCCTGCTCGCCTCGGCCCCGGCCGCGGCCCCGACGGCCGCGGCGACGCCGGCGATTGGCCGGCCGGTCGTCGGCGTCGGAGTCCTCGGCATCCCCGGTGTCGCCGGCGCCGTCATCGTCGGAGTCCTCGACATCGTCGTCCCCGGACGGCGACCCCGTCGCCTTGGGCGGCAGGACGACGGGTTGCGGCGCGACAAAGAGCGGCATGTAGGCCGGTACCTCGGTGACCACCGGCGTCTCGGGGGTCTCCAGGATGAGCCGGGACTCCGGTTCGGTCTCGGTCTCGGCGGCCAGCACCTCACGGACTCGGATCGCGTCAGCCTGGTCGACGCTGGATTGCGCGCTGCGGGTGCGGCCGTCGAGTTCGGTCAGCGCGTCCAGAACGCGTTTACTGGTGGTGCCCAGAACCCGGGCCAGGGTGTGCACCCTCAGCCGCTCGGGCAGTGTCTCCTCGACTGCCGGTGGCTCTTGCCAGGGCAACGGGTTTTCGGGCAGATCCTGGTTGACGTCATCGTCGGCCACGTAGTCTCCTCGAGCCCCCGGGCGCGTCCTTCGGACGCGGCCACGCGAGGGCTTGCGCTGTACGCCCGGGTGGGTACCCGAGCGTGTCTATGGTCTCGCTCCGACAGGTTCGGTAGAACCCGGTCAGTGCCTGGGCTGAATGACGGCCTTTGACGGTCCGCGCCGCATCGAACCCCGTTATGGCGGATCCGGTGGTCGCGCACGTCGTGTAAGTCTCATTCCCGGACGCCCGTTACCGGGCGCCAGGCATCAGTATCCCACACCCGCCGAGCGGTACCGACCCGCCATCCGTAACGGAGTCAGCGAGTCGGAAACCACAGCGCGATCTCGCGCGCGGCCGACTCCGGTGAATCAGACCCATGCACCAGGTTGAACTGGGTCTCGAGGCCGAAATCACCCCGGATTGTGCCCGGGGTCGCCTTCTCGACGGGATCGGTGCCGCCCGCCAGCTGGCGCCACGCGGCGATGGCGCGCGGACCCTCGACCACGGCGGCGATGACCGGGCCGGAGGTAATGAACTCCACCAGCGAGCCGAAGAACGGTTTGTCCTGGTGCTCCGCGTAGTGCGCGCGGGCCACCGCGTCCTCGACATGCTTGAGTTCCAGCGCGGCGATGGTCAGGCCCTTGCGCTCGATCCTGCTGATGATCTCACCGATCACCCGCCGCTCGACACCGTCGGGCTTGATCAGTACAAGAGTCTGCTCGGTCACGCCGCAGAGCGTACCGGTCAGTCGGTCGGCGGGTGCTGGCCGGGTAACAGGCCCAACCGCTGGCGGCGCAGCATCTCGTTGCGGAGGTAGGCGATCACACCCCAGACCACGACGAACAACACCCCGATGAAACCGATGGCCGGGTAGATCAGGAAGCCGATCACCAACAGTCCCTGCACGCCGAGATTCGCCCAGATGGCCCACGGCCGGCCCTGCATGCCGGCCAGCAGGCCGAGCAACACCGCGAAACCGATCAGGTAGGCCGTCGACCACGGCGTGAGACCGCCGCCCACCGTCGCGACCACCGGCAGGGCCAGCAACACCGTGATGATCTCCAGGATCAGCGTGCCGGCCATCACGCCCCGGAAACTCTTCCAGGGGTCCGGGGCCGACGGTGCAGGGGAGGTCATTGCGGATCCTTGCCGAAGAGGGTTCGCGCCGCGCCCGCCGTCACCACCGACCCGGTGATGATGATGCCCGCACCGGAGAACCCGTCGGCGTCGGCGGCCGCGTCCTCGACCAGCGCGGTCGCGGTCTCGATGGCGTCCGCCAGGGTCTCGGCGCGCAGTACCCGCTCCGGACCGAACACCTCCTCGGCCCGCCACCCCAGTGCCTCGACATCCAGCGCCCGCGCTGACCCGTTGTGGGTGACCACGATCTGGTCGAGCACCGGTTCGAGCGCGGCCAGGATTCCGGCCACGTCCTTGTCTGCCATGACGCTGAGCACACCCACCAGATACCGGAAATCGAACTCCTCGGCCAGTGCGGTTGCCAGCACCTCGGCGCCGGCCGGGTTGTGGGCGGCGTCGATGAACACGGTAGGTGCGCTGCGCATCCGCTCCAGCCGACCCGGGCTGCTGACCGTGGCGAACCCGGCCCGCACCGTATCGAGGTCGAGTTGGCGCTGCGCGCCGGCCCCGAAGAAGGCTTCGACCGCGGCCAGCGCCATCGCCGCGTTGTGAGCCTGGTGCTCGCCGTGCAGCGGCAGAAACACATTCGAGTACACACCTCCCAGGCCCTGCAGTTCGATCACCTGTCCCCCGATCGCGACCTGCCGGCTGCGCACCGCGAACTCGGATCCCTCGCGGGCGACCATCGCGGCCACCCGCACCGAATGCGCCAACAGCACGTCCATCGCCTCCTGCGACTGCCTGCCGATGACCGCGACGGTCTCCACCGGAACCGGCTCTCCCCGCGGGCCGCGGATCACCCCCGCCTTCTCGGCGGCGATCTCGCCGACGGTGGCGCCCAGGTACTCGGCGTGGTCCATGCCGATCGGGGTGATCACCGCGATGGTGGCGTCCACCACGTTGGTGGCGTCCCAGCTTCCGCCCATCCCGGCTTCGACCACCGCGACATCGACCGGCGCATCGGCGAAAGCCGCGAATGCCATCGCGGTGACGACCTCGAACTTGCTCATCACCGGGCCGGCCACGCCCAACTCGCCGGCCAGCGACTCGGTGTCCACCATCTGGACGAAGGGCTCGATCTCCCGGTAGGTCTCCACGTACCGGGCCGGGCTGATCGGCTGATTGTCGATGGCGATCCGCTCGATCGCCGACTGCAGATGCGGGCTGGTGGTACGTCCGGTGCGTTGGTTGAATGCGGTCAACAGCGCGTCGATCATCCGGGCCACCGACGTCTTGCCGTTGGTTCCGACGATGTGGATGCTCGGGTAGCTGTTCTGCGGTGAACCGAGCAGGTCCATCAGCGCGTCGATGCGAATTGTGCTGGGCTGCAGCTTGGTTTCCGGCCAGCGCTGGTCGAGGAGGTGCTCGACCTGGAGCAGCGCCGCAATCTCGTCGGGAGTCGGCTCGCTCATGTGAGCGCGGCCAGCCGTGCGCCGATCCGGTCGGTTTCCTCGCGGGCCAGCTTCTGCCGGCTGCGGATCTTGTCGACGACATCGGCGGGCGCCTTGGCCAGGAAGGCCTGATTGCCGAGTTTGGCCGTGGTCTGGGCCAAATCCTTCTGGGCGGCGGCGAGGTCCTTCTCGAGCCGGCGTCGTTCGGCGGCGACATCAACGGTGCCGGAGGTGTCCAGGGCGACCTGAACGGTGCCGGCCGCCAGCCGTACCTCGACCTCGGCGGTGGGACGGAAGTCGGCACCCGGATCGGTCAGCCAGGCCAGCGCCGCCACCGCCGGGGCATGCGCGGCCAGTCCGGCCGGCTCGATACCCCCGAGGCGGGCCGGCACCTTCTGCCGGTCCGCCAGTCCCTGGTCACTGCGGAAGCGGCGGACCTCGGTGACCAGCTTCTGCAGATCGGCGATCCGTTGCGCCGCAGCAGGATCCACCGTGACCCCGGAGGCGGTCGGCCAGTCCGCGACCACCAGCGACTCGGCCCCGGTCAGCGACTTCCACAGCACCTCAGTGACGAACGGCATCACCGGATGCAGCAGCTTGAGCAGGGTGTCGAGCACCGTCGCGAGAACCGCTGTGGTGTGCTCGGCGCCGCCGGCCAGTTGCACCTTGGCCAGTTCCAGATACCAATCGCAGAACTCGTCCCAGGCGAAGTGGTAGATGGCTTCGCAGGCCCGGCTGAACTCATAGCCGTCAAGGGCCGAATCGACTTCCGCGCGAACCTCCTCGGTCCGGCCCAGGATCCAGGTGTCGGCGTCGGTCAGCTCAGTGGTCGGCGGCAACGGAGCCGGGGCGGCGCCGTTGAGCAATGCGAACCGTGTCGCATTGAAGAGCTTGGTCGCGAAATTGCGCGATGCGCGGGCGTGGTCCTCACCGATGGACAGGTCGCCGCCCGGACTCGCGCCGCGGGCCAGGGTGAACCGCAGCGCGTCCGCGCCGTACAACTCCACCCAGTCCAGCGGGTCGATGCCGTTGCCCCGCGATTTACTCATCTTTCGGCCGTGTTCGTCGCGGATCAGGCCATGCAGGAAGACGTTACGGAAAGGAACCTGCGGACCCGACTTTTTTTGGGTGCCACCGCAGGTGACCGCGTCGTCATCGGCGACGAAGGTTCCGAACATCACCATCCGGGCCACCCAGAAGAACAAGATGTCATAGCCGGTCACCAGAACGCTGGTGGGATAGAACTTCTCCAGATCCGGGGTGCAGTCCGGCCAGCCCATGGTGGAGAACGGCCACAGCGCCGAGGAGAACCAGGTGTCCAGGACGTCGGGGTCCTGATCCCAGCCCTCGGGCGGAGTCTCGTCCGGGCCGAGGCATACCTGCTGCCCGTCGGGGCCGTGCCAGATGGGGATGCGGTGCCCCCACCACAGCTGGCGGGAGATGCACCAGTCGTGCATATCGTCGACCCAGTCGAACCAGCGCGGCTCCTGACTCTTGGGGTGAATGACGATGTCCCCGTTGCGAACCGCGTCACCGGCAGCCTTGGCCATCGAGGAGACGTTGACCCACCACTGCAGGCTCAACCTCGGCTCGATCGGCTCTCCGCTGCGCTCGGAATGCCCGACGCTGTGCAGGTAGGGACGCTTCTCGGCGACGATACGGCCCTGTTCGGCCAGCGCCTCGCGCACCTTGACCCTGGCCTCGAACCGGTCCATACCGTCGAATTGCGTTGCGGTTCCGGCGATCCGGCCACGGGTGTCCATGATCGACAGCATCGGCAGGCTGTGCCGCATCCCGATCTCGAAGTCGTTCGGATCATGGGCAGGGGTGACCTTGACAGCGCCGGTGCCGAATTCCGGATCGACGTGGGTGTCGGCCACGATGACGATCCCGCGGTCCTGGAACGGATGGGGCAGCGAGCTGCCCACCAGGTGGCGGTACCGCTCGTCATCGGGGTGCACCGCGATGGCGGTATCGCCGAGCATGGTCTCGATTCGGGTGGTCGCCACCACGATGTGCGGCTGCGCATCATCCATCGACCCATAGCGGAACGAGACCAGTTCGCCCTCAATTTCGGAGTATTTGACCTCCAGATCGGAGATCGCGGTCTGCAGTACCGGCGACCAGTTGACCAGCCGTTCGGCCCGGTAGATCAGGCCGGCGTCGTAGAGGCGCTTGAAGATGGTGCGAACCGCGCGGGAGAGCCCCTCGTCCATGGTGAAGCGGTCCCGGCTCCAGTCGACCCCGTCACCGAGGCGGCGCATCTGTGCGCCGATGGTGCCGCCGGACTCGTGCTTCCAGTCCCACACCTTCTCGATGAACCGCTCGCGGCCGAGATGCTCGCGACTGCTCCCTTCGGCCGCCAAGCGCTTCTCCACCAGTGTCTGGGTGGCGATACCGGCGTGATCCATGCCGGGCAAGCCAGAGCACCTCGTAGCCCTGCATGCGCTTGCGCCGGGTGAGCGCGTCCATCAGGGTGTGGTCCAGTGCGTGACCCATGTGCAGGCTGCCGGTGACGTTCGGGGGCGGCAGCACGATCGAGTACGGCGGCTTGGCACTGCCTGCGTCGGCGGTGAAATAGCCCGCGTCCACCCACCCCTGGTAGATCTCGGTCTCTACCGCGCCGGGATCCCAGGACTTGGGAAGGGTCTCGGCGCGGGTATCGACGCGGGTCTCGTCAGAGGGCACTCCGCGATTCTAGGTGGGGCGCAGGTCGCCGTCCGACCTGCGCCCCTCCTGGAAGCGGTTACTTGCCGCCGCGCAGCAGGCCGCCGAGGATGTTGCCGATGGCACCACCCTGGCTGCCGCCCAGCACGCTGCCGAGAATGCTGCCCAGCGGGTTGTTCGCGGCGGCGCCGCCGCCACCACCGGCACCACCCAGGATGCTGCCGAGGATGTCACCGATTCCACCGGCAGGAGCTGCCTGAGCCTGGGCACCGGCGCCGGCCGAGTTCTTCTGGGCGAACTGCTTGCCGACGTAGGCGAGCACGATCGGGGCCAGCATCGGCAGCAGCCGCTTGATCAGGTCGCCGCCGCCCGCTCCGGCGCCCGCCAGCGCAGAGGCGACCTGGTTGGTGTCATTGCCGCCGAACAGGCTGGCCACGATCTGGTTGCCCTGACCTTCGTCGAGCTGGTCGACGTTGACACCCCCGGTGAGAAGATCGCTCTCACCCTCGGCAACGACGACAGACTCCAGCTCAGTGGAATCGATATCGTCGGCCTGAACGTTTTCCTGAAGGCTGCCGAGCAGGGTAGGTACCAGGGTCTGGATCGCCTGAGTCACCTCGCTCTGGTCTGCGCCGAGCTTGCTGGCGATATCCGCCACCGGGATCTGATTGAAGAGGTCGTCGAGACCGGCCATGTTGAGGTTCCACTTTCTTGAGTTGCCAGCGAACGATTCGACAGTAGATCAGCGCTGGCCGGTAGCGCCATGATTACGCTCTGAGCGTCAGTTCAGCCGGGCCGAATCCAGCGATATACCGGCGCCCGGGAACCGGGCCAGCAATGCGTCGCCCATCGCGGCCGCCGGGGTGAGCACACCGAAGAGTTCCGGCAGCTTGTCACGGTCCAGCGCCAGCGCCAGGCCGCACTCCCCCAGCATCACCGCCGTCGCCTTGTAGCCGGGGTCGCCGCTCTGGGACATGGTGGCCACGTACCGAGCCCCGGTGCTGGTGGTGGTGTAGGTCTCGACCCGGTACCAACCCTGCTCGCGGACCTGCTCGCTGGGACCCGTGCCCGGTTTGGGAGCCAACCGCTCGACCAGTCTGCGCGGCAGGAAGCGGAAGAAACGACTGCCCAATGCGGCGGTCGCGTTGGTGGCCGCGGTGGCCACCGCCGAAACGACCGGCGCGGTGATCGACGGTCCGACACTCATGTACTCGGCGTAGCGGAACCGCCGGCCGTAGGCGTAGTCGAGCAGGGCGTTGCTGCGCCGGACGATCCGGGTGTTGTACATGGCCATGACGAACCCGGCAGCCCACACCCCGGCGAGTTCGGGGGCGATCTCGGTGCCGCGGCGCCACGGCAGATCGGGTTGGGCGCCGAGTTCCGGTTCGGCGCCGCGGTCCTGGGTCAGGGTGTACGGGTCCTCGAGCAGCTTGCGGGTGTCCGGGTCGCCCGAGGATGCCCGGAACACCTCGATCATCGAGGCGATCGTGCCGCCGGACACCCCTCCGGAGAACCCGCGCAGCACGAAGTTGGTGTCCAGCAGGTCGCCGACGTTGTCCTGCCGGGCACGGCGGAACAGTTCGTAGACGGTCATGTCCGAGGGGATCGAGTCGAACCCGCAGGCGTGCACGATTCGCGCACCGGTGTCGACTGCCTGCTTGTGGTAGGCGTCGATGCTCTGCCGCACGAACATCGCCTCACCGGTCAGGTCCGCGTAATCGGTCCCGGCCGCTGCGCAGGCCGCCACTAGGGGCAGCCCGTACTTGCTGTAGGGGCCGACGGTGGTCACGACGACCCGGGTGCGGGCCGCCATCTCGTCGAGGGTCGAGGGCCGGTCGGCGTCAACGGTGAGGATCGGCCAGGACTGCGCCGCCTCGCCCAGGGTCGCGCGGACCGCCTCCAGCTTGGCCGGTGAGCGCCCGGCCAACGCGATCCGGGCCGGCCCGCCTGCCCTGGCAAGGTATTCGGCGGTGAGCCTGCCGACGAAACCGGTGGCCCCGTACACAACGATGTCGAATTCGCGCCCTGTCATGGGGCCAACCTACGTGACGGCGCACCCGACGATCAGGTCAGCGGAGGCCGATCGCATTGGTCAGTGCCTTGCCCGGGTCGGTGAAGGCCAGGCAGACCTGGCCCCAGTCGACCAGTCCGAGCGGTCCGCGGCCCACACCCTGGCACTGTCCGGCGGCCGGCGAGGCGGGGACGTCGGTGACGACCGCGGTGGCGAACACCGGGGTGCCGGCCTTTGTGCCGCAGGTCGGCCAGGCGCCGATGCCCTGAGTCCGCAGGACGTTTTCGGCGACCCGGATCTGCTCCTCGCGGGAGGCCTGGTGCGGCATGCCGGCACCGCCGTTGGACTTCCAGGTGGCCGGGGAGAACTGCAGTCCGCCGTAGTAACCGTTGCCGGTGTTGATGGCCCAGTTACCACCCGACTCGCACTTCGCGATCGCGTCCCAGTTGACGCTGGTGTCCGCGACTGCCGTCGCACTGCCCAGCGTGAGCGCCCCGAGGGCCAGTCCCAGCGCAAGGGCCGCAAGGGTGAGGATTCTGCGGATCGTCGTCACCGGTGTCCCTTTCCGACTTTGGGCCGCGAGTGCATGCGGTTGTGGTGTGGATCGCACCGTCGGGCAGGGCTGTTACAGCCGGGTCGATCGATACCGGCCAGACCCGAGACCGGACACGAAAAACGAAAAAGGTGGCGCCGGATTTCTCCGGCGCCACCTTCAGTTCAGACGATTCAGCGTCAGCCCCGACCACCGCAGGTCGGCCACGCGCCGATGCCCTGGGTGCGCAGGACGTTCTCGGCGATCCGGATCTGCTCCGACCGCGAGGCGGTGTGCGGCATACCCGCGCCGCCGTTGGACGACCATGTGCTCGGCGAGAACTGCAGCCCGCCGAAGTAGCCGTTTCCGGTGTTGATGGCCCAGTTGCCACCCGACTCGCAATGCGCGATCGCGTCCCAGTTGACACTGTCGGCGTTGGCGGTGCCGGCGCCGAGGGCAATCGGGGCGACGGTCATCGCACCGGCGATCGCGGTCATGCCCAGCGTCTTGCGGAGGTTCTTCAACAGTTTTTCCTTTCGCCGAGCATGTGCCGAAGCCGCGGAGACCTTCCGGCCTCACCGGCCCCGCTCACACGCAGGGTTCCTCATCTGGAATTGTTTGGCCTATTCAGGCAACGGGTACGACGGTACGCAGCGCATTGCGCCAAGTCACGTGAATGACACGCCAATATATTTCAGATAACAGACCAATCACAACGGCAGATATTGTGGATGCGTCGCAGGTCAGGGCGGCGTGTCCGGTCTCCACCCAGCACTGACGGAGCCGTCACTTATGTGATGCGAATCACATCGAGTTTGTGAAGCGGCGCACAGCGATGTAATTCACATTAGCCACACGAAGCGCACGGTCAACACCAATAACAGGTTGATCTCATCCGCCCCGAACCGTCGGCCCGCGCATCAGCGCAGGTCAGACTCGCAGTTGAGATTGGTCAGGGACCGGGTCGCCGGCATGACGACACGCCTGCTGGGCACCGCCGCGACGAGAGCACGCATGCTGCGCTGGCCATCGGCGACCAAGGCGTCGATGCGATCGGCCAGGGCCGTCCGGTACACACCGGCCAGGTAATGCTCCCGACCGTCCCACGGCAGCACCACATCAATCCCGTGATCACCATCAAGACGGTCGATGAGGTCGACCGATAGATAGGGCATATCCACCGCGCAGACGAAGGCGTACTCCAGACCCTCGTCGGCGGCCGCCCGCAAACCCCGCCCGGTGGCACGCAACGGACCGGCCCCCGGGACCTCGTCGCGCAGCACCCGGGCATCCAGCGCCGGCAGCACCTGCCCGGGGGCGGCGACGACGAACATCGGGGCGCAACGCCGGGCCAGCACCCCGAGGGTGTGCTCGACCATGCTGACAGCGGGCTGTCGCGGGTGCGGCATGGTGGCCTTGTCCCGCCCCATCCGTCGCGACTGCCCCCCGGCCAGGACGATGGCGGCCAATGGGGGCCGCGACGACACCGGTCTCAGTCCACGGTCCAGGTGTCGCGACCGCGCAGAAGCGACTGCAGGGCGGCGCTGTCGCGCGGGCGGGCCGCGCGGTCGGCGGCAACCTGCCGACGCGCGGCGTCGTCATAGGTCGGTCGGTTGACCTGCCGGAAGATCCCCATCACGGTGTGCTCAAGATTCTGATCGCTCAGCCGGGACAGGGCGAAAGCATAGGCCGGGTTATCCGCGCTCGAGTCGTGAACCACGATCTGGTCGGCGGCGACGTCGGCGGTCTTGGCCACCTCCAGTCCGAAACCGGTCTGCACCACGGCGTACTCGCCGCCCGCGCCGAAGGTGATCGGCTCCCCGTGCGCCACCTTGATCACCCGATCCTCGGCGCCGTCCTTGCGCAACACGTCGAACGACCCGTCGTTGAAGATCGGGCAGTCCTGCAGGATCTCCACCAGGGCCGCACCGCGGTGGGCGGCGGCGGCACGCAACACCTCGGACAGACCCTTGCGGTCGGAGTCCAGTGCCCGGCCGACGAACGTCGCCTCCGCGCCCAGCGCCACCGACACCGGGTTGAACGGGTGATCCAGCGAGCCCATCGGAGTCGACTTGGTGACCTTTCCGACCTCCGAGGTCGGCGAGTACTGGCCTTTGGTCAGCCCGTAGATCCGATTGTTGAACAGCAGGATGGTGATGTTCACATTGCGGCGCAGGGCATGGATCAGGTGGTTACCGCCGATGGACAACGCATCACCATCGCCGGTGACCACCCACACCGACAGGTCCGGCCGGGCCAGTGCCAGGCCGGTCGCGACGGTCGGCGCCCGACCGTGGATGGAGTGGAATCCGTAGGTTTCCAGGTAGTACGGGAACCGGCTGGAGCAGCCGATGCCGCTGACGAAGGCGATGTTCTCCCGCCGCAACCCCATCTCCGGAAGGAAATTGCGGATGGTGTTGAGGATGACGTAGTCACCGCAGCCCGGGCACCAGCGCACCTCCTGGTCGCTGGTGAAGTCCCTGGACCTGAGCGTAACGGCGCTGGCCGGCACCCCGGCGTTCTTCGACTCCACCAGACCGAGGTCGGCTCCGATCAGATCCGTCACGCGCTGGCTCCCGCCCCGGTTTGGCCGTTCGCCCCAGCTCCCACGGTCGCCGCCGTGCGCCTGGCGAATATCGTCTTGTCGCGCTCCGCGTCGCCCAAGGTTCCGTCCAGGGCCGCCGCGATGACCTCTTCCAGTTCATCCGCCCGGAACGCCATCCCGGCCACCTTGGTCACCGATTGCACATCCACCAGATATCTGCCGCGCAGTAGCAGCGCGAGCTGACCCAGGTTCATCTCCGGCAGCACCACCGTCGGGTAGCGCCCCAGCACCTCGCCGAGATTGGCCGGCAGCGGGTTGAGGTGGCGCAACTGGGCGTGGGCGACCTTCACCCCCCGTCGGCGAACCCGCCGGCAGGCCTCGCCGATCGGGCCGAACGAACTGCCCCAGCCCAGCATCAGCAGTTCGGCGTCCCCGGTCGGATCGTCGACCACGAGGTCGGGCACCGCGATCCCGTCGATCTTGGCCTGCCGCAGCCGGACCATCTGATCGTGATTGGCGCCGTGATAGGAGATGTCACCCGATCCGTTGGCCTTCTCCAGACCGCCGATGCGGTGCTCCAGGCCTGCGGTGCCCGGAACCGCCAGCTGTCGGGCCAGCGTCTCGGGGTCACGGGCGTAGGGCGCGAAATCCTGGCCCGGTCGCGCGAAACCGGGGTCGATGGCCGCGAAGGTGCCGACGTCGGGGATGCGCCACGGTTCGGATCCGTTGGCGATCGCACCATCGGACAACACGATCACCGGGGTGCGGTAGGTCAGCGCGATCCTGGCGGCCTGCACCGCGATATCGAAGCAGTCCGACGGCGAGCAGGGGGCCAGCACCGCCACCGGGGACTCGCCGTTGCGGCCGAACATCGCCTGGAGCAGATCGGCCTGCTCGGTCTTGGTGGGCAGCCCGGTCGACGGGCCGCCGCGCTGGACGTCGATGATCAGCAGCGGCAGTTCGGTCATCACCGCCAGTCCGATGAACTCCGATTTCAAAGCGACTCCGGGCCCCGACGTGCTGGTCACCCCGAGCGCACCGCCGTAGGAGGCGCCAATCGCGGCGCCGATACCGGCGATCTCGTCCTCGGCCTGGAAGGTCAGCACGTCGAAGTTCTTGTGTTTGGACAGCTCATGCAGGATGTCAGAGGCCGGGGTGATCGGATAGCTGCCCAGCAGTACCTGGACCCCGGCGAGGTGACCGGCGGCGATGATGCCGTAGGACAGGGCGGTGTTGCCGGAGATCTGCCGGTACTCCCCCGGCGCCAACGTGGCCGGTGCCACCTCGTAGGTGGTGGCGAACGCCTCGGTGGTCTCACCGTAGTTCCAGCCCGCCCGCAGTGCCAGGATGTTCGCCTCTGCGATCTGCGGCTTACGGGCGAACTTCTCCCGGACGAACGTCTCACTCGGGGCGATCGGCCGGCCGTACATCCAGCACAGCAGCCCGAGGGCGAACATGTTCTTGGCGCGCTCGCCGTCCTTCTTCGACGCGCCGATCGGTTCCACCGCACCCAGGGTCAGGCTGGTCATCGGGACGGCATGGACGACGTAGTCGGACAATTCGCCGGTGTCCAGTGGGCTGGCCGGATAGCCCACCTTGCCGAGGTTGCGCTTGGTGAACTCGTCGGAGTTGGCGATCACGGTGCCACCGCGGGGCAGGTCGTCGAGATTGGCCTTCAGCGCGGCCGGGTTCATCGCCACCAGCACGTCCGGTCGGTCGCCCGCGGTGAGGATGTCATAGTCGGCGATCTGGATCTGGAACGACGAGACACCGGGCAGCGTGCCCTGGGGCGCACGGATTTCAGCGGGGTAATTCGGCTGGGTCGCAAGGTCATTGCCGAACAGCGCGGCCTCGGAGGTGAACCGGTCGCCGGTCAGCTGCATACCGTCGCCGGAGTCCCCGGCGAACCTGATCACGACTTTTTCGAGTTTGTGCCGGTGGTGGGCAACCCCGTTACCGCTCAGACCCACGTCGGGCGCCTTTCGTCGGATCGCGGCGGGCTCGTGTCGCACGCGATGCCGATTATTACACTCTCTTAGACACGCTTCAGTCGGCACTGCGACGGACACGCCGTTCGCTGGCCACGATAACCACAGGTCATCGGGATAAGGCAACCTTCGGTCCGCAAACACCGAGTGTCGTTGGCCACGGCGGGCGTCAGCGAATTTTAAGAAGTCACCCGGGGCTTCACCAGATCGGATCCACGATCGGATTCAGAGGGTGTTTCAGGGGATGTGTTCAGAGGATGTAGAGCATCTCCTGGTAGGTCGGCAGCGGCCACAGATCGTCGGCAATGATCCCTTCGAGGGTGTCGGCGGCGGCCCGGACCGCATCCATCGCCGGCAGCACCTCATCCCGGGCGTGCAGGGCTTCGGCGAGGCTGCCCTCGACGTGGGCCGCCAGGGCGGCTTTCAGACCGGCGATCGCCGCGGTGAGCTCGGCGATCGGCTCGGACACCTGTGCCAGCAGCGACGTATCGGCTGGGAATCCGGCGGCCTTCATGGTGGCCACGTTCTGGGCCAGTTCGGTCTGGTAGCGCAGGGCTGCCGGCAGGATCACCGTCGAGCCGATCTCACACGCCAGCTTGGCCTCCACGGCGATGGTCATGGCGTACTGCTCCAGGCGGACCTCGTAGCGGCTGTGTAGCTCGCGCTCGTTGAACACCCCGTACCGCTCGAACAGCTCGATCGACTCGGGGGTGATGAGCTCCGGGATGGCGTCGAGGGTGGTCTTGAGATTCGGCAGACCCCGTTCGGCCGCCTCGATCTGCCAGTTCTCCGAGTAGCCGTCGCCGTTGAACACCACCGCTCCGTGCTCGGTGATGATGTCGGTGAGCAAGGTTTGCACCGCAGAGTCGAAGTCGACGCCCGCGGCGACCGCCTTCTCTAGAACGGTGGCCATATGGTCGAGAGAGTCGGCCATGATCGTGTTGAGAACGATCATGGGCACGTTGATGGTCTGCCCGGAGCCCGGTGCCCGGAACTCGAATCGGTTGCCGGTGAAGGCGAACGGGCTGGTGCGGTTGCGGTCACCCGGATCGGTGGGCAGGTGCGGCAGGGTGTCGACCCCGATGATCATGGTGCCCTTGCCCTTCGATGAGGTGGCTGCACCCTTGGCGATCTGCTCGAAGACATCGGCGAGCTGGTCACCGAGGAAGATCGAGATGATCGCCGGCGGGGCCTCATTGGCGCCGAGGCGGTGATCGTTGGTGGCCGAGGCCACCGACACCCGCAGCAGACCGGCGAATTTGTGCACGGCGCGGATGATCGCCGCGCAGAACACCAGGAACTGGGCGTTCTCATGGGGTGTGTCGCCGGGTACCAGCAGGCTGCCGAACTGGGCGTTGCCCATCGAGAAGTTCACATGCTTGCCGGATCCGTTGACCCCGGCGAACGGCTTCTCGTGGAACAGGCATTCCATACCGTGCTTCTTGGCGATGGTCTTGAAGACCGTCATCAGCAGTTGCTGGTGGTCGGCGGCGATATTGGCCCGCTCGAACATCGGCGCGATCTCGAACTGGCCCGGGGCGACCTCGTTGTGCCGGGTCTTGGCCGGGATGCCGAGCTTGAACAGTTCGCGCTCGGTGTCCATCATGAAGCCGAGCACCCGCTCCGGGATTGACCCGAAGTAGTGATCGTCGAATTCCTGTCCCTTGGGCGGCTTGGAGCCGAACAGTGTCCGGCCGGCATTGATCAGGTCCGGCCGGGCCAGGAAGAAATGCCGGTCGATCAGGAAGTACTCCTGCTCGGGACCGCAGAACGACACGATGCGGTCGAAATCGGAGTGCCCGAACAGCCTCAGGATTCGCTCCGCCTGGGCGCCCATCGCCTGCTGACTGCGCAATAGCGGCGTCTTGTAGTCCAGCGCCTCACCGGTCATCGAGACGAAGACCGTCGGGATGCACAAGGTGTTGCCGTTCGGGTTCTCGAGGATGTAGGCCGGGCTGGTGACATCCCAGCCGGTGTACCCACGGGCCTCGAAGGTGCTACGCAGCCCGCCGGAGGGGAAGCTGGACGCGTCCGGCTCACCCTGGATGAGGGTCTTGCCGGCGAACTCGGCCAGCGTCTGACCATCGGAGACCGGTTCGAGGAAGCTGTCATGTTTCTCGGCGGTCAGACCGGTCATCGGGTAGAAGACGTGCGCATAGTGGGTGGCGCCGCGCGACAGCGCCCAATCCTTCATGACCGAGGCGACGGAATCGGCGACCGCCGAATCCAGTTTGGCGCCCTTCTCGATGGTGGCGACGACGGATTTGTAGGCCGACTTCGGCAACCGCAACCGCATCTCGGCCAGGGTGAAGACATTGGAGCCGAAGATCTCCCCGGGCGCCTCGGCCGGATCGAAGCTGATCGCCGGCGGCACGTATGCCTCGACGTTGTTGATCGCCTGCAAACGGACCGTGTTCCCGCTCAACTGAGTTCCTCTCGACCTACCGTGACGCCCGACCTTGACCGTTGGGCATGTAATCAGCCCAAGCTAGGAACCCTCGATGGCGAACGTGTTACGCCGACGTCAAGGACGGAATTCGCTGGTGACCGGATTGGTGAGATCGGTCACTGGCTAGATTGGGCGCATGCGCGCTGCCGGAGACGCCAACGGCGAGTACGACGAGCGGACCGTCAAGGTCGGCAGCCCGAAGAAGGCCGCCGCCGGGGTACCCGCCGTCCTGGTCGCGCTGCGACGCAGCCTCGCCCAGATGGGTGTCCTGCGCACCGCGGCGACCTTGCGGCGGGTCAATCAGCGCGACGGGTTCGACTGTCCGGGATGCGCCTGGCCGGAGGAACCGGGCGGGCGCAAGGCGGCGGAGTTCTGCGAGAACGGCGCCAAGGCGGTGGCCGAGGAGGCCACCCGGCGGGTTGTCGACCCGGAGTTCTTCGCCCGCCACCCGGTCGCCGATCTGGCGGCCCGCCCGGAATACTGGCTGTCCCAGCAGGGCCGGTTGACCCACCCGATGGTGTTGCGGCCCGGTGATACGCACTACCGGCCGATCGGCTGGGACGGCGCCTACGACCTGATCGCCGATCACCTCAACGACCTCTCCGGCCCTGACGAGGCGGTGTTCTACACCTCCGGGCGCACCAGCAACGAAGCGGCATTCCTGTACCAGTTGCTGGTCCGCAGTTTCGGCACCAACAACCTGCCGGACTGCTCCAACATGTGCCACGAGTCCTCGGGCACAGCGCTGACCGACTCGATCGGGATCGGCAAGGGATCGGTGACCGTCTCCGATATCGCGAACGCCGATCTGATCGTGATCGCCGGACAGAACCCCGGCACCAATCATCCGCGGATGCTCTCGGTACTGGCCGAGGCCAAGGCCAACGGCGCGAGGATCATCGCCGTCAACCCCCTTCCAGAGGCCGGCCTGATCCGGTTCGACGATCCGCAAACCGTGCGCGGCGTGCTCGGCGGCGGCGTGCCGTTGGCCGATGAATTCGTCCAGATCCGCCTCGGCGGGGATATGGCACTGTTCCGCGGGTTGGCCAGGTTGCTCCTCGAGGCCGACGATCGCTCCCCCGGCAGCGTGCTGGACCGCGACTTCATCGCCGGGCACTGCCACGGGTTCGACGAGTACGCCGCCGCGGCCCGCGGCGTCGACCTCGACACCGTGCTGGCGGCCACCGGAATGACCGCGCCGCAGTTGCACCGCGTCGCCGACATGCTGGCCGACTCCCGGCGCACCGTCGTGTGCTGGGCGATGGGCCTCACCCAGCACACCCACGCGGTGGCCACCATCGCCGAGATCACCAACATCCTGCTGCTCCGCGGCATGATCGGAAAGCCCGGCGCCGGGGTGTGTCCGGTACGCGGACATTCCAACGTCCAGGGCGATCGCACCATGGGCATCTGGGAGAAGGTTCCGGACTCCTTCCTCGACACCCTGGACAGCCGTTTCGGGATCCGCACGCCGCGCCGGCACGGCTTGGACACCGTCAACGCGATCCGCGCCATGCGGGACGGCCGGGCGTCGGTGTTCGTCGCCATGGGCGGCAACTTCGCCTCGGCCACCCCCGACACCGAGGTGACCGAGGCGGCGTTGCGCACCTGTGCGCTAACCGTCCAGGTGTCCACCAAGCTCAACCGCAGCCACCTCGTGCACGGCCGCACCGCGCTGATCCTGCCGACCCTGGGCCGCACCGACCGCGATGTCGTCGACGGCCGCAAGCAGGTCGTCTCCGTCGAGGACTCGATGTCGATGGTGCACCTGTCCCGCGGCAGCCTGCCGCCGCCCGGCGATGACGTCCGCAGCGAGATCGCGATCATCTGCGGGCTGGCCCGCCGCCTGCTCGGTCCGGGGCACCCGGTGCGCTGGGAACGCTTTGCCGCCGACTACGACCGGATCCGTGACGAGATCGCCGCGGTGGTTCCCGGCTGCGATGACTACAACCGTCGGGTCCGCGCACCCGACGGCTTCGCCCTACCGCACCCGCCCCGGGACACCCGCCAATTCCCGACTAGCACCGGCAAAGCTAATTTCGCCACCAGCCCACTGCGTTGGCTGCCCGTCCCGCCCGGCCGCCTGATCCTGCAGACGCTGCGCAGCCACGATCAGTTCAACACCACCATCTACGGTCTCGACGACCGTTACCGCGGCATCAGCGGGGGCCGACGGGTCGTCTTCGTCAACCCCGCCGATATCGCCGCATTCGGGCTCGCCGCCGGTGACCGGGTCGACCTGGTCTCCGAGTTCGGCGACGATTGCCGGGAGCGACGCGCCGAGGACTTCCTGGTCGTGCCCTATTCCACCCCGGCCGGCAATGCCGCCGCCTACTACCCGGAGACCAATCCGCTGGTGCCCCTGGATCACGTCGCCGACAGATCTAACACCCCGGTGTCGAAGGCGATCGTGATCCGCCTGGAGAAGGTCTGAACCCGTGGGCCGGGTGACGTCGCGGCGGAGGGTGACCCACCTCGTCGGTGGGTCGGCCTCCGACCGGGCCGACACCCTGGTGGTCGAGGAGCCACTGGAGATCCGTGTCAACGGGTCGCCGGTGGCCGTCACGATGCGCACACCGGGCTCGGATGTCGAACTGGCACAGGGATTTCTACTGACCGAGGGGGTGATCGCCGAGCGCGACGAGGTGTCCACCGTGCAATATTGCCGGGGGGCCGATTCCGATGGGACCAACAGCTACAACGTGCTCGATGTGACGCTGCGCCCCGGCCTGCAGGTGCCGGAGTCCGTCGTCCGCAACTTCTACACCACATCCTCGTGCGGGGTGTGCGGCAAGGCCTCCCTGGACGCGGTCCGCCTAGCCAGCCGGCACTCCCCCGGCGACGATCCCTCGAGGGTCCCGGCCGCCACACTGGCCACGATGCCGGCTCTTCTGCGTTCGGCCCAGAAGGTCTTCGCCGCCACCGGGGGTCTGCACGGCGCCGCCCTGTTCGGCGCCGACGGGAGGATGCTGGCCGTCCGGGAGGACGTGGGCCGGCACAACGCGGTGGACAAGGTCATCGGCTGGGCACTGGAGAACGAACGCATACCGCTGAGCGGAACTGTGCTGCTGGTCAGCGGCCGGGCATCCTTCGAGCTGACTCAGAAGGCGGTGATGGCGGGAATCCCGGTGCTGGCGGCGGTGTCGGCGCCTTCGTCGTTAGCGGTGGACCTGGCCGCTGAGTCCGGGCTGACCCTGATCGCCTTCCTGCGCGGCGACTCGATGAACGTCTACAGCCGCCCGGACCGGGTGACCTGACCTTGGGCCGACTACCCGGCGAGCAGACGGAAAAGGTCCCGACACGCCGCGGCTTCGGGACCGTTTCCGTCTGCTCGCGGGGAAAGGCGCTTGCCTAGGCGGTCTTGTCGCGGCGTTCGGCGCGCGAGGGCTTGCGAGGCACGATCGTCGGCAGCACGTTGTCCTGGACGGTCTCCTTGGTCACCACGACCTTGGCGACATCGTCGCGACTGGGGATGTCGTACATCACCGGCAGCAGGACTTCCTCCATGATGGCGCGCAGCCCGCGGGCCCCGGTGCCGCGGTGGATGGCCTGATCGGCGATGGCCTCCAGCGCATCCTCCTCGAACTCCAGTTCCACACCGTCCATCTCGAACAGTCGGGTGTACTGCTTGACCAGCGCGTTCTTCGGGGCGGACAGGATCTGCACCAGCGATTCCTTGTCGAGATTGGTGACCGAGGCGACCACCGGCAGCCGGCCGATGAACTCCGGGATGAGCCCGAATTTGATCAGGTCTTCGGGCATGACCTCGGAAAAGTGGTCCTGGGTGTCGATCTCGGCCTTGGATTTCACCTCGGCGCCAAAGCCCAGGCCACGCTTGCCGATCCGGTCGGAGACGATCTTCTCCAGACCGGCGAAGGCGCCCGCCACGATGAACAGCACGTTGGTGGTGTCGATCTGGATGAACTCCTGGTGCGGGTGCTTGCGGCCGCCCTGCGGCGGGACCGAGGCCTGGGTGCCTTCCAGGATCTTCAGCAATGCCTGCTGAACACCTTCACCGGAGACGTCCCGGGTGATCGACGGGTTCTCGCTCTTGCGGGCGATCTTGTCGACCTCGTCGATGTAGATGATGCCGGTCTCGGCCCGCTTGACGTCGTAGTCGGCAGCCTGGATCAGCTTGAGCAGGATGTTCTCGACGTCCTCACCGACATAGCCGGCTTCGGTCAGGGCGGTGGCGTCGGCGATCGCGAACGGCACGTTGAGCATCTTGGCCAGCGTCTGGGCCAGGTAGGTCTTGCCGCACCCGGTCGGGCCGAGCATCAGGATGTTGGACTTGGCCAGTTCCACCGGCTCGGTCCGGGAGTCGCGGGACTTCTCGCCGGCCTGGATGCGCTTGTAGTGGTTGTAGACCGCGACGGCCAGCGTGCGCTTGGCGGTGTCCTGACCGATGACGTAGTTCTCCAGGAACTCCCGGATCTCCGCGGGCTTGGGCAGCTCGTCGAGTTTGACGTCGTCGTTGTCGGCGAGTTCCTCTTCGATGATCTCGTTGCACAGGTCGATGCACTCATCGCAGATGTAGACACCCGGACCCGCGATGAGCTTCTTCACCTGCTTTTGACTCTTCCCACAGAACGAGCATTTCAGCAGGTCACCGCCGTCTCCGATACGCGCCATGGTGGTGAGCCCTACTTCCTTCGCCGTCGTTCTTGCCGGTCTGTGCCGACGCTACCCGCTGGTTCGGCCACCGTGCGACCGATAAAGGCGAATAGCGTCAGTGGTATTCGGTGGTGATCAGTGTCATCTTCTGCTGTGGTCCCGGAGTCCCGCGAAGCTGAACATATCCTTTCGCGGGCCCGGCCGTGCGGTGGCGCGCCACGGCTGTCGCAGGCGTGTCGCGCCCGGTGCCCACCCCGAGGGCGAACCGGGCGGGATCACGCCTTCTGCGCGGAGAGTTTCCGGTAGCTCAGCACCGTGTCGATGATCCCGTATTCCTTGGCTGCCTCGGCGGTCAGGATCTTGTCGCGGTCGGTGTCCTTGCGGATAACGGCTGCGTCCTTCCCGGTATGGCGGGCCAATGTCTCCTCCATCAGGGTGCGCATCCGCTCGATCTCGGCGGCCTGAATCTCCAGATCCGAGAACTGACCCTGGATGACACCACCGAGCGACGGCTGGTGGATGAGGATGCGGGCGTTGGGCAGCGCCAGCCGCTTGCCCGGGGTGCCGGCCGCCAACAGCACCGCTGCCGCAGAGGCCGCCTGGCCCAGGCACACCGTCTGGATGTCGGCGCGGACGTACTGCATGGTGTCGTAGATCGCCATCAGCGAGGTGAACGAACCACCCGGCGAGTTGATGTACATGGTGATGTCGCGGTCGGGATCCAGCGACTCGAGCACCAGCAGTTGGGCCATGATGTCGTTGGCCGAGGCGTCGTCGACCTGGACACCCAGGAAGATGATCCGTTCCTCGAACAGCTTGTTGTAAGGGTTGGACTCCTTGACACCCCAGCTGGAGTGCTCGACGAACGACGGCAGGATGTAGCGCGCCTGCGGGGTCAGCCGGGGATCAGACAGCCGGGGATCAGACATTATTGGCTCCGTTGACGTGGGCGCGGGTGATGATGTGATCGACGAAGCCGTACTCCAGGGCCTCCTGGGCGGTGAACCACCGGTCGCGGTCGGAGTCGGCCTCGATCCGCTCGATCGGCTGGCCGGTGAACTCGGCGTTGAGCCGGAACATCTCCCGCTTGATGAGCGCGAACTGCTCGGCCTGGATGGCGATGTCGGCCGCACCGCCGGTGATACCGCCCAGCGGCTGATGCATCAGGATCCGGGCGTGCGGCAGGGCGAAACGCTTGCCCTTGGCGCCGGCGGCGAGCAAGAACTCACCCATCGAGGCGGCCATGCCCATGGCGTAGGTGGCGACATCGCAGGGCGCCAGCACCATGGTGTCGTAGATGGCCATACCGGCGCTGATCGAGCCGCCCGGGGAGTTGATGTAGAGCGAGATGTCCTTGGTCGGATCCTCGGCCGCCAGCAGCAGGATCTGCGCGCACAGCCGGTTGGCGATGTCATCGTCGACCTGCGAGCCGAGGAAGATGATGCGCTCGGCGAGCAGCCGCTCGTAGACCGAGTCGGTGAGGTTCAGCCCAGCCATGCCGGAACGCATGTGAGTCACACTTACCTGCTTTCTCGAAACTTTCCCAGAAGTCGTCATGTGTCCGTCAACTCCGGACGTTCCCCCCGACCCTAACCAACCGGACCCCCACAACGGTGCCCGCGGCCGTGGTCTTTCGCTATCGGCGTTACTCGTCCTCGCCGCCGGCCTGCTCGCCGGACTCGGAGTCCGGCCCGCCGAAGAATTCGGTGGTGTCGATCTCGTTGCCGCCGGTGTCGGTGACGGTGGCAGCTTCCACCACCGCCGCCACGGCAAGCCCACGGCGCACATCGGCGAACACGGCGGGCAGCTGGTTCTGCTGCTGCAGCAGCTGGAGCAACTGCTGCGGCTCCACACCGTACTGGCGCGACATCAGCACCAGCCGCTCGGTCAGGTCGTTCTGACCGACCTGGATGTCGAGTTCGTCGGCGATCGCGTCCATCAGCAACTGGGTCTTGACGGCCTTCTCCGCGGCCTCCCGATTCTCGGTGTCGAACTTCTCCCGCGAACTACCCTCGGCCTCCAGCGCCTCGGCGAATTTGGCCTCGTCATGATCGAGGGGGTGGATAGCGTTGTGCAGCGCGGAGTCCACCTGGGCCGCAACGATGGCCTCGGGAAGCGGCACCTCTACCAGTTCCAGCAGGGTCTCCAGCGCAGTGTCGCGGATCTTCTCCGCCTGATGGATGCGCTTCACCCGGCGCACCTGCTCGGTGAGGTTCTCCCGCAGCTCGGCCAGGGTGTCGAACTCGCTGGCCAGCTGGGCGAACTCGTCGTCGGCCTCGGGCAGTTCCCGCTCCTTGATGGACTTGACCGTCACGGTGACCTCGGCCTCCTCACCGGCATGCTCGCCGGCGACGAGTTTGGTGGTGAAGGTGGCCGACTCGCCATCGGAGAGCCCGACGATCGCCTCATCGAGCCCCTCGATCAACTGCCCGGAGCCGATCTCGTGGGACAACCCCTCGGCACGGCCGTCCGGAATGTCCTCGCCGTTGACGACGGCGGACAGATCGATCGAGACGAAATCACCGGTCTCGGCGGGCCGCTCAACCCCCTTGAGGGTGCCGAACCGCGCCCGCAGCGCCTGCAACTCGGCCTCGACCTCGTCATCGGCCACCTCGACCGGATCGACCGAGATCGTCAACGTGCTCAACTCCGGCAGATCGATATCGGGACGGACATCGACCTCGGCGGTGAACACCAGTTCCTCGCCGTCCTCCAGCCTGGTGACCTCGATATCAGGCTGACCCAACGGACGCAGTTCGGTCGTTGTGACCGCCTCGGAGTAGCGGGCCGGCAGCGCGTCGTTGACGACCTGCTCCAGCACCGCCCCCCGGCCGACCCTGGCCTCCAACAGTTTGGCCGGGGCCTTCCCGGGCCGGAAGCCGGGCAGCCGGACCTGCTTGGCCAACTGCTTGTAGGCCCGGTCGAAGTCGGCCTGGAGTTCCGTGAAGGGCACCTCCACGTTGATGCGAACCCGGGTGGGGCTCAACTTCTCGACGGTGCTCTTCACGGTGTTACTCCTCGGTGTCATGGGTCGTCGGTGGAGGCGTGTCGGGGTGACAGGATTTGAACCTGCGGCCTTCCGCTCCCAAAGCGGATGCGCTACCAAGCTGCGCTACACCCCGCTGCTGTGCATTGTTCGGTCTGTGTCGTCTGTGCTGTGTCGCTGTATAGCGCCCGCGATCCTACGGCCCAGCGGGGATCCGAGTGGAACCGGACTGGCAGACGCCGGTACATTGGGCTCGCGCAAGCACGCGGGCGTAGCTCAATGGTAGAGCCCTAGTCTTCCAAACTAGCTACGCGGGTTCGATTCCCGTCGCCCGCTCCAGCGGTGTCAGCGGTATGGTTCACCCGGCGTCTCCGCAAGAAGGCCGGAGTGAGTCGAGGCATGTGTTGAGCGACGCGACGTCGGTGCCTTGAGTTCCTCAAGCCGGCACCGTCCGATCCGGACCGGTTGCAGTCGGTGCGCGACACCGGCCTACTCGACCGGCCCGCCCCGGAACCGGACCACGCCGCCGCGCGCAACGCCCTCACTCTGGCACTACTGCCCCGAGTGCGGTTCAATTTCGGCAGAGCCGGCGAACTATTTCGCAGCAACTACGCACGGGGGGGGGGTGAAGTCGGAGCCTATGACGGGGTCCGATTCCGCAGCCACATCCGAGCGCGGAGAGCACGGCTCGGCTGGGCTTGATCGCAATTCCCTAGCCGGTCGGCTGCGCCGCGACCCGTGGAGCACTGCGTTCACCATCTTGATCGACGTGTTTTCGACCTCGATCGCAAGCCTGCTCGGGCTCTGGCTGGCGGCCCGGGACCGTCATATCGAGGCCTCGCCTTGGGCCGCTTTGCTGTACGTGCCGTTGGTGATCATTCTGTTGGCCGCGACGGGCGTCTACAGGCGCCGCCTGAACCGTCGATTCCTGGACGAGATCGGACCGGTGGAGACCGCGGCGGGGCTGGCCTCGATGACACTGCTGGCCATCCTGGTCGCCGCCGAAGGTGCGGATCGCCCGGGCCAGACGGTCATCCGGGTGTGGCTGTGCGCCGCTGTCATGATCCCGGTCGGCCGGCTGATCCGGGTCGGCATCCAGCGGACCCTGCGGCGCCATCACATCCTGGTGGCACCGACCCTCATCATCGGCAGCGGCCACGTCGCCGCCCAGGTCGTCGAGCGACTCCGGTCGGCACCCGAATACGGCCTGGATCCGATCGGCTTCCTCGACGCCGATCCGCTCCTGGTCGAATTCGACGACCCGCCGCTGCCGGAAGTGCCCTACCTAGGCCTGCCCGGTACCGTCAACGACGCGATCGATCGCACCGGCGCCGAGTGTGTCGTGGTCGCGTTTTCCATATTTCCCGACGAAGTGCTGGCCGAAGTGGTGCGGCTGGCCCAACGCCGGGGCCTAAGGGTATGGGTCATTCCCCGGATGTTCGACGCCATCGGCGAGCACATGCGGGTCGATCACATCGGCGGGCTGCCGGTCCTGGCACTGGTCCACACCAACCCACACGGCTGGCAGTTCGCCGTCAAGGACGTCCTCGACCGGGTCTCGAGCGCCCTCGGCCTGTTGCTCATCTCACCGGTCTTCCTGATCCTGATGGTGCTGGTGAAGTTCAGCTCACCCGGACCGATCTTCTTCCGGCAGCCGCGGGTGGGTCGCGACGGGAAGGTGTTCGATTGTCTGAAATTCCGCACCATGCGTGCCGCCGAGCCATCCGAGACCGAGTTCGTCCCGGAGGCCGGGGCCGCACCAGGGGGGGTCGAGGGGGTGGACCGGCGCACCTGGATCGGCAAGATCCTGCGCGCGACCTCGCTCGACGAACTGCCCCAGTTGCTCAACGTCCTGCGCGGCGAAATGAGCTTGGTCGGTCCGCGGCCCGAGCGTCCGGAATTCGTCGACTTGTTCGAGGAGCAGATCCGCCGCTACGGCGAACGGCACCGGGTCAAGGCCGGCGTCACGGGCTGGGCACAGGTCAATGGACTGCGCGGCCAGACGTCGATCGCCGATCGCGCCGAATGGGACAACTTCTACATCGAGAATTGGTCGCTGGCTCTGGACCTGAAGATCCTCGTGCTCACCGTGCTGGCGGTTTTCCGCGGGTCCCAGTGATGTTCTTGATGCCGCTATGGTCGGGCTCAACGCTCAACGCTGAACGCTCAAAGGACCAGGTCACGACACGATAGCGGTTCGGCCGCGATTCGCCTCGCGGCTTCTTTCGGTACCGTTGCCTCCGTAGATTCGGGTTCCGGTCCAACGCCCGTCGGGGCCGGATGATTCTCGGCCAGGAGGCGCCCAGCGATGACACGGAGCGACCAGACTGAGATCGGCGGACGCTGCTCCCCCGGGTTCGAGGCCGTCGGGTCGGCGTTCGAGCGCAACTTCACCGAGAACGCCGACGTCGGCGCGGCCGTGGCGGTATGGGTCGACGGCGACCTGGTGGTCAATCTGTGGGGTGGCCATGCCGACGCCCGCCGGCGTCGGCGCTGGCGGGAGAACACCCTGGCCAGCGTGTTCTCCGGGACCAAGGCGCTGACCAGCACCTGTGTGCACCTGCTTGCCGATCGCGGCGAAATCGACCTGTACGCGCCGGTGGCGCACTACTGGCCCGAATTCGGCCAGGCCGGCAAGCAGGACATCACCGTCGCCGACGTGCTCGGGCACCGTTCCGGGGTGATCGGCCCGCGGACCCGGATGCACTGGAGCGAGGTCACCGACTGGGACCGGGTGTGCCGGCGACTGGCGTCCTCCGAGCCGTGGTGGACGCCAGGCACCGCGCAGGGCTACCACATGGTGAGCTTCGGCTTCATCCTCGGCGAGGTGGTCCGCCGGGTCACCGACCGCACACTGGGCCAATATCTGCGCACCGAGATCGCCGAACCGATGGGGATCGACGTGCACATCGGAATGCCCACTGCGCAGCACAAGCGGTGTGCCGAGATGATCGACAAGCCGCATATCCGAGACGTGCTGGCCGACGGTGGCGCGCCGGGGCACCCGGAGTCACTCGCCGAGCACCCGATGGCCGGCCTGGCGGTCGCGATGGGGTTCGTCCCCGACGACGAACTGGGCTCCAACGAACTGACCTCGTGGCGCACCGCGGAGTTCCCGGGCACCAACGGCCACGTCTCGGCCCTCGGCCTGGCCACCTTCTACAACGGTCTGGCCCAGGAGAAGATCCTGTCCCGCGGCCATCTCGAGAAGATCCGGGTATCCCAAGGCGGATTCGAACCGGACGTGGTGTTGGGCCCGAGGGTCGCCGACCACGGCTGGGGGCTGGGCTACATGCTCAACCAGCGCGGTGTGGCCGGACCGAATCTGCGCAGCTTCGGCCACGGCGGCTCGGGCGGCTCCTACGGGTTCGTCGACCTTGAGCACGGTATCGGCTACGCCTACGTGATGAATCATTTCGACGCCACCAAGTGCAACGCCGACCCGCGCAGCACCGCGCTGTCCGACGAGGTCTACCGGGCGCTGGGCGTTCTATAGCCGAGGCCGCGGCCCGCGGCGTCGGTACTGTGGTCGCCATGAACAACGTTCTGGTGTTGCTGATCCTGGTTGTACTCGCCACGGTCGCCCTGGCGATGTGGAGTTCGTCGCGGAACTCGGGCACCCGCACGGCGGCCAGCCTGGCCGACGCCAAGGCCGACGCCCGCCGGGTCATCGAACGTCTCGGCGGCCAGGTGCTCAATCTCACCGGCACCGACCAGGCCTCCCAGCAGGCGCTGGCCGACGCCTCGGAGCGGTTCACCGCGGCCTCCTCCCAGATCGATCAGGCAACCTCGGCCAAGCAGGCGATGCTGGCCAAGGAGAGTGCCCTCGAAGGGCTGTACTACGTGCGGGCGGCACGGACCGCGATGGGTATGGACCCGGGCCCGGAGTTGGAGAGCATCGCCGGCCAGAAGTCGGCCGGGACGGTGACCGAGGACCGCCGCGTGCAGTTCGAGGGCCGCGAGATCGAGGCCTCCCCCGTTCCCACCCAGCGCACCCCGAACTACTACCCGGGTGGCCGGGTGGCGGGCCGGCCGGTGCCGGCCGGCTGGTACTCCGAGCCGTGGTGGAAACCCGCTCTGGTGGCCGGAGCCTGGGGCCTGGGCTCGGTGCTGTTGTTCGACGCCATGTTCACCGGGATGAGCGGTGTGGGCTACGGCGCCTCCGGGTTCGAGAGCGGCTACGGGTCAGGCTTCGATCAGGGTTTCGACTCCGGGTATGACGCCGGATTCGATCAGGGCCTCGATCCGGGGGCCGACGGCGGCGGCTGGGGCGGAGACGGCGGCGACTTCGGCGGGGGCGACTTCGGCGGCGACTTCGGCGGGTTCGGCGACTTCTGACGCCTCAACGCTGGCAGCCGGGACACCAGAACAGGTTTCGGCCTTCCATCTCGGCGGTCCGGACCGTCGTGCCGCACAACCGGCACGTTTCGCCGGCGCGCCGGTAGACGTAAGTGCGCGGGCGCCTCGGACCGTAGGCCGGCGCCCCGTGGTCGTCCTCGGGGCGGATCACGATGATCCGGCCGCGACGCACCCCGACCTTCATCAGGTCGACCAGGTCGGCCCAGGCGGCCTCGAACTCCTCCTGGTCGATATCCCGCCCTGGCCGATAGGGATCGATGCCGTGGCGGAACAGCAGTTCGCTGCGGTAGACGTTACCGACCCCGGCCAGCACCGACTGGTCCATCAGCAGGGCGCCGATCGCCTTGCGGGACTTCGCGATCCGGGCCCAGGCTGCGGCGGGGTCGGCATCGGGGCGTAACGGGTCGGGCCCGAGCCGGGCCAGGATCGACGACATCTGCGCCTCATCGATCACCTCGCAGGCGGTGGGCCCGCGTAGATCGGTGCCGTAGGCCTCGCCGACGATGCGCATCCGCACCTGACCGCGGGGCTCGGGCATCGGCGCGGGCCTCTCGGTGAACGTCCCGTACAGCCCGAGGTGGACGTGAACGATCGGTCCACTGCCTCGCTTTTCCGGGGAGTATTCGTGGAACAGATGCTTGCCCCAGGCCGACGCGCGGCGGAAGACGAGGCCGTCGATGAGTGCGGCGTCGGCGAAACGGCCCTGCGGACTCGACACCCGCACCGCGCACCCGGCGAAACGGCGCTGATGCAACCGCGCCAGTCGGTGCAGGGTGTGGCCCTCCGGCACGACGGTCAGTCCGTGCCGGGCACCGGGGGCGCGACGTGGGTGCGCTCGTACTCGGCGAGGATGTCGATGCGACGCTGATGCCGAGGGGCTTCCGACCACGCGGTGCCGAGGAACGCGTCGATGATCTCCAGCGCTTCGGCTTCGGTGTGCATCCGGCCACCGATACCGATCAACTGGGCGTTGTTGTGCTCGCGGGCCAGTTTGGCGGTTTCGACGCTCCAGGCCAGCGCACAACGGGCGCCGGGCACCTTGTTGGCCGCGATCTGCTCGCCGTTACCCGATCCGCCCAGCACGATGCCCAGGCTGCCCGGGTCGGCGACCGTGCGAACCGCTGCGGCGATGCAGAACGCCGGGTAGTCGTCCTGGGCGTCGTACTCGTAGGCGCCACAGTCGACCGGCTCGTAGCCGTTGCGTTCCAGGTGGGCGATGATGGCCTTCTTGAACTCGAAGCCGGCGTGGTCGGAGCCGATGTAGACGCGCATGGCGGTCACCTTACTCAAGCGCCTCCACACGAGGTTCAGTCGTACGAGGGACCCTCGGTACGGGTGCGCTTGAGTTCGAAGAAATGCGGATAGGACGCCAGTGCCACCGCGGCGTCCCACAACCGGCCGGCCTCTTCGCCGCGCGGGATTTTCGACAGCACCGGCCCGAAGAACGCCACCCCGTTGATGTGGATCGTCGGGGTGCCGACCTGGTCACCGACCGCATCCATGCCAGCATGGTGGCTCGTGCGCAGCGCGTTGTCGTAGGAGCCGTCGGTGGCGGCGGCCGCCAACTCGGCCGGAAGGCCGGCCTCGGCCAGCGACTCGCCGATGACCTGCTCCAGGTTCTTGTTGGCCCGGTTGTGGATCTGGGTGCCCATCGCGGTGTAGAGCGGTCCGAGCGCCTCCGGTCCGTGGGCCTGTTCCGCGGCGATGGCCACCCGCACCGGCCCCCAGGCCTTGGTCATCAACTCCTGGTATTGCTCGGGGAGGTCCTTGCCTTCGTTGAGCACCGCCAGGCTCATCACGTGGAAGCGCACGTCGATGTCGCGGACCTTCTCCACCTCCAGGATCCAGCGCGAGGTGATCCAGGCCCACGGGCACAACGGGTCGAACCAGAAATCGGCGCGGGACCTGGTGGGCGAATCGGGGGCGGACTCAGTCATGCCCTCAGGATAGGTTGGGTCCCGTGCTTCCGAATCTGACCCGCAGTGAGGCCATCGAACGCGCGGCTCTGGTCACCGTCGAGGGCTACCGGATCGAACTGGACCTGACCGTCGGCGACAAAGAGTTCCGGTCCAGGACCACCGTCGAGTTCGAAGCCCTGCCCGGGGCCGACAGCTATATCGACCTGGCCGCCGACCGGGTGCACCGCGCGGTGCTCAACGGCCACGATATCGACACCTCGGGTTATGACGAGTCGACCGGGATCCCGCTGGCCGGCCTGGCCCACCACAACGTGCTGGTGGTGGAGGCCGACTGCCGCTACTCCAACACCGGTGAGGGGCTACACCGTTTCGTCGACCCGGTCGACGAGCATGTGTATCTCTACTCGCAGTTCGAGACCGCCGACGCCAAGCGGATGTTCGCCTGCTTCGACCAGCCGGACCTCAAGGCGACCTTCGACATCACCGTCACCGCCCCCGCGCACTGGGAGGTGATCTCCAACGGTGCGCCGGTCGCCGTGCAGCAGCACGGCGGGAACCGGACACACACCTTCGCCACCACCCCGCGAATGAGCACCTATCTAGTGGCACTGGTGGCCGGACCCTACGCACGGTGGGACGACGTCTATTCCGACGAATACGGCGAGATCCCCCTCGGGCTGTTCTGCCGCGCCTCGCTGGCGCCGTACATGGATCACGAGCGACTGTTCACCGAAACCAAACAGGGATTCGGCTTCTACCACTGCAACTTCGGGGTGCCCTACGCGTTCGGCAAGTACGACCAGTTATTCGTCCCGGAGTTCAACGCCGGCGCGATGGAGAACGCCGGGGCGGTGACCTTCCTCGAGGACTACGTGTTCCGCAGCAAAGTCACCCGCTACAGCTATGAGCGCCGAGCCGAGACGGTGCTGCACGAGATGGCCCACATGTGGTTCGGGGACCTGGTGACCATGCGGTGGTGGGACGACCTGTGGCTCAACGAGTCCTTCGCGACCTTCGCCTCGGTGCTGTGCCAGGCCGATGCCACCGAGTACAGCGAGGCCTGGACGACCTTCGCCAATGTGGAGAAGTCCTGGGCCTACCGCCAGGACCAGCTGCCGTCCACCCACCCGGTGGCCGCCGACATCCCCGACCTGCACGCCGTCGAGGTGAACTTCGACGGCATCACCTACGCCAAGGGCGCCAGTGTGCTCAAGCAGCTGGTGGCCTACGTCGGCCTCGAGCAGTTCCTGGCCGGCCTGCGGGACTACTTCACCGCCCACGCCTTCGGCAACGCCACCTTCGACGACCTGCTCGGGGCATTGGAGCGGGCCTCCGGCCGCGACCTGTCGGACTGGGGCAGGCAGTGGCTCAAGACCACCGGGCTGAACTCCCTGCGCGCCGAGTTCGACGTCGACGACGAGGGCCGGTTCACCCGGTTCGCCGTCCGGCAGGGCGGTGCCAGGCCCGGTGCGGGCGAAACCCGGGTGCACCGGCTGGCCATCGGGATCTACGACGGCAGCGAGAAGCTCGTCCGCGTACACCGCGAGGAGATCGACGTTGCCGGCGAGATCACCGAAGTGCCTGCGTTGCTGGGCGTTCCGCGCGGCAAGCTGGTCCTGGTCAATGACGACGACCTGACCTACTGCTCGATGCGCCTGGACCCTGAGTCCCTGGACGTCGCACTCGAGCGGATCGCCGACATCGCCGACCCGCTGCCCCGCACCCTGGTGTGGTCGGCCGCCTGGGAGATGACCCGCGACGCGGAGTTCAAGGCCCGCGACTTCGTCGCCCTGGTGATGCGCGGAGTGCACGGCGAGACCGAGGTGGGTGTCGCCCAGCGACTCCTGTTGCAGGCCCAGACCGCCTTGAACTCCTATGCCGAGCCGGGCTGGGCGGCGAGCGAGGGCTGGCCGGCCTTCGCCGACCGGCTGCTGGAACTGGCCCGCGGCGCCGAGCCGGGCTCGGATCACCAGTTGGCCTTCGTCAACGCGCTGTGCACCTCACGGTTGTCGACACACCATCTGGTGGTGCTGGCCGACCTACTGGACCGCAATCCTGCCGAATCCGGGCTGGCCGGCCTCGAGGTCGACACCGATCTGCGATGGCGGATCGTGACCGCCCTGGCAGCCGGCGGCCGGATCGACGCGGACGGACCGCAGACCCCGTTCATCGACGCCGAACTGCGCCGGGACCCGACCGCGGCCGGTAAGCGGCATGCCGCGGCAGCAGCCTCGGCCCGCCCGCAGGCCGAGGTCAAACACCGGGCCTGGCGCGAGGTGATCGAGGACGACACCCTGCCCAACATCACGGCGCGGGCGATCATCGGCGGATTCGCCCAGCCCGGTCAGGGCGATGTGCTGGCGCCGTACGCCAAGCAGTACTTCGACGCCATCGCACAGGTATGGGAGCGACGCTCCAGCGAGGTGGCCCAGACCGTGGTGGTGGGCCTGTATCCGTCCTGGGACGTCAGCGCCTCGGGATTGGCGGCCGCCGACTGGTTCCTGGGCGGGCTGCACGTGCCACCGCCGCTGCGTCGGCTGGTCCTGGAGGGCCGAGCAGGTGTCGAACGCGCGCTGAAGGCGCGGGCGTTCGACGCCGGTTAGCGCCCGATCGGCGCTACTGGGGCCGGGCGATACCTGCCGACATCACCCGGATGGCACTGACCAGTCCGTCGATCAGCTGGCCTTGCCGGAAGGACGACGCCGCGGCCGAGACCCCCAACGGCGCCGCCGATTCGGCACCGCGTCCGCGCAGTTCGCCGCCGTATACCACCTCGATGGCGCGCTGATCGGGAGACACTGCCAGCAGCACCGCGTTATCAGGGGTCGGCACGTCGGACAAGATCTGTTGTGCCCTGGCCATGGTGTCACCACCCAGGTCGCCGACGTACACCGCGAAGCGGGCCTTGGACTGGCGACTCGCAGAGCTCAGCGCGGCGTCCAGGGCGATCAGATCCATGGTGGGAAACGGGTACTGCGATGGCAACCGGTCGGGCTCGCAGGCGACCGACAGCCGGCCGCTGGAACTGACCACCCAGCCAGCCGGCAGGGTGCCGGCAGGCCGCGTCATGAGCTGTTCACCAGTGCCCACTTGCGCCACCCCCCACGGTTAAGGCCCCGTCGTCGTGCCCGTGATGCCCGTGATGCCCGCTATGGCCGTGCCGGCCGGCCGGAATCACCTCGTCGGTGGCGGCCCAGAGCACCGGCCCGTGCGTCCACGGCTGGGGCAACCGGTAGATCGCACGGCGGGTGCCGATGCGGCGATAAATCAGCGCAATGATGACGACCGCGAGTAGAACCGGCAGGCCGTGGAGAAGGGCGTTTGGCACGGCACAAACCGTAACGCAACCTCAGGCGGCACCCTCGCCGAGGTAGCGAACCCAGGACGGATCAAGCTCCTTGACCGTGCACAGCAGCCGCCAGTGCTGACCCTTGGGCGGGGTCGGCACCAGGCGCAGCGTCCACCCCAACTCGGACAGCAACTTATCGGCCTTGCGGTGGTTACAGGCCGAGCAGGCCGCGACACAGTTCTCCCAGGAGTGCTCGCCACCACGACTGCGCGGCACCACGTGGTCGACGGTGTCGGCCTTGGCACCGCAGTAGGCGCACCGGAACCGGTCACGGTGCATGAGCGCGGCCCTGGTCATCGGGATACGCGCCCGGTAGGGCACCCGGACGAAACTGCGCAACCGAATCACCGAGGGCACCACCATGACCCGGGTGGCCGAGTGGATGACCGGACCGCCCGGGTCATCGTGAACCACATCCGCCTTGCCGCACATCAGCATCACCACCGCACGGCGGATCGGCAGCGCGGTAAGCGGCTCGTAAGTCGAGTTGAGCAGGAGCACCCGGCGCCGCCCCCAGATCGATCCCTCGGAGCCGGCTTCGACGCTGTGCAGCGCGGGCCGGTGACCCGCCAGACCCGCGGGGTTCCGTTTGCGCTGCGCCATACGTCCTCCGCAGACCAGTGCACCACGGATCGGTGACGATCGCACGCGTATTCACCTCGTGTTCAATGGAGGCGTGGCCGATCCTGCACAGCCGACTCCGCCGACCTTCTATGAGGCGGTGGGCGGCGCCGAGACATTCCGCTCCATCGTGGCGCAGTTCTACCAACTGGTGCGCGAGGACGAGGTGCTGCGCCCGCTCTATCCCGAGGACGAGTTCGATGCCGCCGAGGACCGGCTGCGGATGTTCCTCGAGCAGTACTGGGGCGGTCCGCGGACCTACTCCGATCAGCGCGGTCACCCGCGGCTGCGGATGCGCCACGCACCGTTCCGGATCGGGCCCATCGAGCGCGACGCCTGGCTGCGCTGTATGCATACCGCGGTCGCCTCGATCGACTCCGCGACACTGGATGACGACCACCGCCGCGAGCTGCTCGCCTATCTGGAGATGGCGGCCGACGCCATGGTGAACTCGTCGTTCTGATGCCGGTTCAGGTCAGCAGGCCGTCGAGTTCCAGCTGCCTCAGCTTCTTGCGATCGGGCTTGCCCACCGAGGTGACCGGAAGTTCCGCCAGGAACGCCACCTGGACGGGCACCTTGTAGCCGGACAGGTTGGACTTGCAGAACTCCCGCACCTCCTCGACGGTCATCTCCTCGCCCGGCTTGAGCACCAGTGTCAACTTCAGGCTCTCGCCGCGCTTGGGATCCGGGATGCCGAAGGAGCAGGCCTGCAACACCTTCGGATGGGTGTACATCAATTCGTCGATCTCCCGCGGGTAGACGTTGAACCCGCTGGACAGGATCATGTCCTTCTTGCGGTCGACGATGAAGATGTGCCCGTCGGAATCCATCACCGCGATATCGCCGGTGAGCAGCCAGCCGTCCCGGAAGGTCTTCTCGGTCTCGGCGGGGTTGTTCCAGTACTCCCGCATGACGGTCGGACCCTTGCAGATCAACTCGCCGGGTTCACCGAGCGGCATGTCCTTGTCCGGGTTCTCGAGGTCGACGATACGAACGTCGTTGTCCGGGAACGGGATACCGACACCCCCGGGCTTACGAACGGTGAAGAGAGGATTGGCGGTGACGATATTGGACGTCTCCGACATCCCGTAGCCCTCGAAGATCAGCGCACCGGAGAGTTCCTCGAAGGTCTTCATCGCCTCCAACGGCAGGGGCGCGGAACCGGAGACGACCGCCTTGACAGAGCCGACCTTCGAGGTGGCGATATCGGGGTGCTGATTGAGGCCGATGATCATGGCGGGTACGGCCGGGAACAGGTTGGGCTCGTGTCGGTTGATCGCCTCCAACACGTTGTCGACGCTGGGCTGGGGCACCATGATGATCGTTCCGCCGCTGATGTGGTTGGCGTTGACGTTCATGTTGAAGCCGTAGATGTGATAGATCGGGACTGCCGCCAGGCACCGCAGCGGTTCGTCCTTGTCGATCAGCGGAGCCATCCAGTAGTTCTCCTGGTAGGCGATCGACACCAGGTTATCGTTGGTCAGCACGCAGCCCTTGGACAATCCGGTGGTGCCGCCGGTGTACTGCAGCATCAGGACATCGGCGCCGCGAACATCGGCGTCGGGCTCGGAATCTGCTGCAGCCCCGACGATCTCGTTGAAATCGTGGATTCCCGGGCCGGACTCGACTTCGGAGGTCACCGACGGGACCTGGAAGGTGATCACATTGCGCAGCGGGGTGTCCTTTGCGTTCAGGACGTCGATGGGGCCCCTGGCGAACGCGGCCAGCACAATGACGGTCTCGGCACCGCTGTCCCTGACGTAGTGATGCACCTCGGGCCCGGCCGCCAACGGGTTGATCGGCACCACGATGGCGCCGAGCTTGGCGCAGGCCTGGAAGGCGATGACGTACTGCGGCACATTGGGGGCCATGATGGCGACCCGGTCGCCCTTCTTGACGCCGAGCGTGATCAGGGCATTCGCCGCCTTGCGGGCCATCATATTGACCAGCCCGTACGGTAGGCGCATATCGTTGATGACCAGATAGTCACGGTCCGGGTGCTTCTCCGCGCAACTGTTGAACATCTGCTTGATCGACAGCGGTGGATAGATGACGGAGTACGGCACGCCCTTGTCGTAGAGCTTGAACCAGGGCTTGTTCTTGTCGACCATGCGAGGAGTGTGGCAGCCCGATCACGTTCGCGAGGCGGAATCGGACGCTCAGTTCAGCAGCAGAACCGGATCTCCGCGGCGGCGGAACGCCGACCCGAACCGGGCATCGATGCGCAACCAGGCCGGCATCACCCGCACCCGAACCACCTCACCTGGCGCATCCGGGGCAAAACCCATTGCAGCCAGAACCAGTGCGCAGCGCATCGGCACCGCCGCCGTCTCGGTTTCCGAACTGACTTGCAGCACTTCCTGATCCAGCAGCGAGGCGGGCGGTCCGAGTGGACCCGCATGCTCACGTGCCAGGTCGGTGCCGTTGCGCGCCAACTCGGCCAGCACGGCGGTGGGCACGTCATCGACGTGAACAAAGCCCGTCTCCGGTGGCAGTGCGCAGCGCCAGGCGGAGTCCATCGGGTAACCCGGATCGACGACTCCCGCCTCGTCTGCCGCCGCGAGTCCGCGCCGCAACTCGTCGGCACCGCAGGTGACGTCCGGCCGCGCCATACTGCCAGCCACCACCCGGGCGACCAGCACATCGAAACCCGTTGCCGCCCAGGCACCGATCAATCCGTCGGCACGGGTGCGCAATCGGATCACGGCGGTCTCGTCGAGACGCAGAATCCGCTCGGCGAACACGGCGAGATCGGCACGATCGGCGGCTTCGGGAATCGAGATCATCGAAGCCAGCGCTGCAGATACTCCCGATGGGTGGACGACAGCCGCACCAGTCGCTGCTCCTCGATGTGCACCGCGGCCAATTGGGTTTCGGCGATCACCGCAGGCCTGGAACCCGGGGCCGCCCCGACCGCGCGCACCTCGTAGCCGATGGTGAAGTCCACCGCACGCAACCGTTTGGTCCACATCGTCACCTGCAGGGGTGAATCGGCAAGGCGGAGTTGGCCTTTGTAGAGCACCCGCACCTCGTGAATCAACAGCCCGATGGTCACGACATCCTCGGCGAACGGCTCCCGAAGGAAGTCGACCCGGGCCTCCTCCAGAATCGTCACCATGGTGGCGTGGTTGATGTGCTGGTACATGTCGATATCCGACCAGCGCACCCGCACACCGGTGGTGAAGCCGGTCCCCGCCGGCTCAGCCACTGGTTCCGGTTCCGCTCGTCCGGGTCATACTGCGGATCTGGCGGGCCGCCACCGACAGGGTGGCCAGATCGGCCGCCCCGTGAGCCCGGATCTCGGTCAGCGTCCGCCGGGCCCGGCTCACCTTCGATCCGTTGACCTGCTCCCATTCGGCGATCTTCTGCTCACCGGTCTCCTCCGGCTCCCCCACCGCCATCACGTCGAAACACAAGGCGCGCAACGAACCGTAGATATCGTCACGGACGGCCAACCGGGCCAGTGCTTGCCACCGGTCGTCGCGCGGCAGACCGGATACCGCCGTCAGCAGCCCGTCTGTGCCTAGGTAATTCATCAAGGCGAAATAGGCGTCGGCGACCTCCGCGGGATCCCGGTCGATGATGTCGGCGATGTCGATGACGTCGAGCAGGCTGTACTTGTAGAGCCCGCAGGCCACCGCGTAGGCCAGATCCTGCGGAACGCCGTGCACGGCGAACTCACCGGACTCCTTGGCCACGATCACCTGATCGTCACCGCGCACCCACCCCGGCATTCCCGGGGTCAACTCGGCGACCTTGGCGGCGAACCGGTTGATCTCGGCACCGACCGCCAACGGCTGCGGCCGGTAATTGAGCAGCCACCGGGCCGACCGGTCGAGCAGCCGGCGAAGGTCCAGGGTCATCCGGTCGGTCACGGCGACCGGCACCCGGTGCTGATCGCCGGCCAACCGGATGTGCCGCCAGGTCTGCTCGATTCCGAAGATCGCGTCAGCCGCCGCGAAGGCGCGGACCGCATCGACATAGCCCACCCCGGCGTCCTCGGTGACCCGGTAGGCGAAGGTGATCCCGCCGGTGTCGACGACGTTGTTCACCAGCATCGTGGTGAGGATCTCGCGGCGCAGTTGGTGGCCACGGATATCGGTGGCGAAACCGTCCCGCAACTGCGCCGGGAAATAGCGTGGCAGCCGGGCCGCGAACACTTCCTGATCGGGCAGATCGCAAGCCAGCACCTCGTCCTTGAGCGCCAGCTTGACGTGTGCCATCACGGTGGCCAGTTCCGGCGATGTCAGCCCGACGCCGATCTCCTCGCGGCGGAGGATCTCCTTGTCCGAGGGCAGTGCCTCCAGTTCGCGATTGAGGCCGCGGCGGTCCTCGAATTCGCGGATCTGGCGGGCATGCACGTTGAGCAGGCCGGGCGCGTTGGCCCGGCTGGTGCCCATCAGGTCGTTCTGATCACCGTTGTCGGCGAGGACCAACCGGGCCACCTCGTCGGTCATCGACGCAAGCAGATCGGCGCGGTCGCCGGGGTCGATCCGACCGGCAGCGACCAGCGAGTCCACCAGGATCTTGATGTTGACCTCGTGGTCGGAGCAGTCCACCCCGGCCGAGTTGTCCAGGGCATCGGTGTTGATGCGCCCCCCGCACAGGTCGAACTCGACACGGCCCAGCGATGTCACGCCCAGGTTCCCGCCCTCGCCGATCACTTTGGCCCGCAACTGGTTGGCGTTGACCCGCACCGCGTCGTTGGCCCGGTCGCCGACTGCGGCGTCGGACTCCGCCTCGGCTTTGACATAGGTGCCGATACCGCCGTTGAACAGCAGGTCGACTGGAGCGCAGAGGATGGCACGGATCAGGTCGGGCGGGGTCATCTCGGCGATATCGGCGTCGATGCCCAGGGCCCGGCGCATCTGCTCGGTGACCGCGATCGACTTCTGCTGCCTGCTGAACACACCACCGCCGGCGCTGATCAGGCCCGCCTCGTAATCCTGCCAACTGGACCGCGGCAGGTCGAACAACCGGCGACGCTCCTCGAAGGACCGGGCCGCATCGGGGTCGGGATCGATGAAGATATGCCGGTGGTCGAAGGCGGCGACCAATCGGATGTGCGGTGAGAGCAGCATGCCGTTGCCAAACACGTCACCGCTCATATCGCCGACGCCGGCGACGGTGAAATCCTCGGTCTGGGTGTCGACACCCATCTCCCGGAAGTGCCGCTTGACCGACTCCCAGGCACCCTTGGCGGTGATGCCCATCGCCTTGTGGTCGTAGCCGACCGACCCGCCGGAGGCGAAGGCGTCCCCGAGCCAGAATCCGTAGGACTGCGCCACCTCATTGGCGATATCGGAGAACGTGGCGGTGCCCTTGTCGGCGGCCACCACCAGGTAGGCGTCGTCACCGTCGCGGCGCACCACGTTCTGCGGCGTGACCACCTGCCCGGCGACGACATTGTCGGTGATGTCAAGTAGGCCTGCGATGAACAGCCGGTAACAGGCCACGCCTTCGTCGCGGAAGGACTCCCGGTCGACTGCGGCGTCACCGGTGGGCGCGGGTGGCCGTTTGAGGACGAACCCGCCCTTGGCCCCGACCGGAACGATGACGGCGTTCTTGACCGCCTGGGCCTTGACCAGACCGAGGATCTCGGTGCGGAAGTCCTCACGACGGTCCGACCAGCGCAGCCCGCCCCGGGCGACCGGACCGAATCGCAGATGCACACCCTCGACCCGCGGGGAGTAGACGAAGATCTCGAAGCGCGGCCTGGGTAGCGGCAATTCGTCGATGAGCTCCGGATTGACCTTGATGGACAACACGTTTCGGGCGCGCGCGGACTCCGGCCCGGTGACGTAGAAGTTGGTGCGCAGGGTCGCCTCGATCAGCGAGGCGAAGGCCCGAAGCACCCGGTCAGTGTCCAGGCTGGCCAGCGCTTCGATATCGGCGGCGACGGCTCGGGCCGCAGCCCTGGCATCGCGGCCGTTGGCAGCGGAGTCCGGGTCGAACATCGCCTCGAACAGCGCGACCAGCGCGCGCGCGGTCGAGGTGTTCTCATCGAGCACCGACTCGATGTGCGACTGACTGTAGGGAAATCCGGCCTGGCGCAGGTACTTCGCATAGGCGCGCAGCACCGTGACCTGCTGCCAGGTCAGACCGGCGCGCAGGACGAGTCCATTGAACCCGTCGACCTCGACGCGTCCCTGCCAGATGGCGGTGACCGATTCGGTGAACCGACTGGCCGTGGCGTCCCAATCATCAGTGAAGGCCGACCGGGGAACGGACACATCCGGTCGGATCGTGAACTGGTAGACCCAAACCGTCAGCCCGTCAAGACGATTCACCGTGAAGGGCCGTTCCTCCAATACCTCGACGCCCATGCACTGCAGCATCGGAAGCAGCTTGCTCAGCGACGCCGAACCGCCGGCGAGGTACCAGGTGAGGTAGGCCTCCCCCGGGGAGGTCTTCTCGTCGCCGGGATCCATCTGCAGCTGCACTGAATTCGGCTGCAGCCCTTCGATGATCGCGATATCGGCGATCGCCTCGAGCGGCTTCACCACCTGTTTGTAATCTTCAGGCAACGCCTCGGCGTAGTGCTCGGCAATTTCGGCCTCGATGGCGCCGGTCTGAGCCGCCCCCAGCAGCCGGTCGGCCCACGTGCGGGTGGCCTCGGTGAGCAGATCCTGGACGCGGGCGCGATTGGCATCGGAGGTGTCGATGCCACTGGCGGCCACACCCTCCGGGAGCAGGACGGTGAAATACACGACCGCCCATGGCGATTCGCTGACCCGGGCGGCATAGTCGATGCTGGCCCCGCTGAACTCGCGTATCAGAATGTCCTGCATGGCAAGTCGCACTGCGGTGGTGTAACGGTCGCGGGGCAGGTAGACCAGGCAGGATATGAAGTACCCGAGCCGATCGGTCCGCAGGAACAGCAGGGCCCTTCGCCGGGAGCCGAGGTCGATCACCGCACTGGCGGTGTCGAGTACCTGTTCGGCGCTCAGGGTGAACAATTCCGGGCGCGGAATGGTCTGGATGATGTCGAGGATGAGCTGCCCTGGGTGGCCGGGGTCATCCTGGGCCATCGTCAGCGCGCCTTGAACCCGTCGGGAGATCAACGGAATGTCAAGAACGTTGGCGTTCGTCGCCGCGACGGTGAACAGGCCGACGAAACGGTGCTCGATGACGGAAGCCATCCCCGAGTCGCCGCCGTCCTGTCCACCGGATTCTTCGCGCACAACGACGATGAAGGGATAAGCGCCGTAGCGCAGAAAGCTGGGCATGGTGGCCTGGGCCAGCACCACCGTTTCGCCGGGATTGCTCAATTCGGGCAGCACTTGGGTCCGCAGCCGCGCGACTCCGAGCCGGCTGGACTCGTCGGCCACCGCGTTACCGCCGGCGACGGTGCACCGCTGTGCGCCAAGCAGAATGAAGTTGCTGTCCAACCACCGCAGCAGATACGAGACATCCATCCGGTCAGGTCCCGGGAAGCGGGTGCCGTCGTCGGCGGCGAGATCGTGCGCCAGGCTGTGCAGAGTGCCCGACAGCGCCGCCGAGTCCTGCGCCACCTGACGGGCGTCGGCGACGACCATCGGCAGCAGCCGTGCGGCTTCGGCCACCGCCCGCCGGTTGGCAGCCGGCGAGAGCTGGATATGGATCCAGGACTCTTCGATGCCGGACTCGTCACCGCCGCCCGCGGCGGCATGCGGCTGGACGTCAAGGAGTACGCCGTCGGAGTCGCGGTGAACCCGCACCGTGGGATGCATGAGCGCCAGATAGGCAACGCCCAACCGGTGCAGCAACACGGTGACCGAGTCCATGAGCATGGCTGCCTGGTCGGTGACGATCTGCAGCGCCGGGCCGAACCCGCCCGGGTCATCGGCGCCGAATACCTCGACAAGCGTCTCACCGACCCGCCGTCGGTGGGCCAGTCGCTGCTGGGCCGCGATCAGTTCCGGCGCCTTGGCGGCGACCTGTGCGCCCCAGCGCGGCTGAGCACGACGGTCGGCATGTTCGGCCGCACTGGGAATCGCTCCTCCGTGCGGCCCTCGGTAGGTCTGCGCGTAGGCGGCGACGAGATCGGTCAAGTTCGGGCCAACCGTCATGGCGTGGGCACTCCTGCGTCAGCGTACGTGTCGAGGGTGACACGCAGCGCAGACATTAGTCGCGTGTGAGCCTGCGATGGGTCACTCTGTGCGGACGCGCCGCATCCGCGCCGAGTCTCTCGATCTTGTTCTCCTCGTAGGCGCCGAAGTTGCCCTCGAACCAGAACCAGGTGGCCTCGTTGGCGGCGTCGCCCTCCCAGGCCAGGATGTGGGTGCAGGTGCGGTCCAGGAACCAGCGGTCGTGGGAGATCACCACCGCGCAGCCCGGGAACTTCTCCAGCGCGTTCTCCAGCGAACCGAGGGTCTCCACGTCGAGATCGTTGGTGGGTTCGTCCAGCAGCAGCAGATTGCCGCCTTCTTTCAGCGTCAGGGCCAGGTTGAGCCGGTTGCGCTCACCGCCGGAGAGCACCCCGGCCGGCTTCTGCTGGTCGGCACCCTTGAACCCGAAGGCCGACACGTAGGCCCGCGAGGGAATCTCGTTTTGGCCGACCTCGATGTAGTCCAATCCGTCGGAGACGACCTGCCAGACGTTCTTCTTCGGGTCGATGCCGCCACGGCTCTGGTCGACATAACTGAGCTTGACGGTGTCGCCGATCCGCACCGTGCCGCTGTCCGGCTTCTCCAGACCCACAATGGTCTTGAACAACGTGGTCTTGCCCACTCCGTTGGGTCCGATGACTCCGACGATTCCGTTACGCGGCAACGTGAACGACAGGTCCTTGATCAGCACCCGTCCGTCATAGCCTTTGTCGAGGTGCTCGACTTCCACGACAATGCTGCCCAGCCGCGGGCCGGTCGGGATCTGGATCTCCTCGAAGTCGAGTTTGCGGGTCTTCTCAGCCTCGGCCGCCATCTCCTCGTACCGCTGCAGCCGGGCCTTGTTCTTGGCCTGCCGGGCCTTGGCACCGGAGCGCACCCAGGCCAGTTCCTCCTTGAGCCGGCGCTGCAGCTTTTGGTCCTTCTTGCCGGTGACCTCCAGGCGCTCGGCCTTCTTCTCCAGATAGGTGGAGTAGTTGCCCTCGTACGGGTAGCACCGGCCGCGATCGATCTCCAGGATCCATTCGGCCACATTGTCCAGGAAATAGCGGTCGTGGGTGACCGCCAGGATCGCGCCCTTGTAATCGGCGAGGTGCTGTTCGAGCCACTGGACGCTTTCGGCGTCGAGGTGGTTGGTCGGCTCGTCGAGCAGCAGCAGGTCGGGCTTGCTCAGCAGCAGCTTGCACAGCGCAACCCGGCGCCGTTCACCGCCGGAGAGGTGGGTGACCGGCTCGTCGGGCGGCGGGCAGCGCAGCGCGTCCATCGCCTGCTCCAGCTGAGAGTCCATATCCCAGGCGTCGGCGTGGTCGAGTTCCTCCTGGAGCTGTCCCATCTCCTCCATCAGCTCGTCGGTGTAATCGGTGGCCATCAACTCGGCGACCTCGTTGAACCGGTCCAGCTTGACCTTGATCTCGCCCAAACCCTCCTCGACGTTGCCGCGGACGGTCTTGTCCTCGTTGAGCGGGGGCTCCTGCTGAAGGATCCCCACCGTGGCGCCGGGGGCCAGGAAGGCGTCGCCGTTGTTGGCTTGGTCGAGGCCGGCCATGATCCGCAGGACGCTGGACTTGCCCGCGCCGTTGGGGCCGACGACGCCGATCTTGGCCCCGGGAAGGAAGCTCAGCGTGACATCGTCGAGGATGACCTTGTCGCCGTGAGCCTTGCGAACCTTGCGCATGGTGTAGATGAATTCCGCCACGCGCTCATCCTAGGTGCGGCGGCATACCCGCCCGCCCATCCGGGGTCGCGCCGGGTCGAACCCGGCGCGACCACCCGGATCTCAGGATGACAGGACCAGTGCTTCTTCCTCGGCTTCTTCCCCGGCTTCTTCCCCGGCTTCGTCTCTGGGTTCGCGCTCGGGCCTGTCCGGGTCCTCGGCACCGTCCGGGGCGCCATGTCCGTCGACCGCCGGAGCGCCGGCGTCGGCACCCGGATGCGGCGGCTGCTCGATACGGGCGATCACCCTGGCCAGGTCAGGGCCGACCGCACTGGCACGCATCTCCAGCGATGACCGCTTGACCCCCTCGCGGTCCTCGTACTCGCTGGTGTGCACGGTGCCGACCGCGATGATCGGCGCGCCCTTGTAGAGGCCCGCACCAACGCCGGTGACGAGCTTTCCCCAGCAGTTGACGGTGATGTACAAGGTGTTACCCGGCTCCCAGGTGCCGTCAGCGGTTCGTCGGCGGGAGTTACTGGCCACCCGGAAGCTGATCACTTCCTGCCCGGCGACCACCCGGCGGCGAAAGTCGGTGATTATGCGGCCGACAACGGTGATGGATGTCTCGAACATTTTCATGCCCTCTCTTTCAGTACGGCTTCCCTTCAATGCGGGTTCGCACCTCAAGTGAGCGCCAGGGCACCGACGATCCGGCACCGGAGCGTCGCTCGGACCCGGACCGCTGTGCATGAAATGCCGGCTGTGGATCGACTGTCGTGAACCAGCGCGTGCAGGCCTACCTGTCGCGGCGGGCCAGTTCGGCCAGCATCGCGTTGTAGGCGGCCATATCGGCGCCGTCGTCGCGACCGGCGGCCCGGTCCTGGCGAACGGCGGTACGTCGATCGCTTCGCCGCCACTGAATGAGCAGCGCCATCAACACCACCGCAAGCGGCACCTCACCGGCGGCCCAGGCGATCGAGCCACCGAGGTGCTGATCGCCGGAAAGGTCAGTGTGCCAGGGCAGTTGCAGCGAACGGTAGAACCGCTCACCCAGAATTCCCGTCATGCCCATCAGGATCACCCCGAAGAACGCGTGCAGCGGGATCGAGGCGAACACCATCCCGATCTTGGCCAGTTGCGGCACCGGACGCGGCGTCGGATCGATGCCGATCACCACCCAGTAGAACAGGTAACCGCTCATCAGAAAATGAATGTTCATCAGGACGTGGGCGGCGTGGTCCGGAGCGGCGGCGTCGAAGATCCCACCGAAGTACAGCGCGTAGAACCCCGCGACGAACATGGCGGTGGCCACCACCGGGTGGGTGAACACCCGCGACCAGGTGCTGTGCAATCCGGCCAGCAGCCACTCCCTCGGGCCGGGCGAGTTTCCCTTTCCGGCCGCGGGCAGCCCGCGCAACGCCAGGGTGGTGGGGGCACCGAGCACCAAAAGGATGGGAATCAACATCGACAGCAGCATGTGCCCGGCCATGTGCACGCTGAACATCGCCGGCATGTAGCGGCCCACACCCGATGAGGTGGTGAACAGCAGCAGCGCGCAGCCGAGCAGCCAACTCATGGTGCGCCCCGCCGGCCAGTCGTCACCGCGGCGCCGCAACCGGATCACACCGGCCAGATAGATCGCAGCCATGATCAGGGCCGCCGTTCCGAACAACAGGTCGAAACGCCAGTCCAGCATGATGCGGCTCAGCGTCGGCGGCCCGGCCAGGTCATAGCCGAGTGCGACCTCGACCGGCGATGGGTTGAGCAGCACGGGGGGCGGCGGCGGGGTCCGCCCCAGTCCGACCGCAATGCCGAATGTCACACCGAAGACCAACGCCTCGACCATTGCCAGCCGGACCAGCGGGGCCCGCGCGTCCGGATCGGACTGCAGAGCCACCACCGCGGTACGACGCTGCCGCCACCCGATCGCCCCCAGCAGCACCAGGGCGAGCACCTTCGCGAGCACGAGCGCGCCGTAGGGCGTGCCGACCAGATCGGCGAACCGGATCCGCACCGCCGCGTTGACGGCCCCGGACAGCACCATCGCGGCGAAGCACCAGAGGGCGACCGCCGAGAAACGCCGCGCCGCAAGGTCGGTGTGCGCTCCGCCGCGCAATGCGTGCGCCAGCAGCGCCAGCAGACCGCCGGCCCAGATCGCGCCGGCCACCAGATGGATCATCAGGCTGCTGGTGGCCAGGTCATGGGATCCGCCGGCCGCGGAGTGCCCGGTCAGGGCCAGCGGCATCAGGGTCAGGACCGCCCCGGCGAACAGCACCGGTGTCGGCGACCAGCGCAGCACCGCCGTCGCCGCCACCGTCAGCAGTAGCGCCAGCACAGCCGTCGCACGCCAGGCCGAAGCGGTGTCGACCAGATCGGCAGCGCGCCAGATCGCGGCCGGGGTGAGGTTGCCGGTCAGCGGTTCGCCGGACACATCGGACACCGTCAGCGGCACCAACAGCACCGCGCACACCGCCCAGACGCCGCAGGCCGCCGTACCCAGTCGCAGCGCCCGGTAGCCGTCCGCATCGAGAACTCCGGTGTCCTGCGGCGGGCAGAAGAACGCGGCGAACAGAAAGCCGCCGACCGCAAGGGCCGCGGCGACCTCACCGGCGGCCCGCACGAACGGCAGACCGAGCGTGGTGACCGGCCCGGGATCGGGCAGTCCGGTGGCAGTCAGCGCGGCGGCCAGCGACAGCGCCCCCAGTGCCGCCGCCGTCAGACCGGCCAGTACAGCCACCGCGCCCAGCACCGGCCAGACGGGGCTGCCCCGGCTCACCTTCGGGGCGGTCGACGTCACCGGACCAGCGTAGGACCCCGGGCAGCCGACTTAGGGAGCGTTTTTGTACTCCACGTCGACGTTGTCGCCGTCGACGGTTGTCACCGTGACTTCGTAGCCCGTCTTCTGGTCACCGGTCACGGCCACACATTCGACGAACGTGCCGGGCTTGGCCATCGCGTCGTCGGCGCACTCGACGGTCTCGGCGGCCGTGCCGTCGGCGTTCAGCTTCTGGAGAAGCACTTCCTGGATCTTCTCCTTGGCCACCACCGGAATGACATCGAGGTTGATCGTCAGGCCGTCGACGCCCTCGACCTCGGCCACCCGCTTGCCGACCACGCCATCGGCGGTGACATCGCAGTTCGCTGTCGCACCCAGCGATCCGTCCAGACCCGAGTCGCAGGTCGCGGACGCGTCGCCGTCAAGGGCCGACACCGCCTTCTCCAACTGCTCCTTGGTATACGACGGCGACAGCTCGAAGGACACATCGGAGTCCTGCACACCCGTCACGGTGACCTTCGCCTGGACGCTGTTGACATCGCTGAAGACGGCGTTGCACATGGCGGACTTTCCGACCTCGCGGACGAGTTCACCGGCACAGGTCACCGATTTCGGCGCATTGCCGGCCCCGGTCAACTGATCGGTGACCATCTTTTGCAGGTCGGCAACGCTGACTGCGGGGGCAGCGGTGTCCGTCTTTGCCGAACACCCGGTCAATCCGGCGCCGAGCAGTCCGGCCACCGCCAGAGCGGCACCGCACGCCGCGACACTGGTCTTCGTCACTGATGTCCTCCGTCGTCTCGGTCGCCCCGTGCAGATGACGGCGCGGACACTGTCAACCGGGTTCCGGATCAGCCGGAACGCAGCATTGCCTCGCGAGCGTAGAACTGATCTCGCGCCAACTGGTGGATACGGTCCATATCGGCGATGATTCCGCGCAATTCGTGAAGGAAGGCCCGGCGCCGCTCGCGCAGATCCGGCGATGGCTCCAAGAGCTCCTGATCCGCTGCCACCTGCCGGGCCGTGCCGAACAGCAGCGCCGAGACGGACTCGCTGCTGCTCACCAAACCCTGTGCCGCGTACTGGTTTCCCACGCCCAGAGCCAGCTTGCTGAGCTCCTTCTCACCAATGTCGCCGGGCGCGTCGCACAGCACGTCGGCGACGATCTCGTATGCCTCAAAAAACGGGCGGAGCATGGCGTTGGACATCAACGGCCGCTTGGCGCACAGCAGCGCCTCGACCGACTCCGGACCGGCGTCGAGTTGTGAGGCCCAGTCGTCGTTCCACTCCAATTCCTCGGCGATGTTTTCCCGGAAAGTGGCCGTGGGCGCGAAGTAGAAGTCGAACTTCAGCAGAGTGCGTAACCGCAGAGCCTGGGCCCAGAACGCGTCGAGTCGCTCCCCCTGCGGCGCGCGCGCCGCGTGCACCAGAGCGAGTTCGACGATGGAGGTCTCCAGGAAGGCGTGGATGAGTGAATTGCGATAGAACGCCGCTTCCAGCTCCTGTTCCGGGGCGATCCGCCAGACCGGCTGGTGGCCGCCGTCGACCCGGGTGACCGGATGCCCGTTGGACAGCGCATCGACCGCCGCTCGCACCCCATCGGAGGAGTGCAGGCGCAATGCGCTGTTGGTCATCGGAGTCTTCTTGCGTTCCAGGTAATCCAGCGAGTCCTGCAGGGTGTGATGCAACTGGCTCAAGGTCAGCGCCCGGCCGCGGGTGGCCAGCAGCAACGCCGCGACCAGACTGGTGGCGTTGATCGGGGTAGCCCGCTGAATCCGCCAGGACACCTCAATCGCCATCCGTTGCAGAGCAAGGCGTTTGGCCGACTTATCCTCGGCGATCGGGCCGCCCGGTTCGCCGAGGTACTGCCGCATCGAGACCGCTTCGGGAAAGCGCACATAAATCTTGCCGTAGTTACGCTCGCCCTGGGCCTTGATGAAGTTGACCAGCCACTCGGCCCCCTCGGGAATCTTCTCCCCGCCCCGGGCGTAAGCCGCGTATTCAGCGGTCTCGTGCAACTGGTCGAAGCTGATCGATGTCGGCTGCAGCAGGATGTCCTCGCTGCGGCCGTCCAGATAGGCGTCGGCGACATAGGACAGCAGACCAAGCTTGGGCGGCAACATCTTTCCGGTCCGCGACCGGGTGCCCTCGATGGACCAGCTGAGGTTGAAACGCTTCTGGACGATATAGCCGACGAATTGGCGCAGGACATACTTGTACAGCGGGTCGTCGAGCTTGCGGCGCAGGAAGATGACGCCGGAGCGGCGCATCAGCGGGCCCATGAAACCGAAGGACAGGTTGATTCCGGCGAAGGTGCACGCCGGCGGCAACTTGTTCTCCTGCAACGCCACCGGCACCACCACGCCGTCGAGGTAGGACCGGTGCGACCACAGGAATACCGCCGGGTGGTCCTCCAGTGCGCGCCGCATGGACTCGATCTGAACGGAGTCGTAGTCGATCCGGGAGTCGAAGCCCCGGCTGAAGATGGTGCGGCCCAGGTTCGGAATGAGGTCCACCGAGAACCTGCTCCAGCCGGTGGAAAGCTCGTTGAGCATGACCTCGGCCTTCTCGGCACTGGCCCCGGGGATGCCCGCCATACCGTCGATGAAGCGCGAGGACGCCATCAACTCGTCGGCGATCAGCCGCGGCGACTTGTATTCCGGCCCGAGCAGCCGCAACTCCATCCGCTCGACCGCCAGGTTCGCCCGCCGCAGCACGAACTGGGCGAAGTCACTCGGGCTGTCTCCGACGGTGATGTCCTGCCATTGCTGGCGCAACTCGGACACCTTGGCCGGCTCACCAGCGACGATCCGGGCGCGGGACGGGTTCTTGCGCAGGATCGCCCGCTGCAGCATTTCCGGCGGGCGGTAGGTGTCCCGGCCGGACAGCAGACCCACCACCTTCACCCGGGTGGGCAGTCCACCGGGCACCCAGAACACCCGGACCGGGACGACGGTGCGGTCGTCGGTGGCATTGAGTTTTTCGGCGAGTTCGTCGACCAGCTGAGGCGGCGGGTCGTTGTGCGGGAGCCGGATCACTTCGACCCTGGTATCGGGGTGCGCGCGGCGCTGATCCCGCAGCCAGTCGTTGAGCAGATCGAACTCGGCCTTCGATGACACCGAGGCCAGCACCAGAGCATCGTCGGTGGTGCTGAAGTCGGTGAGATAGTCGACGGCGCTCATCGGCGTCCCCTAATTTTCTTCTGCACATCGGACTGCGTCTCAGTCGACTTCACGGCCTTGTTCGCCGGCGTCTTCCCGGCCGCTACCTTCTTGGCCGGCGCCTTCTTGGCCGGCGTTTTCTTCGCTGCCGCCCTCTTCACCGGCGCTTTTTTCGCTGCCGCCTTCACCGGAGCCTTCTTGGCAGGTGCCTTCTTGGCAGGTGCCTTCTTGGCCGGAGCCTTCTTAGCAGGTGCCGCGCGGCGGGTGTAGAGCCCGGCCTTGGGCACCGCATCGACCGGCCAGTCGGCGAGGGTGTCGAGGTAGAGCTGGCGCACCTCGGCGATCTTCTCGGGCAGATTTTCCAGCGTCCAGCCCTCCAGCGACAGTGGCGGGTAGACGACGATGTCCACTGTCCCGGGGTGCAGCGTGGAGGAATCCCGGGCGGAGAGCACCTCGGCGTTGCGGATCACGATGGGCACGATGGGAACCCCGGCGGCCATGGCCAGCCGGAACGGGCCCTTCTTGAACTGTCCCACCGACCTGGTGTCCAATCGGGTGCCCTCCGGTGCGATGACCACCGAAAGCCCCTTCTTGGTCAGCTCTTCGGCCTGCTGCAGAGCCTCGACTGCCTTCTTGGGGTCATCCCGGTCGATGAAGACGGTGTCGACCAGCTTGCCCAAGGTTCCGACGATCGGGTCGCTTTCGAGTTCTTTCTTGCCCACCCCGGTCCAGTTCTCCTTGACCATCGAGGCGACGACCACCGGGTCGAAGTTGTTGCGGTGGTTGAAGATGAATACCGCCGGGCGCTTCTTTTTGAGGTTCTCCTCGCCCAGCACGTTGAGCCGAACGCCGTTGAGTCCCAGCAACATCTGCGGAAATGCGGAGGTGAAGAAGTTGACCCCGCGGCGGCGGCTCCGGGTCAGCAGCCCCCAGCCCACCGCGCCGTAGGCGGCCGGCACGATCGATCCCACGCCGAGCAGGGTGCGTACCTGACCGAGAAGTCCGCCCCGACCGCGGCTGTTGAACCGCAGGATCGGCCAGCCGCGCTTACGGGCCACCTCGGCCATCTTGTCGCCGGGGTTGGTCGGACGCGGGTTGCCGACCAGGTGCATCAGCGCGAGGTCCTCGTCGCCGTCGGCGTAGAAGTAGCTGTCCTTGAGGTCAATCTCGTGTTCGGCGGCGAACTTCTGCACCGCGTTGGCCTTACCGGGTCCCCACAGAATCGGTGTGATGACCTTGCCGGTCAGAACGCCGTCGTCATCGACATCGAACTGGTTGGTCAGCGTGTTGGGGATGCCGAGATACCGGGCAACCGGCTCGACCTGGATGGTCAGCGCCGAGGAACTGAGCACCACGGTGTGTCCTCGTTCCAGATGCGCGTGCACCAGGTCGCGCATCTCCGGGTAGATGCGCTTCTCGATCTTCTCGGCGAACAGCCGCTCGCCGATCTGCTGGAGATCGGACAGCGGACGGCCGCGCAGCACCTCGGTGGCCTTGTTGATCAGTCCTTCGAACTCCATCCGGCCGAACTGGTGGTTGAGGCCGGCGGCGACCATGCTGACCAGTTCACCGACGCCCATATCGCCGTTGCGGAACCTCTCGCGGGTCAGGATCACCCCGGTGAATCCGGCGACCAGCGTGCCGTCGACGTCGAAGAATGCCCCGACCCTTGGACCGGGTGGGCTGGCCATCACCTCTGCCACCGAACCGGGGAGCCGCAGCTCCTTCGAACCGCTGGCGGTCTTGTCGCTCATGAGTAGGCCACCGATCTCTTCGTGGACGTCCCGGACGCCGGAGACGCCGGGGATTGGTCGGGTTGGTCGGGGAAGGATGCGGGCACGACCCGCGGATGTGGATCTCCGGCGAGGGCCAGTACCTCGTCGAAACCCCGGCGCAGACAGCGGGCCCACAGGTCTGGGTCCGAAATCGCGGCCCGATCGTAACGCGTGGTGACCGTCGCGAAGCCGCCCCGGGAAATCAGCACCACCATCATGGCGACGCCCGGCAGCGGTCCGAGGCCGAACTGCCGCAACACTTTTGCCCCGGCGATGAACGTCTCCCCCGGATAGATCGGCACATTGCTGGCCTGGACGTCGGAGGCGATGACCGAACCGCTCATCGCCTGCAGGACCGAATCGGGCAGCAGCGTGAGCATAGGAGCGACCGCACCGATAAGGTCGATCGCCGCCTCTTCGCGCCGGGAGATCATCTGTTTGCGGATCTTCTGGATGCGCACCACCGGATCGGCGGCTCCCACCGGCGCGCCCAGATTGACGCCGGCGAACCGGTTACCGCCGGCTGGATCGGCCTCGGCGCGGAGGTTGACCGGCACGGCCATCGGAAGTGAGTTGACCGGTACGCCGAGAGCCTCGTGATAGAGCCGGAACGCCCCGCACAACCCGGCCAGGTAGGCGTCGTTGATCGACCCCTCGGCGGCACGAGCGGCGCGGTGCAGATCGCCCAGTTTCATCTCGATGGCCTCGGTCCGGGTCGACAGGCTCCGGCGGCGCAGCAGCGGCGAGGGATCGGCGGCCCGTCGCACCATCCGGCGGCCGGACCGCGCGTATTCGATGGCGCCGAACAGTGCCGAGGCCGGACTGGCGACCGCCTTGCCCATCAGTCCCAGGCCACCGGTCACCGCACCGACGACTCCGCCGACGATCGCACCCGGCAGGTGATTGAGGCCCGCGCGCATCAGATCGTTACCGGTGATGTCCTCCGGAACGGGCAACGGCGGGGTCGGCCGCGGCCGCGCATCGCGTTCGAGGTCGTAGATCTCGGCGAACATCGCCGTCGCACCGACCCCGTCGGTGACGGCGTGGCTCAGATGCAGCAGTGTTGCGGCCTTGCCGCCCTCCATCCCTTCGACGAGCGTCGCGGTCCACAGCGGCCGCGAGATGTCCAGCGGGGACTGCAGCATCACCTCGGCCAGGTCTAGGACGTCCCGCAGCGTGCCGGGCTCGGGAACACGCACGCGCCGCACGTGGAAATCGAGGTTGAAATCCGGATCGACCACCCACCGGGCCGGCGCGGTGGGCAGCGTCGGCATCACGACCTTCTGACGTAACCGCAGCACCTTGCGGGAGGCGTTCTCAAAGAGGCTGCGGAAACGTTCCCAGTCCGGTGTCGCATCGAGGATCTCCAACGCCATGATCCCGGAGCGGGTCCGCGGGCTCGCCTCACCGCGGTGCATCAGCAGATCGAAGGCGCTGAGTTCGGACGGGATCGCGCCGGAGGACAGCCCGGAGTCGTCGTCGGGCCCGCTCATCGACTACCTCCTCACCGCGTGGCCGCTGTGTCCTTCTCGCGTGGCCGCCATGTCCTTTTCAGGTGGCCGCCCAGACCTGCCATCCCGATGTTCACGCTAGTCCGTGGCACCACCGGGGCGGGGTCGATTGCCCGTCCGGCGCGGATCAACCCGCCGTGCGGGCGGTGATTCCGCGGCGCCGGCTTTGGGTGGCGACGTGGCGGCCGTAGACGATTCCGAGGAACGCCGCCACCGCCTCGGCCGTCATCTGACAACGCAGGGTGGCGATGGCGTCGAAGAAGTGGTGTGCGTTCGGGATCTCGGCATGCGCGACGGTGTCGGCACCGGCCCTGCGCAAGGCGGCGGCGAACCCGTCGGCCTGTGAGCGCGGGACGACGGCGTCGTTCTCGCCGTGCAGGATGAAGAACGGCGGGGAATCGGCGTGCACCCGCAGGGTGGGCGACGCGGCTTCGAACAGCTCGCGGTTCTCGGTCAACCGGCGCTGCATCACCATGGTTTCCAGCAACGGCATCGTCAACTTGTGCATGGAGCCGTGATCGGTGAAGTCGTAGACGCCGTAGTAGGGGGCGGCGGCCTGCACGCTGGTGTCGGCGTCCTCGAAGCCCGGTTGCAGGGTCTCGTCGCCGGGGGTCAGCGCGGCCAGCGAGCTGAGATGCCCGCCGGCCGAGCCGCCGGTGATGGCGATGAACTCGGGGTCACCGCCGAAGTCGGCGATATTGGCGCGCACCCAGGCGATCGCCCTCTTGACGTCGATGATGTGCGCCGGCCAGGCGTTGCGCGGACTGCGGCTGTAGTTGATCGAGACGCAGATCCAGCCGAGTTCGACCATCCGGGTCATCAGCGGATACGCCTGAAAGCGTTTGTCATTGACCGACCAGGCGCCGCCGGGAACCTGGATGAGCACCGGGGCACGGTGGCCGGCCGGCAGGTCGGGACGACGCCACACGTCGAGCAGGTTGCTCCGGCCGCCCGGGCCGTAGGAGATGTTGGCGGTCGTCGCCGCGTAACGCTTGCGATGCCGCATCGCCTCCACCAGGCCGCCCAGGTTCGGCTGGCGCGTGCTGTAAGCCTCCAGGGGGTGGTGCACCGCCGAGAGATAGTCCACACCGAAGGTCTCCGCCAGGGCCGCCTTCAGCACGGTGTCGGCGCGCTGGCCGGCCAGATCGCAGGCCATCCGCTGCAGCGGCGCCGGCAGGGCCGACAGGGCGTGGCCGGTCACGACGTGCGGAGCGAATTCGGTGGCCAGCCAGCCCAACACCCAACTTGCCGCCGCCGGAGACCCGCGCAGAACCAGGGCGCCGGCCTGTACGGCCCGAGTACATCGGGCGCTAACTTCGTCGATCGCGCTGCTCATGACTGTCGGCTCCCTTGAGAAACACTGGCCTGGCCCCGCTGCCGGGCTGCACGCTGCCCGACGGGCCACGCTAGCGAATCACGATGGCGACCACGGTGATTTCGGAGTCTTCAGCACCCGGGAATACGCGTTTCCGCAGACCATGGACCGAAAATCCGTTGCCGCGACACGGCCGGATACACTCGGGTGCGTTTGCCTCCGTAGCTCAGGTGGATAGAGCAAGGGCC
>CAWBBP010000015.1:0-23202 GCA_963787055.1 uncultured Actinomycetota bacterium
CAGGGCCTCGGCGCACTTCACCGCAGTGTATTCGATTGCCGCATCGCTGTGGTGAATAGTGTTGCCCGTCAACGGGTTTCCTTCGCGATCCCGGCTGGCGGCGGCGTGGCGGATCGCACGCTCGACGAAACCGACATGCTTGCTGGCCGAGCATTCCCAGCCCACGATCCGCCCGGCGAAGGCGTCGATGACGAACGCCGTATAGATGAACACCCCGGTCGAGAGCCGCACGTAGGTGAAGTCGGCGACCACAAGGATGTTTGGGGCCGGCACCGCGAACTGGCGGTCCACCAGATCCGGCGGGCGGGTGCCTCCGGGTCAGCCTCGGTGGTGCGGACCTTCTGGGCCGAGTGACCCCGTGCCAGCCATTGGCCCGCATGAGCCGCTCCACGGTGCAGCGGGCCACCTCGATGCCCTCTCGGTGCAGGTGGGCCCACATCTTGGTGGCCCCGTAGAGGCTCTCCGGCTTGCGTCGGCCGTGCTCGTCGGGTTCGTCGTAGCCTGCCAGGATCCGGTGATTGCGGTGTCCCACAGCGCCCGTTTCGAAGGGGCTCTGCTGCGCCAGGCGTAATAGGTTCTCGAAGCGATCGCACACCCGTGCTCAGTCAGGGTGCGGCAGATCGGAGCGACTCCGAAACGAGCGCGGTGCTCGTCGATGAACCGGCAGATCAACGGTGTCGCGGGTCGCTCTCCCGCACGAAGAAATGTGTTGCCGCCTTGAGGATTTCGACCGTCTGCTCCAGTTCAGCAACCTTGCGCTTGAGGTCCCGGTTCTCACGCGCCGTCGCAGTCGTGACCCCGTCCTGCTCGCCGGCGTCGATCTCGGCCTGGCGCACCCACTTGCGCAGGGTCTCCACGTTCATTCCCAACCGGGTGGAGATGGCCTTCATCGCCGCCCATTCGGTGTCGTACTCATCGCGATGCTCCCGAGCACAACCGGACTGCCTTGGCCCTGATCTCCGGGGTGTATTTGCTTGGCATCGTGCCATCCTTCCCACAAAAGAAGGTCTGCATGGAAGCCGGGGTGGTTCAGCCCGCCGGGCATACAACTCACCCACTGCGCTCAACCGCCGCGCGATCGCCGCCGACTCTGCCCGTGCGGCCGCACCGATTGCCTCGACCAACCCGCTATCACTGATGCTATCGAACATACATTCGATACTATGCCCGACCAGTGACAGGTTGGGGTGTCACGTCCTGGGGCAGGACACTATGAGACGCCGCCGAAATAGCCGCGTATCAGTTCGACTAGGCCGCCTGCCGCGCGGCGACCGCCTGGTCGAAACGGTCGAGCACCGTCGAGGCGACGAGGAGATGGGCGCCGAGGGGTTCGGCCATCACAGCGCCGGTGGCCGCCACGTGTGCGGCCACCCGGTCGGTGATCCGTCCGGGTGCGATGAACCAGGGCGCCACCACGATCCGGCGGGCGCCGGCCGCGCGCAACTGCTCGATACCGTCGGCCACCGAGGGCTGCGGGCCGGTGGCGTAGGCCACCGCGACCCGCGCCCACCGGTCCGACAGGGCATCGGCCAGCGAGGCGGTGCGGGCGTTCGCGGCGGCATGCGAGGAGCCGACCGCGACCACGAGAAGGCCTGCCTCGGTGTGGTCGGGATCGGCTTCGGCCACCCGTTGTCGCAAGACGTCAACGAGCCGCGGGTCTTCGCCCAGGGTGTCGGCCTGCAGCACATCGGCTCCTGACTCGGCGACGATCGCCGGGATGTCGACCCGGGCGTGATAGGCGCTGGCCAGCAGCAGCGGAGTGACCACGGCCGGACCGCGAAGCCGGGCCAGCACGTCGCCAAGGTTCGGGGTGCTCTTCTCGCAGAAGGCCACCTGCACATCCAATCCAGGCCGCTGTCTGCGGATCAGATCGGCCACCGCGTGCGTGGTGGCCGAGGACCGTGGATCGGCACTGCCGTGCGCGGTGAGTATCAGGGCCGGATGGACGACGGTCATGAGGCGTGCAACCCGCACTCGGTCTTGACCTGGCCCTGCCACCGCCCGCTGCGTGGGTCGGCACCCTCGGTCGGCTTCGCCGTGCACGGTGCGCAGCCGATCGACGGATAGCCCTCTTCGACGAGGGGATTGACCAGCACGCCGTTGGTATCGATGTAGGCCTGCATATCCTCGTCGGTCCAGGCGGCCAACGGGTTGACCTTCACCAGCTTGAATGCCTCGTCGAAACTGATCAATGGGGCGTTGGCCCGGGTGGGCGATTCGGCTCGCCGGATCCCGGTGACCCAGGCCGCGTAGTTGCCCAGTGCGCGACGCAGTGGCACCACCTTGCGCAGCCGGCAGCATTCGTTGGGCTCGCGGGCGAACAGATCCTTGCCCAGCAGTCGGTCCTGTTCTGCCACAGTGTGTTCCGGTGTCACATTGACCAGCGTGATGTCATAGACCGACTCCAGGGCGTCGCGGGTTCCGATGGTTTCGGCAAAGTGGTAGCCGGTGTCCAGGAACAGCACCTCGACGCCGGGGCGGGTCCTCGCGGCCAGGTCCACCAGGACGCCGTCCTGCATATTGGAGGCCACCACGTAATGGCCGCCGAAGTGACGGTCGGTCCATGCCAGGAGCTCCTCGGCACCCGCGCCGTCGAGTTCGGCGGCACCCCGTTCGGCCAGTTCACGCAATCGGTCCTCAGTGAACTCCTGGTTCTCGACGCTCATCGCAGGCTGTTGGCTCTTCGCGCGAGCGCTCATCGCAGGCTGTTGGCTCTTCGCGCGAGCGCTCATCGCAGGCTGTTGGCTCTTCGCGCGAGCGCTCATCGCAGGCTGTTGGCTCTTCGCGCGAGCGCTCATCGCAGGGACTCCTCATCAGCCCGGATCGCCCACTGCGCGAACCGCTCGCCGGGCTCGCGCTGGTTGGTGAAGTTGCGCACCACCCGTTCGATGTAGTCGCCGAGTTCGACGCTGGTGACCTTGTGCTGGCGCAGCTTGCGACCGAAGGCGCTGTCCAGTCCCAGGCTGCCGCCGAGGTGCACCTGGAAGCCCTCGACCGGTCCGTCACCGTCATCGACCATCTGGCCCTTGAATCCGATGTCGGCGACCTGAATGCGGGCACACGAATTCGGGCAGCCGTTGATATTGACCGTGACCGGGACGTCGAGTGCGGCGTTGAGATCGGCAAGGCGCTGTTCCAGATCCGGAACGAGGCTCTGCGCCCGCACCCGGGTCTCGGCGAAGGACAGTTTGCAGAACTCGATTCCGCTGCAGGCCATCAGGTTCCGTCGCCAGTGCGACGGCCGCGCCGGCAGGCCGAGGGCATCCAGCCCCGCCACCAGGGCGTCGACCTTGTCGTCGGGAACATCCAGGATGATCAGCTTCTGGTAGGGGGTGAACCGGATGCGGTCGGAGCCCGCCTGCTCGGCCAGGTCGGCGATCGTGGTCAGGATGGTGCCTGACACCCGGCCGGCGATCGGGGCCACCCCGACGGCGTTGAGTCCGTTTCGCAGCCGTTGCACACCCACGTGGTCGATCGGGCGCACGGTGGGCTCCGGTGCCGGCCCGTCGATCAGCGGCCGCTTCAGGTACTCGGTTTCCAGAACGTCGCGGAATTTCTTCGGACCCCAGTCCTTGACCAGGAACTTCATTCTCGCCTTGGACCGCAGCCGCCGGTAGCCGTAGTCACGGAACAGGCTCACCACCGCCTCCCAGACCTCGGGCACCTCATCGAGTGGCACCCAGGCGCCGAGGCGCTGAGCCAGCATCGGATTGGTGGACAGCCCGCCACCGACCCACAGGTCCAGGCCCGGGCCGTGCTCGGGGTGGTTCACCCCCACGAAAGCGACGTCGTTGATCTCGTGCACGACATCCTGCAATCCGCTGATCGCGGTCTTGAACTTGCGCGGCAGGTTCGAGTACTCCGGTTTACCGACGTAGCGGCGCACGATCTCTTCGATCGCCGGGGTGGGGTCGAGCACCTCGTCCAGCGATTCGCCGGCTAATGGGGAGCCCAGCACCACCCGTGGGCAGTCGCCGCAGGCCTCGGTGGTCTGTAGGCCCACGGCGTCGAGGCGGCGCCAGATCTCCGGCATGTCCTCGACGCGGATCCAGTGGTACTGCACGTTCTGGCGGTCGGAGATGTCGGCGGTGTCGCGGGCGAACTCGGTGGAGATCTGCCCGAGGACGCGCAGCGACCCGGCGGTCAGCGCACCGCCGTCGCTGCGCACCCGCAACATGAAGTAGGGGGCCTCGAGCAGGTCCGTGTTCTCCTCGCCGGTGAAGGTGCCGTCGTAGCCCTGCTCGCGTTGGGTGTAGAGACCCCACCACCGGAACCGGCCGCGCAGGTCGGTCTTGTCGATGCTGGCGAAGCCCTCTTTGGCGTAAATGTTCTCGATCCGGTCCCGCACGGCCAGCGGGTCCTCGTGGCGCTTGAACTCCTCGTTGGCATTGAGCGGTTCGCGCTCGCCGAGGGCCCACTGGCCCTCGCTGCGGGTCTTGGCCGGCTTCGTCATGGGCGATGCTCCTCAGTATCGGGGAGCTGAACTTCGGATATGAACCATCGCCGGTCAGTTTCTCCGGCGACGCAATCCGGAAGCCAGCTGGTTAGCAGACGGGTGGACTACGGCGTTAAGCCGGACAACAACAGCTGCAGACGCGCTTGAAGTCGACATGCCGCCGTGCCACCAACGCAACGGTGCGCTGAATCGGGCCGGCGGCGGACATGGCCGTTATTCTGCCACGGCAGGCAGCGGGAGCCCAACCGGGCGGAATCGCGCTCCCGATGGGCGCCGAGCGTGTTCTGCGACACTGATGCCATGTCGGTCAGTCCAACTCCGGCGCTTCGGTCAGATCTTGCCGTTACGCCGGGCACGGCCTTCGGCATCTACGTGCACGTCCCGTTCTGTGCCAGCCGCTGTGGCTACTGCGACTTCAACACCTATACCGCTGCCGAACTGGGCGACGCGACCCCGGACGGCTGGATGGAGGCGCTCAGCCTCGAACTGGCCCAGGCGGCCGCGATCTGCGGCCCGGTGCCGGTGCACACCGTCTTCGTGGGCGGCGGGACCCCCTCGCTACTGGGCGCGGCACGGCTGGCCAGGGTGCTGGCCATGGTCGGCGAAGCCTTTCCCTTGGCGGCCGACTCCGAAGTCACCACCGAGGCCAATCCGGAATCCACCTCACCGGAGTTCTTCGAGGCGATCCGGGTTGCCGGCTTCACCCGGGTCTCGCTCGGCATGCAGTCGGTGTCCCCACGGGTGTTGGCTGTGCTGGACCGTACGCATTCACCGGGTAGGGCGTTGGCCGCCGCGGCAGAGGCCCGCGCCGCAGGCTTCGACGATGTCAACCTCGACCTGATCTACGGCACGCCGGGTGAGTCCGACGAGGACCTGCTGGCTTCGGTGGACGCCGTGATCGCCGCCGGCGTGAACCATGTGTCGGCGTATGCGCTCATCGTCGAAGATGGAACGGCTCTGGCGCGACGGGTGCGTCGGGGCGAGATACCGGCTCCCGACGATGACGTTCTGGCCCATCGCTACGAACTCGTCGACCGTCGCCTCGCGGCAGCCGGACTCGGTTGGTACGAGGTGTCTAACTGGAGTGGACCGGCAGGGGAGTGCCGGCACAATCTCGGCTACTGGACCGGGGGACAGTGGTGGGGCGCGGGTCCGGGTGCCCACAGCTTCATCGGCGACACCCGGTGGTGGAATCTCAAGCATCCCGGCACATACGGGCAGCGACTGAATCAGGGCGCTTCGCCGGTGGCCGGTGTCGAGCGACTCGGCGATCGAGACCGCCACATCGAGAAGGTGATGCTGGGCGTCCGTCTGCGCAAGGGCCTTGCCATCGCTGCGCTGAGCGATTCGGAGCGCCGCCGGGCCGAGGGTGCGGTAGCCGAAGGGCTGCTGACGATTTCGGATGCCCGGCTGGTGCTGACTGGGCGCGGACGGCTCCTCGCCGACGCGGTGGTTCGCGACCTGCTCGATTGACCGCACGACAGGAAAACGGCCGCGAGGGCGGTGATGCCCTCGCGGCCGTGGATGGGCGAGCGGGTTTTGACGCCGGTCTTCTGGCTAGTTGAAGGCCCACATTTGTGGGATGGGGCCGGCGCTGGAGGGCCAGTAGGCCGGGTTGCCGACTGGGCCGTCCAGTCCGCCGGGTCGGGGGACGAGGGCGGAGGGTCCGCTTCTCTGGCAGACCGCTGTCAGGCCGTTTCCTTGGCAGTCGATGTCGCTGCTGGCCGTGGCCAGTGGGGCGAAGGCGATTGCGGCTGCGAGTGCGGCACCGGCGGTGGCGAGCGGGGCGATGAACTTGGCAATCATCGGATGGTTCCTTTCTTTCCCGGTTCTCGGAATCCTCACCGGCGGTGAGTAATTCGCTTCCGATTGCCTGATGACTCCAGCCTAGGGGGGTGGGACGGGCAAGTCATGAGCTTCATAGGGGTCTCATAGTATTCACGATTTGCAGTTCTGCCGTTGTGCGGGATGGTGGTGTCGGCAACGAAACGGGCCGCGAGGGCGGGGTGCCCTCGCGGCCCGGGGTCGGGAACCGGGAATCGGTGGTTACCCGATGGCCAGCAGTGGGAGGCCGCCGGCGCCGAAGGGCGAACCACCCGCCCGGGTCTCGCCCGGGGTGGCGACGATCGCCGAGTGTCCGTTCTTCTGGCAGACCGAGGCCAGGCTCGAGCCGTTGCAGTTGAGATCGTTATCTGCTGCGGCGAGGGGGGCGAAGGCGATTGCGGCGGCGAGTGCGGCGCCGGCGGTGGCGAGCGGGGCGATGAGCTTGGTGATCATGGGTGGTTCCTTTCTTGGTCCAGTTCTCGGAATCATCACCGGCGGTGAGGGATTGGCTTCCGATTGGCTGTTGCTTCGAGCCTATGCGGGGTGGGATGGCTACGTCACGCACCTCATAGGAACCGCATAGGATTCACGAGTTGCTGTTCAGGTGTTGCGTTGTCTGGTGGCGTATCGGTGGTAGAAGGGGTGCACCGGAACGGAAAGGGCCGCGAGGGCGGAAGTGCCCTCGCGGCCCGGGGTGGGGACCGGATGTTCGGTTAGGGCGTGTCTCCTGAATCGGCAGTGCCGACGCGGGCATGGATGACAGCGCAGGCCAGTAGCACCCCGCCGAGGTAGGTCAGGGCGTATTTGTCATACCGAGTGGCGATTCCGCGCCATTGCTTGAGCCGGTTGAAGCCGCGTTCGACGGTGTTGCGGTGCTTGTAGATCCGCCCCGAGAATGCCGGCGGACGGCCGCCGGCCGATCCTTTGGCCTTGCGTTGGGCGATCTGATCGCTGCGCTCGGGAATTGTGTGTTTGATTCTCCTGGAACGTAATTCGGCGCGTGTACTCGGATGTGAATACGCCTTGTCGGCGAGCAGTCGGAAGTCGCTGCCGCACAGTTCACGGTCCTTGCAGACCCAGGCATAGTCGTCGAGTAGTGGCATCAACTGGGGGTTATCGCCGGCCTGGCCAGCGGTTAACCGGACCGTGACGGGAGCCTGCTGCTGATCGGTCAGGGCGTGGATCTTCGTGGTGAGCCCGCCACGGGAACGGCCGATCGCATGATCCTCGGGCTCATCGGCGGATTTCTTGTAATTCGACAGAGCCCCCTGTGGCGAACGTGTCCGAACGAGCACCCGCGCAGTGTTGGTGTGCCCGCACGCTCGTCGAATCCACCGACAACAGCGTCTCGAGATCCTCGACCACCGCCGTGCCCGGCCCGAAACTCGCCGCAACCTGGGCGAACATCGCATCGTAGGTGCCGTCCAAGGACCATCGGTGATGGCGCTTCCACACCGTTTGCCACGGCCCGAAATCGGCTGGCAGGTCCCTCCAGGGACTGCCGGTACGGAAACGCCACGCGATCCCCTCCAGCATCAGACGGTGGTCACCAAACCTGCCACCGCGCTTGCCCCTATCCGAAGGCATCACCGATTCGACAGCCGCCCAGAACTCCTCAGAAATCACACCCGTACGCGTCACCGCTAAATCGTCGCCGGTCAACACCTTTCGATTCAGGAGACACGCCCTAGCCGAGGATGGCGATGACCGGGCCGCCACTGGGGCCGAAGGGCCAGTTACCCGCCCTGCTCTGGCCCGGGGTGGCGACGATGGAGGAGTGCCCGTTCTTCTGGCAGACCGAGGCCAGGCTGGAGCCCTTGCAGGCGATCCCGTTGTCGGCTGCGGCGAGGGGGGCGAAGGCGATCGCGGCTGCGAGTGCGGCACCGACGGTGGCAAGTGGGGCGATGAACCTGGCAATCATTGGTGGCTCCCTCTCATTTCCTGGCTCTCGGAGTCCTCACCGGCGGTGGGGAATTGGGTCCGATGGCCTGATAACTTCAGCCTAGGAGGGTGGGCCGGACACGTCACGGTCCTCATACCAACTGCATATGGAATCACGATTTCCAATTCGCAGTAATCGATCGGCAACACCCCGGATACCTGGCGGCGCAACGAACAGCCGCGGGGACCGGGTGACCTCGCGGCGCTGCCGCGGTAGTTCAGGTTGGCTTTGTCGTAGCGAGTGGCGACGCCGCGCCGTTGCTTGGCCCCTCCTGGAAGCGAGTTCAACGACGTTGCGGCCCCTGTAATCTTCGGCGTCGAACGCGGGTGGTTGTCGGCCGGCGCTGCCGCCGCGGTTCCGGGTAGTCGATCTGATCGGCGGGTTGCGGGATAAGCGCCGTGATTCGGAGGTGGGCCAACAGGGTGCGGATCACTCTATAAACGAACAGGGTGTGCCCCCGCGGACCTTGTCCGCGAGGGTGCGGGGCGACCCGGCCCACTGCTGGCCACGCGTAGGTGGTTCAGCAGGAACGGGAAAAAGGGGGGCGCGCTTGACCGTGGAGTCCACACTGACCGCCCAGTCGATCGGGCAGGCGCCAGCGGCGTCGGTGAGCACCGCGGTCAAGATCGCATGCCGGGCGCCGTCCTGGTCGTGACGACGCCACGGGGTCTTCCATACCCGTCCGCTACGGCTAGTTCCACCCCGAGATGGTTACGGGACGGACCACTAGTTGAAGGCCCACATTTGTGGGATGGGGCCGGCGCTGGAGGGCCAGTAGGCCGGGTTGCCGACTGGGCCGTCCAGTCCGCCGGGTCGGGGGACGAGGGCGGAGGGTCCGCTTCTCTGGCAGACCGCTGTCAGGCCGTTTCCTTGGCAGTCGATGTCGCTGCTGGCCGTGGCCAGTGGGGCGAAGGCGATTGCGGCGGCGAGTGCGGCACCGGCGGTGGCGAGCGGGGCGATGAACTTGGCAATCATCGGATGGTTCCTTTCTTTCCCGGTTCTCGGAATCCTCACCGGCGGTGAGTAATTCGCTTCCGATTGCCTGATGACTCCAGCCTAGGGGGGTGGGAAGGGGAAGTCATGAGCTTCATAGGGGTCTCATAGTATTCATGATTTGCAGTTCTGCCGTTGTGCGGGATGGTGGTGTCGGCAACGAAACGGGCCGCGAGGGCGGGGTGCCCTCGCGGCCCGGGGTCGGGAACCGGGAATCGGTGGTTACCCGATGGCCAGCAGTGGGAGGCCGCCGGCGCCGAAGGGCGAACCACCCGCCCGGGTCTCGCCCGGGGTGGCGACGATCGCCGAGTGTCCGTTCTTCTGGCAGACCGAGGCCAGGCTCGAGCCGTTGCAGTTGAGATCGTTATCTGCTGCGGCGAGGGGGGCGAAGGCGATTGCGGCGGCGAGTGCGGCGCCGGCGGTGGCGAGCGGGGCGATGAGCTTGGTGATCATGGGTGGTTCCTTTCTTGGTCCAGTTCTCGGAATCATCACCGGCGGTGAGGGATTGGCTTCCGATTGGCTGTTGCTTCGAGCCTATGCGGGGTGGGATGGCTACGTCACGCACCTCATAGGAACCGCATAGGATTCACGAGTTGCTGTTCAGGTGTTGCGTTGTCTGGTGGCGTATCGGTGGTAGAAGGGGTGCACCGGAACGGAAAGGGCCGCGAGGGCGGAAGTGCCCTCGCGGCCCGGGGTGGGGACCGGATGTTCGGTTAGCCGAGGATGGCGATGACCGGGCCGCCACTGGGGCCGAAGGGCCAGTTACCCGCCCTGCTCTGGCCCGGGGTGGCGACGATGGAGGAGTGCCCGTTCTTCTGGCAGACCGAGGCCAGGCTGGAGCCCTTGCAGGCGATCCCGTTGTCGGCTGCGGCGAGGGGGGCGAAGGCGATCGCGGCTGCGAGTGCGGCACCGACGGTGGCAAGTGGGGCGATGAACCTGGCAATCATTGGTGGCTCCCTCTCATTTCCTGGCGCTCGGAGTCCTCACCGGCGGTAAGGAATTGGGTCCGATGGCCTGATAACTTCAGCCTAGGAGGGTGGGCCGGACACGTCACGGTCCTCATACCAACTGCATATGGAATCACGATTTCCAATTCGCAGTAATCGATCGGCGACACCCCGGATACCTGGCGGCGCACCGAACGGCCCCGAGGACCGACCGTGTAGAAGCAGTACATCGAGGACGCCTGGGCGAGGTGTGCGGCCGGAACCCCATCACCGGCGAGCCCCGACCGCATGATGGTTTCGGCTCCGGGGTCTCCGCGCCGAGGTGCCAACTCGAAATTCCGGAGAGAACTGGAGTACCTGCCCTACGCTTGCGGTCTCGGGACATTGGAGGTGGGGGGTCGTCATGGTCAACATCAACCTTTGTGTCGGGGCGGCGGGGTTTGCCCTTGGTCTGTCCCTAGCGGGCCTTGGCGCAGCAGGCGTCGCCTCCGCAGATTCGCCAAAGACGGATGCGGCCAGGGCCGATTCGAAGGCAATGTCGGCGGGTCCGGAGAGGCAGGCTCCGACGGCCACGAAGCGGATGGCGGTCCGTGCAGGCAACATCTCGGCCAAATTGAGCGGCCGAACCGCACCCGGCGCGCCTGCGAGGCGCGCCGGCAGCATTCCACTGCCTTCGGCCCTTGACGGTAAGTCGGATCCGCCGGCCGCGCCCATCGGAAACCTTGGGGCTGACACCGCCCTGGCGGCGCCGCCGACCGCCGCGGCGCCCACGGCTCAACCGATGGACGTCTTGGATCTGGCCGCGGTCTCCACCGCGAATACCCCAGCGATCACCATCCACAACAGTTCGAAGACGGAATCGATCTGGGTCTACAACCTGACGAAGACCGCTGACTACAGCATTCCGGAGACCCCTTGGGAGACGGAACCGCCCCCGCTGCCACCGGACTGGGTAGGGCCGGTGGAAATCAAGCCGGGACTGTCGGCCCCGGTGACGTTGGCCGTGTTCAACGCCCCGCCCAAATCGCCGGGGAATCGGATCTACGTCGTGGAAGGCTCGGCGTTCACCCTGCCGATCACCCCGACCAGTGGTATCGATCCGTTCGATCCGACCGCATTCCCGGTCGGGGACACCTTTCAGAACTACAGTTTCCTGGAGTACAGCCTCTATCCGGCCGATGGTGGCTACGAGTACACGATCGACGTTTCCTACATCGACGAATGGTCCTTACCCATTCAGACGAAGTTCACCATCAACGGAGCCGACTGGAATGGGGCCAAGAGCGGTAAGACGTACGGCTTCAACGACTTCGACACCGTTGTGAATCAACTCAAGGCCGCCGGCGGCCCGTACAGCGATCTGGTCTGGAGTGGCGCGACCCCCTTCCCTCCCCAGCCTCCGGACACAGTGCACAGAATCGTCGGCCCGGACAAGGTGTGGACGGCCCAGTCGCTGGAGCTTCCGCCCAATTTCCTCCTGGACAAGTCGGGCTGGATCCCGGCGTCATACTCGGACTTCGTCAAGTACGGGGCCTACATGGCTTCCAACCAACAGATGGTGTACCCATACGCCTACAACGGCACTGTGCTGACCAAGCCGCCGGTCAGTCCGAATCCGCAGGACCCCAACGCCCAAGTCAACTTTGACTTCTGGTTGCACCAGAAAACTGCGCCTGGTTCGACTCCTTATCCCCTCGCCTTGCGCACGGCAGCGATTCTCGACGGCTTCAAGACTTCCGACGCCAACGGGGTCTTCGGCTTCTTCACCTACCCCAAGGACGAGGCGGCGGGCCAGTTCACCAACATTCCCACCACCGTTGGATTGGACGTATACGTTTTCGGCTCCTCCGACGGCCTGACCGGCAGCGCCGTCCCGGGCGGCACGTGGGTGTACACCAGTTCAGCCGTGCAGTACGGGCCATGGCGGCAAATCAGGAAGAATCAGCCGAAGCTGTCGGGAACAGACTCGACCGACACCTTCATCCTCAACGCCCAGTTCGGCAACGCCCGCATCGCACCGGAATTGGACTTCACCGGGTTGGGCGGCGACGTCGCCGTGATCGACAGGTACCCCCTCGGCGCAACAAGCACGACGATTGATTTTGTCGACCGGGCCCGGTTCCTGGGCTGCGGCCTGTCCAATACCAGCAGCCAGTTCGTCTACGAGACGTCGACCGGCGCGCTGTACTACGACAAGAACCCGCAGCGACCGGGCTACACGTCCATCCTCGGCGTTTTCCGCGGCGTGACGGACCCGGCCGAGGTGTTGTTCGTTCTCTGAGCCGGTGCCAGCGTCGTCGGCCTCCTCGAACAGTGTCACGCCGTGCGGGCGGCCAGTCCCAGAACCGCCTTGTTGAACGGCCTCTTAGTCGAGGGCCCGTATCGACTGGACGGAGCCGGCGCCGAAGGGATAGCCGCTTGGACCGTTCGTGGAACCGGGGGTAACGACGATGGCTGAGTGTCCGTTCCGCCGGCACAACGACCCCAGGCCGGAACGCACTCGGCGGCGGTGAGCGGGGCGACACTCCTTGCCATCATGATGTGTCCCTTCTTCGCGCTTGAGTTGGAATCCGCACCGGTGGTGGGGAATTCAAGTCGATCCAACGTGTGACCCGATCCTGGGGGATGAGCTATGCGGGCTCGGCGTGGACATACCAGGGAGTGGGTTGGTCGTTGGCCGATCTGTGCTGCCGAGTCGATGAGGCAACCGCCGGCGAAACCTGCGAGACGTCACCGAAGGTGCTCCCGGCGGACTCCGCGGGTCGGGTTCCTCGGTCGCGGCAGCTGATCACCAGTCGCTCGGTGCGCGTGGTCGCCCTGCTGCCGATTCGGGTCGGGCGCGGCGACATCGCAGTGGTGTCGCTCTCGCGGGCGCCACCCGTGCCCGAGTCGGCCTTGCCGGCGTCGACCGCGCCTGAATTGACCATGTCCACCCGGCCGCCGGCGGCCTCGTGCTGACGCCGCCAGGCGTCGATGTACTCCTGAGCCGCATGGTCGACGAACGGCGTCGCCATCACCAGGGTCACCGTGCTGCCGGCCGGGACAGACGACAGGGCCTGGTGCAGTCCGGGCAGGGACAGGCAGGTGCAGGAACCCTGAACCCGAACGTGCCACTCGCCGTCATCGGTCGCTTCCGTGGTGATCTTGGCCTTCGAGACCCTCCAGGTGGTCATCAGGATCGACAGCGCCAGGCCGATCACCACACCCTCCAGCAGGTTGAGGAAGACCACGCCGATGATGGTCACCAGATACACCGCGATGTCGCCGTTGCGCCGCGCGGTGGCGATATGGGTCAGCTTGACCAACTGCACGCCGATGACCACCAGTAGACCGGCCAGGGCGGCGGTGGGGATCTGCTCGACCAGTCCGGCGAACGGCAGCGCGAAGACCAGGACCCAGATGCCGTGCAGAATGCTGGGAGGCCCGGGTCCGTGCACCCGCGGCGACGTTGGCGGAGCTGCGGACGATGACGCCGGTGATCGGCAGCCCCCCGATCGCCCCGGACACCATATTGGCTGCGCCCTGACCCACCAGTTCGCGGTCAAGGTTGCTGCGGGTGCGGCTCTGCATCCGGTCGACGGCGACCGCTGTCAACAGGCTCTCCACGCTGGCGATCAGGGCGACCGTCAGCACGCCGGCCGCGAAGGCCCCCCAGGCTCCGTCGGGGAGGCTGGGCAGCTGCAAGGCATCGACGAGGGAACCGTTGAGCGCGACGCGCGGGACATTGAGCGCCATGGCCAGAGAGACGACTGTGGCGGCGACGATGGCGATCAGCGGGCCGGGAACGAGCCGGGCCGCCCCGGGTGCCCAGCGCCAGCCGACCATGATCACGATCACGAGCAGCCCGAGGGCCATGCTGGCGGGATTGGCGTCGGCCAGATGAATGGGCAGGTGAATGAGGTTGTGCCAGGCCGAGCTGTGGGATTCCCCGCCGAGCAGAACGTGAATCTGTTGAAGCGCGATGGTGATACCGATGCCGGCCAGCATTGCGTGCACCACCATGGGAGATATCGCCAGTGCCGCCCGGCCCACCCGGGTGAGCCCGAATACGATCTGAAGCAAGCCGGCGCACACGGTGATCGCGCAGGTGATCGCCCAGCCGAACTCCGCTATCAGGCCCGCGACGATGACGGTCAGGCCGGCCGCCGGACCGCTCACCTGTAGTGGAGATCCACCAAGGGCTCCGGCCACCACACCGCCCACGATGGCGGCGATCAGACCGGCCAGTGCGGGGGCGCCCGATGCGACGGCGATCCCGAGTGACAGCGGCAAGGCCACCAGGAACACCACCAGGGAGGCGGGCAGGTCGTAACGCAGTAGCGAGGACATGGCTCCGCCGGGGTGGATCTGCGCTTGTCGTGATGTCAACTCGGACGGCTGTCGCATGCGTGGCTCCTACTTCCGTCGTAACGCGGATCGGGTGTTGCGAGCGGTTTCCACTCGCGTCGTAACACCGATGCTAGGAACTCCGCGTACGGCCGCCAAGCAACCGTGGCTGACGCATAGAGAACCCATATTCGCCCCGGTGGAATTTCATGGCTCTCGGCGATGCAGCTGCGTGTGGGAGTGAGAAGAATGACGATCTGGTGACGACAGCGCAACGGGCCGATGGTATTTCAGCGCAACAGTTTTGGTTTCGGACCACGAGAAGTGATTCAGGAAGTGATCTTCGCCACAATCCTTCACCGTTGACTCTCCGTAGGGTGAGATGTGCACGTTGAAAAGTTCGCCCGGAAATCTGAATTCGGGGCTGCCCGGCAAACCTATGAGGCTCATATGGAATTCATGACAATGCACAATGGTTTCGACACACTAGCTGTATGACAATGTTGTCCATGCCCCGCAAACCAGGTCAGCGTCCGGCCATCCTCGGCCAGCTGCCGCGCATCACCCGGGCTGACGGGTCCCCGATCCGCGTGCTGCTCGTCGACGATGAACCGGCGCTGACGAATCTCCCTGAAAATGGCCCTGCACTACGAGGGCTGGCAGATCGAGGTCGCCGGCGATGGCAAGGAGGCTGTCGCCAAGTACCACGAGTTCGGCCCGGACCTGCTGGTGCTCGACATCATGCTGCCCGATATCGACGGACTCCAGATCCTCAAAATGATTCGAGAGTCGGAGGGTTACACGCCCACCCTGTTCCTCACCGCGCGCGATTCGGTGCTCGACCGCGTCAACGGGCTCACGGCGGGGGCCGACGACTACCTGACCAAACCGTTCAGCCTGGAGGAACTGGTGGCGCGACTGCGCGGACTGCTGCGCAGGTCCAAGGCCATGGAGGCGCCGGGCGATGAAGTGCTGAAAGTGGGTGACCTGGTGCTCGACGGCGCCAGCCGGGAGGTAACCCGGGCCGGTGAATCCATCCCGTTGACGGTGACCGAGTTCGAGTTGCTGCGGTATCTGATGCGTAACCCGCGGCGCGCCATCGACCGGGCCGAGATCCTCGACCGGGTGTGGAACTACGACTTCGGCGGGCGCTCCAGCGTCGTGGACCTCTACATCTCCTACCTTCGCCGCAAAATCGACACCGGGCGGGAGCCCATGATTCACACCGTGCGCGGTGTGGGGTACATGCTGCGACCGCCGCAATGACCCGGCTGCGGCGGGGGTCGCTGCGTCGGCAACTGGTGATCGGCGTCTCCGCCATCGTCAGTGCCGCGCTGATCGGTATCGGTGCGGTAGCGATCCTGAGCCTGCGCGACGAGGTGGTCAGCCTGTCCAACAGTCAGGTTGCCAATTCTCTCGCCGCATTCAAGTACTCCTACGCGAAGTCGCAGCGGGGCGAACTCACCGGCTTCCCAGGCCAGGCGCCGGGCACCGTGATCGCGCTGCTGCGCGACGGGACACCAGTGTTCGGCGCGGCATTCAGCGACGGCGAGCCCGCCCTTGCGCCAGCCGAGGCACTGGCTGCGCTGGGTGAGATCACATGGCGCACTGGGAATCCCATGACGGTCAGGCTGGGAACTCTGGGTCCGCACCGGGTGGGCAGCCATGACCTAGGGGGCGGTCAGCGACTGGTGTCGGCAGTCTCGCTCGAAGAGGCGAATCGGACCCTGACCCGCAACACGATCATCGTCGCGGCTCTGGTGGTGCTCGCACTTTTCGCAACGGCTGCGGGCACGATCGTCATCGTGCGGCACGCGCTCAAACCGCTGCGCAGGGTTGCCGCGATCGCCGGCCAGGTCGCGGCGTTGCCGCTCGATGCCGCCGAGTACCGCATCACCGCGCGGGTCTCGGATCGCGACACCGACTCCGGAACCGAGGTCGGCATCGTCGGGCACACCCTCAACCAGATGCTCGACAACGTCGACTCCGCCCTGACGAAGATGGCCGATTCCGACCGCCGGATCCGGGAGTTCCTCACCGATGCCAGCCATGAACTGCGGACGCCTCTGGCCGCTATTCTCGGCTACGCCGAACTGACCCGGCAGGAGAGTGAACTGCTGCCGCCGATGACGGAGTACGCCCTGACCCGGATCGAGGCCGAGGCGTACCGGATGTCGAACTTGGTGGGCGATCTGTTGTTGCTGTCCCGTCTCGATGAGGGTCAGGATCTCGAGGTTGACGATGTCGATGTCTGCGATCTGGTGGCCGACGCGGTCAATGACGTCGCGGTCACGGCGCCGGATCACCGCTTCATCACCGATCTTCCCGATCATCCGGTCTGGGTCCGCGGGGATCAGGTCCGACTGCAGCAGTTGGTCGCCAACCTGCTGTCCAACGCCAGGATGCACACTCCTGAGGGGGTGACGGTCACCGCCTCGCTAGCGTCTGCGGCCGGCCCGGCTGGCGCGATGGTGGAGTTGACGATCAGTGACGACGGCCCCGGCATCCCGGAGGCGATCCTGCCGAACCTGTTCGGCAGGTTCGTTCGCGCCGATAAGGCACGGTCACGCGAGATGGGTTCCAGCGGACTGGGTCTGGCCATCGTCGCCTCGATCGTCGATGCCCATGGTGGCACGGTGACGGTAGCCTCGCGGCCCGGCCGCACGGCCTTCACGGTGCGGTTGCCCGCGGTGTCGGGCACCTCCGTCGGCTGATCCGACCCGCAGCCGTCAGGAGGCCGTCTGCCGGGCCGGGGCCGGGCTGCGGCAGGTGTCACTTACCGCCGATGACCGCCCTGGATTGGACGCCTCATGGCACTCGCCTCTCGCGGGTGCTAAAAACGCTGCTGAAGGACCGTAAACTGGCGGCGGGGCTTGAGGAGGTGCGCAAGATGGGAACTGCCGACGACCGTCGTTTTCAGGTGCTGCGGGCCATCGTTGCCGACTTCGTCGCGACCAAGGAGCCGATCGGCTCCAAGGCTCTGGTCGAGCGGCACAATCTGGCGTCTCCAGCACCACGGTGCGCAACGATATGGCGGTGCTCGAGGCGGAGGGCTATATCGCCCAGCCGCACACCAGTTCTGGCCGGGTACCCACCGAGAAGGGCTACCGGGAGTTCGTCGACCGGATCCACGACGTCAAACCGCTGTCGACCCCGGAGCGCCGCGCCATCCTGTCGTTCCTGGAGTCCGGCGTCGACCTCGACGACGTGCTGCGCCGCGCGGTGCGACTGTTGGCCCAGCTCACCCGACAGGTGGCCGTTGTTCAGTATCCGACGCTGTCGGCATCGACGGTGCGCCACCTGGAGGTGGTCGCCCTGACTCCGGCCCGGTTGCTGATGGTCGTCATCACCGACTCGGGCCGGGTCGACCAGCGAATCGTGGGGAGCTCGGCGACACCATCGACGACCACCAGGTGAGCGAGCTTCGCGACCTGCTCAGCCAGGCGCTGGAGGGTAAGCGGCTGTCGGCCGCCTCAGCGGCGGTCGCCGAACTGGCCAGCCGGCTCAACACCGGGTCCGGCCAGGGCCGGCAAGCTCGGCGACGCCGTCGGCCGCTCGGCGACGGTGCTGCTGGAGTCGCTGGTCGAGCACACCGAGGAGCGGCTGCTGCTCGGGCGGGACCGCGAACCTCACCCGCAACACCGCCGACTTCGGCGGCTCGCTGCGCTCGGTACTGGAGGCTCTCGAGGAACAGGTCGTGGTTCTTCGGCTGCTGGCCGCCCAGCAGGACGCCGGTAAGGTGACGGTACGCATCGGCCACGAGACCGAAGCCGAACAGATGGCCGGCACGTCGGTGGTCACCACCACCTACGGCAGCGCGGGAACGGTCTATGGCGGCATGGGTGTGGTGGGTCCCACCCGGATGGACTATCCCGGGACCATGGCCAATGTCGCGGCGGTTGCAATGTATATCGGTGAAGTTCTCGGCAACCGCGCTGGCTAAAAACCAGGATTGGCAGAGGCATGAGGAAGAGGTCAGGCGTGGCACGCGACTACTACGGGCTGCTGGGGTTGAGCAGGAATGCCAGCGATGCGGAGATCAAGCGCGCCTACCGCAAGATGGCGCGTGAACTCCATCCCGACGTCAACCCCGACGAGCAGGCTCAGCAGTTGTTCAAGGAGATCAGCGTCGCCTACGAGGTGCTGTCGATCCGGAGAAGCGGCGGATCGTCGATCTCGGTGGTGATCCGCTGGAATCGGGGGGCGCCGGCAACGGATTCGCCGGTTTCGGCGGCCTCGGCGACGTGTTCGAGGCGTTCTTCGGCGGCGGCGGCGCGCGCGGCCCAGATCGGACGGGTCCGACCCGGTTCGGACTCCCTGCTGCGGATGCGACTGACGCTCAACGACTGCGCCACCGGGATCACCAGGCAGGTCACCGTCGACACCGCGGTGCTGTGCGATCTGTGCCAGGGCCGGGGCACCCATGCCGAATCGATGGTCACCTGCGATATCTGTGGCGGCCGTGGCGAGATCCAGAGCGTGCAGCGCTCGCTGCTCGGCCAGGTGATGACATCGCGGCCCTGCCCCACCTGCGCCGGTGTGGGCGAGGTCGTCCCGAACCCCTGCCAGCGTTGTGGCGGTGATGGCCGGGTGCGGTCGCGCCGGGATATCACCGTGAAGATCCCGGCCGGTGTCGCCGACGGGATGCGGGTCCGGTTGGCGGCTCAGGGTGAGGTGGGCCCCGGCGGGGGCCCGGCCGGCGACCTCTACGTGGAGGTTCACGAGCAACCGCACGACATCTTCGTGCGGGACGGCGATGACCTGCACTGCACGGTCTCGGTGCCGGTGGCCGACGCCGCCCTGGGAACCGCGGTCAGCGTCGAAAGCATCCTCGACGACGTAATTGAGATCACCATCGCACCAGGTACCCAACCCGGCGCGGTGACGACCCTTCGCGGGCACGGTATGCCGCGGCTGCGGTCGGAGGCCCGCGGTGACCTGCACGCGCATATCGAGGTGTCGTTCCGACCAAACTTGATGATCGCACGAGGGAACTGCTCACCGAGATCAAGAGCCGCAGCGGCCAGCAGGCAGCGGTGAAATCCACCCGCACCGCCACCTCGCAATCCGGCGGCGGGCTGTTCAGCCGGTTGCGGGAAACCTTCACCGGTCGCTGACCCGCAGTAGTACCCACCCCGATGGTCGCCACCCTTTTTTACGCCCAGGCCATTCCGGCCGTCGGCAAGTCGGCCGTCGTCGACGGCGATGAGGGCTTTCACGCCGCCACGGTGCGGCAGTTGCGGCCCGGTGAGGCGCTGATGCTCTCCGACGGCGCCGGCGCGGTCGCGGACTGCGTCGTCGAGACCGCCGATAAGCGGTCGCTGTCCGCGCGGGTGCTGGCCCTCAGGGCCGCACCGCAGCCCCAGCCGCCGGTGACGGTGGTGCAGGCCATTCCCAAGTCTGATCGTTCCGAGTTGGCCGTGGAACTGGCCACCGGGGCCGGCGCCGACGGGTTTGTCGCCTGGCAGGCGGATCGCTGTGTGGCGCGCTGGGACGGGCAACGCGCCGACAACGGCCTGCGGCGCTGGCGTGCGGTCGCCCGATCGGCCGCCCGGCAGTCCCGCCGCGCCTGGATCCCGGGTGTTGAGGGTCCGCTGTCAACCCGGGGACTGTGCGATTACCTGCCCGGACGGGTAGCCGATGGTGCCGTCCCACTCGTGCTGCACCAGTCGGCCGACCGTCCGCTGGCCGACCTTGCGCTCGGCGGAGCAAGTAGATTCTGCTGGTGGTCGGACCGGAGGGCGGAATAAGCGACCCCGAACTTGCGGCGCTGACGGCCGCCGGCGCCGTGCCGGTTCGGTTCGGGCCGAACGTATTGCGCACATCGACGGCCGCCGCCGTCGCCCTCGGGGCACTCGGCGTGCTGACTACCAGGTGGTCGGTCAGCCCGGGACCGGGCTGATCGGTAGAATCGGTCCATCGACATCGATCGACCGACTCGAGAAAGCTAAGGCATCGAAGACCACGTGACGCCCCGCCAGACCAGCGCTGCCGCAGTACGCAGCAGCATGACGGTTCCGCCCGACCTCGTGATGGGCCTGCTCGGTTCGGCCGACGAGAATCTGCTCGCGTTGGAGTCCTGCCTGTCGGCGGAGGTACATGCGCGCGGCAACGCCTTCACCATCTCCGGTTCGGCCGCCGATGTGGCACTGGCCGAACGGGTGATCTCCGAACTGATCGCGATCCTCGCCGGGGGCCAGGCCCTCTCTCCGGACTCGGTGCGGCGCAGTGTGGCCATGGTGTCCGGCCGGGACAACACCTCGCCGGCGGAGGTTCTGACGCTGGACATCCTGTCCCGGCGCGGCAAGACCATCCGGCCCAAGACGCTGAACCAGAAACGTTATGTCGACGCGATCGACACCAACACCATCGTGTTCGGAATCGGTCCGGCCGGTACCGGCAAGACCTATCTCGCGATGGCCAAGGCCGTTCAGGCACTGCAGACCAAGCAGGTCACCCGCATCATCCTGACCCGACCGGCGGTGGACCCGGTGAGCGACTGGGCTTTCTGCCCGGAACCCTCAGCGAGAAGATCGACCCGTATCTGCGCCGACGCTCTACGACGCGCTGCACGACATGATGGATGCCGAGGCCATCCCGAAACTGATGGCAGCCGGGGTGATCGAGGTTGCGCCGCTGGCTTATATGCGGGGCCGTAGCCTCAACGACTCGTTCATCATCCTCGATGAGGCGCAGAACACCACCGCCGAGCAGATGAAGATGTTCCTGACCCGGCTGGGTTTCGGCTCGAAAATCGTTGTGACGGGGGATATCACCCAGGTCGACCTGCCCGGCGGCGCACCCTCCGGACTCCGTGCGGTGATCGACATTCTCGACGGCATCGACGATATCCATTTCGCCGAACTCACCAGCGCCGACGTGGTTCGCCACCGGCTGGTCTCCGAGATCGTCGACGCCTATGCCCGGGCTGCCGAGCAGCCCGCCCTCAACCGCGCCCGGCGCCGGTCGCCGCGGCGGTAGGGCGGTCATGAGTATCGAGGTGTCGAACGAGTCCGGCCTGGACGTGTCCGAAGAGGAACTCATCAGCGTCGCGCGCTTCGTGATCCGCAAGATGGACGTCAACCCGGCCGCCGAACTGTCTATGGTGCTGCTCGACCTGGGCGCGATGGCCGACCTGCACATGCGGTGGATGGACCTGCCCGGTCCCACCGACGTGATGAGCTTCCCGATGGACGAACTCGAGCCGGGTGGCCGGCCGGATGCTCCGGACCCGGGACCGTCGATGCTCGGCGATATCGTGCTGTGTCCGCAGTTCGCGGCCGAGCAGGCCGCCGCGGCGGGTCACAGTCTGGGCCAGGAACTGGCCCTTCTGACCGTGCACGGTGTGCTGCACCTGCTGGGTTACGACCACGCCGAGGGCCCCGACAAGGAGAAGGAGATGTTCGCTCTTCAGCGCCGACTGCTCGAGGAATGGGTCGCCGAGCAGGTCGTGTCCTACCACAAGGACCGGCAGGCCGAGAAGGACCGGCGACTTCTCGACAAGTCGCGGAATTTCGACAGTTGACCACGCTGGCGCCGCTGATCGGCGCGATCGCGCTCATTCTGCTCGGTGGCTTGTTCTCCGCCATCGACGCCGCCATCAGCACCGTCTCGATCGCTCGGGTCGAGGAGATGGTGCGCAACGAGCGCCCTGGTGCCGTGCGCCTGGCGCGGGTCGTGACGGAGCGACCGCGCTACATCAATCTCGTTGTGCTGCTGCGAATCGCGTGCGAAGCCACCGCTGCGGTGCTGATGGTCGCCTCCCTCGACGCCCACCTCGGGTTGGAGTGGACGCTGTTCGCCGCCGCGGCGATCATGACGATCGCCAGTTTCGTCGTGGTCGGCGTCGGCCCGCGGACCATCGGCCGGCAGAACGCCTACCCCATCGCACTCGCGTCAGCGCTTCCGCTGCAGGCGATCTCGGTCCTGTTGGCCCCGATCAGCCGGCTGCTGATCCTGCTCGGCAACGCGTTGACCCCCGGCCGCGGTTTCCGCAACGGTCCGTTCGCCTCCGAGATCAAGTTGCGGGAGGTCGTCGACCTCGCCCAGCAACGCGGGGTGGTCGCCGACGACGAACGCAAGATGATCCAGTCGGTGTTCGAACTCGGCGACACCCAGGCCCGCGAGATCATGGTGCCGCGCACCGAGATGGTGTGGATCGAGAGCGACAAGAGCGCCGCCCAGGCCACCTCGCTGGCCGTCCGCAGCGGCCATTCCCATCCCGGTGATCGGCGACAACGTCGATGACATCGTCGGCGTGGTCTATCTCAAGGATCTGGTGCGGCGCACCTACTACTCGGCCAGCGCCGCACGGGATATCACGGTGGCCGAGGTGATGCGCCCGGCGGTATTCATCCCCGATTCCAAGGCCCTCGACGAGTTACTCAAAGAGATGCAGCGCGACCGCATCCACATGGCACTGCTGGTCGATGAGTACGGTGCGACCGCTGGCCTGGTCACCATCGAGGACGTGCTGGAGGAGATCGTCGGTGAGATCGCCGACGAGTACGACACCGATGAGGTCGCCCCGGTGGAGGATCTGGGGGACAGGGTGTTCCGGGTCTCGGCACGGCTGCCGATCGAGGATGTCGGGGAGCTCTCCGGTATCGAGTTCAACGGCGACCTCGACGTCGACACCATCGGTGGCCTGGTAGCGCTGGAACTGGGCCGGGTTCCGCTGCCCGGTGCCGAGGTGGTCTCGCACGGCCTGCGGC
>CAWBBP010000016.1:0-14987 GCA_963787055.1 uncultured Actinomycetota bacterium
CGGCCTGAACCACCCCGGCTTTCATGCACACTCAGTTACTGGTGTGCCTCCGTCTTGGTGGCTGCTTGCTGAGTGTAGTAGCGGGCCTCGAACTCCACGGGGGGTGTGCGGTCGAGGCGGTGCATGAGCCTGCTGGTGTTGTACCAGTGGACCCACTCGGCGGTGAGCAGCTCGACGTCGGCCAGCCTGTTCAGCGGACCCCGTCGAAACGGTGAGTCCGCCCGGACGGCTTCTGTCTTGTACAGACCGATTGTGGTCTCGGCCAGGGCGTTGTCGTAGGCGTCCCCGACCGAGCCGATGGAGGGCTTGAGACCGGCGATCAGCAGGGCCTCGGCGCACTTCACCGCAGTGTATTGACTGCCCGCATCGCTGTGGTGAATAGTGTTGCCCGTCAACGGGTTTCCTTCGCGATCCCGGCTGGCGGCGGCGTGGCGGATCGCACGCTCGACGAAACCGACATGCTTGCTGGCCGAGCATTCCCAGCCCACGATCCGCCCGGCGAAGGCGTCGATGACGAACGCCGTATAGATGAACACCCCGGTCGAGAGCCGCACGTAGGTGAAGTCGGCGACCACAAGGATGTTTGGGGCCGGCACCGCGAACTGGCGGTCCACCAGATCCGGCGGGCGGGTGGCCTCCGGGTCAGCCTCGGTGGTGCGGACCTTCTTGGCCCGAGTGACCCCGTGCCAGCCATTGGCCCGCATGAGCCGCTCCACGGTGCAGCGGGCCACCTCGATGCCCTCTCGGTGCAGGTGGGCCCACATCTTGGTGGCCCCGTAGAGGCTCTCCGGCTTGCGTCGGCCGTGCTCGTCGGGTTCGTAGTAGCCTGCCAGGATCTCGGTGATTGCGGTGTCCCACAGCGCCCGTTTCGAAGGGGCTCTGCTGCGCCAGGCGTAATAGGTTCTCGAAGCGATCGCACACCCGTGCTCAGTCAGGGTGCGGCAGATCGGAGCGACTCCGAAACGAGCGCGGTGCTCGTCGATGAACCGGCAGATCAACGGTGTCGCGGGTCGCTCTCCCGCACGAAGAAATGTGTTGCCGCCTTGAGGATTTCGACCGTCTGCTCCAGTTCAGCAACCTTGCGCTTGAGGTCCCGGTTCTCACGCGCCGTCGCAGTCGTGACCCCGTCCTGCTCGCCGGCGTCGATCTCGGCCTGGCGCACCCACTTGCGCAGGGTCTCCACGTTCATTCCCAACCGGGTGGAGATGGCCTTCATCGCCGCCCATTCGGTGTCGTACTCATCGCGATGCTCCCGAACCAACCGGACTGCCTTGGCCCTGATCTCCGGGGTGTATTTGCTTGGCATCGTGCCATCCTTCCCACAAAAGAAGGTGTGCATGAAAGCCGGGGTGGTTCAGCCCGCCGGGCATACAACTCACCCACTGCGCTCAACCGCCGCGCGATCGCCGCCGACTCTGCCCGTGCGGCCGCACCGATTGCCTCGACCAACCCGCTATCACTGATGCTATCGAACATACATTCGATACTATGCCCGACCAGTGACAGGTTGGGGTGTCACGTCCTGGGGCAGGACACTATGAGACGCCGCCGAAATAGCCGCGTATCAGTTCGACTAGGCCGCTTGCCGCGCGGCGACCGCCTGGTCGAAACGGTCGAGCACCGTCGAGGCGACGAGGAGGTGGGCGCCGAGGGGTTCGGCCATCACAGCGCCGGTGGCCGCCACGTGTGCGGCCACCCGGTCGGTGATCCGTCCGGGTGCGATGAACCAGGGCGCCACCACGATCCGGCGGGCGCCGGCCGCGCGCAACTGCTCGATACCGTCGGCCACCGAGGGCTGCGGGCCGGTGGCGTAAGCCACCGCGACCCGCGCCCACCGATCGGACAGGGCATCGGCCAGCGAGGCGGTGCGGGCGTTCGCGGCGGCATGCGAGGAGCCGACCGCGACCACGAGAAGGCCTGCCTCGGTGTGGTCGGGGTCGGCTTCGGCCACCCGTTGTCGCAAGACGTCAACGAGCCGCGGGTCTTCGCCCAGGGTGTCGGCCTGCAGCACATCGGCTCCTGACTCGGCGACGATCGCCGGGATGTCGACCCGGGCGTGATAGGCGCTGGCCAGCAGCAGCGGAGTGACCACGGCCGGACCGCGAAGCCGGGCCAGCACGTCGCCAAGGTTCGGGGTGCTCTTCTCGCAGAAGGCCACCTGCAAATCCAATCCAGGCCGCTGTCTGCGGATCAGATCGGCCACCGCGTGCGTGGTGGCCGAGGACCGTGGATCGACACTGCCGTGCGCGGTGAGTATCAGGGCCGGATGGGCGGTCATGAGGCGTGCAACCCGCACTCGGTCTTGACCTGGCCCTGCCACCGTCCGCTGCGTGGGTCGGCACCTTCGGTCGGCTTCGCCGTGCACGGTGCGCAACCGATCGACGGATAGCCCTCCTCGACAAGGGGATTGACCAGCACGCCGTTGGTATCGATGTAGGCCTGCATATCCTCGTCGGTCCAGGCGGCCAACGGGTTGACCTTCACCAGCTTGAACGCCTCATCGAAACTGATCAATGGGGCGTTGGCCCGGGTGGGCGATTCGGCTCGCCGGATCCCGGTCACCCAGGCCGCGTAGTTGCCCAGTGCGCGACGCAGTGGCACCACCTTGCGCAGCCGGCAGCATTCGTTGGGCTCGCGGGCGAACAGATCCTTGCCCAGCAGCCGGTCCTGTTCTGCCACAGTGTGTTCCGGTGTCACATTGACCAGCGTGATGTCATAGACCGACGCCAGGGCGTCGCGGGTTCCGATGGTTTCGGCAAAGTGGTAGCCGGTGTCCAGGAACAGCACCTCGACGCCGGGGCGGGTCCTCGCGGCCAGGTCCACCAGGACGCCGTCCTGCATATTGGAGGCCACCACGTAATGGCCGCCGAAGTGCCGGTCGGTCCATGCCAGGAGCTCCTCGGCACCCGCGCCGTCGAGTTCGGCGGCACCCCGTTCGGCCAGTTCACGCAATCGGTCCTCAGTGAACTCCTGGTTCTCGACGCTCATCGCAGGCTGTTGGCTCTTCGCGCGAGCGCTCATCGCAGGCTGTTGGCTCTTCGCGCGAGCGCTCATCGCAGGGACTCCTCATCAGCCCGGATCGCCCACTGCGCGAACCGCTCGCCGGGCTCGCGCTGGTTGGTGAAGTTGCGCACCACCCGTTCGATATAGTCGCCGAGTTCGACGCTGGTGACCTTGTGCTGGCGCAGCTTGCGACCGAAGGCGCTGTCCAGTCCCAGGCTGCCGCCGAGGTGCACCTGGAAGCCCTCGACCGGTCCGTCACCGTCATCGACCATCTGGCCCTTGAATCCGATGTCGGCGACCTGAATGCGGGCACACGAATTCGGGCAGCCGTTGATATTGACCGTGACCGGGACGTCGAGTGCGGCGTTGAGATCGGCAAGGCGCTGTTCCAGATCCGGAACGAGGCTCTGCGCCCGCACCCGGGTCTCGGCGAAGGACAGTTTGCAGAACTCGATTCCGCTGCAGGCCATCAGGTTCCGTCGCCAGTGCGACGGCCGCGCCGGCAGGCCGAGGGCATCCAGCCCCGCCACCAGGGCGTCGACCTTGTCGTCGGGAACATCCAGGATGATCAGCTTCTGGTAGGGGGTGAACCGGATGCGGTCGGAGCCCGCCTGCTCGGCCAGGTCGGCGATCGCGGTCAGGATGGTGCCTGACACCCGGCCGGCGATCGGGGCCACCCCGACGGCGTTGAGTCCGTTTCGCAGCCGTTGCACACCCACGTGGTCGATCGGGCGCACGGTGGGCTCCGGTGCCGGCCCGTCGATCAGCGGCCGCTTCAGGTACTCGGTTTCCAGAACGTCGCGGAATTTCTTCGGACCCCAGTCCTTGACCAGGAACTTCATTCTCGCCTTGGACCGCAGCCGCCGGTAGCCGTAGTCACGGAACAGGCTCACCACCGCCTCCCAGACCTCGGGCACCTCATCGAGTGGCACCCAGGCGCCGAGGCGCTGAGCCAGCATCGGATTGGTGGACAGCCCGCCACCGACCCACAGGTCCAGGCCCGGGCCGTGCTCGGGGTGGTTCACCCCCACGAAAGCGACGTCGTTGATCTCGTGCACGACATCCTGCAATCCGCTGATCGCGGTCTTGAACTTGCGCGGCAGGTTCGAGTACTCCGGTTTGCCGACGTAGCGGCGCACGATCTCTTCGATCGCCGGGGTGGGGTCGAGCACCTCGTCCAGCGATTCGCCGGCCAATGGGGAGCCGAGCACCACCCGTGGGCAGTCGCCGCAGGCCTCGGTGGTTTGCAGGCCGACGGCGTCGAGGCGGCGCCAGATCTCCGGCATGTCCTCGACGCGGATCCAGTGGTACTGCACGTTCTGGCGGTCGGAGATGTCGGCGGTGTCGCGGGCGAACTCGGTGGAGATCTGCCCGAGGACGCGCAGCGACCCGGCGCTCAGCGCACCGCCGTCGCTGCGCACCCGCAACATGAAGTAGGGGGCCTCGAGCAGGTCGGTGTTCTCCTCGCCGGTAAAGGTGCCGTCGTAGCCCTGCTCGCGTTGGGTGTAGAGACCCCACCACCGGAACCGGCCGCGCAGGTCGGTCTTGTCGATGCTGGCGAATCCCTCTTTGGCGTAGATGTTCTCGATCCGGTCCCGCACGGCCAGCGGGTCCTCGTGGCGCTTGAACTCCTCGTTGGCATTGAGCGGTTCGTGCTCGCCGAGGGCCCACTGGCCCTCGCTGCGGGTCTTGGCCGGCTTCGTCATGGGCGGTGCTCCTCAGTATCGGGGAGCTGAACTTCGGATGCGCACCATTGCCGGTCAGTTTCTCCGGCGACGCAATCCGGAAGCCAGCTGATTAGCAGACGGGTGGACTACGGCGTTAAGCCGGACAACAACAGGTGCAGACGCGCTTGAAGTCGACATGCCGCCGTGCCACCAACGCAACGGTGCGCTGAATCGGGCCGGCGGCGGACATGGCCGCTATTCTGCCACGGCAGGCAGCGGGAGCCCAACCGGGCGGAATCGTGCGCGAGATGGGCGCCGAGCGTGTTCTGCGACACTGATGCCATGTCGGTCAGTCCAACTCCGGCGCTTCGGTCAGATCTTGCCGTTACGCCGGGCACGGCCTTCGGCATCTACGTGCACGTCCCGTTCTGTGCCAGCCGCTGTGGCTACTGCGACTTCAACACCTATACCGCTGCAGAACTGGGCGACGCGACCCCGGACGGCTGGATGGAGGCGCTGAGCCTCGAACTGGCCCAGGCGGCCGCGATCTGCGGCCCGGTGCCGGTGAACACCGTCTTCGTGGGCGGCGGGACCCCCTCGCTACTGGGCGCGGCACGGCTGGCCAGGGTGCTGGCCATGGTCGGCGAAGCCTTTCCCTTGGCGGCCGACGCCGAAGTCACCACCGAGGCCAATCCGGAATCCACCTCGCCGGAGTTCTTCGAGGCGATCCGGGCGGCGGGCTTCACCCGGGTCTCGCTCGGCATGCAGTCGGTGTCCCCACGGGTGTTGGCTGTGCTGGACCGTACCCATTCGCCCGGCCGGGCGTTGGCCGCCGCGGCAGAGGCCCGCGCCGCGGGCTTCGGCGATGTCAACCTCGACCTGATCTACGGCACGCCGGGTGAGTCCGACGAGGACCTGCTGGATTCGGTGGACGCCGTGATCGCCGCGGGCGTGAACCATGTGTCGGCGTACGCGCTCATCGTCGAGGACGGAACGGCTCTGGCGCGACGGGTGCGTCGGGGCGAGATACCGGCTCCCGACGATGACGTTCTGGCCCATCGCTACGAACTCGTCGACCGTCGCCTCGCGGCAGCCGGACTCGGTTGGTACGAGGTGTCTAACTGGAGTGGTCCGGCAGGGGAGTGCCGGCACAATCTCGGCTACTGGACCGGGGGACAGTGGTGGGGCGCGGGTCCGGGTGCCCACAGCTTCATCGGCGACACCCGGTGGTGGAATCTCAAGCATCCCGGCACATACGGGCAGCGACTGAATCAGGGCGCTTCGCCGGTGGCCGGTGTCGAGCGACTCGGCGATCGAGACCGCCACATCGAGAAGGTGATGCTGGGCGTCCGTCTGCGCAAGGGCCTTGCCATCGCTGCGCTGAGCGATTCGGAGCGCCGCCGGGCCGAGGGTGCGGTAGCCGAAGGGCTGCTGACGATTTCGGATGCCCGGCTGGTGCTGACTGGGCGCGGACGGCTCCTCGCCGACGCGGTGGTTCGCGACCTGCTCGATTGACCGCACGACAGGAAAACGGCCGCGAGGGCGGTGATGCCCTCGCGGCCGTGGATGGGCGAGCGGGTTTTGACGCCGGTCTTCTGACTAGTTGAAGGCCCACATTTGTGGGATGGGGCCGGCGCTGGAGGGCCAGTAGGCCGGGTTGCCGACTGGGCCGTCCAGTCCGCCGGGTCGGGGGACGAGGGCGGAGGGTCCGCTTCTCTGGCAGACCGCTGTCAGGCCGTTTCCTTGGCAGTCGATGTCGCTGCTGGCCGTGGCCAGTGGGGCGAAGGCGATTGCGGCTGCGAGTGCGGCACCGGCGGTGGCGAGCGGGGCGATGAACTTGGCAATCATCGGATGGTTCCTTTCTTTCCCGGTTCTCGGAATCCTCACCGGCGGTGAGTAATTCGCTTCCGATTGCCTGATGACTCCAGCCTAGGGGGGTGGGACGGGCAAGTCATGAGCTTCATAGGGGTCTCATAGTATTCACGATTTGCAGTTCTGCCGTTGTGCGGGATGGTGGTGTCGGCAACGAAACGGGCCGCGAGGGCGGGGTGCCCTCGCGGCCCGGGGTCGGGAACCGGAATCGGTGGTTACCCGATGGCCAGCAGTGGGAGGCCGCCGGCGCCGAAGGGCGAACCACCCGCCCGGGTCTCGCCCGGGGTGGCGACGATCGCCGAGTGTCCGTTCTTCTGGCAGACCGAGGCCAGGCTCGAGCCGTTGCAGTTGAGATCGTTATCTGCTGCGGCGAGGGGGGCGAAGGCGATTGCGGCGGCGAGTGCGGCGCCGGCGGTGGCGAGCGGGGCGATGAGCTTGGTGATCATGGGTGGTTCCTTTCTTGGTCCAGTTCTCGGAATCATCACCGGCGGTGAGGGATTGGCTTCCGATTGGCTGTTGCTTCGAGCCTATGCGGGGTGGGATGGCTACGTCACGCACCTCATAGGAACCGCATAGGATTCACGAGTTGCTGTTCAGGTGTTGCGTTGTCTGGTGGCGTATCGGTGGTCAGAAGGGGTGCACCGGAACGGAAAGGGCCGCGAGGGCGGAAGTGCCCTCGCGGCCCGGGGTGGGGACCGGATGTTCGGTTAGCCGAGGATGGCGATGACCGGGCCGCCACTGGGGCCGAAGGGCCAGTTACCCGCCCTGCTCTGGCCCGGGGTGGCGACGATGGAGGAGTGCCCGTTCTTCTGGCAGACCGAGGCCAGGCTGGAGCCCTTGCAGGCGATCCCGTTGTCGGCTGCGGCGAGGGGGGCGAAGGCGATCGCGGCGGGCTTGGTCCGGGCGGGTGCGGGTCGCCCGGCCCACCGCTGGCCACGCGTAGGTGGTTCAGCAGGAACGGGAACAAGGTTCAGCAGGAACGGGAAAAAGGGGGGCGCGCTTGACCGTGGAGTCCACATTGGCCGCCCAGTCGATCAGACAGGCGTCAGCGGCTTCGACGAGTGGCGCGGTCAGGATCGCATCCCGGGCGCCGTCCTGGTCGTGACGACGCCACGGGGTTTTCCATGCCCGTCCGCTACGGCTAGTCCCACCCCGAGATGGTTACGTGACGGACCACTAGTTGAAGGCCCACATTTGTGGGATGGGGCCGGCGCTGGAGGGCCAGTAGGCCGGGTTGCCGACTGGGCCGTCCAGTCCGCCGGGTCGGGGGACGAGGGCGGAGGGTCCGCTCCTCTGGCAGACCGCTGTCAGGCCGTTTCCTTGGCAGTCGATGTCGCTGCTGGCCGTGGCCAGTGGGGCGAAGGCGATTGCGGCTGCGAGTGCGGCACCGGCGGTGGCGAGCGGGGCGATGAACTTGGCAATCATCGGATGGTTCCTTTCTTTCCCGGTTCTCGGAATCCTCACCGGCGGTGAGTAATTCGCTTCCGATTGCCTGATGACTCCAGCCTAGGGGGGTGGGACGGGCAAGTCATGAGCTTCATAGGGGTCTCATAGTATTCACGATTTGCAGTTCTGCCGTTGTGCGGGATGGTGGTGTCGGCAACGAAACGGGCCGCGAGGGCGGGGTGCCCTCGCGGCCCGGGGTCGGGAACCGGAATCGGTGGTTACCCGATGGCCAGCAGTGGGAGGCCGCCGGCGCCGAAGGGCGAACCACCCGCCCGGGTCTCGCCCGGGGTGGCGACGATCGCCGAGTGTCCGTTCTTCTGGCAGACCGAGGCCAGGCTCGAGCCGTTGCAGTTGAGATCGTTATCCGCTGCGGCGAGGGGGGCGAAGGCGATTGCGGCGGCGAGTGCGGCGCCGGCGGTGGCGAGCGGGGCGATGAGCTTGGTGATCATGGGTGGTTCCTTTCTTGGTCCAGTTCTCGGAATCATCACCGGCGGTGAGGGATTGGCTTCCGATTGGCTGTTGCTTCGAGCCTATGCGGGGTGGGATGGCTACGTCACGCACCTCATAGGAACCGCATAGGATTCACGAGTTGCTGTTCAGGTGTTGCGTTGTCTGGTGGCGTATCGGGGTCAGAAGGGGTGCACCGGAACGGAAAGGGCCGCGAGGGCGGAAGTGCCCTCGCGGCCCGGGGTGGGGACCGGATGTTCGGTTAGCCGAGGATGGCGATGACCGGGCCGCCACTGGGGCCGAAGGGCCAGTTACCCGCCCTGCTCTGGCCCGGGGTGGCGACGATGGAGGAGTGCCCGTTCTTCTGGCAGACCGAGGCCAGGCTGGAGCCCTTGCAGGCGATCCCGTTGTCGGCTGCGGCGAGGGGGGCGAAGGCGATCGCGGCTGCGAGTGCGGCACCGACGGTGGCAAGTGGGGCGATGAACCTGGCAATCATTGGTGGCTCCCTCTCATTTCCTGGCGCTCGGAGTCCTCACCGGCGGTGGGGAATTGGGTCCGATGGCCTGATAACTTCAGCCTAGGAGGGTGGGCCGGGCACGTCACGGTGCTCATACCAACTGCATATGGAATCACGATTTCCAATTCGCAGTAATCGATCGGCGACACCTCGGATACCTGGCGGCGCACCGAACGGCCCCGAGGACCGACCGTGTAGAAGCAGTACATCGAGGACGCCTGGGCGAGGTGTGCGGCCGGAACCCCATCACCGGTGAGCCCCGACCGCATGATGGTTTCGGGTCCGGGGTCTCCGCGCCGAGGTGCCAACTCGAAATTCCGGAGAGAACTGGAGTACCTGCCCTACGCTTGCGGTCTCGGGACATTGGAGGTGGGGGGGTCGTCATGGTCAACATCAACCTTTGTGTCGGGGCGGCGGGGTTTGCCCTTGGTCTGTCCCTAGCGGGCCTTGGCGCAGCAGGCGTCGCCTCCGCAGATTCGCCAAAGACGGATGCGGCCAGGGCCGATTCGAAGGCAATGTCGGCGGGTCCGGAGAGGCAGGCTCCGACGGCCACGAAGCGGATGGCGGTCCGTGCAGGCAACATTCCGGCCAAATTGAGCGGCCGAACCGCACCCGGCGCGCCTGCGAGGCGTGCCGGCAGCATTCCACTGCCTTCGGCCCTTGACGGTAAGTCGGATCCGCCGGCCGCGCCCATCGGAAACCTTGGGGCTGACACCGCCCTGGCGGCGCCGCCGACCGCCGCGGCGCCCACGGCTCAACCGATGGACGTCTTGGATCTGGCCGCGGTCTCCACCGCGAATACCCCAGCGATCACCATCCACAACAGTTCGAAGACGGAATCGATCTGGGTCTACAACCTGACGAAGACCGCTGACTACAGCATTCCGGAGACCCCTTGGGAGACGGAACCGCCCCCGCTGCCACCGGACTGGGTAGGGCCGGTGGAAATCAAGCCGGGACTGTCGGCCCCGGTGACGTTGGCCGTGTTCAACGCCCCGCCCAAATCGCCGGGGAATCGGATCTACGTCGTGGAAGGCTCGGCGTTCACCCTGCCGATCACCCCGACCAGTGGTACCGATCCGTTCGATCCGACCGCATTCCCGGTCGGGGACACCTTTCAGAACTACAGTTTCCTGGAGTACAGCCTCTATCCGGCCGATGGTGGCTACGAGTACACGATCGACGTTTCCTACATCGACGAATGGTCCTTACCCATTCAGACGAAGTTCACCATCAACGGAGCCGACTGGAATGGGGCCAAGAGCGGTAAGACGTACGGCTTCAACGACTTCGACACCGTTGTGAATCAACTCAAGGCCGCCGGCGGCCCGTACAGCGATCTGGTCTGGAGTGGCGCGACCCCCTTCCCTCCCCAGCCTCCGGACACAGTGCACAGAATCGTCGGCCCGGACAAGGTGTGGACGGCCCAGTCGCTGGAGCTTCCGCCCAATTTCCTCCTGGACAAGTCGGGCTGGATCCCGGCGTCATACTCGGACTTCGTCAAGTACGGGGCCTACATGGCTTCCAACCAACAGATGGTGTACCCATACGCCTACAACGGCACTGTGCTGACCAAGCCGCCGGTCAGTCCGAATCCGCAGGACCCCAACGCCCAAGTCAACTTTGACTTCTGGTTGCACCAGAAAACTGCGCCTGGTTCGACTCCTTATCCCCTCGCCTTGCGCACGGCAGCGATTCTCGACGGCTTCAAGACTTCCGACGCCAACGGGGTCTTCGGCTTCTTCACCTACCCCAAGGACGAGGCGGCGGGCCAGTTCACCAACATTCCCACCACCGTTGGATTGGACGTATACGTATTCGGTTCCTCCGACGGCCTGACCGGCAGCGCCGTCCCGGGCGGCACGTGGGCGTACACCAGCTCAGCCGTGCAGTACGGGCCATGGCGGCAAATCAGGAAGAATCAGCCGAAGCTGTCGGGAACAGACTCGACCGACACCTTCATCCTCAACGCCCAGTTCGGCAACGCCCGCATCGCACCGGAATTGGACTTCACCGGGTTGGGCGGCGACGTCGCCGTGATCGACAGGTACCCCCTCGGCGCAACAAGCACGACGATTGATTTTGTCGACCGGGCCCGGTTCCTGGGCTGCGGCCTGTCCAATACCAGCAGCCAGTTCGTCTACGAGACGTCGACCGGCGCGCTGTACTACGACAAGAACCCGCAGCGACCGGGCTACACGTCCATCCTCGGCGTTTTCCGCGGCGTGACGGACCCGGCCGAGGTGTTGTTCGTTCTCTGAGCCGGTGCCAGCGTCGTCGGCCTCCTCGAACAGTGTCACGCCGTGCGGGCGGCCAGTCCCAGAACCGCCTTGTTGAACGGCCTCTTAGTCGAGGGCCCGTATCGACTGGACGGAGCCGGCGCCGAAGGGATGGCCGGTTGGACCGTTCGTGGAACCGGGGGTAACGACGATGGCTGAGTGTCCGTTCCGCCGGCACAACGACCCCAGGCCGGAACGCACTCGGCGGCGGTGAGCGGGGCGACACTCCTTGCCATCATGATGTGTCCCTTCTTCGCGCTTGAGTTGGAATCCGCACCGGTGGTGGGGAATTCAAGTCGATCCAACGTGTGACCTGAGCCTGGGGGATGAGCTATGCGGGCTCGGCGTGGACATACCAGGGAGTGGGTTGGTCGTTGGCCGATCTGTGCTGCCGAGTCGATGAGGCAACCGCCGGCGAAACCTGCGAGACGTCACCGAAGGTGCTCCCGGCGGACTCCGCGGGTCGGGTTCCTCGGTCGCGGCAGCTGATCACCAGTCGCTCGGTGCGCGTGGTCGCCCTGCTGCCGATTCGGGTCGGGCGCGGCGACATCGCAGTGGTGCCGCTCTCGCGGGCGCCACCCGTGCCCGAGTCGGCCTTGCCGGCGTCGACCGCGCCTGAATTGACCATGTCCACCCGGCCGCCGGCGGCTTCGTGCTGACGCCGCCAGGCGTCGATGTACTCCTGAGCCGCATGGTCGACGAACGGCGTCGCCATCACCAGGGTCACCGTGCTGCCGGCCGGGACAGACGACAGGGCCTGGTGCAGTCCGGGCAGGGACAGGCAGGTGCAGGAACCCTGAACCCGAACGTGCCACTCGCCGTCATCGGTCGCTTCCGTGGTGATCTTGGCCTTCGAGACCCTCCAGGTGGTCATCAGGATCGACAGCGCCAGGCCGATCACCACACCCTCCAGCAGGTTGAGGAAGACCACGCCGATGATGGTCACCAGATACACCGCGATGTCGCCGTTGCGCCGCGCGGTGGCGATATGGGTCAGCTTGACCAACTGCACGCCGATGACCACCAGTAGACCGGCCAGGGCGGCGGTGGGGATCTGCTCGACCAGTCCGGCGAACGGCAGCGCGAAGACCAGGACCCAGATGCCGTGCAGAATGCTGGAGGCCCGGGTCCGTGCACCCGCGGCGACGTTGGCGGAGCTGCGGACGATGACGCCGGTGATCGGCAGCCCCCCGATCGCCCCGGACACCATATTGGCTGCGCCCTGACCCACCAGTTCGCGGTCAAGGTTGCTGCGGGTGCGGCTCTGCATCCGGTCGACGGCGACCGCTGTCAACAGGCTCTCCACGCTGGCGATCAGGGCGACCGTCAGCACGCCGGCCGCGAAGGCCCCCCAGGCTCCGTCGGGGAGGCTGGGCAGCTGCAAGGCATCGACGAGGGAACCGTTGAGCGCGACGCGCGGGACATTGAGCGCCATGGCCAGAGAGACGACTGTGGCGGCGACGATGGCGATCAGCGGGCCGGGAACGAGCCGGGCCGCCCCGGGTGCCCAGCGCCAGCCGACCATGATCACGATCACGAGCAGCCCGAGGGCCATGCTGGCGGGATTGGCGTCGGCCAGATGAATGGGCAGGTGAATGAGGTTGTGCCAGGCCACAGTGGGATTCCCCGCCGAGCAGAACGTGAATCTGTTGAAGCGCGATGGTGATACCGATGCCGGCCAGCATCGCGTGCACCACCATGGGAGATATCGCCAGTGCCGCCGGCCCACCCGGGTGAGCCCGAATACGATCTGAAGCAAGCCGGCGCACACGGTGATCGCGCAGGTGATCGCCCAGCCGAACTCCGCTATCAGGCCCGCGACGATGACGGTCAGGCCGGCCGCCGGACCGCTCACCTGTAGTGGAGATCCACCAAGGGCGCCGGCCACCACACCGCCCACGATGGCGGCGATCAGACCGGCCAGTGCGGGGGCGCCCGATGCGACGGCGATCCCGAGTGACAGCGGCAAGGCCACCAGGAACACCACCAGGGAGGCGGGCAGGTCGTAACGCAGTAGCGAGGACATGGCTCCGCCGGGGTGGATCTGCGCTTGTCGTGATGTCAACTCGGACGGCTGTCGCATGCGTGGCTCCTACTTCCGTCGTAACGCGGATCGGGTGTTGCGAGCGGTTTCCACTCGCGTCGTAACACCGATGCTAGGAACTCCGCGTACGGCCGCCAAGCAACCGTGGCTGACGCATAGAGAACCCATATTCGCCCCGGTGGAATTTCATGGCTCTCGGCGATGCAGCTGCGTGTGGGAGTGAGAAGAATGACGATCTGGTGACGACAGCGCAACGGACCGATAGTATTTCAGCGCAACAGTTTTGGTTTCGGACCACGAGAAGTGATTCAGGAAGTGATCTTCGCCACAATCCTTCACCGTTGACTCTCCGTAGGGTGAGATGTGCACGTTGAAAAGTTCGCCCGGAAATCTGAATTCGGGGCTGCCCGGCAAACCTATGAGGCTCATATGGAATTCATGACAATGCACAATGGTTTCGACACACTAGCTGTATGACAATGTTGTCCATGCCCCGCAAACCAGGTCAGCGTCCGGCCATCCTCGGCCAGCTGCCGCGCATCACCCGGGCTGACGGGTCCCCGATCCGCGTGCTGCTCGTCGACGATGAACCGGCGCTGACGAATCTCCTGAAAATGGCCCTGCACTACGAGGGCTGGCAGATCGAGGTCGCCGGCGATGGCAAGGAGGCTGTCGCCAAGTACCACGAGTTCGGCCCGGACCTGCTGGTGCTCGACATCATGCTGCCCGATATCGACGGACTCCAGATCCTCAAAATGATTCGAGAGTCGGAGGGTTACACGCCCACCCTGTTCCTCACCGCGCGCGATTCGGTGCTCGACCGCGTCAACGGGCTCACGGCGGGGGCCGACGACTACCTGACCAAACCGTTCAGCCTGGAGGAACTGGTGGCGCGACTGCGCGGACTGCTGCGCAGGTCCAAGGCCATGGAGGCGCCGGGCGATGAAGTGCTGAAAGTGGGTGACCTGGTGCTCGACGGCGCCAGCCGGGAGGTAACCCGGGCCGGTGAATCCATCCCGTTGACGGTGACCGAGTTCGAGTTGCTGCGGTATCTGATGCGTAACCCGCGGCGCGCCATCGACCGGGCCGAGATCCTCGACCGGGTGTGGAACTACGACTTCGGCGGGCGCTCCAGCGTCGTGGACCTCTACATCTCCTACCTTCGCCGCAAAATCGACACCGGGCGGGAGCCCATGATTCACACCGTGCGCGGTGTGGGGTACATGCTGCGACCGCCGCAATGACCCGGCTGCGGCGGGGGTCGCTGCGTCGGCAACTGGTGATCGGCGTCTCCGCCATCGTCAGTGCCGCGCTGATCGGTATCGGTGCGGTAGCGATCCTGAGCCTGCGCGACGAGGTGGTCAGCCTGTCCAACAGTCAGGTTGCCAATTCTTCTCGCCGCATTCAAGTACTCCTACGCGAAGTCGCAGCGGGGCGAACTCACCGGCTTCCCAGGCCAGGCGCCGGGCACCGTGATCGCGCTGCTGCGCGACGGGACACCAGTGTTCGGCGCGGCATTCAGCGACGGCGAACCCGCCCTTGCGCCAGCCGAGGCACTGGCTGCGCTGGGTGAGATCACATGGCGCACTGGGAATGCCATGACGGTCAGGCTGGGAACTCTGGGTCCGCACCGGGTGGGCAGCCATGACCTAGGGGGCGGTGAGCGACTGGTGTCGGCAGTCTCGCTCGAGAAAGGCGAATCGGACCCTGAC
>CAWBBP010000017.1:0-62504 GCA_963787055.1 uncultured Actinomycetota bacterium
GCAGGTGGTCGACCGACCGGCACAGCTGGGATTCGAACGCCCGCACCGGGTGCAGCAGGCCGGTGCGGAACGGGAACGACGAGATCGCGGGGACCGCCGGCGTCGGGCGCGATGACCGGGACTCCGGACGCCAGTGCCTCCTGAACGGCCTGACAGAAGGTTTCATGCTCACCGGGGTGGACGAAGACATCCATGCTGGCGTACGCAGCCGCCAGTTCCCGGCCGTAGAGGGCGCCGGTGAAGATGGCCGACGGCAGCGCCGACTGCAACGCGTCGCGCGCCACCCCGTCGCCCACGATCACCACCCGAAGATCGTCGCGCCGGGCCAGCACGGCCAGGCGCTGCACATGCTTCTCGGGAGCCAGCCGGCCGACATAGCCGACGATCGGCTTACCGTCCGGTGACCAGCTGCCGCGCAGCCGCTCGTCACGCGCCGAGGGGGCGAAGCCGGCGAGGTCCACCCCCCGCGGCCAGTGGTGGACGCGGGGAACGCCATGGGCCCGAGGGTCTTCCATGGCCGCCGAGGACGGCGCCAGGGTTCGGTCGGCCCGAGAATGCAGGTGCCGGGTCCAGGCCCACACCGGCCCGGCGGCGAACCGCGCACCGTAGCTGGCGGCGAAACCCGCGACGTCGGTCTGGTACACGGCCACCGTCGGGACGCCGAGACGACGCGCGGCCAGCAGTCCGCCGTAGCCCAGCAATGCCGGTGATGCCAGGTGGACCACATGCGGTGCGAATCCACGGAGTACACCGAGCATCCGCGGTCGGGGCACACCGAGTGGCAGGGGTGTCACCTTCGGAACCATCCGCGACGGGACCCGGTGAATCCGCACGCCGTCGTGGACCCGCGCCGCGGGCGGTTCACCACCGGGATTATCCGGGGCGATCACGAGCGCCTCATGCCCCGTGCGGCGCAGATGCTCAAGCACCCGCAGCACCGAGTTGGAGACACCATTGACATTGGGGAGGAAGGATTCGGCGACGATTGCTACTCGCACGCAGTCACCGTCTCAGCGGCCGGTGACGCCGAGGTTGCTTCCCGGGATACGCCCGGAGTCGACTTGCCGTCGGCTCAGCACGGGCTCCGCCGGCCCATCGCGTACACCGTCCAGCCTGCGGCCGACCAGCGTTGAGCGTCAAGGCAGTTGCGCCCGTCGATCACGACCCGGGAGCGGACCATCGCGGCCAGTTCACCGGGATCCAGTCCGACGAACTCCGGCCACTCGGTGAGCACCATGACGGCATCGGCCCGTTCACACGCTTCGGCGACCGAGATCGAGTAGTTCAACGTCGGGAACAGGCGGCGCGAATTGTCCATCGCCTTGGGGTCGTACACACTGACGTTGGCCCCGTGGAGTTGCAGCATGCCGGCGACATTGAGCGCCGGCGAGTCGCGGACATCGTCGGAGTCCGGCTTAAAGGCCGCGCCCAGCACCGCGACGGTGGCACCGAGCAGCGATCCGCCGCACGCGCTGGCCGCCAGCTCCACCATCTTCGTCCGCCTGCGCATATTGATGCTGTCCACTTCGCGCAGGAATGTCAGGGCATGGCTGGCCCCGAGCTCGCCGGCCCGGGCCATGAACGCCCGGACGTCCTTGGGCAGACAACCACCGCCGAATCCCAGCCCGGCGTTGAGGGATCGGCGCCCGATGCGTGAATCGTGGCCCAGTGCGTCGGCCAGCACCCTGACATCGGCGTCGGCCGCCTCGCAAACCTCAGAGATCGCGTTGATGAACGAGATCTTCGTGGCCAGAAAGGCGTTCGCCGACACCTTGACCAACTCGGCGGTCTGTAAGTCGGTCAGGATAAACGGAATTCCGTCAGCGAGGAGCCGCCCGTAGAGCCCCCGCAGCGCAGCTTCTGCCCGGGTGGAGTCGGGTTGCACGCCGACCACGATCCGGTCGGGATGCAAGGTGTCGCGCACGGCGGAGCCCTCCCTGAGGAACTCGGGGTTCCAGGCGATCTCGACATCAATGCCGGCGGGCGCCAGGCAATGGGCCCGCCGGGACAGCTCAGCCGCCGTCCCCACCGGTACCGTGGACTTGCCGACGATCACCGCAGGCCGACGGAGGCGGGGGACCAGTTCGTCGATCACGGCGTGGACATAGCGGAGATCGGCACCACACTCGCCCGTCTTCTGCGGGGTTCCGACACCGAGGAAATGGATATCTGCGAAGTCCGCGGCGGCGTCGTAGTCGGTGCTGAAGCACAGTCGACCGGCCGCGAGGTTGTGGCGCAGCAGGTCCGCCAATCCCGGTTCATAGAAGGGGGTCTCGCCGGACGAGAGTTTGGCGATCTTCCCCGGGTCGATATCGACTCCGAGGACCTCGTGGCCCAGTTGTGCCATTCCCACGGCATGGGTGGCGCCGAGGTAGCCGGTGCCGAACACGGTGCACTTCACGCCTACTTATTATCCACCTGCGGTGAGCGCGGCGGCTTTTGACGCGAAGCACCAGGCCAACAACTGGTGACCACTCCTGCGGCAGAGCAGCACTGGTCACCACACGTACACCGACACAACACCCGGGCGTAGACGTTTCGACACCCGACTCGGTGACTGTGCTCGGTGTGAGCAGCGCTTCGGTACTCATTGCCCCTGACCACACCGACAACCGCCGGCTTGCCGGCCCGCGTTACACCCTTCTGCTGACCGTCGACCCCGCGCTCGTCGAAGCCGCTCAGCGGCTCCGGTACGACGTCTTCTCGACCGAACCCGGGTTCACCCTCCGCAACGACACCGCAGTGGACGCTGACCGTTTCGACCGGTTCTGCGATCACATCCTGGTGCGCGACGACGACACCGGGGAGATCATCGGTTGCTACCGCATGCTGCCGCCGCCGGGCGCAATCGCCGCCGGGGGTCTCTACACAGCACAGGAATTCGACATCCGGGCATTGGACCCGCTGCGGCCGTCGATGGTCGAGATGGGCCGTGCGGTGGTGCGCAGCGACCACCGCAACGGGGCGGTGATCCTGATGATGTGGGCGGGCATCCTGGCCTACCTCGACCGCTGCGGCTACGACTACGTCATCGGCTGCATCTCGGTGCCCACCCACGGAGAGGGACCTCCCGGAAGCCACCTGCGTGCGGTGCGCGACTTCGCTCTGGCCCGGCATCGCGCCCCCGCGGAGTACACCGTGCACCCCTACCGGCCGGTGCTGCTCGACGGCCGGGATCTGGACAGCATCGCGCCGCCCGCGCGGACGACGATCCCACCGCTGATGCGCGGATATCTCCGCCTGGGCGCCCAGATCTGCGGACAGCCCGCCCATGACCCGGCATTCGGCGTCGGCGACTTCCCGGCGCTGCTGGACAAGCGGCACGCCGACGTCCGCTATCTGACCCGGCTGCGATCGGCCTCAGCGGCCCCAGAAGGCACCCGGTGAGCAGTGTCGAGCACTCTTGGCTGCCCAAGACATCCTGCACCGCGGCCTGCGTGCACGCCGGCCTCGGACAGCCCGGGCACCGAGTGGTGCAGGCCATCCGATCGACCCGGCGGGTCGCCGCAGCGGCGTTGCTGCTGACGATGCTGCCCCTGCTGGCCGTCCCACTGCCCGGGCACCTGCGCGTCAAGCGGATCTACTGCCGAATGGTCCTGCGCAGTCTGGGCGTGCGCATCACCCTCTCCGGCGGCCCGGTCCGCAACCTGCGCGGCATGCTGGTGGTCAGCAACCACGTGTCATGGGTCGACATCTTCGCCGTCGGCGCGGTCCTGCCCGGCGCTTTCGTCGCCCGGGCCGATCTCATCAGCTGGCCGGCGGTGGGCCTGGCTGCCCGCCTGGCCAACGTGATCCCCATCGAACGTGGCAGCCTCCGGGAGCTGCCCGGAGTGATCGGAGCCGTGGTCTCCCGCCTTCGCGACGGACATACCGTCGTCGTCTTCCCGGAAGGGACCACCTACTGCGGCAGGGATCACGGGCAGTTCCGGCCGGCACTGTTCCAAGCCGCGATCGACGCGGGGCGCCCGGTCCAGCCACTGCGCCTGAGCTACTCCCACCGCGATGGCAGTCCCTCCACCGCGACGGCCTTCCTCGGCGAGGACTCACTCGGGGCCTCACTGAAGCGAACGGCGAGCGCCCGCCGAACCATCGTGAACGTCGATCTGGCGGCGCTGCAGCTTCCGGGCATCGGCCGCGGCGAACTCGCCGCGAGGTGTGAATCCGCGGTGCGGACGACGCCCCGACCCGTCGCGGCAGTCGGCCCGCGCGGCGACTGATCCGCAGTTCAGCAACGCTTACCGGCCCGGATCCGTCGTTCACTTTTGACAGGTACCGTGGCCGGGTGATTCCGCGGCCGGGGGTGCCGGGGCTCGGGGCCGTGCTCCGGGCCCCGATTCGCGCTGGTGCCGCAGGTCTTCGCCTGGCCGTCACCACCACATCGGCGGTCGCGGGTCTGGCCGGATCGGCCGCCCTGGTGGGCGGCGCCACCGCGACCCGCGCCGGCGAAACGATTCTCGACACCATCCCGGGGGCCCGCTCCGCCGTCCGCGCCGCGGCCAACATCGCCGCCGAGGCGGTCGGCGGTCCACCGGCCCGGCGGAGCAGCCGACACGGACGGCGCCGCTGGATCGAAGTCCGGGGGCTCTCCGGACCGGACGCCGACGCCATCGCCGATACGGTGCTCGACCGGGTTCGCGCCGTGCCCGGAGTCCTCGACGCCGTCATCAACCGCTCTGCGTCCCGGGTGGTGATCACCGTTGCCCCCGATGGCCCGGCGCAGGACCTGGCGGCCGTCGTCGGGGACGCGGAGCGAGCGGCCCGCGCCGAGCCCGCGACTCGTCATCGCCCGCTGACCCTGCCGGGCGATGACGCCCTTCTGGTTTCGCGGGCACTGGGCGCGGCCGTCGCCACCGCCGGTCTCGGCCTGTCCCTCGCCGGTGCCACCATGAGGCTGCCCGGCCTGCCCAATATCGTCTCGGTCGTCCCTACGCTGGCCGACCAGATCCCCGCGGTTCGCCACCAACTGGTCCGCACAATCGGGCATGACGGAACCGACCTCGTGCTCGCGGTGCTCAATGCGGCCGCCAACGTACTGACCGTCTCGCCCACCGCGGCCGCCGCCGAAGCAGCCAGCCGATCATTGCTCGCGGACGAGGCCTGGAATGCCCGCCAAGCCTGGCACCGCCACGAACCGCAGCTCGCCGAAAACTGCCCGCAGGGGCGCGGGCCTGCCTACGGGACAACCGTTTTCGCTGACGGACCGGGCGAGGATTACGCCAACCGGGCGGGCTGGATCGGACTGAGCGCGGCCGCATTGATAGGTGTGCTTTCCCGCAGTCCGACGGTGGCGACCGCCGCGACGCTGGTCACCGCACCGAAACCGACCCGCGCAACCCGGGAGGCGTTCGGCTGCGCCATGACCCGCGGCCTGACCAGCCATCACGACGCCGTGATCCTGCGCCCGCGGGCGCTGCGGGCACTGGATCGGGTCGATGTGATCGTGATCGACCCGCGTGCGCTCTACACCGACGAGCTGATGGTCACCCGGGTCCGCGGCATCGGCAACTCACACCGCAACTCGGCCTGGCAGGCCGCGCACGCCGCCCTGGCCGCCGGTCTGATCGGCCCGGGCTGGCATCGGTTGTCCACGATCTTCGGCGCCGGCGCCGAGGGCGAGGCGCTGGTAAGCCCGATGCGCGACCCGTTCGCGACCGCCGTGGTCAGCGAGGCCCGCCGTACCGGCGCCCGGGTGATCTCGGTCGGCGATGACGGCCTGCGCTCGCTGGGGCAGGGATTCGACACCCTCTACCCACTCAACGGATCCCTCGACGACACCCTCGCCGACGTCGTCTCGCAGCTTCGCCTGGACAGCGCAACCGTCGCCTTTCTGACCACCTCCGAGATGTCCGCCCAGCATGAGGCCGATATCACTGTCGGCATCTCCCGCGGGACGAACCTTCCGTGGGGCGCCGACCTGTTCGTACCCGACCTGCCGGCCGCATGGCGCATTCTCCGGGCTATGCCGGCGGCCCGCGCCGCCAGCACCCGCGGTGTGCGGCTGTCGATGTCGGGTTCGGCGATCGGCGCGCTGATGCTCGTTCCCGGTGTCCCGGGCTACGGCCCGGACGCCGTCAACACCGGCGTCTTCGCCGGGCTGTGGACCGGCTTCACGGCCGGCAACAAAGTCTTCCGGGAGCCACTCCCGACCCCGGAGCCCGGCCACGAATGGCACGGCCTGACCGTCGATGAGGTGCGCCGACTGCTCCCCCGTCCGCCCTCGGTGAGCACGGATGCGGCCGATCCGCCGTCGGCGTTGTTGGCACCGGCCCGATTCGTCCTGCGTACCGGCACGGCCGCCTGGTCGCTGGCAGGCGACCTCGCCGGGGAGATCCGGGCCAATCTCGCCGACCCGATCACGCCGATCCTGGCCACCGGCGCGGTTGCCAGCGCGTTACTCGGCTCACCGCTGGATGCCGCGTTGGTCGGCAGTGTGTTGCTGACCAACGCCTCATTGTCGGCCCAGCAGCAGCTTCACGCCGAGCGGACCCTGCGACGGCTGCTGGCGGTGCAGGACCCGCCGGCCCGCCTGCGGGTCGGACCGCTCGAGGCCAAGGTCACCGACGATGTGGCGGCCACCGCGCTGCGACCCGGGGACGTCATCGAGATCCGCCCCGGCGAGGTCGTGCCCGCCGACGCCCGGCTGATCGAGGCCGCCAATGTCGAGGTCGACGAGTCCCGACTGACCGGCGAGTCGCTGCCGGTGCCCAAGCAGACCGACCCGACTCCGGGCGCCCCGCTGGCCGAGCGGTCCTGCATGGTCTACGCCGGCTGCACCGTGGTCGCCGGGACCGGGCTCGCCGTCGTCACCGCTGTCGGCCGCAGCACCGAAGTCCGGCGCGCGATGTCGTTGGCGCCCAGAACAACTCGACGGATCGGTCTGCACAATCAGCTCGCCGCCATCACCAGTCGTGCACTGCCCTGGAGCCTCGGCGGCGGGGCGCTGGTCGGCGTGCTGAGCGCGCTGCGCGGCGCACCGATCCGGGACGCCATCGGCAGCGCCGTGGCGGTCAGCGTTGCCGCGGTACCGGAGGGCCTGCCCCTGGTCGCCACGCTCGCGCAGTTGGCGGCGGCCCGCAAACTCAGCGGCAGGAACGTGCTGATCCGCAACCCCAACTCGGTGGAGGCGCTGGCCCGCCTGGACGTGGTGTGCTTCGACAAGACCGGCACCCTCAGCGAGAATCGCCTGAAGGTCAAACGGGTGCGCCCCATCCGCGGCCGCAGCCGCGAATCCGTCATCGCCGCCGCGGCCAGCACCATCGTCGCCCGCGACGGCAAGGCCGACCATGCCACCGACGAGGCGATCCGGCTCGCAGCCGGCACGCTCGATCTCGACGGGCGGGACGCCTATCTTCCGTTTCAGTCCGGCCGGCCGTTCGCCGCGTCGCTGCGCGGAACCCGACTGAGTATCAAGGGCGCACCCGAGGTGCTCTCAACGGCGATGGCGCGCAATGCCGTTGACCTGACACCCATGATCGCCGAGATGGCGACTGAAGGGCTGCGGGTCCTAGCCGTCGCCGAACGGACGCTGACCGCGCGCCAGGCGGCACAGGCCGCCGCCGATCCGGCGGCCATGGAGCGGCTCTGCCGCAGCTCACTGAAGCCGATCGGGCTGCTCGGACTGGCAGACACCCCCCGAGATAACGCTGCACCATTGCTGGCCGAGCTAGGCGCACGCGGTATCGGGGTGCGGCTGATCACCGGCGATCATCCGGTGACGGCCGCGGTGATCGCAACCGAATTGGGCCTGGCGGTCACTGCCGATCAGGTGATCACCGGGACCGAGTGGGAGTCGCTGTCGGCCGACGAACGGGCCGGGGCCGTGGCCGAGCGGCTGGTTTTCGCCCGGATGTCCCCCGAGCACAAGGTGGAGGTGGTGCAGACCCTGGAGCGCAGCGGTCTGGTCACCGCGATGGTCGGCGACGGTGCCAACGATGCCGCGGCGATCCGCGCCGCCAGCGTTGGCATCGGGGTGGCTGCCGCCGGCAGCGACCCGGCCCGTACCGCGGCAGACATGCTGCTGCTGGACGGTCATATCGAAGCACTGCTCGACGCCCTCGACGAGAGTGAGCAGTTGTGGCGACGTGTCCAGTCGGCGGTGTCGGTTCTGCTCGGCGGCAATGCCGGCGAGGTGGTGTTCGCCCTCATCACCTCGCTGCTGACCGGCCGGTCGGTGCTCAATGCCCGGCAGATGCTGCTGATCAACATGCTCACCGACGCGCTGCCCGCCGCCGCGCTGGCGGTCAGCCAACAGGACGGCACCGACGCCCTGAACCGGGACGAGGCGGCGATGTGGCGGGAGATCGCCGTCCGCGGTGCGGCCACCACCACCGGTGCCAGCCTGGCCTGGCTGATGGGGCGGCTGACCGGAACGCAGCGCCGTGCGGCGACGATCGCGCTGATCGGCCTGGTGTCCACCCAGCTGGCGCAGACGCTTGTCGACTCGCACGGCCCGCTGGTGGTGTCGACGGCTGCGGGGTCGTTCCTCGTGCTGGCCGCGGTGATCAGCACCCCGGGGCTGAGTCAACTTTTCGGCTGCACCCCGGTGGACCCGCTGGGATGGGGTCAGGCGTTCCTGGCCACGGCGGTGGCCTCGCTGCTCAGCATGTACGCGCCCGCACTTCTGCAGCGCGTGGTTCCTGCTCCGGCTGACTCAGTCGTGGACGACCAGCACGCCGACCCGGACCAGGACGGCGTAGATCTCCCGGACCGCCGGGGTGAGCAGACGGGCGCCGGTATCGACAAGGACGTTGGGTCCGGCGAGGCTTAAAGCGTGGGCCATGGCCTCAGTATGGCCATCCGGCGTCAACGAACCGGATCGACACAGTGAACAGGAGACGAACATGTTGTTGACGAAGACCAAGAGCCTCTTGGAAGCCCAGCGTGACGCCTCCCGAAAGGTGGCCCAGGGCAAGAAGTATTCGGTTGATCTCCCGATCCTCGGACGGGTGATGGTGCCGCCGCCGGAGCAGCTGGCGATCTACGCGGCGCTGGGTGGGTTGGCCGTGCTCGAACTCATCGATTGGCCGGTGGCGCTGGCAATGGGGGTCGGTTCAGCCCTGGTTTCCCGACACCTCTCGGACTTGGAGGCCCGCGAGGCCGAACTCGCCGAGGCGATTGAGCCGACGGCCGAGGACATCCCCAAGCCCTCGACGGCCACCGCGAGCCCGGCCTCTGCCACTACGACGACGGCGCGCACCGCACCCACCAGGAAAGCGGCCGCGACAAAGGCGGCGCCCAAGCCGGTCGCGAAAAAGGCGGTCGCGAAAAAAGGGGTCGCGAAAAAGGCGGTCGCCAACAAGGCCGTCGCGAAGAAACCTGCCGCCAAGAAGGCGGCCGTGAAAAGAGTCCTGCGGCGCCAAGGCCGCACCCCGCACGCCCGGACAGTCCGAGTGATCGACACCCGAACCCCGGTTCAGTAACTGAGCGTTCTCTCCCGCGCGGGCTTGCGACCGGTTGCCCCGAAGATGATTCGCCGGGCGATCGCAACCGCGTGGTCGGCGAACCGCTCGTAGTAGCGGCCCAACAGGGTGACGTCCACCGCCGCGGCCACCCCGTGTTTCCACTCCCGGTCCAGCAGCACGGAGAACAGATGCCGGTGCAGGTCATCCATCGCGTCGTCGTCATCCCGGATGCGACGGGCCTGACCGGGATCGTTGGACACAATCACCTGCCGCGCACTGTCCGCCAGATCGACTGCGATACGGCCCATTTCAGCGAAGTAGCCGTTGATGTGTTCGGGAAGCGCGTGCTGGGGGTGGCGCCGCCGGGCGATCTTCGCGACGTGGTGGGCCAGGGCGCCCATCCTCTCGATATCCGCGGCGATCTGGACCGAGCCCACGATGATCCGCAGATCGCCGGCTATCGGCGCCTGCCGGGCCAGCAGACCTAGACCGGCCTCCTCGGCCCTGGCACTGGCTTCCAGAATGGTCTCGTGGTCGCTGATCACCTGTTCGGCCGCCACCAGATCCGCGTGCAACAGCGCGCCGGTGGCGCGTTCCATCGCGATCCCCGCCAACCCGCACATCTGCGCCAGTTGTTCGGTGAGCGCCCCGAGTTGCGCGCCATAGGCGGTCCGCATCGTTGAAGCGTAGGCGCCGCTGGGAAACCAACCGGTCGACAGTTGTTGAACACGAGATGAATGTCGTTCGACCCACAGCTGACCTGGCCATCGTCGAACCGATGATCCCGACTGCGACGGGCCGACCCCGCCGGAGCCCGCCAAGCCGGTCCGGCGACTCTGCCCGGGCCTTATCCTGGGCAGATGAGCGTGACCTTGAAGAACCGGACGCCCGAGCAACGCCGCCGGGCGGTGTCGAACCTGTTCGACTTCCTGGTCAGGGGCGGCATCGCCGACACCACCCGGATGCCGTCTGAGGTGATCGACGAGGGACACAAGTCCACCCTGCACCGCTACCTCCCCCTCGACCGGGCGCTGCGCGGGGATCCCGTCCTGTTGGTACCGCCGTTGGGTTCGCAGTCGGCATGCTTCGATCTACGGCGCGGGTGCTCGCTCACTGAGCATCTCCTGGCCGACGGCCGTCCGACCTATCTGGTCGATTACGGCGAGATGGGCTTGGCCGACCGTGACCTCGGCATCGAGTTCTGGGTCTCCGATGTGATCCCGAATGCGATCAAGAAGGTGTCCGCCGACGCCGGCGGCGCGCCCGTGCATCTCGTCGGATGGTGTTTGGGCGGTCTGATCGCGATCCTGACCGCCGCCGCCTACAGCGACCTGCCGATCAAATCCGTTGCGATGGTCGCCAGCCCCTTCGATCTCAGCAAGCACCGGATGGTCGCCCCGTTGCGCACCGCCGGCAAGTACACCGGGGGCCGGATCATCGGCGGCGCCCTCAAAGTTCTCGGCGGCCTGCCGGCGCAGATCGTCGGACCCGCGTTCAAGGCGACCTCACTGACGGTCTACCTGAAGAAGCCCATCACGCTGCTCAAGCACCGTGACGACCGGGAGTTCCTGGCTCAGGTCGAGGCCGTCGACGGGTTGATGAACAGCATGCTCGCCTATCCCGGGCGCGCCACGTTGCAGGTCTACCAGCGGCTGGTTCAGCGAAACGAACTGGCGGACGGCAAAATTCAGGGCCCGAACAAGCTCGTCGACCTCGCCGATGTGCGGGTTCCGGTGATGAACATCGCGGGCACGTCCGATGTGCTGGTGCCCGTCGCAGTCGCCCACCATGTCGGGGAGTTGGTGCCGAACTCCCCCGATGTCCGCCTGGCCGAGGCCCCCGGCGGGCATCTCGGAGTCCTGACCGGGCGCTCGGCACCGGCAACCACCTGGGCGATGATCGACGACTTCCTCGACAGTCAGCCGGCCTCGGATTCGACGCTTCCTGGCAAGACTTCTTAGCGACACGCTGGAGCTGGAGGCCCTTCGCCTTAATTTTCGCTCTTACCGTGGGAAACATGTTGCTCGACGTTCGATGGTTGAACTATCTGCTGAAGCGGACCGGCCGCAAGTAACTTGGCGGGTCGCACCTCGGCCCGCCCGACGGATCGCCGCTACCGGCCGATGCCGCGCGGCCCGACCGGTCCCACCACGGGACCGACGCCACCCACCCCGGCAGGCCCGACGGGTCCCACCACCGGATTCGGACCCACACCGATGGGGCCGGCCGGTCCGAGAATCGGATCGACATACGGGGTGGGATCAGCAACCAGGCACAGGTTCAGGTCGTAGTTCCAGTACATGACCGGGGTGTTGCAGGGCTGGCACTGGTTCGTCACGGTGTTGTAGAAGTAATTGAATTCGCAATTCTCCTGGGCGTTGCCTACCGCGGGCGAGGCGAGTGCGGTCAGCGGGATGGCGGCTACCGCAAGCGCGAGGGCACCGAATGCGCCGTAGAACCGTGGCCGGGTCTTCATAGGGACCTCATCTCTGTTTCGAATCTCTGTTTCCGATGGAGTGGACTCACCGTAAGGGCAGGAACGCGGCGCTGTCTCCCTCGGGGGACATCGCTATGAACAGCGTCGCGTTGTGGGCCGTCTGCGTTACATCGGCCGGTCATCGCGATGCCCGCAATCGGAACGGGCGACCCGTGGCGTGACGGCTTCGATATGCCGTTTAGTGTTTCCACGCCACCCCTGATGCGGTGGCCACGCCGATCATCGACATCGAGGATCTCAAACATGCCGCCTACGGCTGGAAACGAGCCCGGGACCCGCGCCGCCACCCCGATTGCGGTCGCCGCGGTGGCGGACGGAATGAGTGAGATCGTTGCACCGTCGGCACGGTTGGAGGCGCATACGGCCATGACGGGCGCAGCCGACGACAGCGAACCCACACTCCTCGGGTGGCGGGAGTGGGTGTCGCTGCCTGAATTGGGGATAGAGCACATCAAATGCAAAGTGGACACGGGGGCGCGCACCTCTGCGTTACACGCTTTCTTCGTCGAGCCGGTGATCGAGGATGGCAAGCGGCGGGTGCGGTTCGGGATGCGTCCTTTGCAGCACGACGCGTCCGTCGAGCGGATCTGCCTTGCCGATGTGCTCGACGAGCGCATGGTCGCCGATTCCGGCGGTCACCGCGAGCGACGTTTCGTCATCGAGTCCGTAGTGCAGGTCGGCGGCGAGCGTTTCCGGGCTGAGATTACGCTCACCGACCGCGAGACGATGCGCTTCCGGATGCTGCTCGGGCGAACCGCTCTGCGCGGCCGCTTCCGGGTCGACCCGGCGCGCTCATATCTTTCGGGGCGACCGCCTCGCGCCGCAGTGCGGCCGAGGGGCGAGCGGCGATGAGAATCGCGGTGCTGTCCCGCAGCGCGAAGCTCTATTCCACCCGTCGCCTGGTCGAGTCCGCCGCGGCGCGCGGACACGACGTCGAGGTACTCGATCACCTCAAGTGCTATATGGACATCGCGTCGCACGATCCCGCGGTCCACTACCGCGGCGCTGAGCTCGCCCCGTTCGATGCGGTGATTCCCCGGATCGGCGCGTCGGTGACCTTCTACGGTTCGGCCGTGGTTCGTCAGTTCGAGATGATGGGAACCTACTGCCTCAACGAGTCGGTCGCGATCACCCGCTCCCGGGACAAGCTGCGTTCGCTGCAGATCCTCGCCCGGGCGGGGATCGGCCTGCCGGTCACCGCCTTTGCGAACTCAACCGACGCGACTTCGGAGCTGATCGAGATCGTCGGCGGTGCGCCTCTGGTGGTCAAGTTGCTCGAGAGCACCCAGGGCAAGGGGGTCGTCTTGTGCGAGACGCGTTCTGCAGCCGAGGCCATCATCGAAGCCTTCCGGGGGCTCAAGGCGAATTTCCTGGTTCAGGAGTACATCAAGGAGGCGGGCGGCACCGACGTCCGCTGCCTGGTGATCGGCAACAGGGTGGTTGCGGCGATGAAACGCGAGGCGACGAGTGGTGATTTTCGCTCCAACCTGCACCGGGGCGGTGCCGCATCGATCATCCGGTTGACCCCTGAGGAGCGGTCAACGGCGGTACGGGCCGCACAGCGGATGGGCCTGAACGTCTCGGGCGTCGACATCTTGCGCTCGAACCACGGGCCGGTGGTGCTCGAGGTCAATTCATCCCCCGGCCTCGAGGGCATCGAGGAGGCCACCGGGTGCGATGTCGCCGGCCAGATCATCAAGTTCATCGAGAAGAACGCCCAGCACGGCAAGACCAAGACCCGGGGCAAGGGGTGAGCACCGATCTGCTGATCGGCGGCGAGTCGATCCCGCCGGGAACCCGCGCCACCATCGAACTGCCGGTCCCGCAGCTCTACACCCACACGCCGTTGACGATGCCGGTGCAGGTGGTGCGCGGCCGGCGCGATGGGCCGCGGTTGTTTGTGTGCGCCGCGGTGCACGGCGACGAACTCAACGGAGTCGAGATCATCAGGCGCCTGCTGCGCCGGCCCGCGCTCAAGCGTCTGCGCGGGACGCTGATCGCGATCCCGATCGTGAATGTGTACGGCCTGCTCCAACAGTCGCGTTATCTGCCCGATCGGCGCGACCTGAATCGCTCGTTCCCCGGTTCGGAGCGGGGCTCGCTGACGGCAAAGGTCGCCGACCGGTTCATGACCGAGATCGTCGCCAAGTGCACCCACGGTATCGATCTGCACACCGCGGCCAACCATCGCAACAACCTCCCGCAGATCCGCGGCAATCTCGACGACCCGGAGACCCTCAGGCTGGCGCGCAGTTTCGGGGTTCCCGTGCTGATCAACGCCGCGATCCGGGACGGCTCCCTGCGCGCGGCGGCCGCGGAGTTCGGAATCCCGACGCTGCTCTACGAGGCGGGTGAGCCGTTGCGGTTCGCCGAGCCTGCCATCCGACCGGGGGTGCGCGGCATCGTCAACGTGATGCGCGCACTTGGCATGCTCCCGCCATCGCGCCACCCCCGCCCCTGCGCCGAGCCGTTCGTGGCGCGCTCCAGCGCGTGGGTCCGGGCACCTGAGAGCGGAATGTTCCGCAGTTCCAAGCCCCTCGGTGCCCGGGTCGAGCGCGGTGAGCCGATCGGCATGATCGCCGACCCCTTCGGAGACACCGAGATCGAGGTGACCGCGGATCATTCCGGGCTGGTGATCGGCCGCACCCAGCTGCCGATCGTGCACCAGGGCGACGCGCTGTTCCACGTCGCCCGTTTCGAAGACGTGGGCGAAGTCGCACAGCAGGTGGTGGACTTTCAGGCCGCGGACAGAAGAAGTGTGACGAGTACGCTGCCAAGGGTTATGACAGGCTCGCACGATAGAGGGCGCGAGGGCGCGGGCCCCAGCCGCCGGAGGCTTCTGCAGCTGGCGGGAGCAGCCGGGCTGACCACGCTGGCCGGCGCGGTGTCGGCGCCCGTGTCGTCGTCGTCGCCGCAATCCGCATCCAGCAGCCTGTTGTGCCGCGATGCCTGGGGTGCCCGCCCGCCACGGCCCGGGGGCCGACCCCACACCATCACCCGGATGACCATTCATCACACGGCCGTGGTCCTCGGCGACAACGCCAACATCACCTCACGTCTGCGCCAGCACCAGCGCTACCACCAGGACGACAAGGGCTGGGTCGATATCGCCTATCACGCCGGCGTCGACCGGGACGGGAACATCTTCGAACTGCGGCGCACGGCGATCGCCGGCGACACGGCCACGAACTACGACACCACCGGCCACTTCCTGGTGGTCTGCGAGGGAAACTTCGACGAGGAGCCGATCAGCGATGCTCAACTCAACGGAGCGGCACTCGCCTTCGCCTGGGCCACCCAGGAGTTCGGGATCACCTCCAGCACTCTGGCCAGCCACCGGCAAGTCGCTTCGGGGACCTCCTGCCCCGGCGCCAACCTGCAGGCGCACGTCTCCTCGGGGGATCTGCGACGCCGCATCGACGACATGGTGACCGCGGGCGCGGTGCAACTCCAGCCGGTGTGCGGACCGCAGGCGGCCAAAGCGGTGGCCGCCATCGAAGCGGGCGGATAAGCCGGCGGCCGGGCTTTCCGTCGTTGGCGGAGCCGGCTACCGAACCACCAGCACCGGGCATTCGGCGTGATGGAGCACGCTCTGGCTGACCGAGCCGAGGATGGATTCGGCGAGCCTGCCGCGCCCATGGCTACCGACCACCACCAGTTGCGCGTCCCCGGACAGACTGGTGAGCCCCTTTGCCGGACTGATGTCCTGGAAGACCTTGGTCACGTGGGCATTGCGGTATTCACCGGCGAACGGCTCGACCAGCTCGTCCATCCGCTGGCGCTGGCGGGACTGCAACACCTCGAGCAGCTGCCAGTCCATGTACCCCTGGCCGCCGAGATCACCCATCCCGACGGCCGCGGTGATCTCCCACATGTGCACCACCGTCAGCGGTGCGTGCAGCATGGCGGCGACATCGAACGCCTCTGCCAGCGCGCGGGTCGAAGCCTCGGATTCATCGATACCGACGACGACGGGAAGCGGCTTACCGGTCCTCCTGGCGACCGGCGCCCGCCAGACCACCAGCGGGCAGTGCGTTCGATGCGCGATCTTCACCGCATGCGCGCCCAGCGCGGGATGCTCGGCCGCGCCGGCGCCCACGACCAGGAGCCGGGCGGATTGCGAGGCCTGCGCCAGGACGGTCGCGACCGCACCCTTGACCGCATCCGTGCGGATCTCCAGATCGGGGAACGCCGAGCGCACGGCCGTCTCCGCGGCGGCCAGCACCGCGTCGGCGGCACCGCCGCCGTCGTGTTCGGCGGGTTCCTCGACGCTGACGAAATGCCAGTCCAGCCTGGGGATCACATGCAGCAGAGTCACCGGCAGCGAGTGGCTGGCGGCGAACGCCGCGGCCCACCGGGCACCGCCGAGCGCGGCATCCGAGCCGTCGATTCCCACCACGACAGTGGACTGGTCAGCTGCGGTAGTCATCCCTGGACACTATGCGGCAGCGCCCGGACGGTCACCGGCGGTCCGGTCACCGCCCGACCCGGGGCGCAGGTTGCTGCTGGGTGATGCAGTGGATTCCGCCGCCTCGTTCGAACAACGGGCGCGCATCCACGGTGACCACCTCACGGCCCGGGTACTGGTCGGCGAGGATCGCCGCGGCGTTGCGGTCCTCGGCGTCACCGAATCCACACGCGATGATGCCGCCGTTGACCACCAGATGGTTGATATAGCTGTAGTCGACGTAGCCGTCAGCGTCTTTCAGGGTCGCCGGAGCGGGCATTTCGACGATCTCCCACGACCGTCCAGCAGCATCGCGGCTGGCCTCGAGGGCTGCTCGAACCGTGCGGCTCACCTGGTGGTCAGGATGAGACTCGTTGCGCTGGGTGTGCAGCAGCAACCGTCCGGGTGCGGTGATGGCGGCGACGATATCGACATGCCCACGGGTGCCGAAACGCTCGGAATCCCTGGTCAGCCCGCAGGGCAGCCACACCGCGTGGGTGGCACCGAGGGTGCGGGCCAACTCCGCCTCGACATCGGCCCGGGTCAGGCCGGGATTGCGGCCCGGGTCGAGTTGGACCGTGTCGGTCAGCAGGACCGTGCCCTCGCCGTCGACGTGAATCCCGCCGCCCTCGTTGACCAGGTCGGAATCGATGACCGGCACCCCGGCAGCCTCGGCGACCAACCGGCCGATCCTGGCGTCCAAGTCCCACTGCGCCCAGTCCTGGGCGCCCCACCCGTTGAACACCCAGTCCACCGCGGCCACCGACCCATCGGAGGCGTGCACGAACGTCGGCCCGATATCGCGCATCCAGGCGTCGTTGAGGGGCGCCTCGATGATCTCGATCGCGCTCGAGAGGTACCGATCGGCGGCCGCCCGCTCGTTCGGATCCACCACGACGGTGACGGGTTCGAACTCCGCGACGGCATGCGACACCGCGGCCCAGGTGGCGCGCGCCTCGTGGCGGGCCTGATCGGTGTCGCCCAACGAGTAGCCCGCGCTGGGAAAGGCCATCCAGATCCGTTCCTGCGGCGCGGATTCGGCGGGCATCCGAAAACCCGGGTCGCCCTCCCCCGGCCCGCCGGAACCCTTCGCCATGCCGGTGATCATAGGGGGGGCGTCCGCGGCGGGGGAACGCGTCGCTGTCCGGTGGCCTCGAACGCCGCGGCATAGGACAGCAGTTTGGTGTCGTCGTAGGCATGACCGGCGAAGGTCAATCCGATGGGCATGCCGATATCGGCCATGATGCCCATCGGGACGGTGACCGTGGGGATTCCCAGGTGCCGCGGGACGAGGTTACCGTTGGCGACCCAGACCCCGTTGCGCCAGCCGAGGTCGGCCGAGGCAGGGTTGACGTCCATGTCGGCGGGACCCACGTCGGCGACGGTCGGGAAGATCACCGCGTCGAGCCCGAGGCGGTGCATCCACTTTTCATAGTCGACCTTGCGGGTCTGCTCGAGTCCGCGCAGGCCCTCCTCCATGGCGGGAATGTCGAGGAAGGACCCGATCGGGTGCGACCGGATGAAGTCCGGGTAGCTGCTGATGTCGTCGCCGAATCCCTCTGCGCGATCCGGCAGCTCGCCCGGCGCCTTGACCCAGATGAGGCTGCCGTCGACCTCGGCGAGGTTGGGGATCGCCGGATCGCCGTTGGCGCGCAGGAAGTCATCCCAGGCCCAGGCGGACAGGTCGAGGATCTCGCGATCGAGGAACTCCGCGCTGACCAGTCCGCGGGTTCGGATCGACGGCGCACCGGCGCGGTCACATTCATAATTGGACACCACCGGAAAGTCCACCAGAACGACATCGGCGCCCGCGGCGATCAGGTCGGCCGCCGCGGCCTGAAACAGATCGATGACCGACTGTCGGGTGTCGATACGCTGCCCTGTTGAACCGCCGATACCGAGTCCCTCGCCGACACCGGCCGACTGGTCGGCGTTGACGTACATGCGCGGAACACCGAACCGTTTGCCCGCCAACGTATTCCGGGCCGCTTCGGAATCGGTGGGCAGCAGCGCGAGGTAGGACTCCGGGCGTATCGCGGAGGCGCGGGGAATCGTGATCCACGGCTGCATCCGCCACAGGTCGCCGCGCGGATCGGCATCGTCGGCGACGATGACGTCGAGCACCTCGGCCATATCGGCCATCGTGCGGGTATGCGGGACAACCACATCCATGGTCGGGACCAGGGGCCAGTTGCCCCGGACCGAGATGACCCCGCGTGAGGGGGTGTAGGCGCACAGGGCGTTGTTGGTCGCCGGCGCCCGCCCGCTGGACCAGGTCTCCTCCCCCAACCCGAACGCGGCGAAGCTGGCAGCGACGGAGGTTCCGGATCCGTTCGAGGAACCCGAGCCGTAGGCGGAGGTCAGGTACTGCGCGCTATAAGGGCTCTCGGCGCGCCCGTAGAGGCCGCGTTGCATGCCGCCGTTGGCCATCGGCGGCATATTCGTCAGCCCGATCAGGACGGCCCCACTGCGCCGAAGTCGTTCGATCGCGAAAGCGTCCTTGCGGGCGATCAGCCCGGCGAAGGCATGCGAGCCCGCCGCGGCGGTCAACCCCTTGACCAGGTAGCTGTCCTTGGCGGTGTAGGCGATCCCGTCCAGCGGACCCAGCAGCTCACCGCGGGAACGCCGCTGGTCCGACGCCGCCGCCTCGGCAAGGGCGTCATCGTTGACAACGACGATCGAGTTCAGCGTGGGGCCCTCGCGGTCGTAGGCCTCGATACGGCGCAGGTAGGCCTGCACCAGTTGCACACTGGTCACCCGGCCCGCGTCGAGGGCTGCTCTCAGCTCGGCAATGCCCGCTTCGGCAACGTCGAACGAACTCACCACACACCTCCCGATTCGCATCATTTCATGGGCGGCGGGCAATCTGCCCGACACCGTCACCAGGGATGGCCGTCGTGGCGCTGCCGCACGCGTCAGGCGTCATCTCCCCGAGGCCGGACCGCGGAAGGCGAGCCGCCGCCACCGTTGAGCCGTTGCAACTCCGCCGTCAGCGCATCGATGCGCTGCTGCATGTCGACCCGCAAATCATCGATCTGGGCGGCCGTCACTTCGGCGTTCGCGGAGCCTTCGTCGGAGACCCTTTCGATGACCCACGATGCCAGCGTCGCCGTCACCACACCCACCAGGCTGATGCCGCCGATCATCAGGAACACCGCGACCACCCTGCCGACCGTGGTGACCGGGGAGAGGTCCCCGTAGCCGACGGTGGTGACCGTGGCAATCGACCACCACACGGCATCACCGAAGTTATCGATCACGGACTCGGCCACGTCGCGCTCGGCTTCCAGCATCGCCAGCGAGGCCACGTAGATGAGCAAGGCAACACTGAACGCGGTGTAGACGATCACCCGGCCCCGGGTTGCACCGCCGACCGCCTTCTGCAGCGCGCTGAACAGGACCAGCAGCCGCAGCAGCCGCAGCGGCCGCAGGAAGGGCAGTGCCACGATCGCCAGATCGATCAGGTGCCGGAAGAACCAGTGCAGCCGATTGTCGGCGAGGGTGAGCCGAACCAGATAGTCGATCACGAACAGCACGTAGGTGATGCCGAGAACGATCTCGAGGGCGTCGTTGACACGGCCCTGCGGATCGACGAGAACCTGTACCGAATAGATGGCGAGGAAGATTGTGGCGGCCACGGCCAGCGGCCACTCGACGCGTCTTTCCCAGCGGTGCACGCGTGGGTCGCGGTCCACGACGGCCGCATCCCCGAAAGAATCCACCATGCTGGCCACTCCCTCCCGATCCTGAGTCATTGACACCTGACCCCGCAGCCTAAAAAGGTAGTCGCGGCCTTCGCGGCCCGTCGGGCCGGATCAACCGATCGAACGGGAGATGGGCCAGAAATTCCGCCGAGGGCCCCGGTGCGCCGGCGGGTGCACCTGTTCATTCGGGTCTTCGGGCGCGTCGGCGCGGGGTGCCGCGGGCGCGGCTGGACCGCATGCGCGATGCTCGACCCATGGAGCGACCATCGCATGTAGGTGTGACGTTGGCGGATCCGGCACACCCGCCTAGCCGCAGGGCGCCGTGGGCGTGGGCTGTCGGTGCGGCAATTCCGTTCCTGATGTTGATCCTGATCCAGTTGATGTGGATCGCCGTGGACCCCCGGGGGATGTGGCTGCACGCGGCTGCCGCGGGGATGACGGTGCTGGGGATCGTCGCGTTCGTGGTGATCGCCCCGCTGTGGCGCTACCGCGTGCACCGCTGGGAGATCTCGCTGGCATCCGGGCCCCCGGCGGTGTACACGCGGACCGGCTGGATCACCCAGGAGCGCCGTATCGTGCCGATCTCACGGGTGCAGACCGTCGACACCTATCGCGGCCCGTTGGACCGGTTGTTCGGGCTGGCCACCGTGACGGTGACGACCGCGTCGTCGGCGGGCGCGGTGCGCATCGAGGCGCTGGACTCCGACGTCGCCGACCGGGTGGTGGCTCAGCTGACCGATATCGCCGCGATCGGCGCACAGGACGCCACGTGAGCCTGCATACCGGCGCGAATGGCACGACGCACTGGATGCGCCTGAACCCGCGCATGCTGCTGGTGCACCCGGTACACGAGGTGCTGCGCCAACTGCCCCTGGTGATCGGCTCCCTGGTGTTCGGGTCGGCGACCGGCAATCCATGGTGGGTGGTCCTGGCGCTGGTGCTGACCGTCACGATCGGCGTACTGAGGTGGTTCACCACCGGCTACCGCATCGCCCCAGACGAGATCCAGTTGCGCAGCGGATTGTTGCAACGCAAGGTGTTGTCGCTGCCACGCAACCGGATTCGCTCGGTCTCCACTGACGCCCGGCTGCTGCACCGACTCCTCGGGCTGACCGTGCTGCGCGTGGGCACCGGACAGGAGGCGGCAGGCAACAACGAATTCGCCCTCGATGCCGTTGCGGCCGAGCAGGTGCCACGGCTGCGGGCCGTCCTGCTGGCCGACTCGCTGAACGCTCCCGAACAGGCCGGGAGGCCCGGTCGGGTGCTGGCACGTTGGCACCCGGCCTGGTTGCGCTACAGCCCGCTGAGCCTGACCGGACTGGCCATGGTCCTGGCCATGGTGGGCGTTGCCTATCAGGTGGGAGCGGCTGGCGCGCTGCGAGATTCGCGGTTGGCGCAGTCGGGTCTGGACCTCGCCCAACGGTACGGGGCTGCCGCCACTGCCGCTTCCGCAGCGATCGTGGTGGTGGTGGCGTCGGTGGCGTTATCGGTGCTGCGCTCACTGGTGAGCTACGGAAACCTGCTGCTGCGACGCGACGCCGAGTTGTTGCACCTCGAGCACGGCCTGCTCAGGGTCCGCGAGAACACCTTCGATATGCGGCGACTGCGTGGCGGAACACTCCGGGAGGCGCTGCTGGTGCGGGCGTTCGGCGGCGCCCGGCTGGACGCGGTGATGACCGGGGTGAACGGGGCAGGCGAATCGTCCCTGCTGTTGCCGCCGTGCCCGGTGGCCACCGCTCAGACGGTGCTCACCGATCTGATCGGCAATCCCGACGCGGCCAGCGGCCCGCTGTGCGGACACGGGCCCGCGGCGACTCGGCGGCGGTGGACGCGGGCACTGTTGATCCCCGCGGTGCTGGCTCCCATCGGCATGGTGGTGGGGGTCCCGTCGTGGGCGTGGGCGGCGTGGGCCGGCATGACGGCGGGCTGCGCGTTGCTGGCCTTCGACCGGTCACGCTCGCTCGGGCATCGGGTTTCGGGAGGATGGCTGGTCGCCCGATCCGGCAGCCTGGAACGCCGCCGCGACTGCATCTCCGGAGCCGGCATCATCGGCTGGACGGTGCGACAGAGCTGGCCGCAGCGGCGGGCCGGGTTGGCGACGCTGATCGCTGCGACCGCGGCGGGTATCAAGCGGTACCAGGTGATCGACGTCCCCGCGGACTTAGCATGGTCGATCGCTGCCGAAGCGTCACCGTGGGTGGCGCACAACCGCTGGGCTCAGGACTGACCGTTCTGCTCTGCGTTGTGTCTGCGTTGTGCGACTACTGAACCGGGCAGGCGTACTGCATCGCCACATTCATCAGCCGCTGTTGCGCGCCGGGGCCGATGACCCCCTGAGCAGCCAGTTCCAATCCGATATAACCCGGTATTCCGCCTATGCACGCCTGGTGCGCGACCCGCCACGCGGTGTCCGGGTTGAGGTTGTACCCGTTACGTTGCAGTGCCTGCATATACGTGTCGAATTCGGGTGTGCCCTGCTCGGGAATGGCGCTCGCCGCGCCGGCCAAGGCCACCGCGACGATCACAGCGCCGATCAGCGACGTCATCACACGTCTCATATCCAACCCCCTTGGTACATCCGGTGATCTCTACACGTTCGCACACGCGGCGGACACGGGCTGAGGGATTGCTGAAGAGCCCGCAGCTATGCAGCATCGTCGCTCCCCGTGGTCGAGCAGGCAGCCTGCAGAACCCAGCTGCGAACGCGACTGACCGGCCAACCTTGACGTGATCCGGAATGGCGCGGGCAGTGTGGTCGACTTCGGCCGCTTCAGCGTCGGCCGCTGAATCACTACGGTAAAGACATGCAGTCGGATTGTGATCGCCTGGGTATCCACGAAAACGATCTCGCGACTGCGTTGGGGGTTGGGTTGTCGCGGTATCCGCCTCTCGCGGCCGCCATCCCGCGGCCGGTTTCCATGACTAGTTCGATGACTATTGGAGTTCCATGACTATTGGAGCGCAAAGGTGAGCACCCCGCTGTACCCCGAGCCCCATCCGCAGACCACACTTGACGGACATTCCCTGGGAACGCGCCCGCCGATCAAATATGTCTGGCCCAAGCGGATCGCCGTCATCCTCGCCGGCCTCGCACTCGTGGGCGGGATCGGCTTCGGCGTGAAGACCCTTCTCGACACATCCGACCCTGCCGCCACGAGCCGCGAGACGGTTCAGTCCCCATCTCCGGCGCCCGCGGCCTCACAGGCGCCGACAGCACCCATGAGACTAAGCCTCGCCGTCACCGATTCCGTCGGGGCTTTGAACAGCGAGCAGCTCGCCGAGGTGACGTCCGCCGTCGAGACCTTGCAGACGGCCCGCGACGTCCGGTTGTGGGTGGTCTACGTCGATGCCTTCGACGGCCCGCCCGCGGAGTGGGCCAACAAGACCGTTTCCCTCACCGAGATGGGCGAGCGGGACGCCATCCTCGCCATCGCGACCACGCAACGGGCGTACGCCTTCCTGGTCGGACCGGCCGCCGCAAACGGGTCCAGGGCGGCGGTCGATGACCTGCGGCGCGACGGGATCGAACCGCAACTTCGCGACAACGACTTCGCCGGCGCGGCCGTCACCGCCGCGACCGGGCTGGAAGCCCTCGGCTGAACCGATGCCGCCGCAAGCCCGCACAAAGAACGGCCACCCGCCGAAGGTCTGCCAGACCTGTGGCCGGCCCTTCGAGTGGCGCAAGAAGTGGGCGCGCGACTGGAACGAGGTTCGGTACTGCTCGGAAGCGTGCCGCCGGGGGCGCTCCGTCCGCGGGCCGCACACCGCCGCGCCATGATCGCTGCGATCGAATCGGGCGGGTAGCACCGGCAACCTCACCTATGCTGCCGATGTGAACCTCGAGAAGGTCGTTTTTGGCTTCTTCGTGCTGCTGGCGGCGACGCTGAACTTCGGCTTCTTCCTAGGCGACATCAAGGATCCCGAAGTACACAACTCATGGGAGCTTTTCAGTGCGCTCGTGGTCGCCCTGATCACCACGATCCTGAAATTCGGCGACAGCACCCAACTCGGCGCCGTGCAACTGGCCACCAGTCTGGTCGCGTTGCTGCAACTCGCTGCGGCGGCGGGAATGTGGGTGTGGGCCACTCAGGTCTCCGCGAACGGACTCGATGCGCACGCCACGGCCAGCGTGGTGTCGTTATCGGGCGGCGCACTGTTGGCCAACCTGGTGTCCGTCACACTTCTGGTCATCGAGACCGCCACATTCCGCCGTCGATAGCCGTCGCCGGAACTCGTTGGATACCAGCCGATGCCGCGTCCGTCGCACTTTGTCCGGCTCTGGCCCCGACGGCGGGTGGCCGCACGGCGGAGCCAGATTCGCATTCCGGCCTCAGTCCCGACCACCGAGGTCATCTTCCTGATCATGCGGCGGATGAGGATGCCGCTGCTGTTCGTCATCACCACCTTCAGCTTCTGCACGGCCGGGATGATGCTCATGCCTGGTCTCGATGCGGAGGGAAACCCGTATCGGCTCAACATCTTCGATGCCTTCTACCAGATGACCATCACCCTGACCACGGTCGGTTATACCGAGGCGCCCTATCCGTTCAGCTATCCCCAGCGGATGTGGCTGACGATGTCGATCTTCCTGCTCGTCATCAGCTGGGCCTACACGATCGCGGTGTTCTTCGCTCTTGTCCAAGGCGCGCCGTTCCAGGCGGCTGTCGCGGCCCAGCAATTCCGGCGCCAGGTGCGCCGCTTGGTCGAACCTTTCGTCATCGTCGCCGGTTACGGGGATGCCGGGCGGATCGTCGGCGCCGATCTCGATGAGCACTTCCGCCGGTTCGTCGTCATCGACGAACGGGAGGAGGCCGTGCAGTCCGTGGTGTCGGAGGAACTGAGCTTCGATGTTCCCGCGGTCCAGGGCGACTGCGCTATCCCGGCGATACTCGGCATGGCCGGACTGGGTCACCGTCAGTGCGAGGGCGTGCTGGCTCTGACCGACGACGATGACACCAACTTGGCGGTAGTGATGACAGCGGCATTGCTGCGCCCGGACCTGGCGGTGCTCGGCCGCTGCGCCCACCACCGCACCCGGAGCCGGATGGACCACTTCTCGGCCGGGTCGGCCATCAACGCCGACGACCGATTCGGTGACTATCTCGCGCTGTCGATCCACCAACCGGCCAGCCACCAACTGCTGCGCTGGTTGATGGACAACGACCAGGAACAGCTGCCGCCGGAACGGCGGGATCTCGGCGGCCGCAGGTGGCTGGTCTGCGCCGAAGGCGAGTTCGGCGATGCCGTGATAAGCGACCTCGCCGCAGTCGGTGTCGCCGTCGAACTCGTCGACCCCGCCGGGGATCCCGATGTATCGGGGTCGGTCGGATTCGTCGCCGGAACCGCCAATGAGACCGTCAACATCGCCCTGGCCGAACATGCCCGTCACACCAATCCCGATGTCTACCTGGTGGTCCGGCAGGAAACGGGCACACGCAAAGCCTTACTTGACGCGCTGCGGATTGAATCGGTCTATATCGATACCGAAGTCGTCGCCCGGGAAGTGCTGGCCCGGATTCTCACCCCGGTGTTCTGGAGTTTCCTCGAGCATGTGCTGACCCAGGATGAGCAGTGGGCCATCCACGCGCGCGACCACATCAAGAGCCGCTGTGGGCTGCGCACCCCCGAACGCGACGTGATCACCGTGTCGGCCGATGAGGCACCGGCCATCGTTGACTGGCTGCGCCGCGGCAATGGCCTGACGCTGGGCGCTCTGCTGAAACGGCCCGACGACCGCGAGGCCACCCTGCCCCTGGCGGCCCTGGTGCTCATTCGCGACGGCGAGCCGCGATTCATGCCGGACGAGGACACCCCACTGGCCGTCGGCGACCAGGTGCTGCTCATCGGAAAGCCGGACGGACTGTCCCAGGTGAGCGAGGCGTGCCACTACCCCGCCACCGTGGAGTACCTGGCCACCGGCCGCGACGTACCCCTGACGTGGGCGTGGGCCAAATTCACCGGGCGGCGCCGTGCCGGCGGGGATTCCGCGTCGTGATGTCCGCCGATCGGAACGAGTCGATGTGCCGATCGCGCTGATGGCGGTAATCCGGGCGATGGGGCGGCCAGCGGCTACCAAATCGGCACTTCGCGGCGGAACTCTTCGGGATAACGCGCGGGCGCAGACATCTCCACTGGCATCAACACGTGCGAAGAGGACACCTTAGGGCGGGCGGGGCTCGAACCCGCGACCAGCGGATTAGCGAACCCGAGTTCCGGCCGTCTCCTTAGCAGTCCGAATAGTGCTGTGGCTCAATGGAATCAAGCTGCACTGAGAACCTGTTGAACCCGTCTGGTTCCGGTCGTTTCCTGGACATATTCGGCTCTTGTGACCCTTCCGTGGGTCCTGTTCTGCGCTGAGGGGGCGCACGTCGTTGTCGCCTAAGGTTTCTGGCTTGTCAAGGGTCAGGAACCAAAGGAGCGGGCAACGACGTGCGCAATGTGAGGTTATGGCGTGGGCTGCTGGCTGTCGACCAGCGCACCGTGATTGAAGAGATCGAGTTCGAGGAGTTCGAGGAACACGACGCCGAAGGGGACATACTCGTGGTGGCTCGGGTGCGTCCGCGCAGTGGGCTGTCCCGGCGTTGTGGCCGCTGCGGGCGGCGGGCACCGTGGTACGACCGCGGTGAGGGCCGGCGCCGCTGGCGGGGTCTGGACTGGGGCACCGTGCAGGTGGCACTGGAGGCCGACGCTCCGCGGGTGAACTGCTCTGAGCACGGGCCGACGGTGATCGCGGTGCCTTGGGCGCGGCACCGGGCCGGGCACACCCTGGCCTTCGACGCGACGGTGGCCTGGCTGGCGGTGGCCTGCTCGAAAACCGCGGTGTGCGAGTTGATGCGGATCGCCTGGCGCACCGTCGGGGCGGTCGTGGCCCGGGTCTGGGCCGACACCGAGAAAGCTGTGGATCGCTTCGCCGGTCTGCGCCGTATCGGTATCGACGAGATCTCCTATAAGCGCCACCACAAGTACCTGACGGTCGTTGTCGACCACGACACCGGACGGCTGTTGTGGGCCGCTCCGGGCCGCGATAAAGCCACCCTGCGGGGGTTCTTCGACGCCCTCGGGGACCAACGAGCCGCCCAGATCACTCACGTCTCTGCCGATGCCGCTGAGTGGATCGCCGCGGTCATCACTGAACGCTGTCCGGCTGCGGCGTTGTGCGCTGATCCGTTCCATGTGGTGGCCTGGGCCACCGAGGCACTGGACGCCGAGCGGCGCCGGGCCTGGAACGAAGCCCGAGCGCTGGCCCGCAGCGAGGCCCGCTGGACTCGGGGCCGGCCTGCCAGGGACGCCGCACCCCGGCCGGCCCGGGAACGAGCCCGCCGGCTCAAGGGTGCCCGCTACGCCCTGTGGAAGAACCCCGAGGACCTGACCGAAAGCCAGAACGACAAGCTGGCCTGGATCGCCAAGACCGACCCCCGGCTGCACCGCGCCTATCTGCTCAAAGAAGGCCTGCGCCATGTCTTCACCGTCAAAGGAGAGGGAGGCAAAGAGGCCCTGGACCGGTGGATCTCCTGGGCGCGGCGCTGCCGCATCCCGGCCTTCGTCGAGTTGGCCCGCAAGATCGTCAAACACCGCCATTCGATCGACGCGGCTCTTGAGCACGGCCTGTCCCAGGGACTGATCGAATCGACCAACACCAAGATTCGCCTGCTCACCCGGATCGCGTTCGGATTCCGATCCCCAGAAGCACTCATCGCCCTAGCCATGCTCGCCCTCGGCGGCCACCGCCCCGCACTACCCGGCCGAAACACCACCCACGGATAAGTCAGGAGAGCCACATATTCGATGAATAAACGATGACTGTGCAAACGGCCGTAGATCGGGTTCTTGGATTCAAGCTGTCGCTGCAACGTATGTGGACGGGTTTGACAGTAGTCGGTCGAGTTCTTCGGCGGGGGTGCGCCAGTTGTGGCGTTTGCGGGGTCGGGCGTTGAGTTCGGCGGCGACGTTGTCGAGGATGCCAGCTCCGTGGAAGGACAGGTCGGTCCCTTTGGGGAAATACTGGCGGAGCAGACCGTTGGTGTTTTCGTTGGTGCCGCGTTGCCAGGGGCTGTGTGGGTCGCAGAAGTAGATCGGCAGGCCGGTGGCTTCGGTGATGGCGGTGTGTAGTGCCATTTCGCTGCCTTGGTCCCAGGTCAGGGAGCGCCACAAGATTTCGGGGAGCTCGGGCATCTTGGCGGTCATCGCGTCGGCGACGGTGGCCGCGGTGTGGTCTCCGGTTAGGTGTAAGAGCAGGACGAATCCGGTGGTGCGCTCGACTAGGGTGCCGATCGCTGAGGCGCTGTTCGCGCCGATGATCAGGTCTCCTTCCCAGTGCCCGGGGATGGCTCGGTCGTCGGCCTCGGCGGGGCGTTCACTGATATTGACCATTCCCTTGATCTTGCCGCGACCATCAGTTCCCCTGCGGCCGTGCGGTTTTCGTCGTGTCCGTCCGGTGCGCAGCGCGATCTTCACTTCTTTGGCGAGCTCGCCCCGGGGCTGGACATAGATGGCTTGATAGATCGTCTCGTGTGACACCCACATCTCCGGATCGTCGGGGAAATCTTCGCGCAGCCGGCCTGCGATCTGCTCGGGGCTGTGCCGCGCTTCCAAGCGTTGCAGAACCTCGGCCAGCAACACAGGGTTGACCTCGAGCTTGCGGTCTTTGGGCCGCTTACCGTTGGTCACGGCCACGTCTTGGCCGACCTGGGCTCGATACCCCGAGGCCGTGTGGCCCCGGGCGATCTCCCGGTTGATCGTGTCTTGATGCCGTCCCAGCAGCTCCGCTGCCCGCGCAGGCGGCCAGTCTCCCTCGAGTAGGTCTTCAAGTCGGCAGCGGTCGACAAAGGTCAAGGGGGCGCGCATCCGCGCTGGCGGCGCATCGGGGGCGACGGCCGGGGCCGGGGTTCTGGGCACATAGCCAGCCTGTTCCACCCAGGCCTGGCCAGCGATTTCCGACACGCCAGCCAGCACCGAGGCCTGCGTCAGCGATGCCCCCGCCCTCATTGCCGCCCAGAACGCCTCGCGAACCGCCGCCGGATATCGGATACCCCGATGCTTGGTGTTGGCCGCGACCCCTGCCGCCTTGGCCCACCTATGGCCAGTGGAGTGACAAACCCCAGCCACGGTCGCCGCAGCGGACTGCGACAACCCCGACCTCAGCGCCTCAAGAAAGTCTTCACGCGCTGACTCCGGTACCTCTTTGCTGCCCTGCTTCCGAAACGCCATCGAACAACACCCCTAACTACTTCAGGTGTTGCAGCGATCACTTGAGTCTGAGGTTTGCTGGCCGAAGCCGGTACAGACAACTTTCCGGGGCCGTCTGCGGTCAGTGGGTCTCCCCCGGTTCGCAGGCCAGCGTTGGATCAGCACAGATGCTTGTCGGCATGACCGGCGAGTTAAAATGCGGGTCGCGGTCGACCGTGACCGAGGACTCGTGCGGAGCCGACGGGTCGGCTTCGTTGGCGGCCGCGGGTGCTGAAAGACCGGCCGAATAGACCGTCAGCGCCACCATGCCGGCTATGGCAGACCCAGTCGCGCCGAGTGCAATTCGCTTCAACAACATTCGTTTCCCTTCTTCAGTGAGCGGCCGCAGAGGCCCTGTCTGGAATCAGGCTTCGCCGCAACGCTCGGGCGGGGCGGGCCCACAGCGCCGCTACGCCTACCTGCGCCACCGCCAGCAGGGCGACGGTAGGACCGGTCGGCAAGCCGGCGTGGTAGCTGAGGAGAAGACCCACCATGCCGGCCATCAGGCCCGAGGCGATCGCGATGGCGAACATGGCGTTCAGCGAACGGCCGAGCATCCTGGCGGTCACCGCCGGCGCGACGATCAACGTCACCGCCATCAGTACGCCGACGGTCACGAGGCCGGCGACGACGGTCATCGACAGCACCACCAGCAGTGCCGAATCAATAAGCCCGACGCGCATTCCCACGGTGCGTGCGTGCACCGCATCGAACGTCGTCGCCAGCAGCGCGGGCTTCATCACTGCGAGTGTCCCGATGACGATCACTACCAGTGCCACGTCGACGATCACGTCGAACCGACTCACGGTGAGCGGATTTCCGAACAGCACGTGGGCCAGCGCCCGGGGTTCGCTCTGCAGGGAAACGCCGATGACGCCCAGTGCGAACAAGCCCTGGCCGACAACACCGATCGCTCCGTCTTCGGGCACCCGGGCCCGGACGACCAGCAGCGAGATGAACAGTGCCATTGCCAACGCCGCGATCAAGCCGCCGACCAGCAGGCTGCCCCCGATGATGGCCGCACCGGCCACCCCGGCCAGCATCCCGTGACTCATTGCGTCGGTGAGGTACACCAGGCGCCGCGAGAGCGCCCATACCCCGCACGCCGGCGCGGCGATACAGACGGCGATGGTCGCTACGGCTGCGCGCACCATGAAGTCGTATTCGAAGGGCTCCATGAGCCACCCGGACCAGTTCACGCCGCAACCCGGCGCAGAAAGATGCTCTCGATCCCGTCGGCGTCGAGCACGCTGGCCGCCGGTCCGTCAGCCACCACGGCACCGCCGCTGAGGGCGACGACCCGGCTGAAGCTCCCGCGGGCGATGTCGACCTCGTGCAGGACGCAGCACACCGCCAGGTCGCCGGCGGCCAGGCGTTGGATCAGTGCCAGCACGGTGTCGACGGTCTCCAGGTCCAACCCGGCCAGCGGCTCATCCATCAGCAGCACGTCCGGCTGCTGGACCAGCGCCCGAGCCAGCAGGACCCGCTGCGCCTGGCCTCCCGACAGTTCGCTGACGGCGCCATCACCGAGATCGTCCAGGCCCACCGCCGCCAGTGCGGTGCCCACTGCGTCCCTGTCGCCGTGGCTGCCACGGCGCCACCACCGGTGGTGAAGGCGCCCCGCTGCCACCACCTGACCGACCGAGAACGGCAGATCCCAGCGCGCCTCGGAGCGCTGCGGAACGTAAGCGACCTCGACCGTCCTGGCGGTGTGATGACAACTTTCCGCATGCAGGACCACCTCGCCGCGCGCTGCCGGTTCGATACCGCACAGCGCTCGCAGCAGAGACGACTTGCCGCTCCCGTTGCGCCCGACGATCGCCACCGCCTCGCCCGGCCACACCGCCAGATCGGTCGGCTGCAGGGCGCATCGGCGGCCGTAGGTGACCGATAGGCGGCGGGTCTCGAGTACCGGTGTTGCGGGCCGGTTCATCCGGCACCGCCTATAGGACGGGCCATCACGGTGGAGTCGGACCAGCCCACCAGCAGCCGACCCAACCCGTCCCAGCACAGCGCCGCCGCCGGGGAGTCCCGGCGCATCGAGTCGATCGCCGGCTCGGGCCGGCCGGGCCGCGCCCGGGCCGGGTGCCACACCGCGACGCTGCCGTCGGAGGCCGCCCCGGCGACCAAGCCGCCGCGAGACGCCCAGGCAAGGGCAACCACCGCCTCCTCGTGACCGCTGAGCACCCGCGGTGTGGATCCGCGTGGCCCGCGGCCGGTGAAGTCCCACACCGTCACGTCGCTTCCACCTCCCGAGGCCAACATCGTGGAGTCCGGGCTGAACGCCAAGGCGGTGATCTTCCTGGGATAGCCCGACATTGACAGTTCGTCGCCACTTCGGCCCAGTCGCCACACGTGCAGCGTCGCATCCTGGTTGCCGGTGGCAATCCACTTGCGGTCGGGGCTCACCGACAGCGCCAGGAGCGAACCGGTGAAGGGCATTTGGTCGCGGGGGGCGGTCTTAGAGGCGTGGTGAAGGTGCACGCCTCCATAGGCGGCCGAGGCGACCCGACGGTTCACCCATGCCACCGCCGTCACGGTGCTCGCACGCTCGCCGCTGTAGATCTCTGTCCCGGTGGCATCCAGGACGACGACGCTGCGGCCGACTCCGGAGGCAAGGCGAGTCCCGTCGGGACTCCACGCAACCGAGGAGCACCACCCGCCCCGTCGCTCGGCGATCATCGTGCCCGCGCGATCGAGGATCAGCACGCCGTCGAGGGTTCCGAGGGCGAGGTGGTCCCCGTCCGGGGACCACGCTGCCGCCAGGCACCCCGTGGACACCACCTGGCGGCACTGCAACTCGCCCTCGGCGGAGAGCAGGCTCAATGAGCCCTCCGCTCCCGCAACGGCGACGCGGCCGTCCTCCGCCGCCGACAGCGCCACGACCCCGTCGTCCACCTCGACCCGCCAATCTCGGGAGGTCACCGGCGCGGAGCTCACGTCACCGGCTCCAGGCAGGCCAGAAAGCCTGTCTCGAGTTCGGTTCGGTCGAGGTTGCGGCCGATGAAAACCATTCTGTTGGTGCGTGTTTCGTCTGCGGGCCAGGGTCGACCTTCGGTGCCGTCGAAGAGCATATGCACGCCCTGGAAGACGTACTGATTTTCCTCCCCGGCGATGGCGAGGATGCCCTTGCTGCGGAAGATGTCGACGCCCTTGGTCGACAGCAACTCCCCCAGCCAGGCGTTGAGGCGGTCGACCACCACTTCGCCGTCCACCTTGATGCTCACCGACGTCACACTCTGGTCGTGCTGGTGATCGGTCTGCTCGAGGAACGCCGGGTCCTCGGCCAGCACCCGCTGCAGATCGAAGGCGCCCACATCCAAAATAAAGTCCAAGTCGACGTTGGCGTTTTCGGCGCGAACGATGTCGGCGGCGACGTTGATCGCCCGCAGTCGGCCCTCGACCTCGGCTAACCGGTCAGGGGCGACCAGGTCGACTTTATTGAGGATCATCCGGTCGGCGAAGGCGACCTGTTCGACGGATTCGTTCTCGACGCCCTCCGGTTTGACCTCGTCGAGGTGGTCCAGCACGTGCGCCGCATCGACGACCGTCACGATCGCGTCCAGCCGCAGCTGATCGCAGATCTCATCGTCGACGAAGAAGGTCTGAGCCACCGGAGCAGGATCGGCCAGACCCGTTGTCTCGATGAGGATCTGGTCGAATCGGTCGCGGCGGCGCATCAGCGCCGACAGGATTCGGATCAGGTCGCCGCGGACGGTGCAACAGATACACCCGTTGTTCATCTCGAAGATCTCCTCCTCGGCGTCGAGGACGAGCGCGTCGTCGATTCCCACCTCCCCGAACTCGTTCTCGATCACCGCGATCCGCTTCCCGTGCTCCTCGCGCAGGATCCGGTTCACCAGCGTCGTCTTCCCTGCACCCAGGAAGCCGGTGATCACCGTCACCGGTACCCGCTGGTCAGTCGTGGTCGTCATGGTCAATTCCTCCTGGGTGATCGTTGAGTGCGGTCACGAGTTCCTCATGGCCGATCTCGGCGGCCGGCTTGGCGAACTTCCAGGCCCGCCGCGGCGGGCCGAGGTCGGCGATGACGGTTTCCACTGGGGGGCAGCCGGGTTCGCTGCAGGCCAGTTGCTGAACCAGGATCGGAGCGTCCTCGTCGAGGTGACGCACCGACCGCACGATCAGCTTCAGACGCCGGATGTGTTCGACCGGGGCTCGGGGGGACGATCCCGCGCCGCCGGGAATCACGATGCCCGGCACCCCAGGCCCTTCGCGATCCGGTCGAGGTTGCCGTCCATCACACTCAGGTAGTTCTCGTCGGGGCCTATCGAGGCTCGCGGGTCGAACTCCAGCGCCGATAACAAGCTGACCTGCGCGCCGATCTCATCGGCGACCGTCTGGGAAAGATCACTCGGCAGAGCGTCTTCGAAGAAGACCGTCTTGACGTTGTCCTGCCGGGCGATTTCGGCGATGGACTGCAGCGTCTTGGGGTCCGGCTCGTCTTCCGGGGTGACCCCGGCGATCGGGACCTGTTGCAGGCCGTAGGCGTCGGCGAGATAGCCGAAGGCCGCATGGCTGGTGACCAGCACTCGCGTGTCGCAGTTGGTCAACTCCGTGCGGTACCGGGCGTCGAGACCCTCGAGGCTTGTCCGTAATTGCGCCAAATTGGGGCTCTCCTGACTTATCCGTGGGTGGTGTTTCGGCCGGGTAGTGCGGGGCGGTGGCCGCCGAGGGCGAGCATGGCTAGGGCGATGAGTGCTTCTGGGGATCGGAATCCGAACGCGATCCGGGTGAGCAGGCGAATCTTGGTGTTGGTCGATTCGATCAGTCCCTGGGACAGGCCGTGCTCAAGAGCCGCGTCGATCGAATGGCGGTGTTTGACGATCTTGCGGGCCAACTCGACGAAGGCCGGGATGCGGCAGCGCCGCGCCCAGGAGATCCACCGGTCCAGGGCCTCTTTGCCTCCCTCTCCTTTGACGGTGAAGACATGGCGCAGGCCTTCTTTGAGCAGATAGGCGCGGTGCAGCCGGGGGTCGGTCTTGGCGATCCAGGCCAGCTTGTCGTTCTGGCTTTCGGTCAGGTCCTCGGGGTTCTTCCACAGGGCGTAGCGGGCACCCTTGAGCCGGCGGGCTCGTTCCCGGGCCGGCCGGGGTGCGGCGTCCCTGGCAGGCCGGCCCCGAGTCCAGCGGGCCTCGCTGCGGGCCAGCGCTCGGGCTTCGTTCCAGGCCCGGCGCCGCTCGGCGTCCAGTGCCTCGGTGGCCCAGGCCACCACATGGAACGGATCAGCGCACAACGCCGCAGCCGGACAGCGTTCAGTGATGACCGCGGCGATCCACTCAGCGGCATCGGCAGAGACGTGAGTGATCTGGGCGGCTCGTTGGTCCCCGAGGGCGTCGAAGAACCCCCGCAGGGTGGCTTTATCGCGGCCCGGAGCGGCCCACAACAGCCGTCCGGTGTCGTGGTCGACAACGACCGTCAGGTACTTGTGGTGGCGCTTATAGGAGATCTCGTCGATACCGATACGGCGCAGACCGGCGAAGCGATCCACAGCTTTCTCGGTGTCGGCCCAGACCCGGGCCACGACCGCCCCGACGGTGCGCCAGGCGATCCGCATCAACTCGCACACCGCGGTTTTCGAGCAGGCCACCGCCAGCCAGGCCACCGTCGCGTCGAAGGCCAGGGTGTGCCCGGCCCGGTGCCGCGCCCAAGGCACCGCGATCACCGTCGGCCCGTGCTCAGAGCAGTTCACCCGCGGAGCGTCGGCCTCCAGTGCCACCTGCACGGTGCCCCAGTCCAGACCCCGCCAGCGGCGCCGGCCCTCACCGCGGTCGTACCACGGTGCCCGCCGCCCGCAGCGGCCACAACGCCGGGACAGCCCACTGCGCGGACGCACCCGAGCCACCACGAGTATGTCCCCTTCGGCGTCGTGTTCCTCGAACTCCTCGAACTCGATCTCTTCAATCACGGTGCGCTGGTCGACAGCCAGCAGCCCACGCCATAACCTCACATTGCGCACGTCGTTGCCCGCTCCTTTGGTTCCTGACCCTTGACAAGCCAGAAACCTTAGGCGACAACGACGTGCGCCCCCTCAGCGCAGAACAGGACCCACGGAAGGGTCACAAGAGCCCAAATTGGACTCGACCGTCGGTGCCAGCTCTGGCAGCGCCGTCTCGATGGTGCCCGCGGCCGCGTCGGCCATCGCAATCATCTCCACCGGCGACAGCCACACGTGCGGATCCTTACCGCCGGCCAGTGTCTCCTTGCCGATATCGCCGGCGGTCAGCAGTTCCACACCGGGCGCGGCGAGCAGATCCTCGGCCACGGCGCCGGCCCCAAGTTGGTCGACCGCCCGCTGCACATCGGGCTGGAAATCCGCACCCAGGTAGAGAACAACGTCAGCCTTGTCGAGCTCCTTGCGGGCCTTGGCGTCGAGGGCCAGGTCGTGGGGCTCGGTGCCTTCCGGTGTCAGGGAGATGACCGACGCCTGGTCGCGGACGAGCTCCTGCGCCAGCCATTGGACCGGATAGAAGTTGGTCACGATCAGCGGCTGCTCGGCGCCTGCGGCCGGCTGATCACCCTCAGCGGCCGGAGGGCGGTCCGAGCGGGTGCCGCAGCCAGCGGACGCCAGGACTACAGGAACCAGGGCCGCCAGCACTGTTATCGCCAGGCGCATCACGCCACTCCTTAATGAAAACCGTTTTCATTAGGGAATGTACCGCGCCGCTGCCTCCGGCGCCAATACGGGGGCATGATTGCCGTCATCCGGCCGTCCCTGCCGGCCGGCAGCGAGCGGTCGAGCATCCGCCCGAATGTCTGTCCGGTCACCTATCCTGAACCAAGTCGACTGAAGGCGGTGGTGTGCACGTGAGCGAGGTGCAGAAGGCCGAGCGCAGGGTCAAGGTCGTTAAGTCAATCCGCCGCAGCACCGAACTTGAAGGGTCGCGCAGCACCAACGCCACCCGCGACGACCAAGACGCGTACGCACGCGGAACGATCACCGCTGCGGAACTCGGCGATCGCGTCCGTCGCCGTTACAACATCAAGTAACCGAGCCACGAGTGTCGTACCCCTGGGACACGGGCGACCTCGAACGAAACTGGCTGGGTTACTTCATCCCTGGCACTCGCGTCCTAAGAAACCGAGTGGGCGCCAAGACAGTTAACGAGCTACAGAACGCAGAGAACGATCTCGTCGAGACACGGCTGATCGAACTTCGCGAGAACCCAGGCCTTCTCGGTGATCGTTCATACGATCTTCGCTTCATTCGAGCGATCCACCGTCAGCTCTTTCAGGATGTGTACGACTGGGCCGGAGACTTCCGGACCGTCGGGATTGAAAAGGGTGACGAGTCCTTCTGCCCACCGGCCAATATCCCTCAGCCCATGGATCACGTAGCCGCAGAGATTCACCGTCTTGACCGACTCAAGGCGGTCTCCGAGGAGGGTTTGTCGGGCACCGTTGCATATCTGTACGACTACGCGAACTTTGCGCATCCCTTCCGCGAGGGCAATGGCCGCTCCACCCGCGAATTTTTCGACTTTCTGCTTGCCGAACGCGGGAGCGGACTCGACTGGGAGAAGACCGATTCGTCCGAGTTACATGGCGCATGTCACGCTGCGCGAGCTGGATCCGACCTCAGCGGCTTAACCGCGATGTTCGCCAAGATTCTCGACGTCGATCCCGCATACGATTTCTGAGCATCGGCCAGTTGGCACAAGGAGAACGTTGCGGGGCGTCGGGGTTCGATCGCGCGACCAAGCCGTTATAAGGCCCGCGGTCCGGGCAGATCGCTCATGTTCCCGCGATCGCCGGTCGAGACCGAGCAGATCGGCTCTACAAGAGCCTTACGTGGACATAAACGATGAATAAACGATGACCCCGGAGCGCCAAGAGGCGTAGCACTAGGAAGAAACCGGATCTACCAGGAACTAGTAGGGCGGGTCGGACTTGAACCGACGACCAGCGGATTAGCGAACCCGAGTTCCGGTCGATGCCCTAGTAGTCCGAATAGTGCTGTGGCTCAATGGAGTCAAGCTGCAATGAGAACCTGGTGAACCCGTCTGGTTCCGGTCGTTTCCTGGACATATTCGATGAATAGACGATGACTGCAGTTTCGGCCTCGGCACGAGTTTGCTGGCCGGGAACCGGCCCCGAGTCGGGGAGTCTCCCCCAACCCGAGTCCAGAGTGGTGCCGCCCGTAAGTCTCGCGCCCCCGCGGAATATCGGAGCTGGACGTCGGCCACGTGAGATAGCCACCGGCGCTAGAGGCGACCCCGTCCCATATCCCGGGACATGCAATGGCCTACTCCGCAGATCATCTCGTCGTAAGTCGGCGCGATGGCTGCACACTCCTGGCAAGTATCACCGTTCGTCCTCTGCGACTTCCTCTCCCCCGCTCGGTATTGATGGTCCGCGTCTACAGCGCATCGAACCTCACGTCCGGGTTGATCGACTTAAGCTTCGCCAGTCGACGAATACAGCTTGGCCAGCATCTGCCGTTACGGCTGGGGGAAGTGCCGTCGATACCCCGGTTCACGCTGCGGCGCTAAAGCCGTTACTACGACCGACTGCATAGATGCGCATCCGAGGCCGGGATATCGGCATGGAACGGACGTGCCCCGTGGGTACTGCGCAATCCGCGAGCCTCGTTGACGCCGTTGGGTCGGCGCCGCGCCCGCGACTGACTCCCGACGCGATAGCCGTCGAGCCGCTGATCCTTGTCGCTCCCGTTCATGATGGAGATCAACATGGCTAAGCAGAGGTATCAGACCGCCGGCGGCGCCACTCCACTCGCCCTAACCCGTCGGCCCCTGACGTACACCTCGGCAATGGACGTCTCGCGGATCCCCATCAGCAGTGCGAACAAGGTTTGATCGCGGGCAAGACCCGGATCGGCGGCGCGAACGGCGTTGCGCAGCGGCCCGTCGAGTGCCGGCGTACCGGACGGGTCGATGACGACGAAGTCGGCTTCTTTGCCGACGTCGAAGTTGCCGAATCGGTTCTCCATGTCCAGGGCCCGCGCGCCGGCGAGGGTGCCGAGGAACAGCATTTCGGCCGGATGCATGGACACCCCGTCGTCGCCGGGTTCGGTGATGTGAACCTTGAACGCGTCGCCGAGGACCCGTGGGATCAGCCATTCGTCTCCGCCGCCGAAATCGGTTCCCGCGGCGATGTTCACACCGGAGGCCACAGTGCGCTTCCACGGCATCGTTCCCGATCCCAGGAACAGCTGCGAAACCGGACAGTGCGAGACCGACGTTCCGGTCTCGGCCATCCGTTCCAGTTCGACATCCTGGCAGTGCACGCAGTGCGCGAGGATGGTGCGCCGGCCCAACAGGCTCTTCCCGCCGACCGCCGAACCGGGCAGGAACTTCCCGTCGTAGGTGTCGAGGTAGGAGTTCACCTGATAGGCCTCTTTGGTGACGTCGACCTCGCCGGTGCCGGGACGGTTGTTCTCGTTGAGGTGGGAGTGCACGTAGACCCCGCGGTCGCGTACCTCGTCGTAGAGTTCGCCGAGATTCCTCAGGGTCTCGGTCGTCACCGACAGCGAAAACCGCGGGACGATCGCCACGTGCAGCAAGGCGGTGGCGACATCGCCGGTGTCTGCGGCATGCCACTTGTCGATCTCCTCGCGGGTGAGCCGGATCGCATCCTGTTCTGAGGTCATCAACGGCTGGGCGGTCTCGCCGCCGACGGTCTGTATTCCGCGGCCGCTGACGATCCGCAAGCCGGCCCTCTGCGTCTCAGTGAACAATGCATCCTGAGCATGCGGGAACGCCGAACCGAACACCATGGCGGCGGTGGTCCCCACCGAGATACGCCGGTTGGTGAACTCAACGGCGGCCTGCCGCGCGAACTCCTGGTCGGCGAACTTCGTCTCGGACGGGAACATGCACAGGGTCAGCCACTCCAGCAGTTGGCCGCCGCCGTAGGAATCCCCGGCGTAGGTCTGCGGGAAGTGGATGTGGGTGTCGACGAATCCCGGCAGCAGAAAACCGGGCCGATGGTCGTGCACGGTGGCTGATTCGTATGCCGCCGGGATCTCGGTCCGGTTGCCGCAGAACACGATCCGCCCACCGTCATCGAGCACCATGGCGCCGTCAGGGATTGACTCCAGGGACACGGCGGCCTCAGTCACTTTCGGCTCGCCAGCGATGTGGAAGATATGCCCGAGGTGGGTGTGGGTGGTCATGCGGTGAACTCCCGTCCGGTGGTAGCGGATCCCGGCGTGCGCAATGAGGTTCGGCGGCGGAACATCGCCTGACGGGCAGCGCGACATCGGCCTCCCTGCGAAGATAGTGCCACCGATGAGGCGGACACGTCGGCGAATCGTCCGTGCCGAGGAGGCGACCACCGTGACCGAAACGTCCTCCGAATTCGCCGCCCACCTCGCCGCCGAACTCGGCGCTTGTGTTCATCTACCGGAAACGCCCGCCTACCGCACAGCGCTCGACGGTGTGCACTTTCCCGAGGCCTCGCGCCGCATCCCGCTATGTGTGGTCCAGCCTCGCGATGTCGATGACATCTCCCGGACGCTGCGGGTCGCCCAGGTATCTGGTGGGCGCGTGACCGTTCGCGGGGGCGGGTTGAGTTCGAACTGCGTGGCAGACGATGCGGCGATGATCGACCTGTCTACCCATCTCGGCTCGGCGCTGCCCATCGACGGCTCGGTCCGGGTCGGTGGAGGAGCCACCGTCGGAACCGCATTGGACGCGCTCGCCCCGTCCGGACGCGTCATCCCGGTGGGAGTCGCCCGGCTGCCGGGGATGGGCATGGTCACCCGCGGCGGAATCGGGTACCTGACCCGCAGCCTCGGGCTGACCATGGACCACCTGGTCGAGGTCGACATGGTGCTGCCCAGCGGCGATATCGTCCACCTCAGCGAGGACAGCACCGGCGAGGAGAGCGAACTGTGGTGGGCGGTTCGCGGCTGCGCTCCATGCTTCGGGGTGGTCACCGCAGCGGTTCTGCGCACCCACGAGCAGGGCCCGGTGTTCGTCGACCGCGTGGTGGTCGATGTGGATGCGTTGCCGGCATACTTCGCGGTCGCACCCGAGCTGCCCCGGCACACAACGATGAGCGCGGTCCTGGGCTGGGTGCCCGGCGATGACCGCGAAGACCCGGTGCTCTTTCTTTACACGGCGTGCCGCAGCCAGGCCGAGGCCGACATCGCAACGGCCCGATCGGCGACGACGGCGGTCGCAGCCGCGTCACCGGCCGGGCCGCGCTACCGTTCCGAAATGAGCGGCCGCTATCTGAAGAGCCTGCCGCAGTTCGCGATCCCCGGACCCGCCGGTGAGGAACCCGCGCCCATCACCCTGCCGCCACCCGGCGCCGACCGGGCCTGGTTCCTCGGCAAGGCTCCGTTCGCCGGTCCAACACTGGGTCCTGAGGTCGCCGCCGGACTGAGCGATGCGATCCGATCCGCACCGACCACCTCATGCCGCATCGACTTCCAGCACACCGGTGGCGCCCTGGCCGACATCGCCGACACCGCGACCTCATTCTGGGGTCGCGGCGCGGAATGGAACATCCCGCTCAACGCCGTCTGGGCGAACCCCGACGACGGCGAAGCCTGTCACGAGTGGGCGCGTGCGACCCTGGGTTCGCTCGCCGAGGACACCATCGGCGGCTACAGCGTCGAACTGCGGCCCGGATTCGATGAAACGCAACGAGAGGTGGAACGTGCCTACGGAGCCAACCTGGAACCGCTGCGCGCCCTGCGCCGCCGCTACGACCCGAGCAGCGTGCTCGGTGGTTGCCTGCTGTAGGTTGCCGTGAACAACAAGCAGACCGCGGCGCTGCTGATCATCGAGCAGCGCATTCGGGACGGCCGTCGGGACGCCTACCTGGCCTGGGAGCAGAAGGTGGCCGCTGCCGCGGCCGGTTACCCGGGCTATCTCGGCTCGGAAGCCAAACCGCCTAGCGACAGAGAACCCAGTTGGGTGGTGATATACCGATTCGATTCAACTCTGAATGCGCAGAACTGGCTGAACAGTGCGACCCGGCAGCAACTGATCCATTCCGCAGCAGATCTTTTCGACGGGCCCGGCACTCTGCGGGTGATCACCGACAGCAACGAGATCCTCGACCCCTGTCCTCCGGTGGTGGTGACCCACCCTGTCGCTGACGATCAGGTCGAGGCCTTCCTGGTTTGGCGGCAAAAGATCGTCGAGGCCGAAAGCCGATACCCGGGATACCTGGGCTCGGAGCTGTTCCGGCCGGTGGAGGGCGTTCAGGACCAATGGAGCACCATCTTGCGGTTCGATACCGTCGAGCACCTCGATGCGTGGTTGGCGTCGCAGGAACGCAGCGACCTGCTCGCCGAGGGTGCCCGATTCGGTGAGTTCAAACTCCGCAGGACCTACCAGCCGTTCGGCAACTGGTTCAAACCCAAAGACCCGCAATTCAAGACGGCGATCGCCGTCTGGATGGGCCTCTATCCCACGGTAGTCCTGCTGACGCTACTGATGGCGCCACTGAATCTGCCGTTCTGGTTGGCAATGCTGGTCGGAAACCTGGTCTCCAGCCTTGTCATGAGCTATCTGACCATGAAGTTCTATGTCACCAAGATCATGGGCTGGTGGACCTCGCCGGCTGAATCGGCTCCCCAGCCCGCAACCGACGTCAAGGGCTTTCTGCTGATCCTGGCGATCAACGCAGCCTGGGCGCTGGTTTTCTACCTGCTGACAGTCAAGGCAGGCGTACACCCGTGACCGCCAGCGAGGAGCAACCATGACGACGCTGATCACCGGCAGCAATGGATTCCTGGGACAAAAGATTGGCTCATCGCTGAGCGCCGCGGCGACGAACCGGACCGGTATGCGATGAACGCGCGGACCATGTCGATCACGGCTGCAGCAGAACTACTGGACTGGCATCCACTGATCGGGATCGAATCCGCCATCGAGAAATTGCTGGCCGGCTGAATGTTGGGTTCAACCGCTGTCGCCGAGCCGGCGATAGATACCTTCGGGAGTCAGCGGCAGCGAGCGATATCGCACACCTGTGGCGCGGGCGATCGCGTTCGCCAGCGCTGGGGCCACCGGGTTGATGCCGCATTCTGCAATGCCCTTGGCGCCCATCGGACCGACCGAGTCGGTGGAGTACACCAGCAGCACCTCGGTACGGGGGGTGTCGGCATAGGTGGGGATCCGGTAGTTGCGCAGGCTCGGGTTGGTCATCACGCCGTCGTCGACATGGAAGTTCTCGGTCAGGACGAACCCGATGCCCTGTGCCACAGCACCTTCCACCTGTCCGCGTACCTGTGCCGGGTTGATCACCACACCCGCGTCGGCCGCCTGGACGCTGTCGAGCACACGGACCTCGCCGGTGATCCGGTGCACAGCGACCCGGAATCCGTGGGTGTTGCAGGTCATGCTGCGGGGCGATCCGTAGGCTTTGCGCGCCACCCGCAACCGGGTGCCGCGAGCCCCGGCCGCGGCGCTGATTTCGCTCAGCGTCAGCCGCCACTCACCGCAGATCACGCCGTCGTGCTCCAGCGAACAGTCGGCCGGGTCGGCGTGCAGGTGTCGGGCCGCGAACTGCAGGATCAGGTCACGCAGAGCGGTGGCGGCCTGCGCCACGGCGTTGCCGGCAACGGAGAGTCCCGCGCTGGCGAAGGCTCCGGTGTCGAAACCGGTCCGGTCGGTGTCGGACTGGACGAGTTGGATGCGCGATGGCGTGGTGCCCAGTGCAGTGGCAGCAATCTGGATGTGCGCGGTGGAGGTTCCCTCACCGAATTCCACTGTACCCACGGCGATCTCATAGACACCGTCGTCGCGCAGGGTTGCCCAGGCTTCGGAGATGTGTTCGGTGGGTGGCGCCGTCTCGTGCAACGTACTGGCCACACCGGTCCCTATCAACCAGTCATCACCGAGTGCAGTATCGCGGCCCGTGCCGCGCAGGTGCTCGTCGACCAGATCGATGCAGGACAGCGCGCCGTCCTCGGTGAAAATGACATCGTCGGGTCGGTCTGACATCGCCAGCAGCGCGTCGCCCGGCCGAACGACGTTGCGGCGCCGAAGCTCCAGCGGGTCCATTCCGAGGGCGACCGCCAACTCGTCCATGGCCGACTCCATCGCGAATGCCGGCTGGGTCATGCCGTAGCCGCGCAGCGCACCGCTGGGCACGGTGTTGGTGTAGACCGAGTAGCCATCGAACTTCTTGTTCGGGCAGCGGTACAGCGAGATGGCGCGACCCCCGGCGAACAGCGTCTCCCCGCCGTGGTTTCCGTAGGCCCCGGTGTTGGAGACATTGCGGAACTGGATGGCGGTCAAGGTGCCGTCGGAGCGGGCGCCTAATCTCACTGTTAGCTTCATCGGGTGCCGTGGCGACGCGGTGGTGAATTCCTCTTCCCTGGTGAATTCCAGACACACCGGCCGCCCGGTGTCGAGCGCGGCCAGGGCGACCAGGTCCTCGGCGATCACCTCCTGCTTGCCCCCGAAGCCGCCGCCGACCCGCTTGCAGAACACCCGTAGCTGGTCGGGCCGAAGGTCGAACAGGTAGGCCAACTTGACCTTGGCCAGCGAGGGCGACTGGGAACTGGTCCGTACGTTGAGCCGGCCGTCGGCCATCCAAGCGATCGACCCGTGTGTCTCCAAATGCGCATGCTGGACCCGCGGCGAAAAGTAGGTGCCCTCGTGGACGACGTCGGCCTGGGCGAATCCCTCGTCCGCGGAGCCGATCTCGCTGTGCAGCTCCAGCAGGATGTTGTGTACCGGATCATGGACGAACGGGTCCGCGCCGGAGTGCAACTGCGGGGCGCCGTCGGTCATCGCCTCTTCGGGATCGAACACCGCCGGCAACAACTCGTAATCGACGACGACCTTGCGGCAGCCCTCCTCGGCGGCACCGACCGAGTCGGCGAGGACGGCAACCACCCGTTGACCGACGAACCTCACCACGTTGTCGAGAATGTAGGTGTCATCGGGATCGACTAGATGATCGGTGTGGATGGCGGTGGTGTAAAGCTTGCGCGGCACGTCTTCCCACGTATAGACGCGATGGACTCCGGGTACGGCCAGGGCGGCGGAGGAGTCGATGGACACGATGCGCGCGTGCGGGTGCGGCGAGTGCAGCACCTTCAGGTGCAGCATCCCGTCGATCTCGATGTCCATGGTGAACTCGGCACGCCCGGTGACGACGGCGGTGCCCGCCGGTGCTCCGACGCTGACGCCGACGGCCTGCCCGGGAGCCGCCTCTTCAAGACCGGTGACACCGTTGATCGCGTCCTCAATAGCCCGATAGCCGGTGCAGCGACAGAGGTTTCCCTTCAGTGCCTGCGGCAGGTCCTCCTTCTGCTCCTCGGTCAGAGCGGCCGCGGTCATGATCATCCCGGCCGTGCAGAACCCGCACTGGAATCCCGGTGCGTCGCGGAATTGCCGCTGCATCGGGTGCAGGTCGTCGGGCGTGCCGAGACCCTCGATGGTGGTGACCTCCCGTTCCTCGGCACGGAATGCAGGTGTGATGCAACTGTTCACCGGCTGGCCGTCCAGCCAGACGGTGCATGCCCCGCAGTCGCCGGTATCGCAGCCCTTCTTGACACCGTGGCAGCCCAGGGTGCGCAGGAAGGTGCGCAGGCACTGGCCCGGACGTGGTTCGTGCTCGACGGTTTCGCCGTTGACGGTGTAGGTCATCACCGGTCCCCGGTGGCCAGCAGCTCCAGTCGGATCTCCTCGGCGTAATGCTTGGCCAGGTGACACCGATGGTCGGGGGTCCCGTTCGCGTCGTCAAACCATACCGCGTCGGGCAGTGCGTCGATGGCCTGTTGCAACGCGCCGGTGTCGGGAATCATGTTGAACGCCAACCGGATCGGATGAGTGGTCGCCGCGGTGATAGTCAGCAGAAAGTCGGTGGTATCGGGTGAGCTGGTGGCGACCATGAAGATGGTCGACCGTCCGAGTTTGGTCAGCGTGAAGCGGCGATGTGCGTGGTGCTTCCGCAAAGCGCTGATCGGAATGTCGATGCTGCGCAACACCTCACCGGGCTGCAGCACGTTCTGGTGGTCTCCGGCCACGAAGTCGACCGCGGCCACCGTCCGCTCGGAGCCGTCGGGGGCCCACAGCGTGTAGTCGGCATCGAGTGCAACAGTCAGGGTGATCATCGGGCCGGCGGGCAACGACAGGCAGATGTTGCCCCCGACCGTTGCCGAGCTGAGCACCTTGAACGAGGCGAGGAACGCCTCGCAACTCGTCTTCAACAGTGAGCCCGCCGCCCAGTCGGCGGGCGCCTCGAACGCGTACAACTCCGCCACCGAACAGGTCGCCGCGATCCGCAGACCGGCATCGGTGACCTCGAGGGCCCGCCAACCGAGCGCGGGCAGGTCGATCAGACGGCGCAGGCCAGGTTGCGGTTCGGAGAACAACCAGGTCCCCCCGGCCAGCCACGCGTCGCCATCGCGCCACAGTGCGCCGGGCCACTCCGGTGGCCGGCGGACGATGTCCTCGACGGTGTTGAGGTCCACGTCAAATCCCTTTCAACCGCCCTACCCCGCACAGCCGTTACCGGGAGCGCCAACACAGGTCGTCGGAATCAGCGAAGGGAGTGGATTCAGAGCCGTCGGGGAAAACGGGACCGGAGTGCCCTTCTCGGCCGGCGTCAGCGTGACCGACCTCGAGGCCGGCGTGGTGGTTGCTGATGGTGATTCGGTGGCAGCGGGTCCGCAGGCGGTCAGGACACCCATGGCGACGATCGCCACTCCGCCCGCAACGAGTCCGATCTGGTCCCTCCAATGATGGGCGCCCAAATTGTCCGCTCCCGTCGATTCCCGGCGGCCTGTCCGTGGTGCATTGATGTTAGTGAAAATGCCGACCGGCGGAGTGCATTCAACGGGCATCGGCTCGATCGCAGTTCTATGCTTCACCGATTCACGGTGATGGGAGTTCCATGCGGCACGCGGCCGGCCGAGCGCTGATTGCGGTGGCCGTCGCCGCGGCCGCCGTCGTGGCGCCGGCGTCAGTCAGACCGCCCATTCCCCGCGTGATCACCGGACCCTATGCATCCCTGCTGGCGGCATCAACCGATCTCGGTCCGGCGCGTTCGGCTCGGATACAGCTGACCGCAGCGCTGACCCAGCCGTCCTCGCCGGCGGAGTTGCTCCGCTGGACCAGCCGCCTCGGGCTTACGGCGCGCTGGCGCCCCGGCGACGACTGGGCGATCATCGAGGGCACGCCCGCGGCGGTCGAGGGTGCGTTCGGTATCGCGGTCCGGGATTACCGGGGACGCCTTGGCCAGGTTTTCTACGCCTCCCCGCATCAGCCCCAAGTCCCTGCGCCGCTGCGCGGCGAGGTCGCCGAACTCGGCCGCGTCCTCGGATACACCCCGTACCGGGAGGCACGGCCGACAATCGGCTCGGACGTTCCCTTACCCGACCGGCGCGACACGTTGCTGTCCAACATCTATAACGCCGGGGCGCTGCGGGAGGCGGGTTACACCGGCAAGGGCCAGACGGTTGTCGTCTTCGCCTTCGACGGGTTCGACCAACCCGATCTCGACGCCTATTCCGCCGAGTTCGACCTACCGCCGCTAACTCCCCAGGTTGTCGGCGGGATGGCGTCCCAGCGAAGCGGCGAGGCCACCATGGATCTGGAACTCATCCATGCCCTCGCTCCCGACGCGAAGAAAGTTTTGATCAACGCCCGACCCACCGTCGAGTCGGACGGCTCCTACGAGAAGGTCGCGCGGATGATGGAGTCGGCCGACCGCGACTTCCCCGGGGCGGTGTGGAGTTTCTCCATCGGATGGGGTTGCGACAAGCTGATCACCGCCGCAGACCTGGCCCCGGTGCGAGCCGCGCTGGCCACCGCGCTGAGCCACGGCACCACGGCGTTCAACGCCAGCGGCGATCTGGCCGGCCTGGAGTGCAAGGGCGGGCAAAACTGGTCAGCGCCACCGAGTCCCGACGACATCGGACTCGACGCGGTGGCGTCGTTACCCGAGATGACCAACGTCGGGGGCACCACCCTGTCGACCGACGAGGGTGGGCGGTGGATTTCCGAGCAGGCGTGGTTCGATGCTCCGCTGTCGCAAGGCACCGGCGGCGGGGTGTCCGCCCTGTTCGAGCGCCCGCCATGGCAGGAGGGACTGGCGGTCGGCAAGGGCCAGGGCAGGCGGCTCACCCCCGATGTCGCCGCGGTCGCAGATCCCGACAACGGCATCGCGATCGTTTTCGGCCAGCAGTGGATGGCCGCCGGCGGCACATCGATGTCCGCGCCCATCTGGGCCGGATTGGCGGCGGTGATGAACCAGTACCTCATTGAGAACGGCGGCCGGCAACTCGGCGAATTGAACCCGATGCTCTACGCGATAGCCGAGGGCGCACCGCGGCCGGCGTTTCGGACCATCGCCCTGGGCGGCAACGCCGTCGACCTTGCCCAGCCGGGCTATGACTTGGTCACCGGCCTGGGCAGCCCCGACGTCGAGAACCTTGTCCAGAATGTGCTCGACCTGCAGCGGCTGCGGCGCTGGGGATGATCTGGGGATGAGCACAGCTACGGGATCCCGGATGCGGTGCCGCGGCTGCGCCGCTGACGTCCCGGCCGGTGACTTCTGCGGACTGTGCGGTTTCGACCAGGGGGGACCGGCCGGCGGGAAAGTCCGATTCCTTCGACCCCGATCGTTCGTGTTCGCGCCGAAGGAGAGGGTGCTTCGCCCCTATCTTTTGAGCTCGCTGTTCCCCGAGTTGCCGAGGCGCTCCCGCGCGTCGTTTCGGGTAACACTGATCATCGGGGCCATCGTGCTGGTCAGCCTGGCGGTGCTCAAGCTTTCCACCGCTGAGATGACCGTTGCCGCGCTCGGAGTGCCGCTACTGTTCGTCCTCTATCTCCGCACCTGCAGCGGCGGCCGCAGCATTCCGCGAACGTCGCTGGTCGTGGCCGCGGCACTGGGCGCCGCACTGGGCGCCGGTTGGGAACTGGTCACCGATCAACTGGTTGCGCGCAGCTACACCGTTCCGATTTCGACGGGCCTGGCGCTGCAGGATCTGGTGAGCCGGATGATCAAATTCACTTTCCTGCTGGGCCTGATGATGGTTCCCGCCCTCGTGCTGCGGGTATGGCCATCGCAAACGCGAAAGTCGTTGCACGGGTTTGCAATCGGCGCGCTGGGTGCGCTAGCGTTCACCGCTGCCGTGACAATGGCGAGGCTGACACCGCAATTCACCAGCGGGCTCGTCGCCCATGACAGACCTGTCCAGGGACTTCTCGTGCAGGCCGGCCTGATCGGCATGACGGTTCCGGTCACCGTTGCGGCCACCGGCGGGATTGCCGGAATCCTGCTGTGGTTTCGCCACCCAAGCGGCGGCGCGGCCGCGGGTCACCGCGGCCGGGTACGCCTGGTGCTGGCGCTGCTGGTCGCAGGCGCGTTACTGGCTCAGTCCGGGCTCGGGCCTTTCGACGTCACCCGTCGTTTCTGGCCGGGGTTGACCGAGATCTGGATACTGGTCATCCATCTGGCGATCACGCTTCTCGTTCTGGTTGCGCTGCGGATCGCGCTGCAAATCGCGATGCTGCACGAGGCCCACGATCCGGTCGACGAGGCCGCGTCGCTGACGTGTGCACAGTGCGGGCGTGTGGTCGCCGAGATGGTGTTCTGTTCGGAGTGCGGAGCGGCCATGGTCGCATCGGATCGCCCGTCGCGGCGACCGAGCACCGACTGGGTGGTGGGCCGGTGGGTGACGGCGATGGGGGCGATTGTTCTGCTGGTCGGTGCGATCGAGGTCACACTCACGCCCAAGACCTCGAACTACCTATGCCCCCCGGATTGCGGCCGGCCGCTGTCGAGTCTCCCCTTCGAGAACAATCCACGCTTCACAGCGGCCGGCGGCGAATTCTCGGTGGGCTACCCGGGCAGTTCGGCCTACCGCGTCGTCACCGAAGCCACCCGAGTCACCGCCACGTGGACCGCCGGAGATGGCGGAGTGATGCAGTTCTTCTCCGAACCCGCGGCCGGCCGCTCACCGCGCGATATCGCCAAGGCGACGGTCAAGAAGTCCTATCCGGATGCCACGGTCGCCTATGAGATTCCTAATGCGATGGTGGGCTATCAACCTGGATATGGCGAGATCTACGACTACTGGCCACAGAATCCAAGCGCGCGCAGCAGCCGAATCCGGATCCTCGTCATGGTCGCGGTGAAAGACGACCTGGCGCTGATCGCCTCGGCGGAAGGTCCCTTCCGCGAGTTCGGGCCGGACTCCGGACCCGGACATCCGTCCGGGGCGAACCTGCAGATCGCCGAAGACATGGGCCGCTACGTCAACAGCTTCACCTGGCCTGGTGACCCGCCGCGATGAGAAGAGGACCCGATGTCGTCACAATTGACCAGTGCGTGAAGTTCTCGACGAACTGATCGCGATCCGCCGTCGCGGGGGCATGGCGGCAATCGCGACGGTTGTTGGCACCCGGTGGTCCACGGCCAGGTCCGTGGGCGCCTCGATGCTGGTCACCGATTCAGGTGAGGTGGTCGGTTCGGTGGGCGGCGGTTGCGTCGAGGCCGAAATCTTCGCTGCCGGCCAGGAGGTTCTCCGCCATGGCGTGCCACAGTTGGAGACTTACGGTGTCAGCGATGACGATATGTTCGCGGTCGGCTTCACCTGCGGCGGCGTCATGGACGTGTTCATCGAGCGGGTGGACTCCGAGACCTGGCCGGAACTCGAGGGAATCGCGTCGAGTATCGCCGCGCGGGAACCAGTGGCGATCGCAACCATCGTCAAAGGCGGGCGCTTCGTCGGCCGGCGGCTTCTGGTCCGTCCCGACCGCACCGAGGGCACGTTGGGCACGGCCAGGCTCGACGACACTATCCGCGAGGAGGCCATCGCGATGCTCGCCGCCGGCGCCACCGCAACACTGCACCACGGACCGGACGGTGAGCACCCGGGCCCGGAACTTGAAGTGTTCGTCACGAGCTACGCCCCGCCTGCGCAACTATTCATCTTCGGGGCCGCCGACTTCTCGGCGCCGCTGGTGCGGGTCGGCAAGCTGCTCGGATTCCGGGTGTCCGTCTGCGATGCGCGCCCGGTCTTCGCGACCCGGAAGCGGTTTCCCGACGCCGACGAGGTCGTCGTGGACTGGCCGCACCGGTGGCTGGAACAGCAGCAGGTCGACGAACGAACGGTGATCGCCGTGCTCACCCATGACCCGAAGTTCGATGTGCCGGTCCTGCGGGTCGCGCTGCGGTCCAAGGCCGGCTACGTCGGCGCGATGGGCTCCAGGCGCACCCACGAGGACCGGCTCTCCCGATTGAAGGCCGCCGGGATCACCGACGCCGAGTGCGATCGACTGCACTCGCCGATAGGCCTGGACCTCGGCGCCCGGACCCCGGAGGAGACGGCGATTTCGATCGCCGCGGAGATCGTCGCGGCCAGGTGGGGTGGATCGGGATCGCGCCTGACCGGCACCACCGGGCCGATCCACCCCGCCGGCCCCGCGGCGAGACGGGAATGACGATGGCCGGTCTGGTTCTGGCCGCCGGTGCCGGCGTGCGTTTCGGCGGACCGAAGGCGCCGTTCGTCCTCGACGGGATGCGCCTCGTCGATCGTTCGGTTCAGCTACTACGCGGAGCCGGATGCGCGCCGGTAATCGTCGTGCTCGGCGCCTGGGTCGGCGAGGTCCCGGATGCCGTTGTGGTGATCAACGACCACTGGCCGGCCGGAATGGGGTCGTCGCTGAGGACTGGGCTGGCGGCGCTGGAAGGCTCGCGCGATATCGACTCGGTGATCGTGACACTCGTCGACCTCCCGGGACTGACCGCCGACGGAGTCCGGCGAGTCTGTGACTCTCCGGCGGCGATCGCGGCGGCTACCTTCGGCGGCAAGCGCGGACATCCGGTGAAGCTGAGCCGCGCGCATTGGGCCGAGGCGCTGGCCGCCGCCAGCGGTGACGAGGGCGCGCGCCGGTTCCTCAACGGCAGAAGCGATGTCGCACTCATCGAAATCGGAGACGTTGCCGATGGCCGGGATATCGACTTCCGGCCCGGCTGATCCGGCGGCTATGGTCGGGCAAGGTGGATGAGGAGCAGAGACGATGCCGATTCAGATCGACCAGGCTAGGGCCCAGGACCTCGCGCCGCAGTTGGATGATGCGCTGAAGATCGTGTGCAACGAGTTCGACGGACTCGATGCGCACCGGGGTTACCACAACGCGTTCGCCCGGGCACTCAAGCCCGATCCGCTCGGGCGCGTCCTGATGTTGGGCACCGACCAGCGGGACCTGTTCGTTCCGTTACTGCGGCGGACCGTGGCCGAGCAGGTGCCGGCCGGTGGCCAGATCTTCGACATCGGCGCCGGGGACGGCCAGACCTTCGGCTATATCGCCGATGCTGTGCCGGCCGGGACAATGGTCTCGATCGCCGAGCCCAATCCCGCGTATCTGGCTGCCTATCAAGGCTTTCTGGAGCGCCAACCGCACCTTCGCGGCGGCGCTGCCGTCCTGGCGGGCCTCGACGCGCTCGACGAGGAGGCCACCGGCGGCGTCGGCGACTTTCCCGAGCCGGGCAGCGTCGATGCGGCACTGGGTCTGCACATGATTTACTTCGCCACCGACGTGGCGCGCAGTCTGCGGGCCATCCTGCGGTTCCTCAAGCCTGGCGGGGTGTACGTCAACGTCGTCACCGACGAGACGACGGCCTTCAACGGAGCGGTGCTGCGATCGTTCGTCGAATCCGGTGGCGACACCGGCAACAACGACCGCTGTTTCGCAGCGATGGACGAGCGCCGACGCCTCTTGGCCCCGGAGTCCGAAGGCGGTGGGGGACTTGCGCGGGCCGCTGCGGCGGCGGGCATCGAGGTCGAGGTCGACGCGATACGGCAGGCCAGCCGGATGTACGGCAACAGCCTCGTCGATCTGCTGGCGTTCGCCAACATCAGCGTGCTGAATGGCCAGACCGGCACGAGCAAGTTCGAGAGCGCCGCGAAAGTCCTCCGCGACCGCCCTGAGGAAGTGGACCTTCGCATCGAGACCGACGGTCCTCGGACGGGTATGTGGAGTGTTGTCCAACCGCAGTGGGTTACCCGAGTACGGCGGGCGGGTTAGACCACTGACGCGCCGCGACATGTCCGCTAACGCACCGACGAGAGGCTGAGAAATAGCCGCACGCTGCAGAACGCGACCGCCCAAGGCGTGCGCCGCCGCTGTCATGGCGGCGTTGACGGTGTCGTTCGGAGGGCCGTCCATTGCGGCTGATGCCGCACCACCGGAATTCACTCAAGGCCCGCTGATCATCGCGCATCGGGCCGGCACCGGTGACTTCCCGGAGAACACCGTCCTAGCCCTGACCAAGGCTGTCGAGGCAAGCGTGGACGGAGTGTGGGTCACCGTCCAGGCGAGCAGTGACGGGGTGCCGGTGTTGTATCGCCCCGCGGACCTGGCCACCCTCACCGACGGCAGCGGTCCGGTCAACTTGTCCCCCTCAAACTCCCTTACCGCGCAACAACTTCAGCAACTCAACGCCGGCTGGACTTTCACCGGCCCGGTCGGCGGCTATCCCTACCGGCAACAACCGGCCTACATCCCGACCTTGGCGCAGGCCATTGCGGCGGTCCCTGCGGATATGCCACTGTTCCTCGACCTCAAACAAACACCGGCCCAGCCAATGGTTTCCGCGGTCGCGCGCGTTCTACGGGAGACCGGGGCAACGCGGCATTCGGTGGTGTACTCCACCGATACGGTCGTCACCGCCGCCGCAATGGCGGAAGGCCTGCCGGTCGCGGAGAGCCGCGACGCCACCCGACTGCGGCTGCTGAACATGGCGGTGAACAGGCGCTGCGATCCGGCACCCGACCCCGGGAAGTGGGCGGGATTCGAGATGCACCGCGACATCACAGTCACCGAGAAATTCACCCTGGGGATCGGCGTCTCGCCGGTCAACGCCGAGTTATGGGACTCCGCCTCCGTCGAGTGCTTCACCGCAGGATCGGGCATGAAAGTCATCGGCTTCGCGGTCAACAGCCTCGATGACTACCAACTCGCCGAGAAGGCGGGCATGGACGCGGTTCTGGTCGATTCGCCCCTGGCCGCCCGACAGTGGCGAGGGCGGTAGGGCGCGACCACCCAGCGGGCGTCCTCACCAAGGTCCGGGGAGTGAGTTGGCCAGTCGCACTGCGCCTGAAATAGGGGTCCAGCCGACGTCGGTGATCGGCGCGATGAGAATCTCGCCGCGGTGAAGGGCGGCGGCCTCGTCGAGGTTACGCACGATCCGCGCAACACTGGTGACCCGCCCGCGGCTCACCGGGGCTCCGCGCACCACGCCAGCGGCTTCGCCGGCTGCGACATCCAGATCGAGATCCAGTCGTGTCGGTTCGCCCTGGAAGACGTAAGGGAACTCGTAGGTCTCCTGGTGGGCGAAGGCTTCCCGGCGGGCCCGGGCAATCGGCACGAGCCCCGTTTCGCCATCCCGAGCCAGCCGGCCGAGTTCGTCGCGAGGGAGGAAGAAGACCGCGTCGGCGTCGGGGAGGAGCGCGACGACTTGGGGGTGCCCGAGGTCACTAGCCACAGCTTCCGCAAGACCATCGCCACCCTCATCGACGACCAGGGCCTCTCAGCCCGGATCGGGGCCGATCAACTCGGGCACTCCAACGTCTCGATGACCCAGGACCGCTACATGAAGCGCGGCCGCGTTCACCAGCAGGTTGCCGACCTGATGGACCGAACGGTGGAGATAAACGATGAATAAACGATGACTCAGCCGCCGAATTTCGAAAAATACCCTCTGACGTGGGGCGGGCGGGGCTCGAACCCGCGACCAGCGGATTATGAGTCCGCGGCTCTAACCAACTGAGCTACCGCCCCCCACCCCATGCCGGGGCGCACCACAGAGCCTAGCGGCCGAATCGCGCACCGATCAGCCGGTGACGACGCAGAACTCGTTCCCCCTCGGGATCGCACAGCACGATGAAGTCCCCGAGTGAGTCACCGCAGGGACCGTCGACTCGGGTCGCCACCAATTCCACGCGCCACTCGGCGGCGTGCTCCAAGTCGTTGACCGCGATGTCGAGATGGACCCGGTTCTTCCCGGACGTGGACTCCGGAACCGGAACGCGCACACGTCAGACAAGAAGGGCGTCCGGTGTCGCCCAGGTGACGCCCTCGAACCTGCCGAAGTCACTGTCATAGCTGACGACCGTCCCGCGATGCTCGATCGCCAGAGCCGCCAGGTGCCCGTCATTGACCAGATTGCCGCCAGTACCCGCGCGAGCCAACAACCCGCCGAGCACATCGACGTGGCGCGCCGTCGGGCCGATCAGCACTGACCCCGGCGCGCCGATCCACTCGGCGACCTGCTGGATCGCCGCGGACGTGTGCAGTGGCGAAGGGAACAGGCCGACCTTCGTCGTCAGGCGGACGAAAGCGAGCAACGGCACCCAGTCCAGCCCGACGGTATCGCCGCCGGACAGGGCCGAGTCGAGCCATCGCCGACTGGAAGTGTGGTGCTCACTGGCCGAATTGACCGCGTAGAGAAGCACATTGGCATCGACGATCTTCATGCGCCGCGGCGTTTGCGGCGGATGAGTTCGTCGTCTTCCAGTTCCGCGGCGATCTGCAGGGCGCGGTCGAGATTGACAGACGGAACGCCGAGATCTGCCGTGCGGGTGCTGAACGGCGCGGGCTCCGGACGTCCCCGGGCACCGTCGCGGATCGCGTCGTTCAACGCGGTCTTGAAGGACACTCCCTCGTCACGCATCCGCCGATGAATCACCGCCAGGGTGTCATCGTCCAAGGTCACCGTGGTGCGCATAGCTGACAGCATAGCATCACCAATTTTGATGCCTTGCAGTCACCTTACTGCGCTTGACTGACCGAGGACATGTGGAAGTCGGGGATCCGCAGGGTCGGCATGACCGCCCGGGTGGCCCAGTCACTCCACTCCCGGGGCAGCGTGGTCTCGGGCACCCCGGCCTCGGTGACCCGCCGCAGCAGGTCCAACGGACTCTCGTTGAAGCGGAAGTTGTTGACTGCCGCGGTAATCTCGCCGTCCTCGATCAGATACACGCCGTCGCGGGTGAGCCCGGTAAGCAACAGCGTGGTGGGGTCGACGGTGCGGATGTACCACAGCGTGGTCAGCAGCAGCCCGCGTTCGGTGGCCGCGATCATATCGGCCAGATCCGTTGTGCCGCCGGTCATCAGCAGGTTGTCGGCGGGCACCGTCGGGGTGGTACCGAACTCGGCGGCTGCCGCCCGGGGGTAGGTCAGTGCGTTGATGGTGCCGTCGCGGATCCAGTCGACCGGACTGATGTGCAGACCGTTGTCGAACACCGAGATCCGTTCCGATCCGGTGGCCGTGTGCACGAACGGGGAGCACTCCAGCCCGGGCGCGAACGGGTCGGAGTACACAGTCAGCGGAAGATCGGTGAGCTTCTCCCCCACCCGCGTCCCGCCACCGGGGGCCGACAGCGCGGTGCGGCCCTCCTGGGCGCCGCGGCCGTCCATCGACCAGCCCAGGTAGATCATCATGTCGGCGACCGTCGTGGGTGGCATCAGCGTCTCGTAGCGGCCGGCCGGCAGTTCCACGGTGCGCTTGGACCAGTCCAGCCGCATGGACAACTCCGCCAGCATGGCCTCGACCGGGACATCGGCGAACCACGGCGTGCTGATACCGACCCAGGCACTGGCGTCGCCCCGTTTGGCGTTGATCTCCACCGACCCGGTGGGCTGGGTGAAGCGCCGGCGCAGCCCGGTCGAGGTGGCCAGGAACGTCGTCTCCACCACATGGTGGGCGAAACCGTAGAGGCGGTCGCTGCGGCCGAACCCGGCCGAGAGCGAACGAGCCACTTCGGCGAACACCCCGGCCCCGGTGCCCGGCACCGGGTCACCCCAGTCTGCGGGCGACCCGGATCCGGTGAGCAGGGGCGCGGCGTCGCGAGCCTCGGGTGCCGAATGTGCGGCCCGCTCGGCGGCGGCCACCAGATCACCGACATCGTCGGCGGAGACCACACTGGAGCGCACCGCGCCGACATGCGCGGTATCACCCTTGCGGACAATGGAGATGACCGCCGTCGAGCGCGAGGTGGACACCCCGTTGGTGGTCATCGAGTTACCGGCCCACCGCAGCGACGCCTCGGCGCGGTCGGTGACGATCACGAGGGTCTCGTCGCAGCCGCCCGACTCCGCAGCGGCCTGCAGGACGAGGTCGACGATGTCCTGGGCGGGGATCATGAGCGGCCCGATTCTTCGCGGGTGTTCAGGACGTTGACCCCGCGGAACAATGCCGATGGGCATCCGTGGCTCACCGCCGCAACCTGACCGGGCTGGGCCTTGCCACAGTTGAACGCCCCCCCGAGCCGCCAGGTCGACGGTCCGCCTACGGCCTCCATCGAGTTCCAGAAGTCGGTGGTGACGGCCTGGTAGGCGACATCGCGGACCTGCCCGTCGAGACGGCCGTTGCGGATCCGGAAGAACCGCTGCCCGGTGAACTGGAAGTTGTAGCGCTGCATGTCGATTGACCAACTCTTGTCCCCGACGACGTAGATGCCGTCCTGCACCCGATTGATCAGATCAACCGTGCTCAGGTTGTCGGTGCCGGGCTGCAGCGACACGTTGGGCATCCGTTGAATCGGTACGTGGTGGGCCGAGTCGGCGTAGGAGCATCCGTTGGAGCGATCCAGGCCGAGCTTGCGGGCGAACACCCGGTCGAGCTGATAGCCGACGAACATGCCGTCGCGCACCAGATCCCACCGCTGGGCGGCCACCCCTTCGGCGTCGTAGCCGATGGTGGCCAGACCGTGCTCGACGGTCCGGTCGGCGGTGACGTTCATGACCGGCGATCCGTAACGCATCCGGTTCAGTTTGTCCGGGGTGGCGAAAGAGGTTCCGGCGTAGGCGGCCTCGTATCCGATGGCCCGGTCGTATTCGGTGGCATGCCCGATCGACTCGTGGATGGTCAGCCATAGGTTCGTCGGGTCGATCACCAGGTCGGTCGGACCGGCGATGACGCTGGGCGACTTGGTCTTCTCGGCGAGCAGCACCGGCAGTTCGGCCAATTCGGTGCTCCAACTCCACACGTCGTCACCGGCGACGGCCTCCCAGCCCCGACCGGTGGGCGGGGCAAGCGTGCGCATCGACTCGAAGCTGCCGGCGGCGGCGTCGACGGCGACGGCCTCCAACGCCGGCATGGTCCGGACCCGCTGCTGGGTGATCGACGAGCCGAAGCTGTCGGCGTAATACATCTGCTCCTTGACCGTGTTGACCATCGCCGAGACGTGGTCGACCCCGTCGGAGGCGAGCAACCGGCCCGAGTATTCGCCCAACAGCGCGACCTTCTCGGCGGTGGGGATGGTGAACGGGTCGATCAGGTAGTCCGAGACCCAGGTGGCGTCGCGGTAGACGGGTTCATCGGCCAGTTCGACGCGATCGGCATTGAGCGCCGCCAGTGTCACCGCCACCCCGACGGCGTGCCGTGCGGACTCCGCCGCGATATCCGGGGTCAGACCGGCATGGGAGGCGAAGCCCCAGGTGCCGTCGACGAGCACCCGTACCGCCAGTCCGATATCGCGGTCGAGCACCGCGGACTCCAGTTCCCCGTCGCGCAGTTGCACGATCTCGGTGGTGATGGCATGCACGCGCAGGTCTGCGTAGCTGGCGCCGCCGGCCATCGCCGCCGACAGCGCGGCGTCGGCAAGGCGGTAGCGCGGGAGGGCGAGGAAGTCCTCGTCGACACCGGTTGGATGGGAACTCACCGCACCACCGTAACCGGGAGCTTTAATTACTGCCGTGAACCCGCGGCGTGTGCGTTCGACCCTGTTGGGGTACGGGCTGCTGGCGCCGAGTCTGTTCGGGGTGGTGTGCTTTCTGCTGCTGCCGATGCTGGTGGTGGTGTGGTTGAGCCTGCACCGTTGGGATCTACTGGGTCCGATCCACTATGTGGGGCTGGACAATTGGCGTTCGGTGCTCACCGATCCGGGATTCGGGAACTCCCTGTTGGTCACCTGTGCGTTCATCGCGATCGTGGTCCCGGCCCAGGTGTTGCTGGGCCTGGGGGCGGCGGCGATGCTGGCCCGGGGGCTGCCCGGTACCGGCGTGTTCCGCGCGTTGTACGTCATCCCGTGGATCTGCTCGCCGTTGGCGGTGGCGGTGCTGTGGCGCTGGATCCTGGCCCCGACCGACGGGGTGATCAGCACGGTGCTGGGCCGCCGCATCGAGTGGCTGACCGACCCGGGTCTGGCCCTGCCGGTGGTGTCGGCGGTGACGGTCTGGACCAACGTCGGCTATGTGGCGCTGTTCTTCCTGGCCGGCATTCTGGCGATCCCCCCGCAGGTGCATGCCGCCGCCCGCATCGACGGGGCCACCTCCTGGCAGCGGTTCTGGCGGATCACGGTGCCGATGCTGCGGCCCACGTTCTTCTTCGTCTCAGTCACCGGTGTGGTCAGCGCGGCGCAGGTGTTTGACACCGTCTACGCGCTGACCGGCGGCGGCCCGGCGGGACGCACCGACCTTGTCGCTCACCGGATCTACGCCGAGGCGTTCGGGGCGGCCGCGATCGGACGAGCGGCGGTGATGGCCCTGGTGCTGTTTCTGGTCCTGGTCGGCGCCACCGTCGTCCAGCATCTTTATTTCCGTAACAGGGTCACCTACGACACCTACTGACGGTGGATCTGCGGCGACGGGCGCCGGTTGCGGGGCCGCCACCGACGCCACCGGGGCCGGCGACGCTGCTGACGCCACCGGTGCCGGAACCTCGAACGGCCGCTGGTAGGCCGACTCGACGATCGGGCGCAGGATCGGGTCCAGGATCGGGTTGAGCAACGGAGCCAGCAGTCCGGTCATCTCGACCAGTGGAAGCATCGGGCTGGGAACGAAAACGTAGGTGATCTTTCCCGGATTTCCCTCGGCGTCATCCGGGGTGTAGCGGATGTTGTCGGGGTCGTCGAGGTCGACGTCGAAGTACCCGAACACGTGGGTGGTCGACTGGCCGACCGCTGCGTTGAGCACCGCCAGCAGATTCGTCTTGTCAGTGGGCGCATCGGCCCATCCGTCGTACTGTCGGATCACCTCGATACCGGTGTAGGGCGAGTCGGCCGGCACCGGATTGGGGGCGCGACCGCCGACTGCGTTCTCCGGATTGCCGATCGAGACCCAGGAGACTTTGGCCGGGTCCGGGCGCTGGACGGGTCCGCTGCCCGATGCGCAGCGCCGTGTGGATGACCTGGCCGCCTGGCTGTCCCGAACAGGTGATCGGGGTGGGGTAGCCGGCCAGTCCGTCGACGGCATCCTGAAGACGGTCCGCAACCGTGTCGTTGAACGACTGCCGAACAGGATCGCCGGATGGTGACCGGGGTGCAGGTATTCGGCGAGGTGCGCAGATGACCGCGGAACTGACGCCGGGTGAAGGTCGACGAACGGCTGGTTCCCCGCGGCCGCCTCGAAGGTCCGGATTTCGCCGCCAGGGCGGCACCTCGGGCCGTCGCGCTGGGCGGCGCGGCCTGTGCCTCGGCCCGCCGCGGCGATCTCGGCCATGATCACGACGGCCACAGCGACCGGCCGCGCGGATGCTTCACGGCTGGAAGGATGGCTCCGGCCAAGCCTCGCCCCATATGACCAGCCAGCCGCCCCGATCAGCCGGGCTGGTCGCTCCCCACGCTGACCATGGCTCCGTTCGCCCTCGGGCTACTTGACGTCGGTCACCTCCGCCGGGCAGCTCGCCCCGGCGCACCGCTGTCCATGCCGGCCCACCAACGCTCGACAACTACACCGCACTCGGCCGCGCCGGCTTCGGCCGGCGTCCTGGTCGCCGCTCTTGATGACCACGTCGTCACCCTGGGCCGGCTGGTGTCTCGGTCTCGCCGCCTACGCCTTCGCCCGGCTCGACTTCCCGCCCACGACGCCCTGTTCTCGAGTGCGTCGCGCCATTGATCGTTCCACCGACGGTCGCCGTCGCTCCGTTGTTGTGATGATGGCCGAGTGGATCTCGCCGACGCCTTCTCGGCGCTCGTGCTGCGTTGATGTTCGGCTCGCCCTACGCGATCTTCCTGCTGCGCGAGTACTCCCGGGCCATCCCCGCCGATTGCTCAACGCCGCCCGCCTCGACGGTGCCAACACCCTGGACGTGATGGTGGTCTGGTGCTGCCGGCCAGCAAGCCGATCCTGGCGACGCTGACGCTGATCACGTTGTCTCGCGATGGAACAGCTTCGATGTGGCTGGTGATCACCAGCGGGCCCCGCTGGCGGGTGCTGACCGTGGCCACCGCGGCATGAAGTCGCAGTACAACGCACAGCGGATCACTGGTGATGGCGGCGACGACGGTGGCGATCGTGCCGTTGGTCCTGCTCTTCGTGATCTTCAGCGCCATATCGTGCGCTCGATCGTCGTCACCGGGCTGAGTGAGGCGGCGGGATGTCGACCCCGGTTCTCCACCCTGGCCCTGGCACGCTGCTCACGGTCGCCGTCGCCCTCGCCGGTGCGGTCTGCTCCTCGGCCGTACCGCTGACCCCGATGGCGCCGACCATCGTCACGGTGCCGCTGTGGGACGGCACGGTGGCGCCAGCGCCTACGGCGGATCGCTGGACCAGTTCAGCAGGAGAACCCGGTGTCGAGGTCCGCCACACTCGTCTCCTTCGCCACTCTTGGACACATTGCGCACCAATGTAGCCACAGCAGCACCAATGACATCTTCTGGATGAACAACTCCCACTTCACCGATACACCAACAACAGCCGCCCCTGATCCCCATCACACCGTCACCGGACTGGGATTCCTCGGTGGTCGACCCGTTCACCCACGGCGGCGTGCTGTGGGGATCTGCACGCAGCTGACCAACGCGGGGATCACGCTGTCTCGACGCCGACCTGCTGGCGGAGGCTGGTATCGCGCCGTCGAGCTCGGCGCCGCTCGGCTGGATCCCGATCCCACCAGGACACCCTGGCGCTGGGCCGGTCCACCGTCGATCAGTGCCGGATCCCGAGCCGGGACGACGGGCCTCGACCCGCGCCGGGTTCGCCAGTGGCGCTATAACCCAGCCGAAGACGACCTGCCCGGCATCAACCTCGACTACATCGGTCCAGCCGATCGAGTACTTCAGCGACGACGACCGACCAAGCCTTCGACAACCCGCGCGCCGCCGCGCTGGGCTACGTGATCGACGCTGATCGTTCCAGCCATGTCGCCCGCCGGCATCCGATGCCGATGACAACGACTGTCTTCCACAACCATCTCCTGTCCGGGCTGGATCGCAGTGCTACGATCCGGTTTCTACGGGTCTGGCGGGGAACTCGGGCGGCCCAGTTCGAGCTGGGGTGTGACGATGCTGCCGAACAGGTCCGGCGGGTCGGGTGAGGACGTCACCAACGGCATTGTCGCAGCGGGCGATCCGGCCACCCGCCACCCCGAGGCGGTGCGCCAGGGTGCTGGCCTGGCTGGGCATACAGCAACGCCTACCTGGGCCGGCGCGGGGCGGCCATCCCGGCCTCACACTCGGCCCAGCAGGGGTACTTCGACTACTGGGAGGCCAGGGGCGTGGACGTCGCGCCGTTCTCGGTCCTGGACGGCCCGCGCATCGCCGCACCCGGCGGTGCGGGTTTCGCCGCCGGGTACCAGGCGATCACACCGTTCTTCGACGAGATGTTCCGGCAGGCGGCCGGTGGCCGAGACCCTGGCGGCGGCCCAGCAGGCCGCCAACACGGCCGGCGCAACGCTAAAGGGCCCGCGAGCGTGTGCCGGCGTCAACCCAGCCCGCGGACCTCCACCAGGACATCGCCACCGCGGCAAGCACTGCCCAGGATGCTCAGCGCCACCCAGTTGGCCTTCTTCGGCCGCGACGGGGCCGCCGAGATCTGGCCGGTACCGCCTCGGGCGGTGATGGCGTCGCCCATCTCGTCGGCCCGCCGCAGTGCGACCGTGATGCCGGCGGCCAGCATGTCGACTAACTCGATCGCCCAACGCCGGCGGCGCTTCCGGCCGTCGGCCGGCACGGCCCGCGGACGCAACCGGCGGGAGGCGTAGAGCAACCGGAACTCGTCGAGAAGCATCGGGAAGGCGCGCAGTGACAATCCCAGGGCGACGGCCCAGTCATCGACCGGGATCCGAAACGGCCGAAGCGGACGGCCCAGGGTCGGCGACGGCGGGCTCATGCTCACGTCGGCGACGTCGGCGGTCCACGACACCAGTGCCCCCAGCGCCAGCAGCACGATCGACAGGGCGGTGAACCGGAGAAATTTCAGCAGCCCGCCGACCTCGATGTCCGACGACGACAGACGCAGGACCGGCTCGCCGCCACCCAGGGTGGCGGTGGCCGCACCGAACAGCAGCAGGATCCACAGCCACCGCGGTATCGACGGCAGCAC
>CAWBBP010000018.1:0-37826 GCA_963787055.1 uncultured Actinomycetota bacterium
GGGCGGGCGGGGCTCGAACCCGCGACCAGCGGATTATGAGTCCGCGGCTCTAACCAACTGAGCTACCGCCCCCCACCCCATGCCGGGGCGCACCACAGAGCCTAGCGGCCGAATCGCGCACCGATCAGCCGGTGACGACGCAGAACTCGTTCCCCCTCGGGATCGCACAGCACGATGAAGTCCCCGAGTGAGTCACCGCAGGGACCGTCGACTCGGGTCGCCACCAATTCCACGCGCCACTCGGCGGCGTGCTCCAAGTCGTTGACCGCGATGTCGAGATGGACCCGGTTCTTCCCGGACGTGGACTCCGGAACCGGAACGCGCACACGTCAGACAAGAAGGGCGTCCGGCGTCGCCCAGGTGACGCCCTCGAACCTGCCGAAGTCACTGTCATAGCTGACGACCGTCCCGCGATGCTCGATCGCCAGAGCCGCCAGGTGCCCGTCATTGACCAGATTGCCGCCAGTACCCACGCGAGCCAACAACCCGCCGAGCACATCGACGTGGCGCGCCGTCGGGCCGATCAGCACTGACCCCGGCGCGCCGATCCACTCGGCGACCTGCTGGATCGCCGCGGACGTGTGCAGTGGCGAAGGGAACAGGCCGACCTTCGTCGTCAGGCGGACGAAAGCGAGCAACGGCACCCAGTCCAGCCCGACGGTATCGCCGCCGGACAGGGCCGAGTCGAGCCATCGCCGACTGGAAGTGTGGTGCTCACTGGCCGAATTGACCGCGTAGAGAAGCACATTGGCATCGACGATCTTCATGCGCCGCGGCGTTTGCGGCGGATGAGTTCGTCGTCTTCCAGTTCCGCGGCGATCTGCAGGGCGCGGTCGAGATTGACAGACGGAACGCCGAGATCTGCCGTGCGGGTGCTGAACGGCGCGGGCTCCGGACGTCCCCGGGCACCGTCGCGGATCGCGTCGTTCAACGCGGTCTTGAAGGACACTCCCTCGTCACGCATCCGCCGATGAATCACCGCCAGGGTGTCATCGTCCAAGGTCACCGTGGTGCGCATAGCTGACAGCATAGCATCACCAATTTTGATGCCTTGCAGTCACCTTACTGCGCCTGACTGACCGAGGACATGTGGAAGTCGGGGATCCGCAGGGTCGGCATGACCGCCCGGGTGGCCCAGTCACTCCACTCCCGGGGCAGCGTGGTCTCGGGCACCCCGGCCTCGGTGGCCCGCCGCAGCAGGTCCAGCGGACTCTCGTTGAAGCGGAAGTTGTTGACTGCCGCGGTAATCTCGCCGTCCTCGATCAGATACACGCCGTCGCGGGTGAGCCCGGTCAGCAACAGCGTGGTGGGGTCGACGGTGCGGATGTACCACAGCGTGGTCAGCAGCAGCCCGCGTTCGGTGGCCGCGATCATATCGGCCAGATCCGTTGTGCCGCCGGTCATCAGCAGGTTGTCGGCGGGCACCGTCGGGGTGGTACCGAACTCGGCGGCTGCCGCCCGGGGGTAGGTCAGTGCGTTGATGGTGCCGTCGCGGATCCAGTCGACCGGACCGATGTGCAGACCGTTGTCGAACACCGAGATCCGTTCCGATCCGGTGGCCGTGTGCACGAACGGGGAGCACTCCAGCCCGGGCGCGAACGGGTCGGAGTACACGGTCAGCGGAAGATCGGTGAGCTTCTCCCCCACCCGCGTCCCGCCACCGGGGGCCGACAGCGCGGTGCGGCCCTCCTGGGCGCCGCGGCCGTCCATCGACCAGCCCAGGTAGATCATCATGTCGGCGACCGTCGTGGGTGGCATCAGCGTCTCGTAGCGGCCGGCCGGCAGTTCCACGGTGCGCTTGGACCAGTCCAGCCGCATGGACAACTCCGCCAGCATGGCCTCGACCGGGACATCGGCGAACCACGGCGTGCTGATACCGACCCAGGCACTGGCGTCGCCCCGTTTGGCGTTGATCTCCACCGACCCGGTGGGCTGGGTGAAGCGCCGGCGCAGCCCGGTCGAGGTGGCCAGGAACGTCGTCTCCACCACATGGTGGGCGAAACCGTAGAGGCGGTCGCTGCGGCCGAACCCGGCCGACAGCGAACGAGCCACTTCGGCGAACACCCCGGCCCCGGTGCCCGGCACCGGGTCACCCCAGTCGGCGGGCGACCCGGATCCGGTGAGCAGGGGCGCGGCGTCGCGAGCCTCGGGTGCCGAATGGGCGGCCCGCTCGGCGGCGGCCACCAGATCACCGACATCGTCGGCGGAGACCACACTGGAGCGCACCGCGCCGACATGCGCGGTATCACCCTTGCGGACAATGGAGATGACCGCCGTCGAGCGCGAGGTGGACACCCCGTTGGTGGTCATCGAGTTACCGGCCCACCGCAGCGACGCCTCGGCGCGGTCGGTGACGATCACGAGGGTCTCGTCGCAGCCGCCCGACTCCGCAGCGGCCTGCAGGACGAGGTCGACGATGTCCTGGGCGGGGATCATGAGCGGCCCGATTCTTCGCGGGTGTTCAGGACGTTGACCCCGCGGAACAATGCCGATGGGCATCCGTGGCTCACCGCCGCAACCTGACCGGGCTGGGCCTTGCCACAGTTGAACGCCCCCCCGAGCCGCCAGGTCGACGGTCCGCCGACGGCCTCCATCGAGTTCCAGAAGTCGGTGGTGACGGCCTGGTAGGCGACATCGCGGACCTGCCCGTCGAGACGGCCGTTGCGGATCCGGAAGAACCGCTGCCCGGTGAACTGGAAGTTGTAGCGCTGCATGTCGATTGACCAACTCTTGTCCCCGACGACGTAGATGCCGTCCTGCACCCGGTTGATCAGATCAACCGTGCTCAGGTTGTCGGTGCCGGGCTGCAGCGACACGTTGGGCATCCGTTGAATCGGTACGTGGTGGGCCGAGTCGGCGTAGGAGCATCCGTTGGAGCGATCCAGGCCGAGCTTGCGGGCGAACACCCGGTCGAGCTGATAGCCGACGAACATGCCGTCGCGCACCAGATCCCACCGCTGGGCGGCCACCCCTTCGGCGTCGTAGCCGATGGTGGCCAGACCGTGCTCGACGGTCCGGTCGGCGGTGACGTTCATGACCGGCGATCCGTAACGCATCCGGTTCAGTTTGTCCGGGGTGGCGAAAGAGGTTCCGGCGTAGGCGGCCTCGTATCCGATGGCCCGGTCGTATTCGGTGGCATGCCCGATCGACTCGTGGATGGTCAGCCACAGGTTCGTCGGGTCGATCACCAGGTCGGTCGGACCGGCGATGACGCTGGGCGACTTGGTCTTCTCGGCGAGCAGCACCGGCAGTTCGGCCAATTCGGTGCTCCAACTCCACACGTCGTCACCGGCGACGGCCTCCCAGCCCCGACCGGTGGGCGGGGCCAGCGTGCGCATCGACTCGAAGCTGCCGGCGGCGGCGTCGACGGCGACGGCCTCCAACGCCGGCATGGTCCGCACCCGCTGCTGGGTGATCGACGAGCCGAAGCTGTCGGCGTAATACATCTGCTCCTTGACCGTGTTGACCATCGCCGAGACGTGGTCGACCCCGTCGGAGGCGAGCAACCGGCCCGAGTATTCGCCCAACAGCGCGACCTTCTCGGCGGTGGGGATGGTGAACGGGTCGATCAGGTAGTCCGAGACCCAGGTGGCGTCGCGGTAGACGGGTTCATCGGCCAGTTCGACGCGATCGGCGTTGAGCGCCGCCAGTGTCACCGCCACCCCGACGGCGTGCCGTGCGGACTCCGCCGCGATATCCGGGGTCAGACCGGCATGGGAGGCGAAGCCCCAGGTGCCGTCGACGAGCACCCGTACCGCCAGTCCGATATCGCGGTCGAGCACCGCGGACTCCAGTTCCCCGTCGCGCAGTTGCACGATCTCGGTGGTGATGGCGTGCACGCGCAGGTCTGCGTAGCTGGCGCCGCCGGCCATCGCCGCCGACAGCGCGGCGTCGGCAAGGCGGTAGCGCGGGAGGGCGAGGAAGTCCTCGTCGACACCGGTTGGATGGGAACTCACCGCACCACCGTAACCGGGAGCTTTAATTACTGCCGTGAACCCGCGGCGTGTGCGTTCGACCCTGTTGGGGTACGGGCTGCTGGCGCCGAGTCTGTTCGGGGTGGTGTGCTTTCTGCTGCTGCCGATGCTGGTGGTGGTGTGGTTGAGCCTGCACCGTTGGGATCTACTGGGTCCGATCCACTATGTGGGGCTGGACAATTGGCGTTCGGTGCTCACCGATCCGGGATTCGGGAACTCCCTGTTGGTCACCTGTGCGTTCATCGCGATCGTGGTCCCGGCCCAGGTGTTGCTGGGCCTGGGGGCGGCGGCGATGCTGGCCCGGGGGCTGCCCGGTACCGGCGTGTTCCGCGCGTTGTACGTCATCCCGTGGATCTGCTCGCCGTTGGCGGTGGCGGTGCTGTGGCGCTGGATCCTGGCCCCGACCGACGGGGTGATCAGCACGGTGCTGGGCCGCCGCATCGAGTGGCTGACCGACCCGGGTCTGGCCCTGCCGGTGGTGTCGGCGGTGACGGTCTGGACCAACGTCGGCTATGTGGCGCTGTTCTTCCTGGCCGGCATTCTGGCGATCCCCCCGCAGGTGCATGCCGCCGCCCGCATCGACGGGGCCACCTCCTGGCAGCGGTTCTGGCGGATCACGGTGCCGATGCTGCGGCCCACGTTCTTCTTCGTCTCAGTCACCGGTGTGGTCAGCGCGGCGCAGGTGTTTGACACCGTCTACGCGCTGACCGGCGGCGGCCCGGCGGGACGCACCGACCTTGTCGCTCACCGGATCTACGCCGAGGCGTTCGGGGCGGCCGCGATCGGACGAGCGGCGGTGATGGCCCTGGTGCTGTTTCTGGTCCTGGTCGGCGCCACCGTCGTCCAGCATCTTTATTTCCGTAACAGGGTCACCTACGACACCTACTGACGGTGGATCTGCGGCGACGGGCGCCGGTTGCGGGGCCGCCACCGACGCCACCGGGGCCGGCGACGCTGCTGACGCCACCGGTGCCGGAACCTCGAACGGCCGCTGGTAGGCCGACTCGACGATCGGGCGCAGGATCGGGTCCAGGATCGGGTTGAGCAACGGAGCCAGCAGTCCGGTCATCTCGACCAGTGGAAGCATCGGGCTGGGAACGAAAACGTAGGTGATCTTTCCCGGATTTCCCTCGGCGTCATCCGGGGTGTAGCGGATGTTGTCGGGGTCGTCGAGGTCGACGTCGAAGTACCCGAACACGTGGGTGGTCGACTGGCCGACCGCTGCGTTGAGCACCGCCAGCAGATTCGTCTTGTCAGTGGGCGCATCGGCCCATCCGTCGTACTGTCGGATCACCTCGATACCGGTGTAGGGCGAGTCGGCCGGCACCGGATTGGGGGCGCGACCGCCGACTGCGTTCTCCGGATTGCCGATCGAGACCCAGGAGACTTTGGCCGGGTCCGGGGCGCTGGACGGGTCCGCTGCCCAATTGCGCAGCGCCGTGTAGATGACCTGGCCGCCCTGGCTGTGCCCGAACAGGGTGATCGGGGTGGGGTCGCCGGCCAGTCCGTCGACGGCATCCTGAAGACGGTCCGCACCCGTGTCGTTGAACGACTGCCCGAACGGGATCGCCGGATAGTAGACCGGGGTGCAGGTATTCGGCGAGGTGCACAGATCGCCGCGGAACTGACGCGGGGTGAAGTAGACGAACGGCTGGATTCCCACCAGGCCGCCCTCGAAGGTCAGGACGTTCGCCGCCAGGGCGACACCTCGGGCCGTGGCACTGGGCGACGCAGCCTGTGCCTGGGCCGGCTGCAGCAATCCGGCCGTGATCACGACGGCGGCGGCGACCGGCCACGCGGGTGTTTTCATGGCTGGAAGGATAGCTTCCAGCTAACCTCACCCCATATGACCAGCAGAGCGGCCGCGATCTACGCCGGGCTGGTGGCTGCCGCCGCGCTGACCGTGGCTCCGTTCGCCCTCGGGCTACTGACATCGGTCACCTCCGCCGGGCAGTTCGCCACCGGCACACCGCTGTCCATGCCGAGCCCGCCAACGCTGGACAACTACACCGCACTGGGCGGCGCCGGCTTCGGCCGGGCGATCCTGGTCACCGCTCTGATGACCGCGATCATCACCCTGGGCCAGCTGGTGTTCTCGGTTCTGGCCGCCTACGCCTTCGCCCGGCTGGACTTCCCCGGCCGCGACACCCTGTTCTGGATGTACGTGGCGACATTGATGGTTCCGGCGACGGTCACGGTGGTTCCGTTGTATCTGATGATGGCCGAAATGGGTCTGCGCAACACCTTCTGGGCGCTGGTGCTGCCGTTGATGTTCGGCTCGCCCTACGCGATCTTCCTGCTGCGCGAGTACTTCCGGGCCATCCCCGCCGATCTGCTCAACGCCGCCCGCCTCGACGGTGCCAACACCCTGGACGTGATCGTGCATGTGGTGCTGCCGGCCAGCAAGCCGATCCTGGCGACGCTGACGCTGATCACCGTTGTCTCGCAATGGAACAGCTTCATGTGGCCGCTGGTGATCACCAGCGGGCCCCGCTGGCGGGTGCTGACGGTGGCCACCGCGGGCCTGCAGTCGCAATACAACGCACAGTGGACGCTGGTGATGGCGGCCACGACGGTGGCGATCGTGCCGTTGGTCCTGCTCTTCGTGATCTTCCAGCGCCATATCGTGCGCTCGATCGTCGTCACCGGGCTGAAGTGAGGGGGCTGCAATGACCCGACCCCGGTTCTCCACCCTGGCCCTGGCAGCGCTGCTCACGGTGGCCGTGGCCCTCGCCGGTGCGGTCCTGCTCCTCGGCCGTACCGCTGACCCGGATGGCGCGGCCGTCGTCACGGTGCGGCTGTGGGACGAGCAGGTGGCCGGCGCCTACCGCGAGTCCTTCGACCAGTTCAGCCGGGAGAACCCCGGTATCGAGGTCCGCACCACACTGGTCTCCTACGCCAGCTATTTCGACACGTTGCGCACCGATGTGGCCGGCGGCGGCGCCGATGACATCTTCTGGATCAACAACTCCCACTTCGCCGAATACGCCGACAACGGCCGCCTGATGCCCATCACGCCGTCACCGGACTGGGATTCCTCGGTGGTCGAACAGTTCACCCGCGGCGGCGTGCTGTGGGGTGTGCCGCAGCTGACCGACGCCGGGATCGCGCTGTACTACAACGCCGACCTGCTGGCAGAGGCTGGTATCGCGCCGTCGGAGCTCGGCGCCGCTCGCTGGGATCCCGATCCCGCCAGGGACACCCTGCGCCCGCTGCTGGCCCGGCTCACCGTCGATAGTGCCGGACGGCGAGCCGGGACAACGGGTTTCGACCCGCGCCGGGTCCGCCAGTGGGGCTATAACGCGGCCAACGACCTGCAGGGCATCAACCTCAACTACATCGGGTCCGCCGGTGGGGTGTTCAGCGACGGCGACCGGTTCGCCTTCGACAACCCGCAGGCCGCCGCCGCGCTGGGCTACGTGATCGACCTGATCAACACCGACCATGTCGCCCCGCCGGCATCCGATACCAATGACAACGGGGACTTCTCCCGCAACCAGTTCCTGTCCGGGCGGATGGCGGTGCTGCAGTCCGGTACCTACAACCTGGCCCAGGTCTTCGAGCAGGCCCGGTTCGACTGGGGTGTGACGATGCTGCCGACCGGTCCGGCCGGTCGGGTCAGCGTCACCAACGGCATTGTGGCCGCGGGCAATCCGGCCACCCGCCACCCCGAGGCGGTGCGCAGGGTGCTGGCCTGGCTGGGCGGTACCGGCAACGCCTACCTGGGCCGGCGCGGGGCGGCCATCCCGGCCTCACACTCGGCCCAGCAGGGGTACTTCGACTACTGGGAGGCCAGGGGCGTGGACGTCGCGCCGTTCTTCTCGGTCCTGGACGGCCCGCGCATCGCCGCACCCGGCGGTGCGGGTTTCGCCGCCGGGTACCAGGCGATCACACCGTTCTTCGACGAGATGTTCCTGGGCAGGCGGCCGGTGGCCGAGACCCTGGCGGCGGCCCAGCAGGCCGCCAACACGGCCGCGCAACGCTAAAGGGCCCGCGAGCGTGTGCCGGCGTCAACCCAGCCCGCGGACCTCCACCACGATCGCCACCGCGGCAAGCACTGCCAGGATGCTCAGCGCCACCCAGTCGGCCTTCTTCGGCCGCGACGGGGCCGCCGAGATCTGGCCGGTACCGCCTCGGGCGGTGATGGCGTCGCCCATCTCGTCGGCCCGCCGCAGTGCGACCGTGATGCCGGCGGCCAGCATGTCGACTAACTCGATCGCCCAACGCCGGCGGCGCTTCCGGCCGTCGGCCGGCACGGCCCGCGGACGCAACCGGCGGGAGGCGTAGAGCAACCGGAACTCGTCGAGAAGCATCGGGAAGGCGCGCAGTGACAATCCCAGGGCGACGGCCCAGTCATCGACCGGGATCCGAAACGGCCGAAGCGGACGGCCCAGGGTCGCGACGGCGGGAGCCACGTCGGCGACGTTGGTGGTCCACGACACCAGTGCCCCCAGCGCCAGCAGCACGATCGACAGGGCGGTGAACCGGAGAAATTTCAGCAGCCCGCCGACCTCGATGTCCAACGACCACAGATGCAGGACCGGCTCGCCGCCACCCAGAGTGGCGGTGGCCGCACCGAACAGCAGCAGGATCCACAGCCACCGCGGTATCGACGGCAGCACGCCACGCGGGATGTGGGCGAGTCTGATCACCACGACGACGAGCGATGCCATCAGACCGATCGCGACCCAACCGGGGTAGAACGCCAGCAGTAGCGAAATCACGAAGACCGAAATCAGTTTGGTGCCGGCCCACAATTCGTGGATGACCGACGTTCCGGGGACCGGGCGTAGCAGTACCACCGGTCGCCGCTGGCGGCCTGAGCTCATGACATCTCCCCGGCCGCCGCCGGCGCCGGCGCCAGCACCCCGCGGTCCAGATGCAGGGTTCGCGGACACAACTCCTCCATACCGGCGAAGTCATGCGAGATGACGATCACCGTCAGCCCGGTGTTGATCCGCAGGTCGGTCAGCAGCCGCAGCAGGCCGCTCTGGCTGGCGGCGTCCAAGCCGGCCAGCGGCTCGTCCAGGATCAGTGCCTGCGGCCAGCGGGCGAGCAATCCGGCGATGACCACCCGGCGCATCTGGCCGCCGCTGAGTTGGTCGATGCGGCGACCGATGAGCGAACCGTCGAGCCCGACGGTGGCCAGCGCCGCCGCCACCCGGCCGGTGTCGTGCGGGGAAAAGCCCGCCGCGGAGGCGACTTCGAGATCCACCCGGCTGCGCAACAGCTGCAACCGGGCGGCCTGGAACGCGATCGCCACGTCCCCCACCCGCTCGTGGGCGGGCCGGCCCCCCACCAGGCAGGAGCCGGTGGTGGGTGTGGTCAGTCCGGCCATGATCCAGGCCAGGGTGGACTTGCCGGAACCGTTACCGCCGTGGATCAGGACGCCTTCGCCCTCGTTGACGGTGAAGGTGACATCGTGCAGTGCGGTCTTGGCCCACGGGGTTCCACTGGCGTACTCGTGGCCGACTCCGGTCAATTCCAGCACCGGTGCACTGCTGCGCGGCGCGGCCGGGTGCACCGTCGAAGCGGGTGCGGCGGCATGCGACACCATCACCATGTTGTCCAGCGACTCGCTGAGATTGACAGTGCGGTCGGCACTCTCGGCCTCGTTGTTGTAGTGCGTGATGTGCACCAGCGCCATCCGGTGGTGCTCGGTCAGACCGGACAGCACACCGAGCAGCGCCTCGCGGCCCCGCTGGTCGACCATGGTGGTGACCTCGTCGGCGATCAGCATCGCGGGCTGGCGGGCCAGCGCCGAAGCCACTGCCAGCCGCTGCAGTTCGCCGCCGGAGAGCCCACCGGTTTCGCGATCCTCCATCCCGGCCAGTCCGACCTCGCCAAGCAGCCTGCCGACATCGGTGCGGGTGCCCGGCGGCAACCCCCACACGACGTCGTCGGCAACCCGGCTCCCCAGCACCTGGCTCTCCGGATGCTGCATGACGACGGCGGTGCCGCCGAGATGCCCGAGACCGACCGCGCCCGGGCGCTCGATGGTTCCCGAGGTCGGCTGACGTCCGCACAGCAGCAGCATCAGGGTGGTCTTTCCGGAACCGTTGGCACCGGTGATGGCGACATGCTCACCGGGCCCGACGGTGAGGCTCAGCGGCCGCAGGGCATCGTGCTCGGCACCGGGATAGCGGAACCGCGCATCCCGCAGCCGGACCGGCACCGGACCGACCGGGCCGCTCTCGGTCGGCGTCTCCAGCTTGTGGACATCCGGTATGCCGCGCAGCCGTTCCAGCACCCGTGACAGCGCCCACCAGCCCACGACCGACACCACCATGATGGTGAAGATCGAATACCCCATGATCAGAACCGGCCAGTACTGCAGCGCCGTGCCGAACACCGCCCGGGCGTCCTGTGCCGCCTCACGGAACGGCTCGAACTTCGACATCGCGGTGACCAAGCCATCGACGTTGGCGGTCATCGCTTCGAAGGTCAGGGTGCGCAGTCGCACCAGTACCAGCAGCGCGCCGACGATCCAGACGCCGTTGAGGAAGCCGGCGATGATCGACACCACGATCACCGTGGGTGTGCCGCGGCCTCGGCGTTTGATGATGCCGGTCACCCCGCCGACGTAGGCGCAGTTCAGTACCACCATGAACCCGCTGATACCGGCGATGAGGAAGGCGACGGTACTGGCGGCGAATGCCGATGCCATCAGCACCCGCAGCCGGTAGCGATAGGCCAGCAGACCCATCGGGACGGCGACCAGCAGGGACAGACCGCCGGCGAAGGGCACCACCACCGACACGATGGTCAGCGCGGCGCTGAGCGCTCCCATCACCGCGGCCTGGGCCATCTCGACCGGGGTCAGCCCGCGCGAGGACCGACGCCGCGACGTCGAACCAGCAGAATCCTGCGCCGGCGCCTGCGGCCGGGTCGACGTCATTGTTCGATTCTGCCAGTTGGCGGGCGCGGGACGGCGTCGGCTCACATCCAGACCGTCGCCTTATCGCTCTCCCGGGGCTGGGCCAGCGGGTGCCCGGCACCGAGCAGGTTGCCGGTGATCGTGGCGCAGATCCGGTTCATCGAGATGTCGAACACACCGTTGTTCATCGGCTGTTCGATGAAATGCCCGAGCCGTTCGGCGACGATGAAGCCCGCCATCAGCAGAATCCCGATCGCGACGCTGGCGGGGTGGTGGTCGGCACCGTCCAGCCGGCTGAACGCCATCATCCCGAAGAACCACGCCAGCCCGCGAATGAACAGGTCGTAGTGCACCGGCAGCGGCTCGTTGCGGATCCGCTCCAGTCCGCTCTGGGCAGTCGCGGCACCGGTATTGGCCGTCATCAGCAAGACTCTGGCCTGCGGGTCGATATGGCCGCCGGCGGCCAGCGCCGCAATATCGGCGGCCTGCAGATTAAGCAGCTCCACCGAATCGGCGCCCACAGGGTCCTCGGGGGTCAGATCGGTCACCCCTGGCGCCGGCGGGATGCGCCGCAACTCCGCCGCCAACTGCCAGCTGTACCGGACCTGGCGCCGACGCATCCGGTCCAGGATCTGCGCCACCGCGGGTGATCCGGAGTCCACCGCGGTCAGCCCGTTGTGCAGGGTCCGGGCGTTGATGATGATGCCGCCCCACAGGGTGCGGGCCTCCCACCACCGGTTGTAGGCGGTGGTGTTGCGGAAGGCGATGAACACCGATGCGCCGATACCCAGCACCGACAGCACCGCGGCCGCGTATTCGCTCTGCGCGGCATCCGGAACCGGAATCAGCAGACCGATCACGATGGCGATCGCCAGGAAGGTGAATCGCAGCTGCCACAGCACGACGGCGGCGACCCGGAATGGGCCCAATCGGCCGACGGTTCTGATCATAGGTCAGAGGATTTCAGACGGCACCGGATCCCGACTGTGGGGGCGGGACTTATCAGGGCCAGCTGGACGCACCGGGAACGGTGTCGCCGGGGCTCATCGGCTTATTGGCCAGATAGCCGATACAGACGCCGATCAGCATGCCGGGCACGCTCCGCTGGGGCTTCATCGGACGTATCTCCGTTGGTCGCAGGCGAGGATGATGCCCACCCACCGCGGTCGACGGGGAACCTGGCTCCCCCGGATGGACTCGAACCATCAACCGTCCGATTAACAGTCGGAAGCTCTGCCAATTGAGCTACAGGGGACCGCGCCCGCACTCGCGGGCCGGAGTCAGACTTTACCGTACCAACGGCCGTCGGCGCCAAAGGCGGCCGGACCGGACGCCGACGCACGCGTCAGGCAGGATGGAGTCTCATGGAGGGAGCGCGATGATCGGGATTGTGGCGGTACTGGCGACGGGCTATGTGCTGGGCACGAAAGCCGGCCGGGAACGCTACGAGCAGATCGTCAGCACGTATCGCGCCGTCACCGGCCATCCCGCGACGAGGTCGATGATCGACGCGGGGCGGCGCAAGATCGCCGACCGGGTCTCCCCCGACCCGCCCATGGTGAGGCTGACCGAGATCGACGCCCGAACGACGGTGATCGAACCCGATCGCAGCGTCGACTAAGGATTGATGCCCTGGTTGAAGGTCTGGCCCGGAAGTAGCGGGCCCGTGGTGATACCCAGGCCGTTGCCGTAGCCGGGACCCCACACCCCCAGCGCAGGAGTGCCGATGTAGGTGGGGTTGCCGTTGGAGTAGCCCATGCAGATCCCGTCGTCGCGGGACCCGAACCAGGCCAGGCACTTACCCTCCGCAGAGGTGCCGACCGGACCGGTGGAGCCCAGCGTCATCAGGATCGGGACGGCCACGGCGGTGACGGCCAGCCCGCCCGCCACGGCGAGACGCCGCAGGGCGTGCCGAGGGGCTGTATTTGCGGGAGTCATACCTGACCTTTCGCCGGAAGCGTCCGTTTCGTTAACGATAGCCCAGTTCACGCGGTCAGGTCATCCCCGCTGGCCTGCTCGAGCAGGCTGCGCCGGTAGGCCTCCAGCGCCACCAGATCGCCGAACAGCGCGTGGTATTCATCGCCCTGGTCGACCGGAGACATCCGCTGCAGCTTCGACTTGACCTCGGCGACCTGTCGGCCCACCCAGACCTCCTGCAGCCGCGCGAGCACACCGCCGATATAGCGCGGCAGTCTCTCGTCGTCCTCGACCTTGATGGTCTCCACACTCAGTTCGCTGACCAGTCCACCGACGGCCGGCGTCCCGGCGTTGTCGCGCACCCGTTCCATCCACCGTGCTCCGGTCAGACCCGCCGATGTGCCGCCGGCCGCCTCGATGGCAGTCCGGATGGCCACGTAGCCGGGGTGGGTGAAGCTGTCTGCGGGCAGCGAGTCGAACACCGGACCGGCCAAGGCCGGGTACTGCAGGGCGGATTTGAGGGCCTCGCGCTGCGGCCAGAGGGTGGGGTCGCGCGGGTTGGGCCGCTCGGCGACCGGGTTGCGGCGCACCTCGGCCGACGCCCGGCCGTTGCCGCGGGTACCGGGTTTACGGCCGGCTTCCTCCCGAACCCGGCTGATGACCTGCGCGACATCGTCCCAGCCGACCCATCCGGCCAGTTGGCGGGCATATTCGTCACGCAGGGTGGGGTCCTTGATCTTGGCGACCATCGGTACACACTGCCGAAGCGCGCTGACCCGACCCTCGGCGTTGTCCAGGTCGTGGCCGGCCAGGGTGGTCCGGATCGCGAACTCGAACAGCGGGGTGCGCCGGGCGACCAGGTCGCGCAGCGCGGCGTCGCCGAAATGAAGCCTGACGTCGCACGGGTCCATCCCGGCCAATTTCCCGTCCGAGGCCACCGCGACGAAGCTCTGGCCGGCCAGATTCTGCTCGCCGGCGAACGCCTTCAGGGCCGCCGCCTGCCCGGCCGCGTCACCGTCGAAGACGTAGATCAGCTCACCCTTGAAGAACTTGTCGTCCATCATCAGCCGCCGCAGCATGCCCAGGTGCTCATCGCCGAAGGCGGTGCCGCAGGACGCCACGGCGGTGGTGACACCGGCCAGGTGCATGGCCATCACGTCGGTGTAGCCCTCCACGACCACGGCCTGATGCCCCTTGGCGATATCGCGCTTGGCCAGGTCGATACCGAACAGCACCGAGGACTTCTTGTACAGCACGGTCTCGGGGGTGTTGACGTACTTGGCCTCGATCGGGTCGTCGTCGAAGATCCGCCGGGCACCGAAGCCCAGCGTTTCCCCGCTGGCACCGCGGATCGGCCACAGCAGCCGGCGGTGGAACCGGTCCATCGGTCCGCGCCGGCCCTCCCGGGACAGCCCGGCCGCCTCGAGTTCCTTGAACTCGAACCCCTTGCGAATCAGGTGCTTGGTCAGCGAGTCCCAGCCCGACGGGGCGAATCCGCAGCCGAACTGCCGCGCCGCGGCCGCATCGAAGTTGCGCTCGGTGAGGTATCGGCGAGCGGGCGCGGCCTCCTCGGATTCCAGTGCGGCCGAATAGAATTCCTGCGCTGCGGCATTGGCGCCGGTGAGCCTGCTGCGGCTACCACGGTCACGCTGGATGGTGTTGCCGCCGCCGGTGTAGGTGACGGTGTGGCCGATCCGGTCGGCCAGTAGTTCGACGGCTTCGACGAAGCTGACGTGTTCGATCTTCTGCAGGAATGCGTAGACGTCGCCGCCCTCTCCGCAGCCGAAGCAGTGGAAGTGGCCGTGGTTGGGCCGGACGTGGAAGGACGGGGACTTCTCGTCGTGGAACGGACACAGGCCCTTCATCGAGTCCGCGCCCGCCCGGCGAAGCTGCACGTAGTCCCCGACGACGTCCTCGATGCGGACCTTGTCCCGGATCGCTGCGATATCGCTGTCCGGAATGCGACCCTTCCGGGTGCCTCCCCCGCTCACCGCTCCGGTCACCGCCCCAGTCTAGATCCGTGCGTCGGCCACGATGCGCTCCAAGCGTCCCTCTGTGTAGGACGCGATCTGGTCGACGACGACCCGCTTGCGTTCGGCATCGCTGCCGGCGCCATCGAAGGCCGGAACGAACAGCGGATCCAGCGTGCCGGGGGCGCCGGCGAGCAGCCACTGCGCCACCTGGTGGATGCGTTCCCGCTGGCGGGCCTGCACATCCAGGTGGCGCGGGTCGGACATGATGAATTGCAGCGCCAACGTCTTGAGCACCGCCACCTCGGCCCGGACGGTGTCCGGCACCCGCAGGTCCGCCTGATACCGCACCAGCGGCCCGGATTCGGCGCCGCGTCGGGTCTGCGCGATCGCCGCCGAGGCGAACCTGCCGACCAGTTCACTGGTCAGCGCCTTGAGCGCAACCGAGGCGGCCAGGGTGCCGTCGTAGTGGCCGACCGCGACCACCACCGGCAGCCGGGACAACCGGCCGGCGGCGGCTTCCAGATCATCGGGGACCGGACCGCACGGGCCGCCGCCGTACACCGAGGTGCCCAGTCCGGCCAGTGCGGCCGCTGCGCCGGGGTCGGCGAGCACCCGCAGGTCGATGCGGCCCGAGATGACGCCGTCCTCGACATCGTGGACGGAGTAGGCCACATCGTCGGCCCAGTCCATCACCTGTGACTCCAGGCAGGGTCTGCGATCCGGGGCGCCGGCGCGCACCCAGTCGGCGATCTCGGAGTCGTCGGCGTAGAAGCCGAACTTGTCCCGGGGCGCGGTGCGCCGCCACGGGTACTTGGTGACCGCGTCCAGCGCCGCGCGGGTCAAGTTGAGGCCGACGCTGCGCGACCCGTTGCCCGCGAGCACCTTGGGTTCGAGCCGGGTCAGAATCCGGAAATTCTGGGCATTGCCCTCGAAGCCGCCGACATCCTCGGCGAACTCCTCCAGCGCCCGCTCCCCGTTATGCCCGTACGGCGGGTGGCCGATGTCATGAGCCAGACCGGCCATATCGACCAGATCGGGGTCGCAACCCAACGGGACGGCCATACCCCGGCCGATCTGGGCCACCTCGAGGGAGTGCGTGAGCCGGGTGCGCGGGGTCTCGCTCTCCCGCGGACCGACCACCTGGGTCTTGTCGGCCAGTCTGCGCAACGCCGCACTGTGCAGCACCCTGGCCCGGTCACGGGCGAAGTCGGTGCGATGCTCGGTGCTGGTACCGGGAAGCGCGGCGGATTTCGCAGTCTCCACCACCACGCGCTCTCGGTCGGCCTCGTCGTAGCGGCCGGTCTGGTTCGTCGTCACCGGGGCACAGTCTGCCAGTACGCCCACGGCTGATCGCGACGATGTTTTGCTGGCATGGCGCCGGTAGGGGTCCGGGGGCTATTACATTGGCGGTCATGCGCCTCGCCCGCTTGTTCAGTCTGCTTGCCGCGATCCTCACCGCGGCCACCCTGCTGGCCCCGTCGGTGGCCGCCGAGCCGCCGTTCCGGCTGCCCGATTACGTCACCGATAACGCGGGTGTGCTCAACGGACGCCAGCTGGCCGACGTTCAGAAGGCCGTCGATCAGTTGTACGGCGAACGGCGGGTGCGGCTGTGGGTGGTCTACGTCGAGTCGTTCGCACCGCAGGGGGCGGTCGGCTGGGCGCAGCAGACCCAGAAGATCAGCGATCTCAGCAGCGACGACGCCATCCTGGCGGTCGCCACCGAGCAGCGGTCCTACGCGTTCCTCGTCTCGCCGACGGTGGCCGGCGGCAGCTCGACCAAGATCGACGACATCCGCCGCGACCGGATCGAGCCGGCCCTGCGCAGCGGCGACTGGGCGGGCGCCGCGACGGCCGCGGCCACCGGGCTGACCGCCCTGGGCAAGGGTGGCGGCGCCAGCAGCGCCGGCGGCTCGCTGATCCCGATGGTGTTCATCGCCGGGATCGGGCTGCTGGTGATCGGCGCGCTGATGCTGTGGAGCCGCAGCCGGAGGCGCAAGCGCCACGAGGCCGATGTGGCCCGAGCCAAGAACGTCGACCCGACCGATCCGGCCGCGTTGGCCTCGGTGCCGATCCATGCGCTCGACGAACTGTCCCGCTCGATCGTCGTCAAGGTGGACAACGCGGTGCGCACCAGCGCCAACGAGCTGGTGCTGGCGGTCGAGGAGTTCGGCGAGACCCAGACCGCGCCGTTCGCCGCCGCGGTGGATCATGCGCGGACCACCCTCAAACAGGCTTTCGCGGTTCGCCAGAAGCTCGATGACGACGTTCCCGATCCGCTGCCCGAGCGCCGTGACCTGCTGACCCGGGTGGTGGTCGCGGCGGCGAAGGCCAACGAGGAGTTGCAGACCCAGACCGAGGCGTTCCATCAGATGCGCGATCTGGTGTTCAACGCACCGGAGCGGCTGGATGTACTCACCCAGCAACTGGTCACCGTCACCGCCCGCGTCGAGCCCTGCCAGCAGGAGATGAATCAGTTGCGAACCGAGTTCGACGAGACGGCGCTGGCATCGGTGTCCCGCAACGTCGATGCGGCCAAGGAGCGGCTGGGCTTCGCCGATGAGGCCATCACCCGCGGCCGGGCGTTGGCGGCCAAACCGGTGGCCGGCGAGGTGGACGATCTGATCGACTCGGTGCGCGGCGCCGAATCGGCTCTGCAGCAAGCCAATACGATGCTCGATGCGGTGGACAGCGCGGCCAGCGACATCCGCCGCGCGGTCGCTGCCCTGCCCGCGGCCATCGAGGACATCCAGCGCGGTATCAGCCAGGCCGCCGAGCAACTGGCCCGGGGCGGACTGGCCCAGGCGACCGAGTTGTCCGCCGCCCGCGATGCCGCCGTCAAGGCTGTCGCGGCGGCGCAGAGCACCGGGGCGGCCGACCCGCTGGGCGCCTTCACACAGCTGACCCAGGCCGACGCCGACCTGGACCGGCTACTGGACACGGTCGCCGAGGAACGCGAGGCCGCCGAGCGTCTCGCCAAGTCCTACCAGCAGGCGCTGTTCACCGCCCAGTCCCGGGTGCGGTCGGTGTCGGACTACATCGACACCCGCCGAGGCAGCATCGGCCCGGAGGCCCGCACCCGGCTCAACGAGGCGGTGCGGCAACTCGAAGCCGCCGAGATCAAGAAGGCGACCAATATCAGCGAGGCGATCGCCCGCGCCAACGGCGCGGCGATGCTGGCTGCGCAAGCCCAGCAGTTGGCCAATGCCGATGTGCAGGCCGGCCAGCGGGAGTACCGGGCGCGCTACCAGGGCCGCGGCCAGTCGGATATGGGGGCGATGGTCGGCGGGATCATCCTCGGCAACATCCTCTCCGGCGGGTTCGGCGGCGGCGGAGGCGGCGGTTGGACATCGACCACCTACGGTGGCTCGCAGGGTGGCGGCGACGGCGGGTGGCTCGGCGGCGGCGGCCGGTTCTAGACGCGCCCAAAGGGGCCCGATGCAGGCTGGTCGTTCCTCTTCCGGCCCAGGGCCCCGCGGTCGGCGATATCAGCCGATCAGCCGACCCGCCAGGTACCCCGCGACGGCATCCAGTCCGATCCGCTCCTGCGTCATGGCGTCCCGTTCGCGCACGGTGACCGCATGGTCCTCGAGGGTGTCGAAGTCGACCGTCACGCAGAACGGCGTGCCGATCTCGTCCTGGCGCCGGTAGCGCCGGCCGATCGCCCCGGCGTCGTCGAATTCGACGTTGAAGTGCCTGCGCAGTTCGGCCGCCAGGTCACGGGCCTTGGGGCTCAGGTCGGCATTCCGCGACAGCGGCAAAACCGCGGCCTTCACCGGTGCCAGCCGCGGGTCCAGCCGCAGCACCGTGCGCTTGTCCACCCCGCCCTTGGCGTTGGGGGCCTCGTCCTCGCAGTAGGCGTCAACCAGGAATGCCATGAACGAACGGGTCAGTCCCGCAGCGGGTTCGATGACATAGGGGATGAAGCGGGTGTCGGCGGCCTGATCGTAGAACGACAGGTCGGTGCCGGAGTGCTGCGAGTGGGTCTTCAGGTCGAAGTCGGTCCGGTTGGCGATCCCCTCGAGCTCACCCCACGGGTTGCCCTGGAAACCGAACTTGTACTCGATGTCGGTGGTTCCGGCCGAGTAGTGCGACAGCTTCTCCAGGGGGTGCTCGTAGAGCCGGAGGTTGTCGCGGTCGATGCCGAGATCGACGTACCACTGCAACCGGGTCTCGATCCAGTACTGGTGCCACTGCCGGGCGGTGTCGGGTTCGACGAAGAACTCCATCTCCATCTGCTCGAACTCCCGGGTGCGGAAGATGAAGTTGCCCGGGGTGATCTCGTTGCGGAAGCTCTTGCCGATCTGGCCGATGCCGAACGGCGGCTTCTTGCGTGACGTGGTGACCACGTTGGCGAAGTTGACGAAGATCCCCTGCGCGGTCTCCGGACGCAGGTAGTGCAGGCCCTCCTCGCTCTCGATCGGACCGAGGTAGGTCTTGAGCATCATGTTGAACTCGCGTGGTTCGGTCCACTGCCCCTTGGTTCCACAGTCCGGGCAGACGATCTCGGTCATCGCTACCGACTCGGGGTCGACTTCCGATTTTTCTTTGAGCGCCTTCTTCTCGGCCCACGCCTCCTGCATGTGGTCCTGGCGGTGGCGCTTATGGCACTGCAGGCACTCCACCAGCGGGTCGTGGAACACCTCGACGTGCCCAGAGGCCACCCACACCTCTCGCGGCAGGATGATCGATGAGTCCAGGCCTACGACGTCGTCGCGGCCGGTCACCATTGCCTGCCACCACTGCCTCTTGATGTTCTCCTTCAGTTCCACCCCCAACGGCCCGTAGTCCCAGGCCGAACGGGTACCTCCATAAATCTCACCGGCCGGATACACCAGTCCACGGCGTTTGGCCAGGTTGACGACGGAATCAATGACGGACGCCACGGTGGGGTGCACTCCTTGCCTGTTCACGGTGTCTGCTCGCAGCAAACCGCACTCAGCCTAGGCGAATGCCCGGGCCGGCTTTGACACGAGTCACCGCCCGTGGAATCGTAAGTGGAAATGGTTTCCAGTAGCGGTCCACGCGCAGCCGGCGCCGGGGTGCGTGCCACCCGGCAGCGCGGGGCGATCATCGAACTCCTCGACGCCGTCGAAGAGTTCCGCTCGGCCCAGGACCTGCACGACGAACTGCGCCGCCGCGGCGAGAACATCGGCCTGACCACGGTCTACCGGACGCTGCAGACGCTCGCGGCGAGCGATCAGATCGACATGGTCCGCACCGACACCGGCGAATCGGTCTACCGTCGATGCGCGGCGCCGCACCACCACCATCATCTAGTCTGCCGCGACTGCGGGTCTGCCGTCGAGGTCAGCGGCCGCGAGGTGGAGGCGTGGGCCGCCGAGGTCGCCGCCGCGCACGGGTTCACCGACGTGACCCACACCATCGAACTGTTCGGCACCTGCTCGGACTGCCGACGGCCCTAGACCAGCTCCCGCCGCGCCGCCACGCCGCCCGCCAGCACCATCAGCATGAGGGTCTGCAACGCCCGATCGTCGAGGCCGCCGGCCGGAAAGTTGTAGCGCAGCATCACATCAGCGATCCCGGCGGCCTGCTCGGCAAGGGTGATCGTCCCCAACGTGGTCGTATGGGCCAGTGCGGCAACACTTCTCCGCAACTCGGCATCGCACGGTAGGTCCCAGGCCAGCATCTGGGTGAGCGACACCATCTCCAGACCCTCGGCGATCGCAACTACCCGAACCGACGCAACGGTGCCGTCGTGCCGGACGGTCAGCGAACCGTCGTCCTCGGTGTCGACGGACATCACGGCAGCCAGGGCGTCAGCGAGCCGGTCGGCCAGATTCATCAGGCACGGCCGAAACGACGGTTTCGGTGCACGTACTCCTCACACGCCCCCCACAGGTCGCGGCGGTCGTAGTCGGGCCAGAGCTTGTCCTGGAAGACGTACTCGGCGTAGGCCGCCTGCCACAGCATGAAGTTGCTCGCCCGCTGCTCACCCGAGGTCCGGATGAACAGGTCGACATCGGGGATGTCCGGACGGTGCAGATGCTCGGTGATGGTACCTTCGCCGACCCGCTCCGGGTCGAGTCGGCCAGCGGCGGCCTCCCGGGCGATACTGCGCGCCGCTTCGGCGATCTCGGCCCGGCCGCCGTAGTTCACGCAGTAGTTGACGGTGATGACCTGGTTGTCGACCGTCATGTCCTCGGCGATGTCGAACTCCTTGATCACACTGCGCCACATTCGCGCCCGTGAGCCGACCCACCGCATCCGCACACCCATGACGTCGAGGTTCTCCCGGCGCCGGCGCACCACCTCGCGGTTGAACCCCATCAGGAACCGCACCTCGTCGGTGCTGCGCCGCCAGTTTTCGGTGGAGAACGCGTACACACTCAAGTGTTTGATACCCAGTTCGATTGCACCACAGGTGATGTCGATCAGAACCGCCTCACCCATCTTGTGCCCCTCAGTGCGGCTCAGCCCACGCTGGGTGGCCCACCGTCCGTTACCGTCCATCACGATGGCCACATGCCGGGGCAACTGGTCGGCCGGGATCGGCGGCGGAGCCGCCTTGGAGGGGTGCTGGGGCGGCCGGCGCGGACCGCCGTCCGGTGCGGCCGGCAGGTCCGGGAACACCACCGGCCAACTGGAGGTGTCGGGGAATATCGGGTAGCCGTCGGGCGCAGGGGGCAGCTGGGGATACTGTTCCCGCCGCCTGCGCTCAGCCCCCCGCAAGGAGCTGGCCACCCGGTCCATCGCCATGGGGCACATCCTGCCTGAAGACCTCGGGCCCCTGGGTAGCGGGCCGGGAGTGGACACGTTCGACCAGCGGCAACGTCCGTAGCTGACGTTCCAGATGCCACTGCAGATGCGCGGCCACCAATCCGCTGGCCTGCCCGCGGTGCGAGGCCGCCGACGACTCCGCGACCGCCCAGTCGCCCTCATACAGCGCCGCCATCAGATCCAGGACGGCCTGCGGCGGGGTGGCCGACCCGGACGGCCGGCAGTGCATGCACACGCTGCCGCCGGCGGCGATGTGAAAGGCGCGGTGCGGCCCGGGCGCGGCACAGCGCGCGCACTCGGTCAGCGACGGGGCCCAGCCGGCGATGCCCATGGCGCGCAGCAGGTAGGCGTCGAGCACCAGTTCGCGCGGCCGGGTGCCGTCGGCGACCGCCCGCAGCGCCCCGACGGTCAGCCGGTGCAGCGCCGGGACCGGCGCGCGCTCCTCCCCGGCCAGCCGCTCGGCGGTCTCCAGCACTGCACAGGCGCAGGTGTACCGCCCGTAGTCACAGACGATGTCGGTGGTGAAGGAGTCGATCGAAACCACCTGGGTGACGATGTCGAGGTTGCGGCCGGGATGCAGCTGGACATCGATATGGGCGAACGGCTCCAGCCGGGACCCGAACTTGCTGCGGGTGCGGCGAACCCCCTTCGCAACCGCACGGACCAGGCCGTGGTCACGGGTGAGCAGGGTGACGATGCGGTCGGCCTCGCCGAGCTTGTGCTGGCGCAGCACGACAGCCCGGTCCCGGTACAGCCGCATCAGCCCAGTCTGTCACCGCGGCGCGACATCGTCGGCGACTGACACCCCTAAAAGCCGAGCCGGCCGAGCAGCTTGGGATCCTGCTGCCAGTTCTTGGCGACCTTGACCCGAAGGTCCAGGTAAACCTTGGTGCCCAACAGCTTCTCGATCTGGCGCCGCGCGGTGGTCCCGACCGCCTTGAGCCGGGCACCCCCCTTGCCGATGACGATGCCCTTCTGGCTGTCCCGCTCGACGTAGAGGATGGCGTGGACGTCGATCATGGGCCCCTGCTCTTCGGAGCGGCCTTCGCGGGGGGTGACCTCGTCGATCACCACTGCCAACGAGTGCGGCATCTCCTCGCGCACGCCCTCCAGTGCGGCTTCCCGGATGAACTCGGCCATCAGCACCTCTTCGGGCTCGTCGGTGAGCTCCCCGTCGGGGTAGAACGCCGGGCCGGGCTCCAACTGGTCGACCAGCACGTCGGTCAGCACGTCGACCTGCTCGCCGGTGGTGGCCGACACCGGGACGATCGCGGCGGCGTGCTCGCCGACCAATTCGCTGACCGCGAGCAATTGCGCGGCGACGCGGTCCCTGGCGACCTTGTCGGTCTTGGTGACCACGACCACCAGGGTGGTTCTGGGTGCGACGGCGCGAATCTGCTCATAGATCCACCGGTCACCCGGTCCGATCACCTCGTCGGCGGGGATGCACAGCCCGATCACGTCGACCTCGGAGTAGGTGTCGCGAACCAGGTCGTTGAGCCGCTTGCCGAGCAGGGTTCGGGGCCGGTGCAACCCAGGGGTGTCGACCAGAACGATCTGGAAGTCCTCCCGGTGGACGATCCCGCGGATGGTGTGCCGGGTGGTCTGCGGGCGGTTGGAGGTGATCGCCACCTTGCTGCCGACCAGCGCGTTGGTCAATGTCGATTTGCCGGTGTTGGGCCGGCCGACCAAGCAGACGAACCCGGACCGAAACTCGGGCCCGCTCACTGGTCGGTCTCGTCGCCGTCGTCGGACTCGACAGGCCGCACCAGGACGGTACCGATCCGCACTCGGCCTCGGTGATCCGGATCCCCCTCGGCCCGCAGCCGCAGGCCGTGCGAGACCACCTCGGCACCGGGCAGCGGAACCCGGCCCAGTTCCAGCGCTACCAGGCCACCGATGGTGTCGACGTCGAGGTCGCCGTTGAACTCGATACCGTAGAGCTCCCCGACATCCTCGATCGGCAGCCGTGCCGAGACCCGGAACACCCTGTCCCCCAGATCCTCCACCGGGGCGACCTCATCGGTGTCGTACTCGTCGGCGATCTCACCGACGATCTCCTCCAGCACGTCCTCGATGGTGACCAGGCCAGCGGTCGCACCGTACTCATCGACCAGCAGTGCCATGTGGATGCGGTCGCGCTGCATCTCTTTGAGTAACTCGTCGAGGGCCTTGGAATCGGGGATGAATACCGCCGGGCGCATCACCTCGGCCACCGTGATATCCCGTGCGGCGCTGGCCGAGTAGTAGGTGCGCCGCACCAGATCCTTGAGATAGACCACGCCGACGATGTCATCGACGTTGTCGCCGATCACCGGGATGCGGGAATGGCCGCTGCGGACGGCCAGCGAGGTGGCCTGGGCGGCGCTCTTGTCGCTCTCGATCCACACCATCTCGGTGCGCGGCACCATGATCTCGCGGGCCGGGGTGTCGCCGAGTTCGAACACCGACTGGATCATCTTGCGTTCGTCGTCGGCGACCACCCCGCGTTGCTGGGCGAGGTCGACGACCTCCCGCAACTCGATCTCGGAGGCGAACGGACCGTTGCGGAAACCGCGGCCGGGGGTCAACGCGTTGCCGAGCAGGATCAGCAGCCGGCTGATCGGGGCCAACAGGACCGAGATCGCCTGCAGCGGAAGCGCTGACGCGAGTGCGATGGGGTAGGCGTTCTGCCGGCCGATGGTCCGCGGGCCGACGCCGACCACGACGAAACTGGCGATCGTCATGATCGCCGCGGCGGCGAACAGCGTCCACTCCAACCCGAGGTGGGCGTCGAGGGAGGCGACCATCAGCACCGCAGCGGTGGCTTCGCACGCGATTCGCAGCAGCACAACGAGATTGATGTAGCGCGGTCGCTCCGTCACGACCCGCGCCAGGCGCACGGCACCAGGGCGCTCGTTGCGCACCATCTCCTCGACCCGAGCGATCGAGACGGTGCTGATGGCGGCGTCGATGGCGGAGAACAAGCCACCGAGCAGAATGAGCGCGATCGCGCCGATCAGCGGCGCCAGCGTGGTCAACTGTCGAAATTCCGCGACTTGTCGAGAAGTCGCCGGTCCTTCTCGGCCTGCCGGTCCTTGTGGTAGGACACGACCTGCTCGGCGACCCATTCCTCGAGCAGTCGGCGCTGAAGAGCGAACATCTCCTTCTCCTCGTCCGGCTCGGCGTGGTCGTAACCCAGCAGGTGCAGCACACCGTGCACGGTCAGAAGGGCCAGTTCCTGGCCCAGACTGTGACCCGCCGCGGCGGCCTGCTCGGCCGCGAACTGCGGACACAGCACGATATCGCCGAGCATCGACGGTCCCGGGTCCGGAGCATCCGGCCGGCCACCCGGCTCGAGTTCGTCCATCGGGAAGCTCATCACGTCGGTGGGACCGGGCAGGTCCATCCACCGCATGTGCAGGTCGGCCATCGCGCCCAGGTCGAGCAGCACCATAGACAGTTCGGCGGCCGGGTTGACGTCCATCTTGCGGATCACGAAGCGCGCGACGCTGATGAGTTCCTCTTCGGACACGTCCAGGCCGGACTCGTTCGACACCTCGATACTCATGACCGCCCTACCGCCGCGGCGACCGGCGCCGGGCGCGGTTGAGGGCGGGCTGCTCGGCAGCCCGGGCATAGGCGTCGACGATCTCGGAGACCAGCCGGTGGCGAACCACGTCGGCGCTGGTGAGTTCGGCGAAATGGATATCGTCGATGCCGTCGAGAATGTCGATCACCGCACGGAGTCCGGAGGGTGCGCCGCCGGGCAGGTCGACCTGGGTGATATCCCCCGTCACAACGATTTTCGAGCCGAAACCCAGCCGGGTCAGGAACATCTTCATCTGCTCGGCGGTGGTGTTCTGCGCCTCATCGAGGATGATGAACGAGTCGTTGAGGCTACGGCCCCGCATATAAGCCAGCGGCGCAACCTCGATCACCCCGGCTGCCATCAGTTTCGGGATGGCCTCGGCATCCATCATGTCGTGCAGCGCGTCGTAGAGCGGGCGCAGATACGGGTCGATCTTCTCGCTGAGGGTTCCGGGCAGAAAGCCCAGTCGCTCACCGGCTTCCACCGCCGGTCGGGTCAGGATGATGCGGGTGACCTGCTTGGTCTGCAGTGCCTGAACGGCCTTGGCCATCGCGAGATAGGTCTTGCCGGTACCGGCCGGACCGATTCCGAACACGATGGTGTTGGTGTCGATCGCGTCGACATAACGTTTCTGGTTCAGCGTCTTGGGCCGGATGGTCTTGCCGCGCCGGGACAGGATGTCCAGCGTCAGAACCTCCGCCGGCGAGGTGTTGTCCCGGCCGGACACCATGGCCACACTGCGCCGCACCGAGTCCGGAGAGAGGGCCTGGCCCCCGGCGAGGATCGCGATCAGTTCGGAGATCACCCGTTCGGCCAGTGCCACATCGGCGGCCGAACCGGAGATGGTGACAGTGTTGCCGCGCGCATGTACCTCCGCCGACAGGCAGGACTCCAACGCGAGCAGATTCTCGTCGGCCGAACCGAGCAGGCCCATCACGAGGTCGGGCGGAACCGTCATGCTGCTGCGTACTGCGGCAGCGCTGGTCTGGCGGGGCGTCACGTGGTCTTCGATGCCTTAGCTTTCTCGAGTCGGTCGATCGATGTCGATGGGATGATTCTACCGATCAGCCCGGTCCCGGGCTGACCGACCACCTGGTAGTCAGCACCCCGAGTGCCCCGAGGGCGACGGCTGCGGCCGTCGATGTGCGCAATACGTTCGGCCCGAGCCGAACCGGCACGGCGCCGGCGGCCGTCAGCGCCGCAAGTTCGGGGTCGCTTATTCCGCCCTCCGGTCCGACCACCAGCAGAATCGACTCTGCTCCGCCGAGCGCAAGGTCGGCCAGCGGACGGTCGGCCGACTCGTGCAGCACGAGTGGGACGGCACCATCGGCTACCCGTCCGGGCAGGTAATCGCACAGTCCCCGGGTTGACAGCGGACCCTCAACACCCGGGATCCAGGCGCGGCGGGACTGCCGGGCGGCCGATCGGGCGACCGCACGCCAGCGCCGCAGGCCGTTGTCGGCGCGGTTGCCCGTCCCAGCGCGCCACACAGCGATCCGCCTGCCAGGCGACAAACCCGTCGGCGCCGGCCTCGGTGGCCAGTTCCACGGCCAACTCGGAACGATCAGACTTGGGAATGGCCTGCACCACCGTCACCGGCGGCTGGGGCTGCGGTGCGGCCCTGAGGGCCAGCACCCGCGCGGACAGCGACCGCTTATCGGCGGTCTCGACGACGCAGTCCGCGACCGCGCCGGCGCCGTCGGAGAGCATCAGCGCCTCACCGGGCCGCAACCGCCGCACCGTGGCGGCGTGAAAGCCCTCATCGCCGTCGACGACGGCCGACTCGCCGACGGCCGGAATGGCCTGGGCGTAAAAAAGGGTGGCGACCATCGGGCGGGTACGACCGCGGGTCAGCGACCGGTGAAGGTTTCCCGCAACCGGCTGAACAGCCCGCCGCCGGATTGCGAGGTGGCGGTGCGGGTGGATTTCACCGCTGCCTGCTGGCCGCTGCGGCTCTTGATCTCGGTGAGCAGTTCCCTCGTGCGATCATCAAGTTTGGTCGGAACGACAACCTCGATATGCGCGTGCAGGTCACCGCGGGCCTCCGACCGCAGCCGCGGCATACCGTGCCCGCGAAGGGTCGTCACCGCGCCGGGTTGGGTACCTGGTGCGATGGTGATCTCGATTACGTCGTCGAGGATGCTTTCGACGCTGACCGCGGTTCCCAGGGCGGCGTCGGCCACCGGCACCGAGACCGTGCAGTGCAGGTCATCGCCGTCCCGCACGAAGATGTCGTGCGGTTGCTCGTGAACCTCCACGTAGAGGTCGCCGGCCGGGCCCCCGCCGGGGCCCACCTCACCCTGAGCCGCCAACCGGACCCGCATCCCGTCGGCGACACCGGCCGGGATCTTCACGGTGATATCCCGGCGCGACCGCACCCGGCCATCACCGCCACAACGCTGGCAGGGGTTCGGGATGACCTCGCCCACACCGGCGCAGGTGGGGCAGGGCCGCGATGTCATCACCTGGCCGAGCAGCGAGCGCTGCACGCTCTGGATCTCGCCACGGCCGCCACAGATATCGCAGGTGACCGGCATCGATTCGGCATGGGTGCCCCGGCCCTGGCACAGATCGCACAGCACCGCGGTGTCGACGGTGACCTGCCTGGTGATCCCGGTGGCGCAGTCGTTGAGCGTCAGTCGCATCCGCAGCAGGGAGTCCGAACCGGGTCGGACCCGTCCGATCGGGCCGCGCGCGCCGCCGCCGCCGAAGAACGCCTCGAACACGTCGCCGAGGCCGCCGAAACCGGCGAATCCGTTGCCGGCGCCCCCCGATTCCAGCGGATCACCACCGAGATCGACGATCCGCCGCTTCTCCGGATCCGACAGCACCTCGTAGGCGACGCTGATCTCCTTGAACAACTGCTGAGCCTGCTCGTCGGGGTTGACGTCGGGATGGAGTTCACGCGCCATCTTGCGGTAGGCGCGCTTGATCTCCGCATCGCTGGCATTCCTGCTCAACCCCAGCAGCCCGTAGTAGTCGCGTGCCACGCCTGACCTCTTCCTCATGCCTCTGCCAGCTCTGGTTTTTAGCCAGCGCGGTTGCCGAGAACTTCACCGATATACATTGCAACCGCCGCGACATTGGCCATGGTCCCGGGATAGTCCATCCGGGTGGGACCCACCACACCCATGCCGCCATAGACCGTTCCCGCGCTGCCGTAGGTGGTGGTGACCACCGACGTGCCGGCCATCTGTTCGGCTTCGGTCTCGTGGCCGATGCGTACCGTCACCTTACCGGCGTCCTGCTGGGCGGCCAGCAGCCGAAGAACCACGACCTGTTCCTCGAGAGCCTCCAGTACCGAGCGCAGCGAGCCGCCGAAGTCGGCGGTGTTGCGGGTGAGGTTCGCGGTCCCGCCCAGCAGCAGCCGCTCCTCGGTGTGCTCGACCAGCGACTCCAGCAGCACCGTCGCCGAGCGGCCGACGGCGTCGCCGAGCTTGCCGGCCTGGCCGGACCCGGTGTTGAGCCGGCTGGCCAGTTCGGCGACCGCCGCTGAGGCGGCCGACAGCCGCTTACCCTCCAGCGCCTGGCTGAGCAGGTCGCGAAGCTGGCTCACCTGGTGGTCGTCGATGGTGTCGCCGAGCTCCACGATTCGCTGGTCGACCCGGCCCGAGTCGGTGATGACGACCATCAGCAACCGGGCCGGAGTCAGGGCGACCACCTCCAGGTGGCGCACCGTCGATGCCGACAGCGTCGGATACTGAACAACGGCCACCTGTCGGGTGAGCTGGGCCAACAGTCGCACCGCGCGGCGCAGCACGTCGTCGAGGTCGACGCCGGACTCCAGGAACGACAGGATGGCGCGGCGCTCCGGGGTCGACAGCGGTTTGACGTCGTGGATCCGGTCGACGAACTCCCGGTAGCCCTTCTCGGTGGGTACCCGGCCAGAACTGGTGTGCGGCTGGGCGATATAGCCCTCCGCCTCGAGCACCGCCATATCGTTGCGCACCGTGGCGCTGGAGACGCCGAGATTGTGCCGCTCGACCAGAGCCTTGGAGCCGATCGGCTCCTTGGTCGCGACGAAGTCGGCAACGATGGCCCGCAGCACCTGAAAACGACGGTCGTCGGCAGTTCCCATCTTGCGCACCTCCTCAAGCCCCGCCGCCAGTTTACGGTCCTTCAGCAGCGTTTTTAGCACCCGCGAGAGGCGAGTGCCATGAGGCGTCCAATCCAGGGCGGTCATCGGCGGTAAGTGACACCTGCCGCAGCCCGGCCCCGGCCCGGCAGACGGCCTCCTGACGGCTGCGGGTCGGATCAGCCGACGGAGGTGCCCGACACCGCGGGCAACCGCACCGTGAAGGCCGTGCGGCCGGGCCGCGAGGCTACCGTCACCGTGCCACCATGGGCATCGACGATCGAGGCGACGATGGCCAGACCCAGTCCGCTGGAACCCATCTCGCGTGACCGTGCCTTATCGGCGCGAACGAACCTGCCGAACAGGTTCGGCAGGATCGCCTCCGGGATGCCGGGGCCGTCGTCACTGATCGTCAACTCCACCATCGCGCCAGCCGGGCCGGCCGCAGACGCTAGCGAGGCGGTGACCGTCACCCCCTCAGGAGTGTGCATCCTGGCGTTGGACAGCAGGTTGGCGACCAACTGCTGCAGTCGGACCTGATCCCCGCGGACCCAGACCGGATGATCGGGAAGATCGGTGATGAAGCGGTGATCCGGCGCCGTGACCGCGACGTCATTGACCGCGTCGGCCACCAGATCGCAGACATCGACATCGTCAACCTCGAGATCCTGACCCTCATCGAGACGGGACAGCAACAACAGATCGCCCACCAGGTTCGACATCCGGTACGCCTCGGCCTCGATCCGGGTCAGGGCGTACTCCGTCATCGGCGGCAGCAGTTCACTCTCCTGCCGGGTCAGTTCGGCGTAGCCGAGAATAGCGGCCAGAGGCGTCCGCAGTTCATGGCTGGCATCGGTGAGGAACTCCCGGATCCGGCGGTCGGAATCGGCCATCTTCGTCAGGGCGGAGTCGACGTTGTCGAGCATCTGGTTGAGGGTGTGCCCGACGATGCCGACCTCGGTTCCGGAGTCGGTGTCGCGATCCGAGACCCGCGCGGTGATGCGGTACTCGGCGGCATCGAGCGGCAACGCCGCGACCTGGCCGGCGATCGCGGCAACCCTGCGCAGCGGTTTGAGCGCGTGCCGCACGATGACGATCGTGCCCGCAGCCGTTGCGAAAAGTGCGAGCACCACCAGAGCCGCGACGATGATCGTGTTGCGGGTCAGGGTCCGATTCGCCTCTTCGAGCGAGACTGCCGACACCAGTCGCTCACCGCCCCCTAGGTCATGGCTGCCCACCCGGTGCGGACCCAGAGTTCCCAGCCTGACCGTCATGGGATTCCCAGTGCGCCATGTGATCTCACCCAGCGCAGCCAGTGCCTCGGCTGGCGCAAGGGCGGGTTCGCCGTCGCTGAATGCCGCGCCGAACACTGGTGTCCCGTCGCGCAGCAGCGCGATCACGGTGCCCGGCGCCTGGCCTGGGAAGCCGGTGAGTTCGCCCCGCTGCGACTTCGCGTAGGAGTACTTGAATGCGGCGAGAGAATTGGCAACCTGACTGTTGGACAGGCTGACCACCTCGTCGCGCAGGCTCAGGATCGCTACCGCACCGATACCGATCAGCGCGGCACTGACGATGGCGGAGACGCCGATCACCAGTTGCCGACGCAGCGACCCCCGCCGCAGCCGGGTCATTGCGGCGGTCGCAGCATGTACCCCACACCGCGCACGGTGTGAATCATGGGCTCCCGCCCGGTGTCGATTTTGCGGCGAAGGTAGGAGATGTAGAGGTCCACGACGCTGGAGCGCCCGCCGAAGTCGTAGTTCCACACCCGGTCGAGGATCTCGGCCCGGTCGATGGCGCGCCGCGGGTTACGCATCAGATACCGCAGCAACTCGAACTCGGTCACCGTCAACGGGATGGATTCACCGGCCCGGGTTACCTCCCGGCTGGCGCCGTCGAGCACCAGGTCACCCACTTTCAGCACTTCATCGCCCGGCGCCTCCATGGCCTTGGACCTGCGCAGCAGTCCGCGCAGTCGCGCCACCAGTTCCTCCAGGCTGAACGGTTTGGTCAGGTAGTCGTCGGCCCCCGCCGTGAGCCCGTTGACGCGGTCGAGCACCGAATCGCGCGCGGTGAGGAACAGGGTGGGCGTGTAACCCTCCGACTCTCGAATCATTTTGAGGATCTGGAGTCCGTCGATATCGGGCAGCATGATGTCGAGCACCAGCAGGTCCGGGCCGAACTCGTGGTACTTGGCGACAGCCTCCTTGCCATCGCCGGCGACCTCGATCTGCCAGCCCTCGTAGTGCAGGGCCATTTTCAGGAGATTCGTCAGCGCCGGTTCATCGTCGACGAGCAGCACGCGGATCGGGGACCCGTCAGCCCGGGTGATGCGCGGCAGCTGGCCGAGGATGGCCGGACGCTGACCTGGTTTGCGGGGCATGGACAACATTGTCATACAGCTAGTGTGTCGAAACCATTGTGCATTGTCATGAATTCCATATGAGCCTCATAGGTTTGCCGGGCAGCCCCGAATTCAGATTTCCGGGCGAACTTTTCAACGTGCACATCTCACCCTACGGAGAGTCAACGGTGAAGGATTGTGGCGAAGATCACTTCCTGAATCACTTCTCGTGGTCCGAAACCAAAACTGTTGCGCTGAAATACCATCGGCCCGTTGCGCTGTCGTCACCAGATCGTCATTCTTCTCACTCCCACACGCAGCTGCATCGCCGAGAGCCATGAAATTCCACCGGGGCGAATATGGGTTCTCTATGCGTCAGCCACGGTTGCTTGGCGGCCGTACGCGGAGTTCCTAGCATCGGTGTTACGACGCGAGTGGAAACCGCTCGCAACACCCGATCCGCGTTACGACGGAAGTAGGAGCCACGCATGCGACAGCCGTCCGAGTTGACATCACGACAAGCGCAGATCCACCCCGGCGGAGCCATGTCCTCGCTACTGCGTTACGACCTGCCCGCCTCCCTGGTGGTGTTCCTGGTGGCCTTGCCGCTGTCACTCGGGATCGCCGTCGCATCGGGCGCCCCCGCACTGGCCGGTCTGATCGCCGCCATCGTGGGCGGTGTGGTGGCCGGCGCCCTTGGTGGATCTCCACTACAGGTGAGCGGTCCGGCGGCCGGCCTGACCGTCATCGTCGCGGGCCTGATAGCGGAGTTCGGCTGGGCGATCACCTGCGCGATCACCGTGTGCGCCGGCTTGCTTCAGATCGTATTCGGGCTCACCCGGGTGGGCCGGGCGGCACTGGCGATATCTCCCATGGTGGTGCACGCGATGCTGGCCGGCATCGGTATCACCATCGCGCTTCAACAGATTCACGTTCTGCTCGGCGGGGAATCCCACAGCTCGGCCTGGCACAACCTCATTCACCTGCCCATTCATCTGGCCGACGCCAATCCCGCCAGCATGGCCCTCGGGCTGCTCGTGATCGTGATCATGGTCGGCTGGCGCTGGGCACCCGGGGCGGCCCGGCTCGTTCCCGGCCCGCTGATCGCCATCGTCGCCGCCACAGTCGTCTCTCTGGCCATGGCGCTCAATGTCCCGCGCGTCGCGCTCAACGGTTCCCTCGTCGATGCCTTGCAGCTGCCCAGCCTCCCCGACGGAGCCTGGGGGGCCTTCGCGGCCGGCGTGCTGACGGTCGCCCTGATCGCCAGCGTGGAGAGCCTGTTGACAGCGGTCGCCGTCGACCGGATGCAGAGCCGCACCCGCAGCAACCTTGACCGCGAACTGGTGGGTCAGGGCGCAGCCAATATGGTGTCCGGGGCGATCGGGGGGCTGCCGATCACCGGCGTCATCGTCCGCAGCTCCGCCAACGTCGCCGCGGGTGCACGGACCCGGGCCTCCAGCATTCTGCACGGCATCTGGGTCCTGGTCTTCGCGCTGCCGTTCGCCGGACTGGTCGAGCAGATCCCCACCGCCGCCCTGGCCGGTCTACTGGTGGTCATCGGCGTGCAGTTGGTCAAGCTGACCCATATCGCCACCGCGCGGCGCAACGGCGACATCGCGGTGTATCTGGTGACCATCATCGGCGTGGTCTTCCTCAACCTGCTGGAGGGTGTGGTGATCGGCCTGGCGCTGTCGATCCTGATGACCACCTGGAGGGTCTCGAAGGCCAAGATCACCACGGAAGCGACCGATGACGGCGAGTGGCACGTTCGGGTTCAGGGTTCCTGCACCTGCCTGTCCCTGCCCGGACTGCACCAGGCCCTGTCGTCTGTCCCGGCCGGCAGCACGGTGACCCTGGTGATGGCGACGCCGTTCGTCGACCATGCGGCTCAGGAGTACATCGACGCCTGGCGGCGTCAGCACGAGGCCGCCGGCGGCCGGGTGGACATGGTCAATTCAGGCGCGGTCGACGCCGGCAAGGCCGACTCGGGCACGGGTGGCGCCCGCGAGAGCGGCACCACTGCGATGTCGCCGCGCCCGACCCGAATCGGCAGCAGGGCGACCACGCGCACCGAGCGACTGGTGATCAGCTGCCGCGACCGAGGAACCCGACCCGCGGAGTCCGCCGGGAGCACCTTCGGTGACGTCTCGCAGGTTTCGCCGGCGGTTGCCTCATCGACTCGGCAGCACAGATCGGCCAACGACCAACCCACTCCCTGGTATGTCCACGCCGAGCCCGCATAGCTCATCCCCCAGGCTCAGGTCACACGTTGGATCGACTTGAATTCCCCACCACCGGTGCGGATTCCAACTCAAGCGCGAAGAAGGGACACATCATGATGGCAAGGAGTGTCGCCCCGCTCACCGCCGCCGAGTGCGTTCCGGCCTGGGGTCGTTGTGCCGGCGGAACGGACACTCAGCCATCGTCGTTACCCCCGGTTCCACGAACGGTCCAAGCGGCTATCCCTTCGGCGCCGGCTCCGTCCAGTCGATACGGGCCCTCGACTAAGAGGCCGTTCAACAAGGCGGTTCTGGGACTGGCCGCCCGCACGGCGTGACACTGTTCGAGGAGGCCGACGACGCTGGCACCGGCTCAGAGAACGAACAACACCTCGGCCGGGTCCGTCACGCCGCGGAAAACGCCGAGGATGGACGTGTAGCCCGGTCGCTGCGGGTTCTTGTCGTAGTACAGCGCGCCGGTCGACGTCTCGTAGACGAACTGGCTGCTGGTATTGGACAGGCCGCAGCCCAGGAACCGGGCCCGGTCGACAAAATCAATCGTCGTGCTTGTTGCGCCGAGGGGGTACCTGTCGATCACGGCGACGTCGCCGCCCAACCCGGTGAAGTCCAATTCCGGTGCGATGCGGGCGTTGCCGAACTGGGCGTTGAGGATGAAGGTGTCGGTCGAGTCTGTTCCCGACAGCTTCGGCTGATTCTTCCTGATTTGCCGCCATGGCCCGTACTGCACGGCTGAACTGGTGTACACCCACGTGCCGCCCGGGACGGCGCTGCCGGTCAGGCCGTCGGAGGAGCCGAAAACGTATACGTCCAATCCAACGGTGGTGGGAATGTTGGTGAACTGGCCCGCCGCCTCGTCCTTGGGGTAGGTGAAGAAGCCGAAGACCCCGTTGGCGTCGGAAGTCTTGAAGCCGTCGAGAATCGCTGCCGTGCGCAAGGCGAGGGGATAAGGAGTCGAACCAGGCGCAGTTTTCTGGTGCAACCAGAAGTCAAAGTTGACTTGGGCGTTGGGGTCCTGCGGATTCGGACTGACCGGCGGCTTGGTCAGCACAGTGCCGTTGTAGGCGTATGGGTACACCATCTGTTGGTTGGAAGCCATGTAGGCCCCGTACTTGACGAAGTCCGAGTATGACGCCGGGATCCAGCCCGACTTGTCCAGGAGGAAATTGGGCGGAAGCTCCAGCGACTGGGCCGTCCACACCTTGTCCGGGCCGACGATTCTGTGCACTGTGTCCGGAGGCTGGGGAGGGAAGGGGGTCGCGCCACTCCAGACCAGATCGCTGTACGGGCCGCCGGCGGCCTTGAGTTGATTCACAACGGTGTCGAAGTCGTTGAAGCCGTACGTCTTACCGCTCTTGGCCCCATTCCAGTCGGCTCCGTTGATGGTGAACTTCGTCTGAATGGGTAAGGACCATTCGTCGATGTAGGAAACGTCGATCGTGTACTCGTAGCCACCATCGGCCGGATAGAGGCTGTACTCCAGGAAACTGTAGTTCTGAAAGGTGTCCCCGACCGGGAATGCGGTCGGATCGAACGGATCGATACCACTGGTCGGGGTGATCGGCAGGGTGAACGCCGAGCCTTCCACGACGTAGATCCGATTCCCCGGCGATTTGGGCGGGGCGTTGAACACGGCCAACGTCACCGGGGCCGACAGTCCCGGCTTGATTTCCACCGGCCCTACCCAGTCCGGTGGCAGCGGGGGCGGTTCCGTCTCCCAAGGGGTCTCCGGAATGCTGTAGTCAGCGGTCTTCGTCAGGTTGTAGACCCAGATCGATTCCGTCTTCGAACTGTTGTGGATGGTGATCGCTGGGGTATTCGCGGTGGAGACCGCGGCCAGATCCAAGACGTCCATCGGTTGAGCCGTGGGCGCCGCGGCGGTCGGCGGCGCCGCCAGGGCGGTGTCAGCCCCAAGGTTTCCGATGGGCGCGGCCGGCGGATCCGACTTACCGTCAAGGGCCGAAGGCAGTGGAATGCTGCCGGCACGCCTCGCAGGCGCGCCGGGTGCGGTTCGGCCGCTCAATTTGGCCGGAGATGTTGCCTGCACGGACCGCCATCCGCTTCGTGGCCGTCGGAGCCTGCCTCTCCGGACCCGCCGACATTGCCTTCGAATCGGCCCTGGCCGCATCCGTCTTTGGCGAATCTGCGGAGGCGACGCCTGCTGCGCCAAGGCCCGCTAGGGACAGACCAAGGGCAAACCCCGCCGCCCCGACACAAAGGTTGATGTTGACCATGACGACCCCCCACCTCCAATGTCCCGAGACCGCAAGCGTAGGGCAGGTACTCCAGTTCTCTCCGGAATTTCGAGTTGGCACCTCGGCGCGGAGACCCCGGAGCCGAAACCATCATGCGGTCGGGGCTCACCGGTGATGGGGTTCCGGCCGCACACCTCGCCCAGGCGTCCTCGATGTACTGCTTCTACACGGTCGGTCCTCGGGGCCGTTCGGTGCGCCGCCAGGTATCCGGGGTGTCGCCGATCGATTACTGCGAATTGGAAATCGTGATTCCATATGCAGTTGGTATGAGGACCGTGACGTGTCCGGCCCACCCTCCTAGGCTGAAGTTATCAGGCCATCGGACCCAATTCCCCACCGCCGGTGAGGACTCCGAGCGCCAGGAAATGAGAGGGAGCCACCAATGATTGCCAGGTTCATCGCCCCACTTGCCACCGTCGGTGCCGCACTCGCAGCCGCGATCGCCTTCGCCCCCCTCGCCGCAGCCGACAACGGGATCGCCTGCAAGGGCTCCAGCCTGGCCTCGGTCTGCCAGAAGAACGGGCACTCCTCCATCGTCGCCACCCCGGGCCAGAGCAGGGCGGGTAACTGGCCCTTCGGCCCCAGTGGCGGCCCGGTCATCGCCATCCTCGGCTAACCGAACATCCGGTCCCCACCCCGGGCCGCGAGGGCACTTCCGCCCTCGCGGCCCTTTCCGTTCCGGTGCACCCCTTCTGACCACCGATACGCCACCAGACAACGCAACACCTGAACAGCAACTCGTGAATCCTATGCGGTTCCTATGAGGTGCGTGACGTAGCCATCCCACCCCGCATAGGCTCGAAGCAACAGCCAATCGGAAGCCAATCCCTCACCGCCGGTGATGATTCCGAGAACTGGACCAAGAAAGGAACCACCCATGATCACCAAGCTCATCGCCCCGCTCGCCACCGCCGGCGCCGCACTCGCCGCCGCAATCGCCTTCGCCCCCCTCGCCGCAGCAGATAACGATCTCAACTGCAACGGCTCGAGCCTGGCCTCGGTCTGCCAGAAGAACGGACACTCGGCGATCGTCGCCACCCCGGGCGAGACCCGGGCGGGTGGTTCGCCCTTCGGCGCCGGCGGCCTCCCACTGCTGGCCATCGGGTAACCACCGATTCCGGTTCCCGACCCCGGGCCGCGAGGGCACCCCGCCCTCGCGGCCCGTTTCGTTGCCGACACCACCATCCCGCACAACTACAGAACTGCAAATCGTGAATACTATGAGACCCCTATGAAGCTCATGACTTGCCCGTCCCACCCCCCTAGGCTGGAGTCATCAGGCAATCGGAAGCGAATTACTCACCGCCGGTGAGGATTCCGAGAACCGGGAAAGAAAGGAACCATCCGATGATTGCCAAGTTCATCGCCCCGCTCGCCACCGCCGGTGCCGCACTCGCAGCCGCAATCGCCTTCGCCCCACTGGCCACGGCCAGCAGCGACATCGACTGCCAAGGAAACGGCCTGACAGCGGTCTGCCAGAGGAGCGGACCCTCCGCCCTCGTCCCCCGACCCGGCGGACTGGACGGCCCAGTCGGTAACCCGGCCTACTGGCCCTCCAGCGCCGGCCCCATCCCACAAATGTGGGCCTTCAACTAGGGCGTGTCCCGTAACCATTGCGGGGTGGAACTAGCCGTAGCGGACGGGTATGGAAGACCCCGTGGCGTCGTCACGACCAGGACGGCGCCCGGCATGCGATCTTGACCGCGGTGCTCACCGACGCCGCTGGCGCCTGCCCGATCGACTGGGCGGTCAGTGTGGACTCCACGGTCAAGCGCGCCCCCCTTTTTCCCGTTCCTGCTGAACCACCTACGCGTGGCCAGCAGTGGGCCGGGTCGCCCCGCACCCTCGCGGACAAGGTCCGCGGG
>CAWBBP010000019.1:0-34088 GCA_963787055.1 uncultured Actinomycetota bacterium
GGATCACCAACTCACGCAGCGCCCAGTCCGCGCTGAGCCGGTCCGCCACCGCGATCACCCCTTCACCCGCGGCACCCTCATAGTGCGCGGCTGTCGCCGAGCGCCGGGACCGGACCGTGATACGGCCGGCCCCCGGCCGGAGCCCGGCCACTGCGGGAAGCGCCAACACCTCGTCGACATAGCGCTGGACCGATGCGACCGATCCGAATCGCGCCTCGGGGGGGAAGGTGATCGACTCGCCGAAGAAGTCGACGGCGCGTGAATTGTGTTGTGCAGCGCGGTCGAACAGGGTGCGAACGAACTCCTCCGCCGCGTAGACCCGGGATCGCTGGCTGTCTCGCGCGGTCACCTCGACAGCCGGGCCCGCGTTCCCGGTAGCTCCGGGTTGGCGCCCAGCCGGGCCTGTCGGCCCGCCCGGTCCCCCGCCCGCCGGGCCGCCGATGAGTAGCCGGCCGATGCGCTGCTGGCGCGCCAGGTGCCGCGCGCCTTGGAGGCCGTCCGGTAGTGGTCGCGTAGTTCAACGTCTTTGTTGCGCAACGCAAGTGCGGTTCCTGGCGCCGCGGCGCTGGACTGGGTCGCCTCGCGCCGAGCCTCGTCGCGGGCCTCGGAGAGCCGTTGGCCCACCCGGGTGCCGAACGCGAGTTGGAAGTTCAGCCGGGCGGTGATGGTCGGGGTGGGGCGGTGCGCCCCGGTGGCCAGATACGCGTCGCAGGACCGCACCATCTGCACGACCAGACTGGCGTACAGCGCATGGCTGGCGTCGATGTCCTCGGCGAACCCATAGGCGTAGACGAATGTCGAGTTCGATGCCACATCGCATCGGACGTCGTTAGCCGCGGCGATTACCGCGAACAGTTGGACATACGTCCGCAGGCCGCGCGATCCCGGCTCGCCGATGGTGATGGTCCGCTGGGTGGGCTCCTGGGCCGCGGTGCGGGTGGATGAGTGCGACCGGGCCACCGCGAGGTCGATGGAGGTCGCCGTGGCCAACCGCTGGGCTGCCGCCATGAAGGCCTCCGCCTCGTGGGCGTTATCGGTGCCTTCGGCCTGGCGCAACAGCGCGGCGATCCGGGCCAGCATCTTGTCGTCTTGGCTCATGGGCGTCACGCTAGGCGACGGGGCCGACGCCGCCACCCAGGCGGGCGTGCCGACCGGGGAGCTATCCCCACCGGGCTATCCGTACACAGGGCGGCGGTCCACAACACGAGCCCAACCCTAATGCGCTATTCGGTGGCGAACCGGCTCAGCGCATCGGTGAGTTGAGCGGACAGCGGACCCGGCTTGGCGTAGTTGGCCACGTTGTCGGTCGGGTCATCGCGCAGCACGTGGTTGACACCCGTGAGTTCGACAACGTCGAGCGCGGTGTGCTCCAGCGCCCGGGTCAACGCCGTCATACCGGTGCACGGGGCCTGGCCGTCGGCGTCCGAGCAGGTGAGCAACACCGGGGTGCCGGACGGGACGCGCGCGGCCAACTCCAATGGGTCGATGGCGTCGGCCTCGGCGACCGCTTTGACGTTACCCGGGTTGAGGATCGCGCCAAGGCCGTCGGGCAGGGCCGCCGGGGCCGACCCGGTGCTGCGGACCCGAGCAACGGCATCCTGCCACGCGGCGAGCACCTGATCGGCCTGCTGCGGGGTCTTGCTGCCGTTGCGCACCGCCGCCGTCATCTCTCCGCTGACCCGGTTGCTGATCAGGTCGAGATAGCGCGCGGACAACGGCTGCAGCAGGCCGAGGGAGTGGATCCGCGGCGCGCCGGGTGCGGTGTCATCGGCCAGTGCCATGGCGTGCACGGTGCCCTCGCCCAATGCGTACACGGACAACCGGCCGGCGTCGGTTCCGGGCTGTTCGGCCAGGAATCGGGCGGCCGCCTGGGCCCCGTTGGTATAGACGGCGCTGCCGATATCGGCCGGCCGGCCGTCGTACGGGCCGAGGCCGGTGGCTCCGGTTCCGACTTTGTCGTAGCGCAGGGTTGCCACCCCCTGGTCGGACAGGAACTCGGCGAGCTGACGCATATTGCCGATGGGGCCGGCGACGTTATTGTCACCGTTGCGATCGGTGGCACCGCTCTCGGAGATCAGCAGCGCGGCGGGACCGGGCCCGTCCCCGGCGCGATGCCGATAGGTGCCGCGCACGGTCAACCCGTCGGCGAGGAAGCTCACCTCGTCATCGACCCAGACCCGTTCGCCGACGCCGGGGCTCGCGCAACCGGACAGCAGCGCCGCAGCCAGTACCCAGACCACCGCCCCGGCAGACAGCCGCCGGATCACAACCTGGCCTGGATCCAGCTGACGACGTCATCGAGAACACGGTCGCGTTCGGGCTCGTTGAAGACCTCGTGGTAGAGCTCTGGGTACACCTTGAGTTCGCAGTCGGTCGAACCCACACACTCGACCAGACGCCGGCTGCCCTCGGCGGAAACCAACTGATCGTCCTCACCATGCACGACCAGCAGGGGGGCGGTGATACCGGGAGCGCGCTCCGGCATGGTCTCGCCCACCAGCAGCAGCGCCTTGCCGATACCGGCCGGAATCTTGCCCCGGTAGACCAGCGGGTCGGCTTTGTAGTCGGCCACCACCGCCGGGTCGCGGGACACCAAATCGGCGTCGATCGACTCGATCGGCAGATCCGGCAGGATCGAACCGACCGCCTTGCCGATCAACGCCTTGGCTTTCGAGACGCCGGTGTGGGCGGCAATCGCGGGCCCGGACAGCACCATCAGGTCGTATTCGCCCGGATACTGCACCCCGTAGGCGAAGGCGATCCCGCCGCCCATGCTGTGCCCCAGCACGATCCTGGTGGCTCCCGGGTTCTCCGCGGTCGCGATGGAGACCAGGGTGCGGTAGTCCGAGACGTACTCCTTCATATCGCGGACCCGCACCCGCTTGCCCCCGGCGCGGCCGTGTCCCCGGTGATCGAGCGCGTACGTGGCCAGACCCGCCTCGCCGAACCGTTGCGCCACATGGTCGTAACGGCGGGCATGCTCCCCGTAGCCGTGGGCGAGGGCGACCACCCCGCGCACCCCGGTGTCCGGCGTCCACACGTCGTAGACGATCGGAACCCCGCCCATACCCTCGAACGTCCGCTCCGTGCAGGTTGTGACCATAGGGCGAGGGTAGCGACCGCACTCGGGGGTGGATTCGCGCCCCACGATCTCCAACCGTTCGCCGACTCGGCCGAACCGGAACCACTGTCCGGGCGTGGTGTCAATTGGGTTGCGGCAGTTCGTGATACGGCCGTGCTGCAGCGTATACCAGGCCGTTACCGATGTTGACAGTGGGGCTCATGTGGCTATCGTTATTTGTGCCCGCCCTTGTTGTCCGGACGAAAGGCGACCCGTGCCGAGCCCAGCCGCCGCCGTTCGTCGCGCCGGCCGACTGCTGGCCGCGACGACCTGTCTGGTGCTCGGCATGACCACCAGCCCGCCGGCCCTCGCCGCCGACGGCCGCGACAGGCTCGCCCAGGCGATCGCCACCACCCGGGGCAGCTATCTGGTCTACAACTTCGGCGACGGCTTCCCCGCCCCGATGCTGAACGCCGCGGGCAGCTGGTACGAGCTGAACAACGGCGGCCATCTGATGATCGCCAAGGCCGCCTCCCAGCGCCTTGCGCCCCGGCTGCTGGTCGACACCCATCGGGGTTATCAGGCCCGCTGTGAGATGACCCCGGGGGCACGGACCGGCGAGGGGTTGGCGCAGGCATCGGAGACCTACACCCCACTGCAGGCCTGGCAGGTCCTCGGCCAGCCGACCATCGCCATCAACGCCAATTTCTTCGACGTCCGGTCCCAAAAGGCCGGCTCGTGGAAGACCACCGGATGCAGTTCGCCGCTGGGTGCCTACGTCGACAACACCGGCCAGCTGGGTCGGACCAACACCGCCGTGACCGGGACCGTGGCCTACGCCGGCAAGCAGGCCCTCTCCGGCGGCGACGAGGTGTGGACGGCCCTGAGCACGCTGATCCTTCCGGTGCGTGGGGCGCCGTCAATCGTCACCCCGGCAGACAGCGGCGACTACGACGCCGCCTCCCCCGTGATCGCCAGGCTGATGGAGAACGGCACCCGGTTCGTTGCGGTGGCCGGCCTGAAGCTGCTAGCCCCCGGCGATACCGGCCAGCTGAACGACCCTGGCCCGAGTGCGGCACGGACGGCGATCGCCTACTCCCGGGACAAAGACGAGATGTACGTCTTCCAGGGCGGGAGCTATACGCCCGACCAGATTCAGGACCTGTTCCGCGGACTGGGTAGCGATACCGCCGTCCTGCTCGACGGTGGCGGCTCGTCGGCCATCGTGTTGCGTCGCGAGAGCGGCGGGATGTGGGCCGGCGCGGGTTCACCACGCGGATCCTGCGATACCGCCCAAGTTCTCTGCGACGCCCGTGAGCGGGCGCTGCCGAGTTGGCTTGCCTTCAACTGAGCCGGGACGTTTACAGGCCGAGTTTGGGTGTCAGGTCCAGCGAGGTGACAGTTGTCATCTTGGTGACCCGCCAGTCCCGGCCTTCGCGCTGCATTTCCAGCCGGTAGGACAGGTACTTCAACGACGGGATGTTGTTGTTCTGCGGGGAGGTCGAGGTGGTGTTGGTGTAGACGATCGCGGTGGCCTCGTTATCCCGAAGCGATTCAACCGCCGCACCGACCACCTGCGTGCTGCTGGTGACCTTGGCCTGCTTATTGGTGGCGGCGATCGCGTCCACATACTTTCGGTACTGATCCTCGAAACCCCCGCCGAGATACTGGGCCGAGCGGTCGGAGAGGCTGTCCATATCCTCGGGTGTGTAACTCCAGAGTGCGGTGATCGCCTTGGCGGCGGTTGCGGCGATCGTCATCTTGGTGGCCACCGTCGCACGATCGGACAGATAGGGCTGTAACGCGGCCCCGGCGAACGCGCCGGCCGCGACGAAGGACGCCGCCGACGCGGCGATCACGGCTCTGGTGTTGCGCTGCAACCACGTGCGCCCGTCGGCCCGTTCGGTTCCGGACGCCGGTTCCCCGGTAGCCTCCTCACCGGTAGGAACCTCGGTATCCTCCGCAGCCTCAGCCTCAGCCTCAGCCTCAGCCTCCACGGCATCGGCGACAATCTCATCCACCGTGTCGGTCGGGGCCGGCTTCTCGCTCAGATCACCTGAATCAGGTCGCTGACTTTCCACTGCTCACCTTCCTTAACCGCGGTTACTTCCCAGCGGCTTGCCGTTTCGACCTTCTGGCCGTCGGGCATCTTCGTTGTCATGTTCGCCACCGCCACGACGGTGGCACTGCCGTCGTCGTTCCACTTCGAAATGCCTAGTTCCTGAACGACCCCGACGGCTGGTTCGGCCTGGGCCACCTGGATGACGATATTGTCCATCATCTCCTTATAGAGCGTGGCGAAGCTCCCGGTGCCCAGGGCCAGAACATTGTCGGCGTACTCGTTGGCGTTGAACGGATTCGGCGAGGTGTACTGGGCGATGAACGAGCGCACGAAGCTCAGCACGGCAGCCTCCCGAATCTCGGTCCGCTGCTGCATCTGCCGGTCGGCGAACACCACTGCACTGACGGTCAGTGCCGCCGTCAGGATCACCGCGGCCAGCCCGGCGGCCAGTGCCAGTCCCCGGCGGCTGGGCTGCGGATCGGGTATCCGAAACGGATCGACCGATCCGGGTTCGACCAGGCGGCGCGGGCTCATCGGCCACCCGCGCTCGGAGACGGCGCCGCCGCACTGGGCTTCGGCGGGGCGGGCTTGGGCGTGGCCGCACCGGGCTTGGGCGTGGCCGTACTGGGCTTGGGTGCGGCAGGCTTGGGTGCACTGGGCTTCGGTGCAGCGGGTTCGGATGTGGACGAATCCTGCTTCGCCTCGGGTTTCGCCGGCGGGCTCGGCCTGGGCGGTGCCAGTACCGTCAGGTTCGCAACTTTCCAAGCCCCGCCGAGTTTCTCGAAGTCGACCCGCACGGACGCGCTGATGAACCGTTGCTGGCCAGCCGCACCACGCTGGCCCTGGAGGAGCATCAGCATCGCGGCCCGGTCGGCCGTGGCGGACAGCACGGCGCTGTTGCTGACCCAGTAGTCGTTGTCCACAGGTCCGGTCTCGCGCACTGCGGTCTGCTGCTTGATCACCTCGGGACGGTAGCCGTCGGTCACCAACAACTGGGCGCGGGCGAAATCCTCGTCCACGCTCTCCTTGGTGTAGCTCAACATCTCGACAACGATCTTCGGGCCCTGGTCCGCGATCTGTGCGCGCGCCTCAGCGCCCGCCTGCTGCGGCCGATAGACGCCGAGATAACCAAGGCCGGCTCCCAGAACGGCTAACGCGGCTGTGATTGCCGCGACCGTCCCGGCCACCCGCCGTAAATCTGGGCGCGGGCCGTCAACCTCCCTGACTTCGGTATGTGACAGCAGATCGGCGAATGACCGGCCACGGTCATCGATCAGTGGCCACAGCCAACCAAGGAACAGCGGCAGGGTATCGAGCAGGTGGGCCACGTCCCGGGCTAGCAGCCGCCACGGACCGGGCCGCTGCCCGTCGCGATCCACGACCGCGATACCAAAGACCGACCGGCCCAGCGACCAACCGGTGATGGCCGGCGCCACCAATCGATTGACGCCGATCGCCACCACCAACAGGGCCGCGAGAACCAGACACACCCACGACACCCAGCCGGCCCGCGGCGCGGACCATCCGATCAGCAACAGACTCAATGCCGCACCGAAAGCGAATAGAACATCGATGCAGAATGCGCCGGCCCGTGCCCACCAGTCAGCGGGGCGAACCTCCGGCCCTTCGTGGCTTGCCACGGTCCCGCCCAGAACGTCGTCGAGGGCGACGGTCACTTGCTCACCGGTTCGATGTTGTCGATCTTGTAGATCCCGCCCTCCGGCAACATTCTGACCCGCAACCGGTAACTGAGTTCCTGGTCCTGCTGCTGGACGTTGGACATCGATACCCGCGTCGCCACCAGGACGTCGATGGACCCGTCGTCGTTGTGCCTCTCGGCGGCTGCCCGCATTTGGACGATCTTCACTTGGGCGTTGACCGTCTCGTAGGCATCCGCCAATAGCCCGCTGTAGAGATTCGCCTGCGGCGCATAGTTCTCGGTGGCGCATTCGACGATCTTGCGTTGGCTGTCCTTCATCGCCTCGAGGTCGGGAGCCTGGGTAGCTGTGATGCAGTCCTTGGCGGCGGCCACTGCGAGCACCTCATCGTCGGCCGCAGCGGCGTTGGTGCGGTGGCCCACAAGGGCAATCACACCCGCAGCCACCAGCAAAACTGCTCCCACGACGACCGTGGCGATGGTCCCGGCCAACCACCTTCCGGTGACCAGCATGGACGCGGGCACATCGCTCCGATCGTCAATCACATGATCGCTGAGTTCAGGAGCGGGTTCTACCGTCTCGTCAGCTTCCAGTGGCGGGGTTGGGGTCAGCTGACCGGAGCCAGCATCTCCTTCCATCCGTCATCTCCTGTATTCGTCGAATTCTTGACGGTGTACTTCGTACCATCCGGTCCGACGATCTCACCGCTCGCGGCATCGTAGGTCGCCGAGGTGTTCGTTGCCGATGGCGCCGGGATGTAGTCGCACGTACCAGGCTGCGGCCATCCCGGTTGCCATGGACCGGCGCACTGCACCGTGCCCTGCCCCGGAGGCGACACCGGGTCGCTCATCGGTGGCGTCGGAGTCTGCGGCAGGAGGTCGGCGGCCAGCGGATTCATCCCGTTGTTGATCGACGGGGCCGGGATGACCGTACCCGGGTTGACGGGCTGATCACACCGGGCGCCGGCGGCGGGGCAGTTCAGGATCTGGTCCGGGTCGCCATACCAGGGGTTGGTGCCCAGCGGGGTGTACGGCTCCTCGTCGCGGCACTCCAATGGCGTCGCCGCCCGCTTGCCCGGCACATCGACGCAGGGCAAGTTGCGGACGCCCCGGACCACGTTGGACGGTGTCTCCTGCGGGATCTTGCAGTAGAGGCCGTTCTCCACGGGCCGAACGCTGGTATCGGCTGGGGCCCGCCACTCACTGGCCGGAAGGAAGCCGGTGAGGCAGGGTGGGGGCTGGTTGATCGACAGCGCAAGGTCCAGATTGGCTTGGCCGGGATAGGTACCCGCGATGGCCTGTGCGGCGATGGGCGCCTGTGGGAGCAGCACCAGTGCCTGCTCGACTCCCTTGTTGTAGCGCTTCAACATCTCCAGGATGATCGTGGTGTTGGCCAGCGTCTGCGGCAGGGCGTCCTGCACGTCTACGAACAGAGTGTTGAGTTGCTCGGCGGTCGGAGCCCCCTGCCCCAGAATGCTCTTGACCGAGGCGTCCTGCTCCTTGGCTTGGCGGGTCAGGGAGTTCAAGTTGGCCGCCCACGTGTAGATCGCGTCAGCGGACTGGACCTGGCTGTCAAAGATCGGCGGCGCGTTGTCAACAATGTCGTTGATATCGCTGATGTTGTCCTTCAAGCCGGTCACGAAGGACTGCGTGTTGTCGACCAGACTCTGCAACGTCGGTCCGATGCCACCGACAGCCTGTGCGGTCTCAGTGAGCAGGACCGGAATCTTGTCGGAGGGGATCGCCGCCAACGCCTTGTAGGTGTTGTCCAGCGCCGGCCCCACCGCCTGCGGAACGCTGCTCTTGGTAACGACCTGCCCCGGCTGGAAGTACTGATTGGAATCTCCGAGCGAGACAAAATCGATGAACTGCTCACCCACCGCGGTCACCGACCCAACCTTGGCGGTCGCATCTGTCGGAATCTTGTACTTGTCGCCGATACTCAGGGTTGCCCTGGCGCCGGTTTCGGTCGGCTCCATACCGGTCACCTTGCCGATGGTGACACCCCGGTAGCTGACGTTTGCCGTCCGGTACAGGCCACCGGCCGACGGCAGGTCCACCTTGAGGTCGTACTGGCCGATGCCGGCGACACTGGGCAGGCGCAGAAAATACACACCCAGGGCCAGCAGAGCGATGACGGTCAGCGCACTGAAAATAGCCAACTGTGTCTTGACGAAGCGGGTAAGCAGCATCAGATCCCCCTGTTACTCGCCACGCTCGACGTAGGGCCCACCGTCGGTCATGTTCGGATGCGGTGTGTACCGGACGTCCGGGATCATCGTCGCCGGGTCACGGCCCCATGACTGCTCAAGCGCACGCAGCATCCCCGACACACCGGTCCCTGTCAGGAACGCATTGTCGATGGAACTGAGGGTGAGGTCGAGAGTCAGCGACAGGTTCATGTAGTCGCCCCGCACAACCTTCGGAATGTTGTCGATCGGGTACGGGTTGGTGACGGCGAGCCGCAGCGCATCGAGGAAATACGGTGCGCCGCGACCCAATTGGGTCAGTGGACGCTGCAGCAACTCGAGGTTGGTGCGGAGGTCTGCCTGTGCGGCCGACAGCGTCTCACCGGTTACCTGACCGAACCTGCCCAGTGCGATCACCGCGTCGGCAACCTGGTCACGAGCACCGGCCAGATAGCTCATCAGCGGCGGGAGATCGACAAGCAGGCGGTCCAGGGTGTTGTTGCGGCGAGCCACGTAAGTGAACAGGTTGCTGGTGGACTCAAGGGCCTGAGCGATGTCGTCACGCTGTTTATTCAACCCAGCGGTCAAGACATCCAGGTTATTCAGAAATGACCGAATCTGGTCGGCATTGCCGGTGAGCAGGTTGTTGACCTCGTTCTGAATCACCTCGAGGTTCGGGATGCCGCCACCGCGCAGCACGGTCGCCAGGCTGGCCAGCGTGCGCTCGACCGTCGGGAACGATGAGCTCCTATCCAACGGGATGATGTCCCCGTTGCGCAGCGGCTCCGACGAGGGTTTGGCCGGTGCCGCCAGTTCGACATGCTGGGTGCCCAGCAGGCTGCTCTGCCCGATCTTGGCGGTCGCATTAGCCGGCAGTTGGATGCCAGGCTCAATGGCCAGCGTCAGCGTGGGGACCCAGTCCTTCAACTCGATCTTGCGCACGGTGCCGACGAACACGTCGGCGACCCGGACCCGGCTGTTGACGTTGAGCGCCAAGGTATCGGAGACCTGAACGTAGACGGTCTCCGAGCCCTTCTGGCTGCCCGGCCCGACCGCCAGCGGGAGGTTGGCGATTCCCTGCCAGCCGCACGAACTGAGAGTTACCGCAGCGGCTCCGAGCGCAACCGCGCGCAGACTCAGCCGCCGGACCCGGGATTTCGCGTTCACTGTCCAGCCCCCATTTCAGCAGGCAACATCGGTCCCTGCATCGGTGCCACGGGCGCCGCCGGTGCGGGTTCCACGTTCCCGATCAACTCGGAGGCAGGCGGCGGTCCGGGGATCACACCCGGTGCTGGCGGCGGATTGGGCGGTGCCCCCGGATACCACGGCGGAGGCAGCGGATTGTTCTGGTCATAGGAGTTCGACGGCGCGCCGCCACGTGGGCCGCCAGGCGGATACGACGCCGGGTCCGGACCACCCATCAGCGCCGCCAGCGAGTCCGGGGTCAGCATATTCGCCGTGAACGGCTGAACTTGGGTGCCCTGCATACCGGGTGCGACTATCCAGCCCGGCTCATGGTTGCCGTGCGAGAACAACGTGTCCCGCGACCAGATACCGGGGACGGTGGTGTCCTTGTAACCCGGTGGCGGACGGAGCCGCTCCTCGGAGTACGCCACGTACTTGGGTAGCGTCGCGGCGCTGGCGAACTGGTTCACCCCGAACGGCAGGTAGTTGAACTTAGTGGCGTCCAGGATCGGCGCCAGATACTGGGCACACAGTTCCGCCGAGTCCTGATAGCCCAGCCGGCTGCCGGCCTGGATGGCGCTGCAGAGGAATTGCATCGGATTGGCCCAACTGGCGATCGCCGGGATCGAGACGATGGCGCCGTGGGTCGGGTGATAGATGTTGTTGACGTTCGCCAAAAGGGTCGGATATACGTGCAGCAACGTCTCGATACCATTGCGCGCATCGGGCTGCATCAGCGCATTGGTGACATCCGCGAGATTGTTGAGGTTGCTGGACAAGAGCGAACCGTTGTCGTCGACGAACGTCCGCGCGGTCGTGAGCAAGGCGTCAATGTCCCGCAACCCCTGGGCAAGTTCCTGGTCGGAGCTGTTCAGGGATGTGGTCAGGGTGGCCAGGTTGTTGTTCAGCGCGACGAACTGCTGGTCACTCTGATGCAGGGCGTTGACGAACACCGCCAGACTCTTGGTGACCTTGAAGAGGTCGCCGCGGCCGCTGTTGAGGGCGGCGACCGCATCGGAGAGCGCGCGGAAGGTCGTATTGACCTGCTGACCCTTACCGCTGAGGGTGTCGGCGAGCGACTCGACGAGGTCACCCAGCGGACCCTTCGGCTGACTCGGGGTCGGGCCGAGTTCAGTCACCAGCTTGTCGAGTTGGACCCGGATGTCGTCGAACTCGACCGGCACCTGGGTACGTTCCAGTGGAATGACTGCATTATCCGCCAGTGCCGGCCCCCCGGAGTAGGGCGGAGACAACTGCACCACGCGCGAAGCCACGATCGTTGGGTTCAGGATTGAAGCCGTGGCGTCCGCGGGCACCTTGTACTTGCTGTCGAAGCTCATCGTCACGCGCATCTTGTCGCCGGCCGGTTCGATGCTGTCGACCTTTCCGACCTGCACGCCCATGATCTGGACCCGATCGTTCGGATACAGCGCCATGGCATCGGAGAAATACGCGACCACTGTGGTGGTGGACGCCTTTTTGTAAAGGTTCCACCCAACGGTGACGGCGACCACCGCGAGCACGACGGCCAGCGCACCAAAAATCACACCGGTGCGGGACACCTTGGACAGACCGAGGTTGCGAATAGACATCGGCTATGACCCTCCCATGTCGACCGGCGCGATGTCCGGCGTAGGACCGGGCATCGGAGGGACAGGTACCGTGCGCGCTCCCGGCGGACCTGGGGCCAGTGCAGGCCCGGGCGCACCGGGCACCAGCGGACCGGGCAGTCCGGGCACTGCTGCGGCCGGCACCCCATGGTTCGGCGCCATCGCATCCGGGTTGGGGGCGGACATGGTGAGTGGGGGCGGACCGAACCCACCGGGCACCGGGCCGTACGGGCCCTGGGTGGCGCCGGCGCACGGCATTGGGTTGCCCGGGCTCGGGATTCCGTTGGCTGCCGGAGTGTAGGAGCACGGAGAACCGGGTCCTACTGCAGGGCCGGGGAATTCCGGCGTACCTTCCAACGGCTGCGGGGCCGCTGGAGGGGCGCCGTTCGGTTGCGTTGCGCCGTTGGGATCCGGGAAGCGGAACGACGGCAGGCCCGCATTGCGCCAGAACTCCTCAGGGTCGATACCGCGCTCCTTGAAAGCGGCGTCGACCCACGGCTGCAGAATCTGATAGGGAACCAGATTCACCACCAGGGCCTTGAAGAACGGACCGGAGCCGACGCCCTCGACTAGCGAACCCATGAACTTCGCCCCGGTCTCAATCGAGTAGGCCAGTTCACTCTTGCGCTTGACGAGCACATCGGTGACGACCTGCAACTGCTCCAGCACGCCGGTGAGATTGGGGTTGTCGTCGACGAACCCGGAGAACTGCTGGGATACCGAGGACACGTTCTGGAGCAGCACATCGACAGCCCGGCTGCGCTCATTGATCGCCGCCAGCAGTACCTGGGTGTTCACCAGCAGGCGGTTGATCTGTTCACCGCGGTTACCGAGAATCCCGGCGACCTTGTCCGCCTGGACGAGCAGATCCTTGAACTCATCGTCACGCTTACCGATGGTGTCGGAGAACCGCGCGACCCCATCGAGGGCCGCCTTGAGTTCCGGCGCACTGGCGTCGAAGGTCTCGGACAACACGTTCAACGACGCCTTGACCGCCTTGAGGTCCCAGCCGGCGGTCTCGGTGGTCAGATCCGAGAACGCGTCATAGAGCTGGTAGGGCGTGGTGCTCTGTTCCAGCGGTAGTAATCCGTTGACCGCCAGCGGCTTGTTGCCGCGGGACTCGATCTCCATCACCCGCTTACCGAGGATGGTGTCGGTCCGGATGGAAACCCGGCTGTCGGAACCGATTCGATAATCACCGAGCGTGAAGCCGACCTTGACCCGGTCGCCGTCGATCTCCAGCGACTTGATCTGGCCGACCTCGTATCCGTTGATACGAACCTTGTCGCCGGGGTTGGACCCCGCCGAGTCGGCGAAGTGTGCGAAGTACAACGGCTTAGCGAACAGCATCGGGATGCTGGCGAAGCTCTGTCCGACGGCCACGACCATGATCAGGATCAGCAGGCCCAGGAGCCCCACCCGAACACGGTTGGAGCCTTGCAAGGTAATCATTGCGGCGTGCACCTCCCCGACGGCTGCTTGGTGATCCGCACGGTGCGCACCGGTCCCCCGGGCTGAAGGCCGTTGAGCTTCAGGCTGATATCGCACAGGTAGAAGTTGTAGAAATCCCCGTAGATGCCGCCCACCCGGCCGATCATGTTGACTGCCGGCGGGTACTCGACCAACAGCTGGTCGAGCTTGTCCGGTTCGTCGGAGAACGGCTGCAGGATCGTTCCCACCTTCGGAATGGTCTCCTGAAGCAGCGGCCGGTTCTCGGCAAGCAGGCTGGCCAGAGTGCCGGAGGCGTTGCTGATGTCAGCGATCGAGGCGGCCAGTGGATCGGCCCTGTTCTTCAGCCCGGTGATGAGGACTTCGAAGTTGTTGACCGTCTGGTCGAAATCCTTCTCGTGCTTGTTCACCGTCGTGAGAACCGTATTGAGGTTAGTAATCACTTCCCCGATCGCGCGGTCACGGTCGGCCAGCGTCGCGGTCAGTTGCGCGGTCTGGCTCAAGATATTGGCCACAGTGCCGCCCTGTCCCTGGAACACGGTGACCAGGGAGGTGGCGATGTTGTTGACCTTCTCCGGATCGAGGGCCTTGAACAGGGGCTTGAAACCACCGATGAGAGCATCGAGGTCCAGGGCCGGCTGGGTGCGGGCAAGGGGAATGAAGCCGCCTGGCGGCAACACCCGGTCGGCCCCCTCGCCGGTGCCCCGATCCAGGTTCACAAACCGCTCCCCGATCAGGTTTGCGTAGCGGATTTGCGCACCAGTGGACTGGTAGACCGGCAACGACTTGTCGACGGCCAAGTCCACGAGTACCCGCTGACCGTTCTCGGTGAGCTTGACATTTCGCACCTTGCCGACCTCGACGCCGCCGGCACGAACGAACTGCCCGCTCTTCAGGCCGCTGCCGTTGCTGAACTCGGCGGTGTAGATGTTGTAGCGCTGAAAACGCAACTGGCCAAACACCACCACGAGGAGCGCGGTGCACAGCGCCAGGATCACAGACGCGATGCCGAGTTTGAGGGCTGTTCCTTTAATACTCATGGGTTGATCGTGTTCTCCCCGAACTGACGTCCCCAGACGTACTCGGTTAGTAGCGGTTGCCCGATCTCAAAGTGGTTGTACGGCGCGATCGAAGCGCCGGTGTCGGCGACCAGCGTCGGCGCCGGCCAGAAGTCGCGGGTGACCTTCTGCCAGCAACCCGGTGCGCCGCCCGGCCCGCCGCGGGCGTTCACCCGGGGCAGATTATCCGGGTAGACGTAGGGGTTCGGCGCACCCAGCGGCGCGACCGAAATCGCGTTCAGGGAATAACCGTTTCCGCCGAAGGAGGAATTCGCCAGCGGCAGGGCTTCTGCATAGTTGCGCAACATGCAGTGCAACTCGGGGCTGTAGGTGTTGAGCAGCTGGGAGGTCGTGACGAGGTCGGACAGCGACCGGATGAGATAGGGGGCGCCACGCTCGAAGACATCAGCGCCGGTGTTGCCGAAACCGGCCGACGCCAGCAGCACCGCATCGAGGTCACCACGCTGGTTGTTTAGCGTCTGAACAGTGGTCAGCGCATTGTCCAGCCCGTCCCAAAGGTCGGGCCCGGCAGCGGTGTAGACATCGGCGAATCCGGCCAAGCGCTGCAGTCCGTACTGCAGGCGGGGCAGCCGCGGATTGAGGTTGTCCATCGCGACATTGGCGTTGACGAGCGCTTCGCCGAGTTTGGTGCCCAGACCGGTCAGCGCCTCCGCGACCGCTGAGAGGGTGAGGTTGAGTTCCACCGGGTCAATCTTCTCGGCGATCCCGGTGATGGTCTCGAACAAAGTGTTGAATTCGGTAGTCACCGAGCGGGCATCGATGACATCGGTACTGCTGATCCGGGCCGGGCTGGGATTCGACGGGCTCGACAACGAAACGTACTTGTTGCCGAAGATCGTGGTGGCTTCGATGTTGCCCACCACATTCGACGGGATCAGCTTGATGAACTTGGGGGCGACCTCGAGATCGAATCGCGCCGCCTCTTTGCCGTCCCGCATGGTCGGCTCGATGGACTTGACCCGGCCGATCTCGACCCCGTTGTAGGTGACCTTCGAGTTGGGATCCATCACCAGTCCGGAGCGGGTGGCCACCATCGTCAGCTTGGTTTGCGGGGTGAGCTTGCCGCGGAATTGCAGCACCACGAAGGTCAAGATGAGCGCCAGGATGAGCAGCAGCACGGTGCCTGCCAGCTTCAGCGGGGGCGCATCTGGCTTGTTCAGAGGAGCAGTCATCGCTACACCGTCAGGTTGAAGTTCGGGTTGGTGCCGTACAGCGCCAACGAGGCGGACAGGACCACGAACTGGACCACCACGAGGGAGGCCCGCATTGACTTGCCGACCGCCTCGCCCACGCCAACCGGCCCGCCGCTGGCGTTGTAGCCGAAGTAGCAGTGGTTGATCATCACGATCATCGAGATAATGATCACCACGACGAATGACCAGAAGACGTCATTGGGTCGCAGGAAGGTGTGGAAGTAGTGGGCATAGGTGCCACTCGACTGCCCGTACAGGACCGTCGTGGTCAACTGCGCGGCCAGGAACGCCATGATCAGCGACATCGCGTATAGCGGGATGATCACCACGGTGCCGGCCAGGATGCGGGTGGACACCAGGTAGGAGATGGACTTGATGCCCATCACCTCCAGGGCGTCGATCTCCTCGGAGATTCGCATCGCTCCGAGTTCGGCGGTGGCGCCGGCACCGACAGTCGCGGCCAGCGACTGGCCGGTCACCACCGGGGCGGTGAGGCGCACGTTGACCATGGCGGCCAGGAAGCCGGTGAAGGCCTCGACCCCGATGTTGCCCAGCGAGGCGAAGCCCTGGATGGCGATCAGCGATCCGGCGGAGAGGGTGACGAAGCCAACGATGGCGACCGTTCCGCCGACCACCGCCATCGCACCGGCGCCCATGCCGATCTCGGCGATCAGGCGGATGATCTCCTTGGGGTAGTTCCGTACCGCGTGGCCGATTTCCTTGAGTGCCTGAATGGTGAACCAGGCGACCTTGCCGGTGCTCTCCAGGAACCGGTTGGGCATGCCGGCCCACTTCCCGGCGTCGAACCTGGGAACTCTCGAGGGAACCGCTGCCGTCGCCATTTATCTCCCCGTCCCGAATCGCACGCCGATGGTCGTGAAGATGACGTTGACCGCGAACAACGCTACGACACACAGCACCAGGGTCTCGTTCACCGCGATTCCGACACCCTTCGCACCGCCACCCACCGTGAGTCCGCGATAACAGCCCACTAACCCCGCTATCAGCCCAAAGGCGACTGCTTTGGCGATCGAGATGACCACTTCGGGCAGACCGGTGACCAGGGTCAGGGTTTGCAGATACGCACCGGCCGAGATGTTCTGCAGGCCAACACCGAAGATGAAGCTTCCGACCAGGCCGATCGTGATGACCGCGCCGTTGAGCAGGACCGCCACCAGGACCGAGGCGAAAACCCGGGGTACCACCAAGCGGTGGATCGGGTCGATTCCGAGCACCTCCAGCGCGTCGATCTCTTCGCGGATGGTGCGGGCGCCCAGATCGGCGCAGATGGCCGTCGATCCCGCGCCGGCGACCACCAGCACGGTCACCAACGGGCCGAGCTGGGTGACCGACGCCAGAGCGGCTCCCGCGCCGGAGACGTCGGCCGCGCCGAGTTCCTGCAGCAGCAGGTTGAAGATGAAGATGATCAGCACCGTCAGCGGGATCGACATGGCGAAAGTCGGCAGCATGGCGACCGTCATCAGGAACCAGCTGAATTGGGTGAATTCTTTCCACTGGAACGGCCGCGCGAGGGCCTTCGTGGTGAGCACGCACATCTTGAAGAAGCCGCCGAGGGCGATCATAGGGCCCCGGAAGCGCTTGCTGATGTAACCGCCCACGCCGGTCGCCGCGGTCATCGTGCGACCTCGACAGCAGTGCCGCACCGGTCGTAGCGGCGCAACGGTGAACCGTTCGACACGCGACCTCCCCTTCGACCCGAGCAGCTAGTGATCAAGGTCTCTACTACCGATGCTTAGTAACAGAGACCACAGGAATGTACCCGATCCCCAAGAGTCCGCACTCCGCAACCGCACTATTGACCCTCCGTCGGTTTCACCGTGTCGCGGAAACGTGTTCTGAGCTCAGTTTTCAGAACCTTGCCGGCCGGGTTGCGGGGCAGCGCGTCAACGATTTCGAGCACCTTCGGGTGCTTGTAGCGGGCCAGTCGTTCGTCGAGGAACGCGCTGAGGTCCGCCAGTTGCAGGCCGGGCGTACCGACCACGACCGCCACCGGAACCTCGCCCCACGTCTCGTGCGGCCGACCGATGACGGCCACCTCGACGATCGCCGGATGCTCGGCCAGAACGTTCTCCACCTCGGCGCAGTAGACGTTCTCGCCACCGGAGATGATCATGTCCTTCTTGCGGTCGACGACCCAGATGTAGCCCTCGTCGTCGCTGCGGACCAGATCACCGGAGTGGAACCAGCCACCGGCGAACGCTTCCGCGGTGGCCTGCGGGTTGTTCCAGTAGCCGGCCATCAAGGTGGGCGCGCGGTAGACGATCTCACCGACCTGCCCGACCGGGACGTCGTCGTTGTTCTCATCGACGATCCGCGCCGCCACCGTCGGGATGACCCTGCCCACCGAACCGAGCTTTCGGATCGCATCCTCACCCGGCAGCATGCAGGTGACCGGCGACATCTCGGTCTGGCCGAAGGCAGCGAGAATCCGGGCGCCCGGGAAGGTTTCGGCCATCTGCCGCAGCAACCTGTCCGACGCCGGGGCCGCCCCCCAGGACAACGTTCGCAGGCTCAACGGGCGCGGTCGGGCCTGCTGCTCGGCGCATACCGCCTGCCACTGCGCCGGGACCAGGAAGATCCCGCTGACCTTCTCGGCGGCCAGGACATCAAGCAACTCGCCGGGATCGAAACCGCCCAGCGGATGGATGACGGTCGGGGTACCCATCGTCATCGCCGGCAGCATGCTGCCGATCCCGGCGATATGGAACAGCGGAACCCCGATGAAGCCGACGTCGCGGGCGATGTCCGGGGCGGTGGTATAGATCGCCGTCAGCGCCTGGCCGGCCAGGTTGGCATGGGTCAGCACCGCGCCCTTCGGATGGCCGGTGGTGCCGGAGGTGTACATGATCAGCGCGGGGCTGTCATCGGGCACGTCGACCCGCGGGGCCGGCGGGCCGTCCTCGGCGATCAGATCCTCGTAGCCGAGAACCGAATCGTCGGTCGGCGCCTCGGTGACGATCACCGTCGAGAGCGCGGGCGTGATCTCGCGGACGGCGGCGGCGGCCGGAGCCAGCAGCGGTTCGGTGATCACCACGCCGGCGCCGCAGTTGTCCACCAGGTAGGCCAACTCCGGCGGGGTGAGCCGGAAATTCACCGGCACCGCGATGGCGCCGAGCCTGCTGGCAGCCAGGCAGGCTTCGACGAATTCGGGCCGGTTGAGCATCAGGATCAGCACCCGGTCGCCGGCCTGCAGGCCGCGCCGGTGCAGCGCGCCCGCGAGCCCGCGGACCCGGCGTTCGAGTTCGGCCCAGGTGGTGGTGCGGCCATTGAACCGCAACGCGGTGGCACCGGGCTGCATTAGGGCATGCCGCTCGAGTTGGGTGACCCAGTTCTGCCGACGGGACAGATAGGGCTGCTCGGTGGGGGGCGGCCCGTCGACTGTGTGCATCACGGTTAGCTTGCGACACATCGGCGAATCAGCGGCGCGAAACGCCGATAGGCATCCGGAATTAGTCCCGAAATCCCGGAATTACTCCCGAATCATGGTGCAGCCGTTCAGGTGACCGAGCCTCAGGAGCCCGGCGAGAGTTCCTCGGCGCGCACCTTGAGATTGTTCGCCAGATGCTCGAGTGCATCGTTGACGAGCTTCTTGACCATCATCGCCGGCACCGCGAAGGACGTCTCCACATCGAGGTCGACCGTCAGCAGACTCAACGGACCCATCTCGACGACCGAGAACAGTTGCTCTTGTTTGGCGAACAGGTCGCCCTGCTGCATGACGGTCTGGATCTGCGCGGGACTCGGGTAGTAGACGGCCTGGATGTAGGTGCCGCTATGGCCCTGGACTTCGGTGTCGATCCGCAGCTGGCTGGGCCGGCCGTCGTTGTAGCGGGCCAGAATGTAAACGGCCCTCACCTCGTCGTTCCACTGCGGGTAGGACTCGAAGTCCGCGACGATCCGCAGGATCTCGGCCGCGTCGGCGTTGACCTCGAGGGTCTTGCTCACCAGCGGCATCAGGCGCGCGCCTTTCCTGCGGACACGGCCGGATGCGCCTGTCCCAGCGGGGATCCGACCCGGGTGTCCTCGTCGCGGATCAGCCCGCGAAGCAGTGCGGTGGAGAACTCGGCGGCGATCTCGACGGCGGTTCGCCGGCCGTCCGGCCGCAACCAGCGGTAGGCGCCCATCGTCATACCGATGTACCCCAGCGCCACCACATGGGAATCGCAGTCGAAGAATTCGCCGCTGGCGATCCCCCGATCGATCAGGCCGGCAACGTGCTCGTAGACCTGGGTCTCCTTCTCCCGGACCTCGGCGACCTGCTCATCGGTGAACCACTCGGCAATATAGGGCTGTTCCTGGAAGTACACCGCTGCACCCTCCGGGTTCCCCGCGATATTGGTCAGCAGACGAACCGTGTACTGGTAGAGCGCCTCGCGGGCGGTCCACGACGGGTCGTCGTGCACGGCGGCGAGGGTGTTCTCGGCGGCCCGCCGGTAGATGTCGAACAGGATCAGCGACTTGCTCGCGTAGTAGTGGTAGACGGTGGCCTTGTTCAGGCCCACCACATCGGCCACATCGTCCATCCGGGTGCCGTGGTAACCCCGGGCCGCGAACAGCTTGGTAGCGACGGCCAACAACTCCTCGCGTCGGCTCGTGCTGTTCTCCGGTGGCATGCTGTCCTCCCTATCAACTGGTTGGACAGTTTAGGCTTCGCGATTTCAAGCAACGCGCAGGTTCCCACCTACCGCCCGGGTCCGGGGGGATAGACTTCGACCTGTCGGAACGCACGATGGAGGTTTGAGCATGGATCCGAATCCCGATTACGACGCGACCGACGAAATCGAGTACTTCTTCAGCTGGCTGCCGTGGGCGTTGCGCGGCACTGACTGGACCGGTACGCCTACCTATCCCCCGGTGTAACGGCACTCGCGCCGAGCGCGCACAAACTGCTCACTGCCACGGGGCGTCGGCGTACCGACTCGCACTGTCGCGGGGGGTTCGTCACCAATTCGCCGGGCGGTAGTCCTTGAGAAACACCCCGTACAGGTCCACCCCTGCCTCCCCTTGCACGATCGGATCGTAGACGCGGGCCGCGCCGTCGACGAGATCGAGCGGGGCGTGAAAACCCTCCTGGGCCAGCCGAACCTTCGTGAAGTGCGGGCGCTCGTCGGTGATCCACCCGGTGTCGACACTGGTCATCAGGATTCCGTCGGTCTCGAACATCTCCCGCGCACTGGTCCGGGTCAGCATGTTCAGCGCTGCTTTGGCCATATTGGTATGCGGATGGCCGGGCCCCTTGTAGCCGCGGGAGAACACCCCCTCCATCGCGGACACGTTGACCACATAGGTGCGCCGGGCGGCTGAGCTGGCCAGAGCCGGACGCAGCCGGCTGATCAGCAAGAACGGCGCGGTCGTGTTGGCCAGTTGCACCTCGAGCATCTCCAGCGGCTCCACTTCGTGCACGTGCTGGGTCCAGCTGTTGACGTGATGCTCGTCGGGCACCAGCCCGCCGGCGTCGATGGCGGTTCCGGCGGCCAGCCGCTGCAGGGAGCTGGACCCGGCGGCCAGCGCAGCCGATGTCAAGGCATCCGCCTGGGAGGCGGCAGCTGCCAGGATCGGGTGGCTCGCCACCGAAGCGGCCAGCGCCTGCGGATGGGCGTCGTTGGTGTGGCCGAAGGTCAGCATCTCCGGAAGCGGACCGTCGGGCAGCGGCGCGAGTTCGGCTTCGGCCAGCGGCGCGTAGGCGCCCGGCGAACGGCGCACGGTCTGGGCGGCGTTGTTGATCAGGATGTCCAGCGGCCCGGCCGCCCCGACCTCATCGGCAAGTGCGACCACCTGAGCCGGGTCACGCAGGTCGATGCCGACGACCCGCAGCCGGTGCAGCCAGTCGGCCGAATCCGGCAGCTGGGAGAACCGACGCACGGCGTCGCGGGGGAACCTGGTGGTGATCGTCGTGTGTGCGCCATCGCGCAACAGCCGAAGCGCGATGTACATGCCGATCTTCGCCCGGCCGCCGGTGAGCAGCGCACGCCTGCCGGTCAGATCGGTGCGTGCCTCACGTTTGGCGTGGCTGAGCACCGCACACTCCGGACACAGCTGGTGATAGAACGCGTCGACCCTGGTGTAGTGCGTCTTGCAGATGTAGCAGGCGCGCGAGCGCAGCAGGGTGCCCGCACTCGGTGCGGTCGTCGACGTCGCCAGCGGGATGCCACGGGTTTCGTCATCGATGCGATCGGGGGCACCGGTCGCGGTCGCGGCCACCACCGCCCGGTCCGCGTCGGCGATCTGCGCCCGTTTCTCGGCCCGGCGGGCTTTCTTGGCCGACTTGAACATGCGCGCGGTCGCCCGTCGCACCGCGATGAAATCCGGATGCTCCTCATCGAGCTGGTGCAATTCAGCCAGAACCGCCAGCGTCACCGTCAGGCGCTCAGGGTCGATACCGTCATTGGGCACATCGGAGTGTAACGAGGCCCCTGGCCCGGTTAGGCTGCCGTGCTTGTGACCGACTGGACGACGACAGCCGCCCGCCCCGACCCGATGCGGCTGCGCCTGGAGTCCTATCCGGTCGTCGATGAGATCGCGGCCCGCTACGGCGATATGGACGCCAACGCCCATCTGAACAACCTGGCCCTGGAGGCGCTGCACGAGAACGCCCGCGCCACGATGAACCGCGGCCTGCTCCCGGACGCCTACCGCGCGGGCGGCCGACGGCTGCGGCTGGTCGCCTCGCAGAACATCGTGCACTTTCTGGCGGAGGCACACTGGCCGGTGCTGATTCAGACTGGCGCGGGGGTGGGCCGCATCGGTCGAACCTCGTATGTGGCCTCAACTGGGCTGTTCATCGACGGCGGCTGCATCGGGGTGTGCGACACCGTGCTGGTGCTGCTCGGCGATCAGGGCCCAGCCCCGCTGTCCGACGAATTCCGCGCGGGGCTGCAGACCGTGCTGCTCAAGTCCCCGAGATCGACATAGGGGCTGGTTCTTCGCACGATCCACAGCCCTGGTGTTGATTTCGGCGGTGGCGGGCGGCTACGTGACGGGCGGCTACAGCGCCTTGAGTTCCTCGATGACCTCCGACACCGACTTCTTGGCATCACCGAACAGCATCGAGGTCTGCTCGGCGCCGAACAGCGGGTTGTCGATGCCGGCGTAGCCCGAGGACATCGACCGCTTCAGCACGATCACCGACCGGGACTGGTCGACATTGAGAATCGGCATGCCGAAGATCGGACTGGATGGATCGTTTCGGGCCGCCGGGTTGGTGACGTCATTGGCGCCGATCACCATCGTCACGTCGGTGCGCGGGAACTCGCCGTTGATATCGTCCATTTCCTTCATCGCGTCATACTCGACATCCGCCTCGGCGAGCAGCACGTTCATATGACCCGGCATCCGGCCGGCCACCGGGTGGATGGCGAACTTAACCTCCACACCCTTGCTCTCCAGCAGGTCGGCCATCTCCTTGACGGCGTGCTGGGCCTGGGCGACGGCCAGTCCGTAGCCGGGGACGACGATCACCTGATTGGCGTAGGCCATCTGGATGGCAGCGTCCGCGGCCGAGGTCGCTTTGACCGTGCCCTGCTCTCCGCCACCGACCAGGGCTGCGGTGTCCCCGCCTCCGAAGGAGCCGAACACGATCGCCGGGATGGAACGGTTCATCGCGACCGCCATCAGGTTGGTCAGGATCGAACCCGATGCGCCGACGATCATGCCGGCGACGATCATGGCCGTGTTGTTGAGCGCCAGACCCGCTGCCGCAGCGGACAATCCGGTCAGCGCGTTGAGCAGCGAGATGACCACCGGCATATCCGCGCCGCCGATGGGGAAGACCACGAACAGACCCATCAGTGCGGCGAGTACCAGCACCACCACGATCCACCAGTCCGGCAGGCCCGGGGTCAAGCCGATGTAGACCGCGGTACCGACGGCAGCCAGCAGCAGAACGATGTTAGCGGCCTGGAAGGCCTTGGCGCCGGCGACCAGTTTCTTCTCGACGTTCTTCGGGATCGACTCCTGCAATTTAAGAAAGGCGACCAGTGAACCCCAGAACGACACCGACCCGACGATCGCCGCGAACAGCGACCCGACCACCAGCGCCACGGTCGGTGTCTGCTCCGGCTTGAAGTACGAAAAGCCCTTGGTCTCAATGAATTCGGCCCACGCGATGAGTGCGACCGTTCCACCGCCGACCCCGTTGAACAACGCCACCAACTGCGGCATCGCGGTCATCTTGGTCTTCTTGGCCGGGGGCACACCGAGGATCACGCCGAGCGCTAGTCCGGCGGCGATCAGGATCCAGTTGACCGCCGCGGTGTCGCGAACCTTGATCAGGGTGGCCACCACGGCGATCCCCATACCGATGGCAGCTATCCAGTTGCCGCGCACCGCGGTCTTGGGCCCGGTCAGCCCCATCAGGCCATAGATGAACATCGAGAAGGCCAGAATGTAGAGCACCGAAACGAGATTGTTCACTTGGTGAGCTCCTTGTTCGCGGCGCCAGCCGGAAGCTCCTTCTTCTTGCCCTTGAACATTCCCAGCATCCGGTCGGTCACCAGGAAACCGCCGATGACGTTGAGGGTGCCGAACACCAGCGCGACGAAGGCGATCGCCCGCACCCCCCAATGCGCGTCGGCGGGCAGATCGCCCAGCACCAGTAACGCGCCGAGCACGACGATGCCGTGGATGGCGTTGGTGCCCGACATCAGCGGGGTGTGCAACGTATTGGGAACCTTGGAGATCACGGCGAACCCGACGAACCCGGCCAGCACCAGGATCGCGAGATTGGCCAACAATTGGGTGTACATCAGTTCTGCACCTCGCGTGTCACGCAGGAGGCCGCAACGACCTCGTCGGAGAAGTCCGGTGCCAGCGCGCCGTCTTTGATCAACAGTTCCAGCAGCGAGGTGATGTTCTTGGAGTACAACTCGCTGGCATGCTCGGGCATCGTCGCCGGCAGGTTCAGCGGCGAGGCGATCGTCACGCCGTGCTTCACGACGGTCTGGCCCGGCTCGGTCAGCTCGCAGTTCCCGCCGGTCTCACCGGCGAGGTCGATCACCACGCTGCCGGGCTTCATGCCTTGGACGGCGGCAGCGGTCACAAGTCGCGGCGCCGGACGCCCGGGCACCAGCGCGGTGGTGATGACCACGTCGAAACCACCGATCGCGGTTTCCAGTTTCTTCTGCTGCTGGGCCCGCTCATCATCGGTGAGCTCGCGGGCGTAGCCGCCCTCGCCGGCCGCGTCGATACCGACATCGAGCCACTGTGCGCCGACCGAACGAACCTGGTCGGCGACCTCGGGGCGGACGTCGTAGCCGGTGGTGCGGGCACCGAGCCGCTTGGCGGTGGCCAGCGCCTGCAGCCCGGCGACACCGACGCCGAGCACCAGGACGGTGGCAGGCTTCACGGTGCCTGCCGCTGTGGTCAGCATCGGGAAGAACCGGGTGGACAAACTGGCCGCCAACAGGACCGCCTTGTAGCCGGCGACATTGGCCTGCGAGGACAACGCGTCCATGGCCTGGGCCCTGGAGATCCGCGGGATGGCCTCGACCGCGAACGCCTGGACCCCAGCCGACTTCAGCGCGGCGATCTGGTTGTCGGAGTTGCGCGGGTGCAGGAACCCGATCACCGTCTGCCCGGACCGCAACCGGGTGAGTTCGGCGGCCGTCGGCGGGTCCACTTTCACCACGATGCCGGCCGACCAGGCGTCTCCGATGGTCGCCCCGGCCGCGGTGTAGAGCTCATCGGGCAGCAGGGCCCGCTCACCCGCGCCGGACTCGACCACAACGGCGAGGCCCTGGTTAACCAGAGCAGTGACGGCCTTGGGCACCAGCGCCACCCGGCGCTCGTCGGCGCCGGACTCGGCGACGACACCCACCGTCGTCTTGGTATCTGTCATGACCTTTGCGTTGCTTCCTAGGTTTGAGGTCTCCCGTGTTCAACGGCCCTCCGGGCTGCTCGGGACACACTAACCGCAACCGGGTCCGCGCCTCCAAGTCGGAACTGCCGCATCCGCCGGTTCGGTAGGACGATGTTGCCGTGCTCGGCCGTCCAGATGCCCGCGCGAGAGTAAGAAATATCCTTACCGTCCATAATCCGGGGCGCCGGAGCGGCCAGCTAACCCCCACCGGATGAGCCTTACCTCCGCTGGTACCCACTTGCCGCACCCACTCGCGGTCTTCGCGAACCATATCGCCGTATCCGCTGGCCGCGATGCCGCCCGGTATCCACCGATTGGGGGACACATGCTGTCCCCCCGGTAAAGCTACGGTCGGAGGACAGCGGGAAGACGCCCCGATTGCGACAGTCGTCATGCGAGATATGCCACCCGCGAATTCACCCTAAAAACCAAGGAGATCGACGATGACTGCCGGAGAACCGAGGCACGGTGTGACCGACCGGATCGCGACGGCAGTTTCCGGATCCCACCGCGCCGCGGCTCGATCCGCACAGTTCGTGGGCCGGGTGGGAGCGCTGGCGGCAGCCTTGGGGATCGGCGCGGTGCTGGGCCCGTTGGCCATCGCCTCGGCGGACCCGGATTCATCCGCCGCCGATGAGGCATCCGCCCGAGCGGTGACGAACGATTCCACCGCCCGCACCGACAAGGGTCGCGGCCGAGCGGTTCGCGGCGGCACGTCCGCCGGTGCCGTGCGTGCCGAGGGCCCCTCGGCCGGGGCCGCTGCCCGCTCACGGTCTTCAGTTGCGACCCGCCCCGCGCCGGCCGCATCGGCCTCCCGTGCGGCCGACGCCCGGCGAGACGGCAAGGTTCCCGCTGCGGCGGACGTGCCAACACCGCAAGCCGTCGCCGTTCCGGCCGGCCGTGACCTGCCCGCAGCGGTCGCGGCCGCCCCGGGCGTACCTCCGGCCGCCGAACCCGCGCCCGCCGCGTTTGCGGCCACCGTCCCGACCGCGGCTGCGGTGGTCGGCGCGCCCACGTTCGCACCAGTGGCTCCGCCACAGGCCTTCGCCGCGCCGCCGCCCGCCGCGTCGCTGCGGGGTCTGGCCGACAGCGTGCTGTCGCCACTGCTGGGTATCGGATCGGCGCTGCCGATGGACTCACCGCTGAGCTGGGCGGTGCTTGCCGTCTCGCGCAGGCTGGGCCGGGCCGAAGTGGGCACGGTGCCCGCGGCCGCGGCGGCGGCGACCACGACGAGCCTGATGGTCCCCGGGGCGGCGACGACGACCTCGACGAGCACGACGACGACGATCACCTGGGCTTGGGGCACCGACACGGTGCTGGACTTCGATCCGGCCGCCGACCGGCTGGACTTCGTCTGGATGCAGCCGACCAACTTCGACATCGACGAAACCACCGGATCCACCCGCATCACCGTCGTCGGCAACAACCAGACCTACACCCTCGACGGGGTGGCCCTCGGCGAGCTCTCGCTGAGCAACATCATCGCCAAGGACGCCGGCACCGTGGCCAAGTGGCAGAACGCCATCGCCGGCGCCGAACCGGTCATCACCCCACCCGTGGTCACCCCGCCGGTCGTCACGCCGCCGGTGGTCACCCCGCCGACGGTGTCGATCTCCAACGCCTCGGTCAACGAAGGCAACTCCGGCACCTCGGAGCTGCGGTTCACCGTGGCACTGTCGAAGGCCTCCCCCGACACCGTCACCGTCGGCTACACCACCGCCAACGCAACCGCCACCGCCGGAACGGATTACACCGCCACCGCCGGCACCCTGACCTTCACCCCCGGGGTCACCAGCCAACAACTCAGCGTGGCGGTCACCGGCGACACCACCGTCGAACCCACCGAAACCCTCAGCGTCACCCTGACCAACCCCACCGGAGCCACCCTGGCCACCGGAACCGCCACCGGCACCATCACCAACGACGACATCACCACACCCAACCCCGGACCAGGCACCGGCGATGCGACGACGGCCCAGTGGGGCGAATCCTTCTTCGCCCCCTACGTCGACATGGCCGGATGGCCTGTCCCGGATCTGCTGGCGATCTCACAAGCCACCGGGGCCTCGTTGATGACCGTGGCCTTCCTGCAGTCCACACCCGGTGCCACGTTGGGCTGGGCCGGACTGGCGGCGCTGGAACCCGGTGCCGACACCGAGCAGGCCCAGGCCATCAACAGTTCGATCGAGGAGTTCCAGAACGCCGGCGGCGATGTGATGATCTCGCTGGGCGGCGCGGCGGGTACCAGCCTCGCTCAGGCCTACGTCGCACGGGGACTCGATGCGGCATCGCTGGCCGACGCCTACGGAGCGGTGGTCGACACCTACCGGATCAGCCATCTCGACTTCGACATCGAAGGCGCGGCCGTCGCCGATGTCCCAGCCATCGAACTGCACAGCGAGGCCCTGGCACTGCTTGTGCAGTCCCGCCCGGACTTGGAGATCTGGTACACGCTGCCGGTGCTGCCCACCGGGCTGACCGCCGACGGTCTCAACGTGGTGGAATCGGCGCTGAACGCCGGGGTCAACCTCGCCGGCGTGAACGTCATGGCGATGGACTTCGGCGAATCCGCCGCACCGACCAGCGGACCGAACGCGCAGACGATGGGCACCTATGCCATCCAGTCTGCGGAATCCACCCATGCCCAGTTGTCACAGCTCTACAGCGACTACGGCCGCAGCTACGACTGGAGCCAGTTGGGCGTCACCCCGATGATCGGCGTCAATGACGTGCTCACCGAGGTTTTCACCCCCGCCGATGCGCAGGCCCTCGAGGACTTCGCCCGGGCCAAGGGTCTGGGGATGCTGTCGATGTGGTCGGTGTCGCGCGACACCCCGGGCTCGCTGGGCCAGGCCACCCCGATCGCCTCCGGCTTGAGCGAGGCGGCCGGCACCTTCAGTGGCATCTTCAACGATTACGGCACCGTCAACGTCGTCGACTACGCCACTCCCGGTCCGATCACCGGCGGCGGCACGCTGACACCCGGCGGCACCACGACGATCATCTCGTGGAAGTGGGGCACCGACACGGTGCTGGACTTCGATCCGGCCGCCGACCGGCTGGACTTCGTCTGGATGCAGCCGACCAACTTCGACATCGACGAAACCACCGGATCCACCCGCATCACCGTCGTCGGCAACAACCAGACCTACACCCTCGACGGGGTGGCCCTCGGCGAGCTCTCGCTGAGCAACATCATCGCCAAGGACGCCGGCACCGTGGCCAAGTGGCAGAACGCCATCGCCGGCGCCGAACCGGTCATCACCCCACCCGTGGTCACCCCGCCGGTCGTCACGCCGCCGGTGGTCACCCCGCCGACGGTGTCGATCTCCAACGCCTCGGTCAACGAAGGCAACTCCGGCACCTCGGAGCTACGGTTCACCGTGGCACTGTCGAAGGCCTCCCCCGACACCGTCACCGTCGGCTACACCACCGCCAACGGAACCGCCACCGCCGGAACGGATTACACCGCCACCGCCGGCACCCTGACCTTCACCCCCGGGGTCACCAGCCAACAACTCAGCGTGGCGGTCACCGGCGACACCACCGTCGAACCCACCGAAACCCTCAGCGTCACCCTGACCAACCCCACCGGAGCCACCCTGGCCACCGGAACCGCCACCGGCACCATCACCAACGACGACATCACCACACCCAACCCCGGACCCGGCACCGGCGGCGGGACCGTGACCCCCGGGGGCACCACGACGGTCATCTCGTGGAAGTGGGGCACCGACACGGTGCTGGACTTCGATCCGGCCGCCGACCGGCTGGACTTCGTCTGGATGCAGCCGACCAACTTCGACATCGACGAAACCACCGGATCCACCCGCATCACCGTCGTCGGCAACAACCAGACCTACACCCTCGACGGGGTGGCCCTCGGCGAGCTCTCGCTGAGCAACATCATCGCCAAGGACGCCGGCACCGTGGCCAAGTGGCAGAACGCCATCGCCGGCGCCGAACCGGTCATCACCCCACCCGTGGTCACCCCGCCGGTCGTCACGCCGCCGGTGGTCACCCCGCCGACGGTGTCGATCTCCAACGCCTCGGTCAACGAAGGCAACTCCGGCACCTCGGAGCTGCGGTTCACCGTGGCACTGTCGAAGGCCTCCCCCGACACCGTCACCGTCGGCTACACCACCGCCAACGGAACCGCCACTGCCGGAACGGATTACACCGCCACCGCCGGCACCCTGACCTTCGCCCCCGGGGTCACCAGCCAACAACTCAGCGTGGCGGTCACCGGCGACACCACCGTCGAACCCACCGAAACCCTCAGCGTCACCCTGACCAACCCCACCGGAGCCACCCTGGCCACCGGAACCGCCACCGGCACCATCACCAACGACGACATCACCGCACCCAACCCCGGACCAGGCGGGACAACCGACCTTCCGATCGCCGCGCACGAGAAGGTCCTCGCCGCCTACTTCCCGGAGTGGGGCATCTACGGCCGTGACTTCCAGATCGCCGACGTCCCGGCCGACCAGATGACTCACCTCATCTACTCGTTCCTCAACGTGACCAGCGACGGTGAGGTGGTGCTCTACGACAGCTACGCCGCTGTCGAGAAGCGGTTCAGTGCCGCCGACTCGGTCTCCGGCGAGGCGGACCTCTGGTACTACCCGCCGGGTGATCCACGCGCCGAGCAGACGGTGTGGGGCAACTTCAACCAGATCGCCCAACTCAAGGAGAAATACCCACACCTGCGCACGAGTGCGGCGATCGGCGGCTGGACGCTGTCAGGCAACTTCAGCACCGTCGCCTCGACTGCCGAGGGCCGCGAGACCATGGCCAACTCGATCGTCTCCTTCCTGGACACCTACCAGATGTTCGACGGGGTCGACTTCGACTGGGAGTACCCCGGCGGCGGCGGCCTGGACAGCAATTCGGTCAGCGCGCAGGACGGTGAGAACTACGCCGCGTTGCTGGCTCTGGTCCGACAGAAGTTGGATGTCCTCGGCGAGCAGAACGGGCGCACCTACGAGATCTCGGTGGCAGCCCCAGGCGGCTACGACAAGATCGCCAACTTCAATGCGGCCGGCCTGGCACCCAGCGTCGACTTCTTCAACGTGATGTCCTACGACTTCCACGGCACCTGGGAGAAGACCACCGGCCATCAGTCCGCTGTCACCGGTGACCCCAACGGTTACGACATGGCGACCGCGGTGTCGCTCTACCTCGCTGCCGGCGTCGATCCCGGCAAGATCGTGCTCGGAGCGCCGATGTACACCCGCGGCTGGAGCGGCGTCGCCGACGGTGGCGACGGCGGTTACCTGGAGCCCGCCAGCGGCGGCGCACCCGGCACCTTCGAGACCGGCGTGTACGACTACAAGGATCTGCTGGCCCAGGTTCAAGATCCGGCCAGCGGCTGGGTGCTGTACTGGGATGACAACGCCCAGGCTGCCTATCTCTACGACCCGACGCGGAAGCTGTTCACCTCGTTCGAGACCCCCACCTCGGTCGCGCAGAAGGCGCAGTGGGCCGAGGATCTCGGGCTCGGCGGAATGATGTTCTGGGATATCAGCAACGACGCCACCGACTCACCGGAGAGTCTGATCACCGCGGCATACCGTTCGTGGGTGCTCGGCCAGGACCTGGCGAGCATCCGCGCCGAGTCGAGCCTGACCGGCGAGCGGATCATCGGCGGCGACGGGATGATCACCGAGATGGGGCCGCAGAACGGCGGGAGTTCGGTCAACGTCTGACCCGGGCGGCCGTTCCCGGCGCGGTGTCCTCCAATCGGGGGACACCGCGCTCCCCCGGCACGAGGTCCGGTCGGTGGACGGCGCGGGAAGCCTTTCGGCGGCAAGGTCGGTGTAGGCCGACAACCTCGGCCCCGATCATCAGGAGGCAGCCACCATGAACCGCTCCGCATCGCATCGTATGACCGCCGCATTGTCCGCCGCCCTGGTCACGCTGGGAGTCCTGGCCGCCGGCGAGGCCCTCAACCCGTCGCGGCCGGAATACCTGGCCGACTACGGCTCCCACCAGACCGCTGAGATCACCGGCCAGGACGCCCGCACCCCAGGCATGTGACGGGCGGCCCCGTCGCGGGGCAACGCCGGTGCCATATCGTGGCGGTTATGGATTTCGCCATGTCCGCCAAGGCGGCCGATTACCACCAGCGTCTCACCGAGTTCATGGTCGGCGAGGTGCTGCCGGCCGAGAAGTCCTACGACGAGTACCGGGCGGCGGCCGGTCCGGGTGATTTCACGGTCCCGCCGGTTGTCGAGGACCTGAAGAAGAAGGCCCGGGAACGCGGGCTGTGGAATCTGTTCCTGCCGTCGGAGTCGGGCCTGACGAACCTGGAGTACGCCCCACTGGCGGAACTGTCCGGCTGGAGCACCGAGATCGCCCCGGAGGCCATCAACTGCGCGGCTCCGGACACCGGGAACATGGAAGTTCTGCACATGTTCGGCACCCCGGCGCAGAAGAAGCAGTGGCTCGAGCCGCTGTTGGCCGGTGAGATCCGCAGCGCCTTTTCGATGACCGAACCCGCGGTCGCCTCCAGCGACGCCCGTAACATCCAGACCGCGATCACCCGCGACGGCGACGACTACATCATCAACGGCCGCAAGTGGTGGACTTCCGGCGCCAACGACCCGCGCTGCAAAGTACTGATCGTGATGGGCCGCACCAATCCCGACGCCGCCTCGCATCAGCAGCAGTCGATGATCCTGGTGCCGGTCGACACCCCCGGGGTGAACATCCTGCGCTCCACCTCGGTGTTCGGCTGGCAGGACCAGCACGGCCACGCCGAAGTGGTCTACTCAGGAGTCCGGGTTCCGGCATCGAACCTGCTCGCCGAGGAGGGGATGGGCTTCGCGATCGCCCAGGCCCGGTTGGGCCCGGGCCGGATTCACCACTGCATGCGGGCGATCGGGGTGGCCGAGCGCGCGCTGGCTTTGATGACCGAACGCGCCCGCACCCGAATCGCATTCGGCAAGCCACTGGCCGAACAGGGCATGGTCCAGCAGCAGATCGCGCTGTCCCGCAACGAGATCGACCAGGCCCGGCTGCTGTGCGAGAAGGCGGCCTGGACCATTGACCAGCACGGCAACCGGGCGGCTTTCAGCCTGGTGGCACAGATCAAGTCGGTGGCGCCACTGATGGCCTGCACCGTGATCGACCGCGCCATCCAGGTGCATGGCGGCGCCGGTGTCAGCGACGACTTCCCACTGGCCCGAATGTACGGCTGGCAGCGGGCCATGCGGATCTTCGACGGCCCCGACGAGGTACACCTGCGGACCATTGCGCGCGCCGAACTCGGCCGCGACAAGAGCCCGTTGGCGACGGCGGTGACCAGCGGGTGACATCAGTACCCGAAAGACTCTCCGGCGCTTGGAACTTCCGCGACGTCGCCGAAACCGCGGGCGTGGCTCCCGGCAGATTGTTCCGTTCCAGCGAGTTGAGCAACCTCGACGCAACCGGCCGTCGACTACTGGCCGAGTTGGGCATCTGCGATGTCGCCGATCTCCGCTCGCACGCCGAGTTGCAGCGCCGCGGCGCCGGGGCGGTCCCCGACGGTGTTGTGGTGCATCACCTTCCGTTTCCCGAGGTGTCCCACTCGCATGACACCGATGCCGAGGCGCCACACGAGTCCAGCTGGCAGAAAATGATGACCGAGTACTCCGACGAGGACCCGGCCGTCGCTGCGTCCCGCTGGATGACCGCCGAGTACGAACGCTTCCCCACCCTCGGCGGCGCACTGCGTGCCGTTCGGCAGATCATCACCACGATCGGCGACGACCGGCCGGTGCTGGTGCACTGCTTCGCGGGCAAGGACCGCACCGGGTTCGCCGTGGCCGTCGCCTTGGAGGCGGCCGGGGTCGATCGCGACGCGATCCTGGCCGACTACCTGCGCAGCAACGACGCCGTGGCCACGCTGCGCCGGCACATCCTCGAGACCATGGGTAGCCGCGACGGAATGACCGACGAGGTCATGTCCTTCGCCGAGTCCCGGCTCACCGACGAGGTTCTCGGGGTACGCGAGCAGTATCTGGTCAGTGCGCGCCGGGTGCTCGACGAGACCCACGGCGGACTGGCCGGGTATCTGGCCGCCGCCGGGGTGAGCGACGCTGACGTCGCCCGTTTACGGGCTCAACTACTGGGTTAGTTCCCAGGGTTACTACCACTGGATTAAGACCACTGGGTTAAGACCACGCCGACAACCCACACTGCGGTGGCCACCAGCCCGGCGGAAAGTTCCACTCCGACCGACAGTGCCGCGCCCTTGACGGCGTGAACGGTCGATGCCCATGCCCGCCGCTGATCGCGGCGGGTCACCAACTCGGCCAGGTAGACGCCGAGAACGAACCCGATGACCAGACCGACCACCGGGATGACGAAGAAGCCGATAACGCCGAGGACTCCTCCGGCGGCCAGGGTCCGGCCACCGACATCGGCGGCGCGCATCCGCTTGACCGGCCACAGGTACTTCACCAGCAGCCCGGCCGCCAGCACGGCCGTGACCGCACCGAGCACCACCCAGCCGACCGTGCTCCGTTCGACGAACGCCCACGCTGCTATCGCAGCCCAGACCAATAACGTCCCCGGGAGCAGCGGCACCAAAATGCCGACCAACCCGACGGCGATGGCCAGCGCAACCAGCACAACCCCGCCAGTACTCACGCCACGAACCTACCCAAGGACTCGCTCGTGCACGCCCGGCGAGTCGTCACGCTCGAAAGCCAGCAACGGCCGATGGCCGGTGCTGAAGA
>CAWBBP010000020.1:0-77533 GCA_963787055.1 uncultured Actinomycetota bacterium
TTCTAATCCCTAGGTCGCACGTTCGAGTCGTGCCGGGGGCGCCACAACCCAGCTTTCAGCGACGGCGAACGAGAGGGTCAGCGGTGGTGTAGGCGGCATCGGGCCGGCCTGCGAGACACCGTCACCGACGGCCCCAGCATGGACAGCAATGGTGATGTCGACCGAACCCGGCTGATCACCTCGGGGTCCGGTCATCTTCAGGCCGGCCAGCGCGAACGGGCCTGCGGTGACACCGCCGAATCCGGACACCTCGTCCTGCCAGCCGTCTGATATCCCGAAGTTCATCGCATAGAGGTCCGCAGCGGCCGGCAGTGGCTGGAAGAAGTGACCCTCGTCGCTCACCTCCTGCCCTGCGGGCACCGCTTGGCCGGCACCGACGCTCGGGCCACCGAAAAGCCATTGGTAGATCAGGATGATTCCGGAGGCCACGCCGACCACCAGTGTCGCCGGGACTGCGGCCACCAGTCCGATCAGGTCGCCGATGATGTTGTCGCCGAAGAGCGAACCGATTCCCTGTCCAATGGACACACCCAGCGCAATTTGCAGCACAGGCTTGCGGATGACCTCCTGGAACACGATGGTGCCGACATCACTGACCGGCGTACCGGTCAGCACGTCCACGACCACCGAGTCGATCAGATCGATCGCCGCCCTCTTCGTCAGGAAGGCCTCTACCGTGCCCTTCGCCACCTGACCGGCCGCCCCGTCGATGAACCCGATGTTGATGCCGGCCGCTTTGAGCGAGGCGATGACGATTTCCTGCACGATTGCCCCGACGGCCTGGCGGATGGCGGGGATGGCCAGCAGGGTGTTGACGGCAGGGGCGATTACCGCCTTCAGTCCGGCCACGTAGGCCGGGGCGGCTTGCAGGTACGTCAGCGCGTCACCCAGTGCCACGGTTTCACTCGTCCCGTCCAGTACTTCATTGGCGAACACGTCGAGGGAATCCGTGATCGCGGTACTGAACCCCGGATAGCCCAGCAACTGGGTGACCGCCGACCCGAGCACCGAGGAGATCTCGCCGACGACCGCGGTGTTGGTCAACAGGCCGGCTACAGCGGCACCGTACTGGTCTGCGACGTAGGCCTGGATCTCCGCGTTACCCGCCAATTCGGCGATTAATGTCGTGGTGATCGATCCCAGCGATTGCTCCACGGTGGGGTTGCTCAACATGGTGGTGTCTACTTCGCTGAGAACATCGGCGATCGTGGCCTTCACCGCCGCCACAACCTCGGCGTTCGATATCAGCTCGTCCAGCGCGATCCGCGTGGCGTCAGTCCGGCTCAAACCGCGTACCAGTGCAGCCGCGAACTGGCCGGCGGCATCGCCGAACCCCGCGGCAGCTCCGGACTGGCTCAGGAAATCGGGCATCAGCGACCCGATGATCGCGCCGAGTTCGGCCGCGACTCCCTCCGTGCCCAGGAACTGCTGCGCCGCTCCGCCGACCGCCTGCCCCACCGGGACGGCGATCGAGGAAAGTCCGCGGTCGACCAGATATCCGGTCACCACTGCGGCGGTCGCGTTCCCGGCGGCCTGCAGGACCACCCCCTCGCTAAGCAAATTGGTGACCAACGTGGTGACCGTCTCGCCCACGGCTTGAACCAGTGCGGCATCGGCGAGGAACTGGCTCACGCCGGCGCTGACCGCACCGTACACCGCGGTATCGACGTCGACGCTGGTCCGCACCTGGTCAATCACGTCCGGCAGCACCGTCTCGAGATTGCCGTACACAGCAGCGCCGGCAAGCGTCCCGGCCGCATCGGAAAGGATGGACACCACACCCGCAGAACTGATGAAGTCGCTGAACAGTGTGTCCACCAACCCGTTCAGCGCGGCCCCGACATCAGGGTTGGTCACCAGGCCCACCAGCGCCGCCGCAACCTCGGGACCCACGACCTCACCCAGATCGCCGCCGATGAGCGTGCTCACCGTCGTCGACACCGTTTGGTACAGCTCCTCCGCGACGACCGGATCGCTGAGCAGATCTGCCACCAACGAGGACAGCGTGGTGTCCAGAGTGCTCCACACGTCGGTATCGCTGAGCAACTGGCTGACCCCGGCACTGACGGCACCAGTAGCCGCGTCATCGATCTCGGGGGCGGTCCGCACCGCTTCGATGACGTCCGGCAGCACCGAATCCAGGGTTCCCTGCGCAGCCGCGCTGGCCAGCGTTCCAGCAGCATCGGACAGGGTGGAAATCACGCCTGGAGCTTTGAAGAAGTCACTGACCAGGGTGTCGACCACGGCCCGCACCCCGGACTGGATGTCGGCGTTTGTCAGCAACGAAACTACTGCCGCCCCGACGTTGGCACCCACGATCGCTCCAGCCGGGCCGGGGACTTGGTTCTCCACCAGCGCAGCGACCTGGGCGGCCAACGCATCCTGCACAGTCTGATCACCGAGTATGTCGACGACCAGCGAGGACAGCGTCGTATCCAGAGTGGCCCACACTGCGGTATCGCTGAGCAACTGGCTCACCCCGGCGCTCACCGCGGCGGCGACACCAGCGTCCACGTCGGCGTTGGCCCGCAACGCCGCCGCGACCTTCTCCGGGGTGGCATCCGGATCCCCGGTCAACGCCCCATACGCCAACGTGCCAGCCGCCTGGGAGAACGCGCTCACCACACCAGCCGAGCCCCAGAAATCGCCGACCAGGGTGTCGACCACACCCAACAACCCGGCCTGCACCACCGGATTGGTCAGCAGCGAGACCACCGCAGCCCCGACCTTGGCACCCACGATCGGCCCCAACGGAGCAGGAACCTTGGCCGCCACCGCCGCGGCGATCTGCGCGGCCAACACCTCCTGCACCGGCGCATCACCGAGAAGTTCGGTAACCAGCGTGCTCAGCGTCGTATCGACCGCCGCCCACAACTGACCGTCACCGAGCAACTCGGCCACCGCCGCGGTCACCGACACCTGGACCCCGTCGGCCACCGCCACACTGTCGAGCAACTCCTGCTGAGCCGCCTTCCCCGCCTCCGCCGGATCACCGGTGGTCAACAACACCAGCGCCCACTGACTGGCCGCCGCCGAGAACGCATCCACCACACCGGCCGCGCCGAAGAAATCAGCGGCCAGAGTGTCCACCACACCGCGCAACGCACCGCCGACCACCGGATTGGTCACCAAAGCCAACACCGCGGTCCCCACCTGAGGACCGACCACCGCACCCAAGTCCCCACCAAGGAAGTTCTGCACCGTCGAGGACACGGTCTGATACAGCGCCTCCTGGACCACCGGATCATCGATCACCCCGGCCACCAACGACGACAACGTCGTATCCACCGCCGCCCACAACCCGGTATCACGCAGCAACTCGCCCACCGCATCACCGAACGCCGTCTGCACCCCAGCCTGCACGTCGGCGTTGGCCTGCAACGCCGCCGCGACCTTCTCCGGGGTGGCATCCGGATCCCCGGTCAACGCCCCATACGCCAACGTGCCAGCCGCCTGGGAGAACGCGCTCACCACACCAGCCGAGCCCCAGAAATCGCCGACCAGGGTGTCGACCACACCCAACAACCCGGCCTGCACCACCGGATTGGTCAGCAGCGAGACCACCGCAGCCCCGACCTTGGCACCCACGATCGGCCCCAACGGAGCAGGAACCTTGGCCGCCACCGCCGCGGCGATCTGCGCGGCCAACACCTCCTGCACCGGCGCATCACCGAGAAGTTCGGTAACCAGCGTGCTCAGCGTCGTATCGACCGCCGCCCACAACTGACCGTCACCGAGCAACTCGGCCACCGCCGCGGTCACCGACACCTGGACCCCGTCGGCCACCGCCACACTGTCGAGCAACTCCTGCTGAGCCGCCTTCCCCGCCTCCGCCGGATCACCGGTGGTCAACAACACCAGCGCCCACTGACTGGCCGCCGCCGAGAACGCATCCACCACACCGGCCGCGCCGAAGAAATCAGCGGCCAGAGTGTCCACCACACCGCGCAACGCACCGCCGACCACCGGATTGGTCACCAAAGCCAACACCGCGGTCCCCACCTGAGGACCGACCACCGCACCCAAGTCCCCACCAAGGAAGTTCTGCACCGTCGAGGACACGGTCTGATACAGCGCCTCCTGGACCACCGGATCATCGATCACCCCGGCCACCAACGACGACAACGTCGTATCCACCGCCGCCCACAACCCGGTATCACGCAGCAACTCGCCCACCGCATCACCGAACGCCGTCTGCACCCCAGCCTGCACGTCGGCGTTGGCCTGCAACGCCGCCGCGACCTTCTCCGGGGTGGCATCCGGATCCCCGGTCAACGCCCCATACGCCAACGTGCCAGCCGCCTGGGAGAACGCGCTCACCACACCAGCCGAGCCCCAGAAATCGCCGACCAGGGTGTCGACCACACCCAACAACCCGGCCTGCACCACCGGATTGGTCAGCAGCGAGACCACCGCAGCCCCGACCTTGGCACCCACGATCGGCCCCAACGGAGCAGGAACCTTGGCCGCCACCGCCGCGGCGATCTGCGCGGCCAACACCTCCTGCACCGGCGCATCACCGAGAAGTTCGGTAACCAGCGTGCTCAGCGTCGTATCGACCGCCGCCCACAACTGACCGTCACCGAGCAACTCGGCCACCGCCGCGGTCACCGACACCTGGACCCCGTCGGCCACCGCCACACTGTCGAGCAACTCCTGCTGAGCCGCCTTCCCCGCCTCCGCCGGATCACCGGTGGTCAACAACACCAGCGCCCACTGACTGGCCGCCGCCGAGAACGCATCCACCACACCGGCCGCGCCGAAGAAATCAGCGGCCAGAGTGTCCACCACACCGCGCAACGCACCGCCGACCACCGGATTGGTCACCAAAGCCAACACCGCGGTCCCCACCTGAGGACCGACCACCGCACCCAAGTCCCCACCAAGGAAGTTCTGCACCGTCGAGGACACGGTCTGATACAGCGCCTCCTGGACCACCGGATCATCGATCACCCCGGCCACCAACGACGACAACGTCGTATCCACCGCCGCCCACAACCCGGTATCACGCAGCAACTCGCCCACCGCATCACCGAACGCCGTCTGCACCCCAGCCTGCACGTCGGCGTTGGCCTGCAACGCCGCCGCGACCTTCTCCGGGGTGGCATCCGGATCCCCGGTCAACGCCCCATACGCCAACGTGCCAGCCGCCTGGGAGAACGCGCTCACCACACCAGCCGAGCCCCAGAAATCGCCGACCAGGGTGTCGACCACACCCAACAACCCGGCCTGCACCACCGGATTGGTCAGCAGCGAGACCACCGCAGCCCCGACCTTGGCACCCACGATCGGCCCCAACGGAGCAGGAACCTTGGCCGCCACCGCCGCGGCGATCTGCGCGGCCAACACCTCCTGCACCGGCGCATCACCGAGAAGTTCGGTAACCAGCGTGCTCAGCGTCGTATCGACCGCCGCCCACAACTGACCGTCACCGAGCAACTCGGCCACCGCCGCGGTCACCGACACCTGGACCCCGTCGGCCACCGCCACACTGTCGAGCAACTCCTGCTGAGCCGCCTTCCCCGCCTCCGCCGGATCACCGGTGGTCAACAACACCAGCGCCCACTGACTGGCCGCCGCCGAGAACGCATCCACCACACCGGCCGCGCCGAAGAAATCAGCGGCCAGAGTGTCCACCACACCCAACAACGCCGACACGACAACCGGGTTACTCACCAACGAGACCACTGCGGCCCCGACCTGCGGACCGACCACCGCACCGAGGGTCTCACCAAGCGCGATCTCGACCTGGCGAGAGACAGCGTCGCCAAGCGCATCAAGGACCACCGGATCCGTGGTCAACGAGATCACCGCCGCCGACAACGTGCGGTCGACCGCGGTCCACAACCCGGTATCACGCAGCAACTCGCCCACCGCATCACCGAACGCCGTCTGCACCCCAGCCTGCACGTCGGCGTTGGCCTGCAACGCCTCGGCGACCTTCTCCGGGGTGGCATCCGGATCCCCGGTCAACGCCCCATACGCCAACGTGCCAGCCGCCTGGGAGAACGCGCTCACCACACCGGCCGAGCCCCAGAAATCGCCAAACAAGGTGTCGACCACTCCCCGCAGCCCGGCCTGGACCACGGGGTTGGTCGCCAACTGCACCGCCACGGCACCCAACTGAGCACCCAGGAACTGGCCCAACGGACCGGTGAACCTAAGAGCCACCGCGTTTTGCACCGCGGCGGCCAGAGCGTCTTGGACGGGTTGGTCACCGAGCAGCGTGGAAACCAGCGACGACAATGCCGAATCGACGTCCGTCCACACCGTCCTGTTGCTCAACAGTCCCGCCACCGCGGCGGTGACACCCGCATTGACTCCGGCGCCGACAGAGGCGTTGGTACTCAAGGCCTGCTCAACCTGCGGCAGCACCTCGGCAAGGGTGCCGTCCAGTTGCGCGGTCGCCAGCGTGCCGGCCGCCTCAGCCAGCGCTGAGACAACACCGGGGGAACCGAGCGCGTTTCCGAACGCGGTGTTCACGAACGTCGCCAGAGCCCCGTTGACCTCGGTGTTGGACACCAAAGCAATGACCGCATCAGCAACCTGCGGACCCACAACTGCACCCAGACCATCGCCCAGCCGTGCCGAAACGAATCCGGACACCTGCGTCTCGATCTCGTCCTGGATGCCCTGATCACCGAACACCCCGGTAATCAACTGGTCGATGAACTGGCCCAGACCCGTGGTGACCGCGGCGTCAGACAGCAAGGACCCGACAAGTCCGGTGACCGCGACACCGGCACCGGGCGCGAGCGCGGGCAGCAGTGGCGGGTTGGGGAACGGAAGCGGCGTGGGGCTGGCGGGGTTCTGAAGGTTGTGGACGAGGGTGTTGACCATGTAGTTCGCCAGGGTCGTGGCGACCGCGGGTTGGCCGTCCATCGCCGGTTGCTGCAGCAGGTCTTCGAACGCGGCTCCGGCGTCGGTGGCCACGACCCCACCGATACTCTTGAAAAGGTTCCCGATCGCACCGCTGATCGTGACGGCAAGGGGATTTGAAGCGTCAACGGATTCACGTAGAAGGGTCGAGGCGACCACTTGGCCGAGGTAATCCGCAACGGCCGTTGTGGGAACCTGTGGCGCCCCTTCCCAGTCCGGCTGCGCCAAGCCCAGCAGCTCGCTTACTGAGCCGGAAAAGGCCTGTCCCAGAATCTGTTGGACGTTGGAGTCCTGGAAGAAGCTCTGCAGAGCGGCTTGACCTTTAATCTGCTGGGCCGGCGTGAACAGATCCAGGAGCGCTTTCTTCGGATCCTTCTGCAGTTCGGTTATGAAGGCAGCGCCCGCGTTCGCAAGGTTCAGCGATTGGAGGAACGGGGCCAACGCAGTCGCGACTGTGAGATTTCCGAACGATTTCTCTACGAACGTCGCGGCCGCATTTCCAATAATGTCCGCGACGGCGGGCGGCAATGCGCCGAGAGCTGGGTCCCGCGCGACTGCTTCCGAAATGAAGGTGAGCACATTGGGTTGTGTGACCAGGTTGACAAGCTGCTGGCCGATGATGGCATTGCTGGCCGGCCCGCTCAATTCGTAAATCAAGTTGAATGCATACATGCCGATGGTGTTGGCAACAGAGGGCGTTGTTTGGCCCGCGGGAATCGGACATCCTGCTTTTGTGCATTTAAGGGACGGACCTGCCGCCTCTATGGCCGCGGACACGGCGTCGGAAATCGCGTTGACGGCCAAGGCTTGCACCTGAACGCCGCCGATATTCAAAAGGATGCAATTACCCGTGGTGCATTTTGGCTTCTCCGGGAACGGCGCTACAGCCACCGTGTAGGTCGTAGCACTTGTCGCGGTGCCGTCCGGTGTTGTCACCTGAACGTTGCCGTCTGTCGCATTGTCCGGCACCACGGCTGTTATCTCAGTTCCCTCTGGATCAACCGTGAAATCCACAGCTGGAGAACCGTTGAACTTCACAGACGTAGCGCCACCGAGGTCGGTACCGGTTATCACGACGTTGCCACCGACGTTGACAGTGCCGGGACTGAACGAGGTTATTGACGGCGCACCCTCGACGGTGAAAATCGACTGGCTGAATGCGGGTTTAACCCCGTAAGCGGTTGACTGCAACTGAATAAATCCGGTAACAGCACCAACCGGAACTGTGGCAGTTATTTGCGTGTCGGACACAACGTTATACGTGGTTGCCTTTACGCCATTAGTGCAGTTCGAATTGCTGCTGCAGCCAAAATATACAGTGGCATTATAGGTGGCGGGGTTTCCTTTGAAACCGGAACCGGTTATCGTCACGGTGGTGCCGACAGGGGCTGAGTCGGGCGAAACCGCGCTGACTATGAGCACCCGGTTCGCGACGGCAGCGGTTGGATCCACAGTCTCGGCGGTGCCCACCACGGCTGCCGGAGCCACCTCGGGCGTCGCGCCGGCCAGTTCCTCCCGCCGTGCCGCGGCCAGCGCAGCCCAGGCCAGGGGCGCGGCGACCGGCACACCCCCGCCCTCCCCGCCCATCGAGTCCAGCGGATCGCCGTCCGCCTCCGACAGCGCGCCGAACTCCGCAGCGGCCGTCATCACCGGCGCATCCTGCGCCACCGGCACGGCCGTCATCGCCGCAGTCACGTCAGTCTCGGGTCCAACGGCGTCGTCGTTTCCGGTCGGGACGACATCCTCAGGCGCGGTCGGCACCGACGGCACCGCATCATCGGCGACGCCCGAGGGAGCTTGAGCGCTAGGGATGGAGGGCGGCGCATCACTGGTGGGAACGCGGCCCTCGCGTGCGCGAGTTCCCTCCCCGACTGCACTGGACTGCGCGACACCGGATCGCCGCCCCGGCGTCCCCGCGCGGCTGTCAGTGCTGCCGGCGTCCGCTGGAACCTCCCGTGCGCCAGTCGGAGCGGGTGAATCGCCCGATGCACCTCGGCGACTGCCGGCCCGCGCCTTACCCGCCGAGGGTCCGGAATCCCCCGAACGCGTGGACTCTTCCCCGGATGCCCCGGATGCATTCCCAGGGCCGGTTTCGGCGACCGCCGCCCCGGCCCAGCCCATGACGGCCGTGCCGATGCCGAGGGCGACCGCCAGCGCCCCAACGCGACCGACGTAATGCGTCGAGCGCGCATGCGGCGACACCGACTGGCTTCCCAAGGGATTGCCGAACGATTGCCGGGCAGAAAAGCTATCCGCGCACATCAACTGACCTCCTACTGGAACACCATTGGGAAACTAGGTGCGAGGTCGCGACCGACAACGAGGCCACCGAACACGTGCAGTCGGCTCCGATAGGCGAGAGCGACCGACAGTGCTGGCAATCGACCCACCCCCATCGCACCTTTGCGACACACCTGGTCCGTGAGGAATATCACGATCTCAGGACTCATTTGATCGTTTCGGTTCAGATGTGAGCTTGCCGCCCGGATTGCTGATCCGGCGTGGCTTCGCCGTCGAGGTGCACGCAATGGCGACACGAAACGTTGCTGCCTGTGACATCATCGGAACCGGGCTGGGGTTTGGCGGCAGCACTCGGTTCTCGGTCTGCCGTCTCGTTCGACATACCGCTAGCAGGTGGGTATTCGGCGTGTCACGAGGTGTGTGACGAGGCTCCCCCATCGGCTGGACATATCCCCCTCCCGAGGAAACTGACGGTTCTGGGGTGGGGGGCCTTTGCCATGGACGACACGTCGATCGCCACTACGCGGGTAGCGATCGTCGATGAGCACGAGGTCGTACGGACCGGTCTGGAGTCGTGGTTCGAGTCCCAGCGGCCCGAACTGATCCCAGTCGGCAGCTTCGCACGGCCGACGGAATTCCTGGCCTGGCTACCTGGCACGCCGGGACTCGAGGTCGTAGTAACCGAGATTCAGGAGAACGGACAGGCCGCGGATCTCGACGGCCTGCGGATGCTCTGCGCGGCGGGTCCAGCGGTGATCGTCCACTCCGCGGTGGACTCCGACGAACTGATCCTTTCCAGCCTCGATGCGGGCGCGGCAACCTTCGTGGCCAAAGGTGACGGACGAGATCATCTCATCAAAGCAGTGCGCTCGGTCGGCAACGGAGAGCGGTATGTGGCCCCGCGCATGGCGGCCGCCCTGCACCACAGCCTCTCTGTGGGTCGGCTGAGCCTTTCCGAACGCGAACGGCAGGTTCTGGTGGCCTGGTTCGGGACGGAGAGTAAGGATCATGTCGGGAACCTCCTGCACATCGCGCCGGCGACGGTCAGGACGCATTTGCAGCGCGTGCGCGCCAAATACGCCGGCGTCGGCCGTCCGGCCCCCACCAAGTCCGCCCTGCTGGCCAGGGCGATCGAGGACGGAATCATCGGATTGAGTGAACTCGGCTCCTACGGCCGGCCGGACTGAACGTCGTTGTCCCCCGGGCACTGTCGGCCGTACGGATGAATTTCAAAGATTTCGCCCCCCGATCCCGGCGAGGCGAAGCCACCATTACCTTCCGAGTCGCAAGAGGGTTCGTGAATGCATTCTGAGTCGCAGTGGCGCTCCCGCGCCTACCGCACGGGCTTGCGCCTGGTGAAGTACAAGCAGACGTCGTCGGCCTACCAGCAGTTCGGTCCGTACGCGCTGCTCGACCCGGCGACCAAGACTCTCATGGCGGTGCGCCTGGACGCCGAAGCGGTCGAACGCGCGCTGTACTCCGGCGAGGAGCAGCACTCGCGCTAGACGCGGCAAACCCGGCCACCGCGGGCGTGGCAACTCCACCAGGCAGGCCGCCGCGGCCACAATGAATCCGGTTGTACCCGAATCAAGAAAGCCGGAGATTGTGCCTGTCGCGGATACCGACGCGCGTCGTGCCGTGCGACGGGCCCGGCCACGGCACCCGGTCGGCGATTTCCGCCCGGATATCGAGGGATTGCGCGCGGTGGCGGTGCTCACCGTCATCGCCTTCCACGCCGGTGCGATCGGCGGTGGCTTCATCGGCGTGGACGTCTTCTTCGTCATCTCCGGCTTCCTGATCACCCGGCTGCTGTGGACCGAACTGGCCGGTACCGGCCGGATCAACCTGACCCGGTTCTATGCGGCCAGGGCCCGCCGCCTGTTGCCGGCCGCAGCCACCGTGCTGGTGGCGACGGCGGCCGCGACCGTGGCACTACTGCCGCCACTGCAGGCGCGATCGGCCCTCGATGACGGACTGGCCAGCGCGCTCTACGTCGGCAACTACCGGTTCGCGGTAACGGGTACCGACTACCTGTCACATAGTGCGCCCTCGCCGTTCCAGCACTACTGGTCGCTCGGTGTCGAAGAGCAGTTCTACCTGCTGTGGCCGATGCTGCTGCTGGCCGCTGGACTGCTGTGGGATCGCAGCCGCCGCCGACGTCAGCCGCCGACGGTTCCCTGCCTGGTACTGCTCGTGGCCGTCGGCGCCGCCTCACTGGCCCTGTCGGTGTCATGGACCCACACCTGGCCGTCGTGGGCGTTCTTCTCGCTGCCCACCCGGGCATGGGAACTGGCCGCCGGTGGACTGGTCGCGGTTTCGGCCCCACTGTGGCGCCGACTGCCGGCCGGATTCGCGGCGATCGCCGGGTTCGGCGGACTCGGGGTGATCGGTTGGGCCGCAACCCATATCGACGACCGCACCCCCTACCCCGGTGCCGCCGCGATACTCCCGGTCCTCGGCACGGCATTGGTGATCGTGGCCGGCTGCGCGACACCGACCCGGGGTGCGGGCCGCTGGTTGTCATTCCCGCCGATGCGGGCGGTCGGCCGACTGTCGTATTCCTGGTACCTGTGGCACTGGCCGCTGCTGCTGTTTGCGCCGATAGTGGCCGGGCATGAGCTCGGCTGGCCCGGCCGGTTGACAGCGGTGGCCGCGTCATTCCTGCTGGCAGTGTTGACGCTGCGGTATGTCGAGCGTCCGATCCGCTACTCGCGGCCCCTGCGCCGGTCGGCGGGCCTGAGCCTGGTCCTCGGCAGTGCCGTCACCGCGGCAGCAGTCAGCGCAGCGCTGATCCTGCCGATGGTCGTGCCGGTTCCGCCAGGCCGCAGTCAACCGGCCGCCGCGGCGGTGATGCACGCTGCTGCGCAGCCCAACCCGACCCCCGCAGATCCACTGGCAAGCGCGTTGGCAGCGGCCCGGAAGGCCGTCGACGCCTCGGCGAGACACGCTCCGCTTCCCGCCGATCTGTCCCCCGCACTCGGCGCGGCACCCGGCGACAAGCCCGAGGTTTTCCTGGACGGGTGCGTGCGGTCGTGGCTGGAGGTCGGGGTGCCGGACTGCGTCTCCGGCGACCCGTCCGCGCCGACGACGGTGGCCCTGGTCGGGGATTCGCATGCCGCGATGTGGCATCCAGCGCTGGAACCCGTTGCCCGCCAGAACCACTGGCGGCTGGTGACGATGGCGAAAGTCACCTGTCCGCTGCAGGACATCCCGATTGTCAGTCCCTATCTGGGCCGCACTTATTCCGAATGTGAACAGTGGCGCGAACAGGCGCTGAGCCGGCTGGCGAGCGAGCGCCCGAGGTTGGTGATCCTGAGCATGTCGCGGCGTTACGGCGCCGACTTCGGCTTCACCAGCTACGACCCGGCGTGGCTAGCGAGCCTGACCGACCTGGTCGGCGACCTTCGGGCGGCCACCGGGGGACGGGTTCTGGTCCTCGGGCCGGTTCCCGACCCGCGGGCGAACGTGCCAGTGTGCCTGTCAGCGCATCCTGACGACGTTCTCGCCTGCTCCCCGGACCGGATACAGGGACTGAACACCGCCGGAATCACCGCGGAATCACGGGCTACCGGCGACGGCGGCGGTCAGTACGCCGATCTGTCGCCGCTGTTCTGCGCTGCCGCCGTCTGTCCGGTGGTGGTGGGCAGCGATCTGGTGTTCCGCGACGACAACCATTTGACGGTCTCCTACTCGCGCACCCTGGCACCGGTGCTGGGGATGATCGCCGAGCAGGCGATCGCCCCGCGTAGCTGAACCCGCTGTTAGCCTCGGACCTCGTGGCGGATCCGATCCTGTACGACGTAACCGAGCGAGTCGCGCTGATCACGGTCAACGACCCGGATCGGCGCAATGCGGTCACCGAGGTCACCTCGGAACTGCTACGCGACGCAGTGCAGCGTGCAGAATCCGACCCGGAGGTGCATGCCGTCGTCGTGACCGGCGCGGGCAAGGCGTTCTGTGCCGGTGCCGATCTCTCGGCGCTGGGCGCGGCGGCGACCGAAGGGTTGGAACGCCTGTATGCGGGTTTCATGGCGCTTGGCCGCTGTGCGCTGCCCACCATCGCCGCAGTCAACGGTGCCGCGGTCGGGGCGGGGATGAACCTCGCCCTGGCTGCCGACGTGCGCATCGCCGGGCCGCACGCGATGTTCGACCCGCGCTTTCAGAAACTCGGCATCCATCCCGGCGGCGGTGCCACCTGGATGCTGAACCGCGCGGTCGGCCCCCAGGTCGCCCGCGCCGCCCTGCTGTTCGGGATGCGTTTCGACGCCGAGACGGCGGTGCGCCACGGATTGGTGCTCCAGGTCGCCGACGATCCCGTCGCCGCTGCCCTGGAACTCGCGGCCGGTCCCGCGGCGGCCCCGCGTGATGTGGTGCTGGCCACCAAGGCCTCACTGCGGGCCACCGCCATCCCGGGCTTCAATGACGCCGACCACCACGAGGCCGCCAAGAACATCGAGTTGGGGCCGCAGGCCACCTCAGTGGAATCCCCGGAGTTCAAGGCGCGCCTCGCCGCCGCCCGGCAGCGCTGATCAGCCGACCCGCGCGACCCATGGCTGCGACCACAGCCCGCGATAGCCTCAACGACGACCCGGCGCTCGCCCTGTAATGTCTGTGATATCCGCCACATCTGCCAAGGCCGCTTCCGAAGACCGCCAGGAGCCCTGATGCGCCTCTCGACCCGCACCAGTCAATTCCGGCCCGCCGCCGGCTACGGCAGGTTCGTCGGCCGGGTCGGCGCGCTGGCGCTCTTCCTCGGCGTCGGGACCGCGCTGGGCATGCCGGCCGCATCCGCCGAGGGCGACGACTCGTCTCGGTCGGGGCCCGCATCCAGGTCCGCGGCAAGTTCATCGGCAAGTTCGTCGTCGGACCCAGCCAGGGAACCATCGGCGCGCCCCGCCCGCGTCACCCGCAGCGCCGCCCACCGGGCCGCCACAGCACCACAGTCACTGGCCAGCGCATCACGGGGGCCCAGCATCACCTCATCGGCCAAAGGCGATCCGCAGGCTCCCGTCGCCTCGCCGGCGTCGTTGGCGGCCGCGGCGTACACCCGCCGTCCGGCCGCGGCGACTCCCCGCCGCCAATTCGCGGCCGGCCCCGTCGCCGCCGAACCCGCCGCCGGCGAAATTCCGACATCGGTCGGTGCCGCGACACCCGCAACCGCGATGAGCGCCGCGCAGGTCGAACTGAGCAATCAGGTCAGCCCGCTGGGTACCCCGGTGCAGATAGCCCGTGAGCGCATCGCCATGCGCACGGCCGCATCATTGCCGGTGACACTGATGAAGTTCGTTCTGCGGCAAGGCTTCCTGGCCGCCGGTAATCAGCAGTTCGCGCTCGTCGGTGGAGTCGACGCGGCGAACCTGCAGGCCCTCGACAACGCGGTCGACGAATACGCGCTGGCGTCGGCGTTCTCCCAGCAGATCCTCAATCCGATGGATCCCGCGGTGGTCACCCAGGTCGCTCCGCCGCACAGTTGGTACGGACTCGATGTGGCCGGTTCGCGCCTGCTCTACGACAACCCCGACACCATCTATCGCTTCATACCGGTGAACAAGACCGCCGAGTACGTGATCACCGGCCGGCTCTTTGAGGGCATCCCGTCCGACACCACCTTCAGCGTGCTGGAGGGCACCGCCGGCACGACATCGACGATCCTGACCCTCGATGACCTCGACATCAGTCCTGACGGCTCGTTCGTGATCACCGTCAGCGGCGCCGCAGCGACGCCCGGGCAGAAGAACCATCTCCAGCTGACGTCAAGCTCCACCCTGATCGCGGCCCGAAACACCCTGGGCGACTGGGCTGTCGAGGACCCGATGGGGCTTGAGGTGCACCGGGTCGGCGGACCGCCCAACAGCCTGTTCGCCCAACTCGGCGGTTTCGTGCTACTGGGTTCACTGGTCAACGACAACCCGCTGCTGGCCTCGCTGGCCTCGCTGATACCGCCACTGGGTATCGCCGAGGCGCCGATCGTGCGGGGAACGCTGACCGCGCTGCTCATGATCGTGCGGGGAAGCAACCAGCAGGCCAAGTACATGGCGCTGGCCACCACCGACCCCGTCACCGGACAACTCCGAGCGCCCAACGTGATGACACAACCGGCCAGCAACGCCGAGTTCCTGGCCAACCAGTTGCAGAGCAACGGTTACTTCCAGCTCGCCGAAGACGAGGCGCTGATCCTGACCATCGACCCGGCCAGTGCCGGGTTCTTCACTGTTCCGGTCTACAACGACTGGACGATCACCGACGACTACTGGAACCAGCAGACGAGTCTGAACAACGACCAGTCCATCGCCAATCTAGACGGCACTTACACCATTGTTGTGTCGCCAACCGATCCGCTGGTGGCGAATTGGCTGTCGACCGGCGGGCTGAACCAGGGCATCATCTCGATGCGGTTCCAGAACCTCGACCCCGACTCGCCGGACACCCCGACAGTCACCTCTCAGGTGGTCAAGATCTCCGACCTCGGCGATTACCTGCCGGACGGCACAGCGTTCGTCACGCCCGAGCAACGAGCCACGCAACTGGCGGTGCGCAAGGCCGGCTTCGACAAGCGCTGGGCGCCTTACCCGCAGCCATGAACCCCGGCCATCAGCGGCGATCTGCGCGGTGACCCAACCGGCCCTACTCCTGCTGCTGGGGCCTAGTCGATGACCTGACGGGAAAGCCCGGCGCAACCACGGTGCGATTCTGCCCCGACGGCGTCGACTACAAAATCGACCTGACCGACGAGCGCGGCCTGCGAGACATGCTGGTCCCCTGGATCGCTGCAGCCCGCACCGCGGGCGGCAACCGACGCACAGCCCGCCATGATCTGCACCTGATTCGCCGCTGGGCCCGTGACAACGGCTATCCCGACCCGGCCCGCGGCCGGATACCGGCGGCCACCGTGCGGGCCTACGACCAGCACCACCCGCGTGCGTCCTGAGCCAAGAAGGAAGGCAGTGACACCGATATGCCTGACCAATTCCGTCCGCCAATCACATGGTCGGGTCGAAATCCGCTCACTTGGCGGCGAAGATCAGACCGCGCGGCAACCACGTCGTGAAGGACCGGCGAAACGAGTACCGTCGCAGACCGTGACACATCCCCAACGCCGGCACCAACTGGCCGCCGACCGGTTGGCGTACCGGCCCCGGCAGGGTGGCGTCCGCGTCGAAGACACCCTGGTCGTCGGCCAGTGGGAGGCGGAGTTGCTGACCCGGTTGCCCGAAGAGCCGACGGTTGTTGGCTGACGCGGGCTGGTCGACTGTGCGCTCTGCGTTCCTCCGGCACGGGAAACTCAGCGCGTTAGTGGTCGGCTTCCTCTTCTCGGCAATGGGGGCGCTGTGGGCCCTGCTCGTCACCGACCGGATCGATTCTCAGATTCAGCAGCTCTCCGACGCCCGCGCGGTGACGGTGCGCCAGATCGAAGCCCTCAACCGGATAGCCTCGGAGTACTTCATCGCCAACCAGCAGGGGGATCTGATCTTCATCATGGCGGCACAATCCGGCGCCGACCGTGAACTCGCTTCGGATATCTATCAGGGCAACATCCTGGACCGGGCCACTCCGGTGCAGAACATGATAGGCGAGCTAGCCCTCCAGGGCCAACTGGACTTCCGGCAAGTCTACGACGCCTACCAGGGGCTCAACGAGGAGACCCGGAAGAACTTCACCTTCACCAATTTCATGCGGCTGAAGAAAATGGAAAGTGAGGTGATTATCCAGGGGCAGCAGCGCGTGCCCGCGCTGTTGGACGTGAATTCGGCGATCGATCAACAGCTAAACGCGAAGAAGGCCGCGCAGTCGCGCAACCACATACTCGGCGTCCTGACGGCCATCGTCGGCAGCGCGGTGCTGCTGGCGGCGAACGTGTTCACCGAGCGGGGTCCGAGGCATCACGGTGACCCGGCCGGGCAGGGCCCAGGTGTCCTCCCGCACAGCATCGACCGGGATCGCGAGGGGGAGGCACCGTAACCGGCCACGGATGCCAGGTCCATCACGCCAACAAGGGCTAGCCCAGACCGATCTCGCGCGCGATGAGCATCAGCTGGACTTCCGATGTGCCCTCGCCGATCTCGAGGATCTTGCTGTCCCGGTAGTGCCGTGCGACCGGGTATTCATTCATGAATCCGTAGCCCCCGTGGATCTGGGTGGCGTCGCGGGCGTTGTCCATCGCGGCCTCGCTGGCAACGAGTTTGGCGATCGCAGCCTGCTTCTTGAACGGCTTGCCGGCCAGCATCAGCGCGGCCGCGTCGTAGTAGGCGGTCCGGGCAGCGTGCGCGCGGGCTTCCATCCGGGCGATCTTGAACTCGATCGCCTGATAGCGGCCGATCGCCTGCCCGAACGCGGTGCGCTCCGCGGCGTACTTGACGCACTCGTCCACACAACCCTGTGCGGCACCGACCGCCAGTGCGGCGATGGCGATCCGGCCTTCGTCGAGGATCTGCAGAAAGTTGGCGTAACCGCGGCCGCGCTCGCCGAGCAGGTTCTGCTCGGGCACCCGGACATCGGTGAAAGACAGCGGGTGGGTGTCGGAGGCGTTCCAGCCGACCTTGTCGTAGGCAGGCTCCACGGTGAAACCCGTTGCCGGAACGGGGATCAGGATGGCTGAGATCTCGCGACGCTCACCGACAGTGCCGGTGACGGCCGTGACGGTGACCAACTTGGTGATATCGGTACCGGAGTTGGTGATGAACTGCTTGGACCCGTTGATCACCCAGTGCCCGTCATCCAGGCGCGCGGTGGTCCTGGTGGCCCCGGCATCGGTACCGCCACCGGCCTCGGTAAGACCGAAGGCACCCAGGGCGCGCCCACTGGTCAGCAGCGGCAGCCATTCCTGCTTCTGGGCCTCGGTGCCGAACCGGTAGACCGGCATCGCCCCCAACGACACCCCGCCCTCCAGGGTGATTGCCACGCTCTGATCGACCTTGGCGAGTTCCTCCAGGGCCAGACACAGCGCGAAGTAGTCCCCACCCATACCGCCGTATTCCTCGGGAAACGGCAGCCCGAACAGGCCCATCTCGGCCATCCCGGCGACCACCTCGTAGGGGAAGGAATGTTCGGCATCGTGCTTGGCGGCTACCGGAGCGACGACCTCCCGGGCGAAGTCTCGCACCGTCTTGGCCAACTGCTGATATTCATCGGGCAGTCCTGCAGTGCAAAGGAATTCAGTCATTTTTCGATTCTTCCGACGGTGCGATTATTCGTGCCAGCCGCTGGCCGACCTTGACCTGATCGCCGACCGCGACGAGCAGTTCGACCACCCCGGCGACCGGGGAGCGCAACGAGTGCTCCATCTTCATCGCTTCGACGGCGACGACGATGGTGCCGGGCTCGACGGAGTCGCCATCGGCCACCCCCACAGCGACCACCGATCCCGGCATCGGGCTGGTGAGTTCGGCGTCGCCGCTGTGTTCGTCCCCGGGCCGTACCGGGGCCTCCCGCACCTCTTCGACAGCCACCGTCCGACCGTCCCCGGCCAGCCAGACCATGTGCTCGGCCGCCGCGACGGTGTAGGCGTGGCGGACGCCGTCGAGGGTGAGCGAGAGCGTCGGTGGCGCCAAGTCCGCGACGAGTTCCCGGCCGGGCCCGTCCTCGATGCGGACCTGCGCATCGCGGGGACAGCCAGTGATGTGGACGTGTTCGGTCCGGGTCCCGCAGCGCAACCGGATACTGGTCGGCGCGGGCGCACCGACCCGCCATCCCGACGGCACCTCCCACAGATCCGCCGGGGCGTCGGGCCACCGCTGCAACCAGAGCAGCACCGCCGCGCCGATGAGGGCCTCGTCGCCGGGTTCGGCGGGCCGGTACTGCAACTGTTCGAGCAGGCCCGTGTCGAGTCGCCCGGCGGCAACATCGTCGTCGGAGAGCACGAATCGCAGGAAGTCGACGTTGGTGGGCACCCCGAGCACGGCGGTGTCGGCCAGCGCGCGGTCCAGGCCGCGCAGCGCCGTGGCGCGGTCGCGACCGTGGGCGATCACCTTGGCCAGCATCGGGTCATAGTCGCTTCCGACAGTCATGCCGGCCGACAGTCCGGAGTCGACGCGGATCCCGGGGCCCCGCGGCTCGGCCAATCCCAGCACCGGGCCGCCGGTCGGCAGGAAGCCGGCTGCGGGGTCCTCGGCGTACACCCGGGCCTCGATCGCATGGCCGCTCATGGCGATGTCGTCCTGGCCGACAGCCAGTCGCTCCCCCGCGGCGATGCGGACCTGCCATTCGACGAGATCCCATCCGGTGACCATCTCGGTAACCGGATGTTCCACCTGCAGACGGGTATTCATCTCCATGAAGAAGAACTCGTCGGGGCGGTCGGCGGAGACGATGAACTCGACCGTACCGGCGCCGACGTAGTCGACGCTGCGCGCGGTGTCACACGCGGCGGCGCCGATGCGGGCCCGCGTTGCGGTATCGAGCAGCGGCGAGGGGGCCTCCTCGATGACCTTCTGATGCCGGCGTTGCAGGCTGCACTCCCGCTCGCCGAGGTGGATGACCGAGCCGTGGGCATCGGCGAGCACCTGCACCTCGATATGGCGGGGGCGCAACACGAAACGCTCGAGGAACAGGGTGTCATCTCCGAACGCGGAGCCGGCCTCGCGGCGTGACGCAGCCAGTGCGGCCGCAAGGTCGGCCGGATCGTCGACCCGACGCATCCCCTTACCACCGCCACCGGCGGACGGTTTGACCAGAACGGGAAAGCCGATGCCCGGCGCGGCGGCGAGCAGTGCCTCGTCAGACAGTCCAGGCTCGGCGATACCGGGTACCACCGGCACCCCGAACGCCGATACCGCCGCCTTGGCGGCGATCTTGTCTCCCATGGTGGCGATCGCCCGCTCAGGCGGGCCGATGAACACCACCCCGGCGTCCTCTAGCGCGGCGGCGAAAGCGGAGTTCTCGGAGAGGAATCCGTAGCCCGGATGCACGGCCTGCGCGCCGGTGCGTACCGCGGCTGCGACCACCGCCGCGATATCCAGATAGCTCTGCCGGGCCGGCGGCGGGCCGATGCGGACGGACACGTCGGCCTCGGCGACGTGCCGGGCACCGGCGTCGGCGTCGCTGTAGACGGCGACCGTCCGGATGCCCATCGCCCTGAGCGTGCGGATGACCCGGACCGCGATCTCGCCGCGGTTGGCCACCAGAACGGTGTCGAACAGCCCTGTGCTCATGTTCCCCTACATCCGGAAGACGCCATAGGAGACCGGCTCGACGGGAGCTCCCGCACACACCGAGAGCGCAAGTCCCAGAACCGTTCTGGTGTCGGCGGGGTCAATCACCCCGTCATCCCACAGCCTTGCCGTGGAGTAGTACGGGTTGCCCTGCTGCTCGTACTGCTCTCGGATCGGCGCTTTGAAGGCGTCCTCGTCCTCTGGGCTCATCTCGCCGCGCACGGTGGCCAGCACCGCGGCGGCCTGCTCGCCGCCCATCACCGAGATGCGGGCGTTGGGCCACATCCAGAGGAACCGCGGCGAGTAGGCCCGCCCGCACATCGAGTAGTTACCCGCGCCATGGGATCCGCCGATGACGACGGTGAGCTTCGGCACTCGGGCGCAGGCCACCGCGGTCACCATCTTGGCGCCGTGTTTGGCGATCCCGTCGGCCTCGTAGTCGCGGCCGACCATGAAGCCGGTGATGTTCTGCAGGAACAGCAGCGGCACCATGCGCTTATCGCACAGCTGGATGAAATGCGCTCCCTTGACCGCCGATTCGCCGAACAGCACACCGTTGTTGGCGACGATGCCGACGGGATGGCCGTGGATATGGGCGAAGCCGGTGACCAGGGTGGTGCCGTAGGCGGCCTTGAACTCGTCGAAGACCCCGCCGTCGACGATCCGGGTGATCACCTCATGGACGTCATAGGGCACCTTCGCATCCACCGGGACGACGTCGTAGAGCTCATGCTGATCGGCGATCGGGTCGATGGTGGGCCGCATGTCCCACGGTGGTGCGCTGCGCGGCCCCAGGGTGCCGACGATGCGGCGGACGATCGCCAGCGCGTCGCGATCGTCACTGGCGAGATGGTCGGTGACCCCGGACGTCCGGGAGTGCAGATCGCCGCCACCGAGTTCCTCGGCGGTCACCACCTCACCGGTTGCGGCTTTCACCAGCGGCGGTCCACCCAGGAAGATGGTGCCCTGATTGCGCACGATCACGGCTTCGTCGCTCATCGCCGGAACGTAGGCGCCGCCGGCCGTGCACGAGCCGAGTACCGCTGCGATCTGGGCGATACCGGCGGCGCTCATGGTGGCCTGGTTGTAGAAGATCCGGCCGAAGTGGTCCCGATCGGGGAACACCTCGTCCTGGCGGGGCAGGAACGCTCCCCCGGAATCGACCAGATAGATGCAGGGCAGCCGGTTCTGCGCGGCGATCTCCTGGGCGCGCAGGTGCTTCTTGACCGAAAGCGGATAGTAGGTGCCGCCTTTGACGGTGGCGTCGTTGGCGATGATCATGCATTCCCGGCCGGATACCCGACCTATTCCGGCGATGACCCCGGCTGCCGGGCACTCGTCGTCGTACATGCCGTCGGCGGCCAGCGGAGCGATCTCCAGCAACGGGCTGCCCGGGTCCAACAGCCCGTCGACCCGATCGCGCGGCAGCAGCTTGCCGCGGTCGACGTGGCGGTCCCTGGAGCGCTGCGGTCCACCGAGGGCCGCGGCGGCCAGCTTCTCGCGAAGCCGGTCCACCAGCTGCAGGTGCGCCTCGCGGTTGGCGGCGGGTGATGCCGCGGGGGATGCCATGGACTCACCTTTGGTTAATGACGACTAACCGATGTTAGGTTAGTGAAGATTAACGCACCAGGTGCGGCCGGCACTCCGGAGGGTTCCTTTGACAGCGCTCACCAGCCGCGGCAGGCAGAAGTCCGACCGACGCTCGCAACTGCTGACCGCAGCCGAACATCTGATTGCCGAGCGCGGATTCCTCGCGGTACGCCTGGAGGACATCGGGGCGGCCGCCGGGGTCAGCGGACCCGCCATCTACCGGCATTTCACCGGCAAGGAGGCGCTGCTGGTCGAATTGCTCACCGGCGTGAGCACCAGGCTGCTCGAGGGCGGGCAGGCCGTGGTCGCGCAGGCACCCGATGCGTCCGCCGCACTGGGCGGGCTGGTCGAGTTCCACCTGGATTTCGCGCTCGGGGAACCCGACCTGATCCGGATCCAGGACCGCGACCTGGCGAACCTCCCGGCAACGGCACAACGTCAGGTGCGCCGGGCCCAACGGCGCTACGTGGAGATCTGGGTCGGCGTGCTGCGCGAGGCGTATCCGAGTCTGGATGAGGACCGCGCCAGGGTGATGGCGCATGCCGCCTTCGGGCTGATGAATTCCACCCCGCACAGCCTGCGCCGGCCCCGGACCGCATCACCCGACCAATCGCGTGCGGTGCTGCGGGCGATGACGATGGCCGCGCTGGCTGTCGATACCGATGGTCGCCAGCCGGTAGCCTGCTTGAGGTGAGGCTGGCATGAGCGATCCACGTCAAGGCGATTGGTCGGACGCGACCCAGACGGGTAGCGAGTACCCGGCCTACACCGACCCCGCCTACTCCGGGCAATACCCGAGCCAGTACTGGGGTCCCACCGCCTCCGGCAATTACGGGTCCGGCTACGGCGCGCCGATGACCCAGCCCACCGAACAGCTGCCCGCGTACTGGCAGCAGGGCGGCTATCCCCCGGGCTATCCCGCCCCGCCACCACCGCCTCAACCGCCCAAGTCCCCGCGTTGGCTGTGGATCGTCGCGGCGGCGGCCGTCCTGCTGGTCGCCGGCCTGGTGCTGGCGCTGGTGATTGTGAGTTCGTCGTCGAGGGAATCGACGACGGTGGCGCCGCTGCCGACGACGACGACCTCACCGAATCCCACGATGATGCCCGAACCACCCACGACACGGGTTCCGACGACCCGGACTCCGACGACGACGCGGGCGCCGCTGCCGCTGCCCCTCCCGTTCCCGACCCCAGAACCCACGACGGGTGCGCGACCGCCCGGCCCCACCGCTACCGAGACCGTCGTCTACACCGTGACCGGTGAAGGCCGGGCGATCAACATCACCTACGTCGACACCGGCGGCATCATGCAGACCGAGTTCAACGTGGCGCTGCCCTGGAGCAGGCAGGTCAGCCTGTCGGCCCCGGCCAAGAACTCGGCCAGCGTCGCCATCGTCAACGTCGGCCGGGACGTCACCTGCAGTGTGACGGTCAACGGCGCCCAGGTCAGACAGCGGTCCGGCCGGGGGCTGACCATCTGCACCGGCGCCGGCTAACCGAATACACCTAGCGACGCACGTGGGCGGGGACCCGAACCGCCAGCATGCCCCCGAGCCCGACAGCGAGGACCAGAAGAATGCCGGCCAGACCGGCCCGGTCGGTGCCGAACAGGTCGACGAAGATGAAGAACAACCACGGCGCCAGGGGTGCCACCGCCCGGCCGGTCATCGTGTACAAACCGAAGGCGACGGACTCTTTGCCGTCGCTGGTCATTCGCAGCAGCAGGGTGCGAGCCGCCGACTGGGTGGGCCCGACGAAGAAGGCCAATCCCAGGCCGCACGCCCAGAACGCGGACGGACCGGACAGCGTCAGCAACGTCAGCCCCACCCCGATCAGCACACTCAGCGAGGCCAGGATCACCGGTTTGGCACCCACCAGGTCATCGAGGCGCCCGCCCAGGACCGCGCCGAGTGCGGCCACCGTCGAGGCGGCGACGCCGAAGACCAGCACGTCGGCAGCAGAAAGTCCGTAGACGCTCACGCCCAGGACCGCGCCGAAGGCAAAGATGCCCGCCAGACCGTCGCGGAACACCGCGCTGACGATCAGGTAGTAGACGAAGTTGCGGTCGCGACGCCACTCAGAGCGCAGGTCGGCAACCAGTCGTCGGTAGGCACCGGCGACGGCGGGGCCTGCAACTCCGGCGGTGGTGTCGCCGAGGTTGTGCGCAGTCCACAACAGCGGCAGCGCCAGCACCGCGAACCAGCACGCGGCCATGACCATCGCCATCCGGACGTTCCAGCCGTCCTCGACCGGCAGGTCCAGCAGTCCGCGGGTGGGACCCTCCCCCATGATGAAGCCGGTGTAGATGATCATCAGCAACAGCACGCTGCCGGTGTAGCCCGCCGCCCAGCCGAGGCCGGAGATCCGCCCGGCGGTTCGGGGTGTGGACAATTGTCGCAACATCGCGTTATACGGCACGCTGGCCAGGTCCCCGCAGGCCGCCGTCAGCGCGAGCAGGGCAAGGCCGGCCGCCAAATAGCGGGGATCGGCCCTGATCAGGACCATCGAAGCGGTGAAGGCCACCGCGAGTGCGCTCAGCACGGTCAGTGCAATCCGGCGGCGACGAGGGTCGGACGCCACGACTCCGGTCAACGGTGCCAGCAGGGCCACCGCGAGACCGGACACCGTCAAGGCCCGGCCGAGCCAACTGGCCGGCGACGTGTCGCCCGGGAGTCCGACGCCCACCGTCCCGGTGAGGTACACCGAAAAGACGAAGGTCGCGACGATGGCGTTCATCCCGGTCGAACCGCAGTCCCAGAGCGCCCATGCGGCGACTTTCGAGCGCGGCACACCCGGGCCGGCGCTGGTCATGCGGGCAACCCTATCCACACGCCTACGATGACCCCATGCCCGTCCCCGCGCCCTCCCCGAACAGCCGGGCCGTCATCACCGGTGCCTCGCAAGGCATCGGGGAGGCGCTGGCCACCGAACTCGCCGCCCGCGGCCACAACCTGATCGTCACCGCCCGACGCGCCGAGGTGCTCGACGCACTCGCCGAGCGGCTGGAGCAGCGCTTCGGCGTCACGGTCGAGGTGCGTGCGGTCGACCTTGCCGACCCCGCGCAGCGCGCCGAACTAGCCGGAGAACTGGCCCGGCGGGACATCTCGATCCTGTGCGCCAACGCGGGCACCGCCACATTCGGCGCGGTCGCCAAGCTGGACCCCGAAGAGGAGAAGGCCCAGGTGCAGTTGAACGTGCTCGGCGTGCACGACCTAGTGCTGGCGGTGCTGCCCGGCATGATTGCCCGGAAGTCCGGCGGCATCCTGATCTCGGGTTCGGCGGCCGGAAACTCCCCGATTCCCAACAACGCCACCTATGCGGCGACGAAAGCCTTCGCCAATACCTTCAGCGAGTCGCTGCGCGGGGAACTGAAGAACACCGGCGTCCACGTCACCCTGCTGGCCCCCGGGCCGGTCCGCACCGAGGTGCCCGATCCCGATGAGGCCTCACTGGTGGACCGGCTCATCCCGGACTTCCTGTGGATCTCGGTCGAGCACACCGCACAGCTGTCGCTGGACGGGTTGGAGCGCAACAAGATGCGGGTGGTTCCCGGCCTGACGTCCAAGGCGATGTCAGTCGCCAGCGGCTACGCGCCACGGGCGATCGTGACACCGATCGTCGGGGCGGTCTACCGCAAACTCGGCGGCGACTAACCCGCCGCGAACAGGTTCTTCGCCGTCGGCGAGGTCGGCACGGATTGCGGGTCCGGGTAAGTGCCCAGCACGCGGTCGGCGATCCCGGGGCTGGTGACGGCGTACCAGTAGTGCTCGTTCTTGAAGTGATGCAGGCGGTGATTTCGCCAGATCTTCCGGTAGAGGGCGTGCTTGGCCTTGTAGTCGGTGTGGACCAGGTAGTGCGTCCACTCATAGACCATGCCGATCGCGAATACCGTGACCAGGAAGGTCACCCCGAGTCCGGTGCGCGGAATGACCAGCAGACCAACGATCATGGTCGCCGCGAACGCCCCCGCCAGGGATTGCAGTGGGATGAAGATCAGTTTGACGATCCGCGGATCGATATGGTGCTCCCGATGTTTGCGGGCCAGGATCGGATCGACCATCACCGGCCCGATCCGGCGAGGACGCCAGTGCAGGATGAAAATGTGAATCATCCACTCCACGAAGGGAAATACCGCCAGCACCACCAGCGGCAGAACCGCGTCGCTCCACTGCCAGTCACCGATCACGATCCGCGCGACGACGGCCGAGATCAATGCGCCCGCGAGCAGCCACGGCGTCGGGTGACGCCAGAACTCGCTTGCCGCATCGGTCAGCGTCATACCGCGGCGATTTGTGCGTGCCTTGGTTCGGGCGTCGGTCATCGCGTTTCCTCCATTGCGCTCAGCGCCGCGATCAGCGCTTGGGTGGCGGGTTCGAGCAGTTGGCCGGCCGCGGCCTGCGCCGCTTCCGGATCACCCGCGCCGATCGCGCGGGCCAGCGTGCGGTAGGCCTCACTGCGGCCGACTTCGGCGGCCATCATGATGGCCAGGGCCGGCAGCGCCGGTTCGTAAGCGGAGCGAAGGGTATTGAACATCAGCCGGAAGACGATCGAGTCGGCGCCGTCGACGACGTGATCCCAGAACGCCAGGGCGTGCCGCTGTTGTCCGACCGGATCGGCGTCGGCCTCCAGGTCGCGGATCGACGCATCGAGACGTTCCATCAGGTCGGCCGGGCGGCGCCGTGCCGCCAGTTCGGCCACCTTCGGCCCGTTGTGCAGGCGGGCCTCCAGGATGCTGCGGACCACCGAGGTGTCGAGTTCCTGACCCCGCAACAACAGCCTGGGCAGTAGGTCCAGGCCGGCGTGACGACGGAAGTCGCGCACCGTGGTGGCGTCTCCTTGGCGCACCTCGACCAGGCCGGCCGCCGAGACCCGCTTCAACGCCTCGCGAACCGCCGGCCGGGATACCCCCAGGACCTCGGCCAAGCGGCGTTCACTGGGCAGCGAGTCGCCGGGCTGCATCTCCCCACTGAGGACCTCACCGAGGATCTGCTCGAAGACATCCTCGGGAACGGAGCGCCGGTTGACCGGCTGCAATGCCATAGCTCAAGAGTTCCACCCTGACGGCAAAAGGTCAAGTGGTAAGACCAGTGACCGTCAATGGGTAGCCTCCGGGCTCGATGTCGGCGGCCTAGCGCCTCCGGGCCCGATGTCGGCGGCCTAGCGCCTCCGGGCCCGATGTCGGCGGCCTAGCGCCTCCGGCGACCTGTCCCGAAGATGCTGCGGGTGACCTCCCGGCCGATCACTGTTCCCGCCGAGCGAAGCGCGCTCTTGAACGCCGGGTTGTCCATCATCTTCTCGAGCATTCCGGGCTCGGCCCGTTCCACCGGCGCGGGCATCGGCGGAACCTCGATGCCGATCGGGATCGGCGGCAGATCCATCGGTTCGTCGGCGGCCGCCGACGGTGGGGGCGCCATCCTCGCGGCCAGCATCTCGTAGGCCGACTCGCGGTCCACCGTCGGCCCGTACTTGAGAAAAAGCGGGCTGGCCTGGGCAGTGGCCTTGATGTAATCCGGGCCGATGGTGTCCATCAGCGACCGCGGCGCGCGCAGCCGGGTCCAGGCGACCGGGGTGGGGGCGCCGCGCTCGGACAGCACCGTGACGATGGCCTCGCCGATGCCGAGCGCGGTCAGATCCGTTGCCAGGTCGTAGATCTCCGTCTTCGGGTAGGTGCGTACCGTCTTGGACAACGCCTGCTGGTCGTCCGGGGTGAACGCTCGCAGCGCATGCTGGACCCGGGCGCCGAGTTGGGACAGCACCGCGTTGGGAACATCGGTGGGCAACTGGGTGCAGAAGAACACCCCCACGCCCTTGGACCGGATCAGCTTGACGGTCTGTTCGACCTGGTTCATGAACGCCTTGGAGGCATCCTTGAAAAGCAGGTGCGCCTCATCGAAGAAGAACACCAGTTTGGGCTTGTCGACGTCACCGACCTCGGGGAGGTAGTTGAACAGGTCGGCGAGCACCCACATCAGGAATGTCGAGAACATCACCGGACGGGCCGCCTGGTCGCCGACCTCGAAGAGCGTGATCGTTCCCCGGCCATTGGCATCGACGCGCAGCAGGTCGGCCGGCTCAAGTTCGGGCTCGCCGAAGAAGGTGTCGCCGCCGTCGGCCTCCAGGTTGACCAGCGCGCGCAGGATCACCCCGGCGGTCTGGCTGGACACCGCCCCGAGGGTCTTCAACTGGGCCTTGCCCTCATCGGTGTTGGTAAGGAAGGTGATCACCGAGCGAAGATCCTTCAGATCCAGCAGCGGCAATCCCTGCTGATCCGCGTAATGGAAGATCAGCCCGAGAGTGGACTCCTGATTCTGATTGAGCCCCAACACTTTCGACAGCAGGATGGGCCCGAATGCGGAGATCGTGGCGCGCACCGGCACGCCGATTCCACCGGTGCCCAGTGACACGAATTCGACCGGATAGGGAGTTCCGGCCCATTGGTCGCCGGTGTCCTTGGCTCGTTCGGCGATCTTCTCTCCGGCCTCACCCGGCCGGGACAGCCCGGACAGATCTCCCTTGAAGTCGGCCATCACCACCGGCACGCCCGCGGCGGACAGCTGCTCGGCAATGACCTGAAGGGTCTTGGTCTTACCGGTGCCGGTGGCACCGGCGATCAGGCCGTGGCGGTTCATCATCGCCAGCGGGATCCGGATCTGGGCCGACGGGTCGACCTCACCGCCCACGACCACCGAGCCCAGTTCCAGTGCCTGCCCGGTGGTGACGTAGCCGGCGGCGATCTGCTGGGCAGGAGTCGCTGTCGGTTCCGTCATGGCGAGCGCCCTTTCCTGTCTGCGGAGTTGAGCCTTCCGGCCGCTAAGACACTACTTGGTCGCATAGGCCTACTGTTGAGCGCTGTGCGTGATGAATTGGTATGGATCGACTGCGAGATGACCGGACTCGACCTGAACTCGGACCGGCTCATCGAGATCGCGGCACTGGTGACCGATGCCGAGCTCAATGTGCTCGGCGAGGGTGTCGACGTGGTGATCCACGCCGACGACGCGGCCCTGGACGGCATGGTCGAGGTTGTCGCGCGGATGCACAGCAGCTCCGGACTCGTCGACGAGGTCCGCGCCTCCAGCATCGACCTGGGCACCGCCCAGGACATGGTCCTGGACTACATCCGCAGCCACGTCAAGTCACCCAAGACCGCTCCCCTGGCCGGGAATTCAATCGCCACCGATCGCGGCTTCATCGCTCGGGACATGCCGGTTCTGGACGACTACCTGCACTATCGGATGATCGACGTCAGCTCCATCAAGGAGCTGTGCCGGCGCTGGTACCCCCGGATCTACTACGGCCAGCCGGAAAAGGGCCTCGCGCATCGCGCACTCGCTGACATCCGGGAGTCGATCCGGGAACTGCAGTACTACCGCCGGACCGCCTTCGTGCCGCCCCCCGGTCCTTCTACCAGCGAGATCGCCGGGATGGTGGCAGAGATGGATGGGATCGCCGGACCAGAGCCGGACACCGATTCGGCCGCGACACCCGCAAGCGGCTAGAATTGGCAAGCCGCAGCACGCGGTGATGGTGGCTGTAGTTCAGTTGGTAGAGCACCAGGTTGTGATCCTGGCTGTCGCGGGTTCGAGTCCCGTCAGCCACCCCGAGATGGAAAACCGCTTCTGACCTGTTCAGAGGCGGTTTTTCGTTTTGCTGGGGTGGTTCCCTAGGAAGCCGATGCGCTATCCGGTTTCGATGCGCTATCGGCGTAGTTGCCCGCGGGAGCGGTGATCGTTGCAGGTTGGCCTGCACAGCTACGGCCCCGAATCCCGCCGCAGTTGCTCCACCGTCGTCGCAGCGGAGCCAACCGATGTGGCCGAAGCCGGCAACGCCTACGTCGCAGCAAAGCGCCAAGAGGCGGTAGCAATGGCCGATCGCACCTACACTTCCGCCGATGCAGCAGCCGGCAACGCAGTGGTCGGCAGGCTCAACCGGCTGCGCGCGGTCTAGCCGATTGGCCCTTGGGCGCCGCGCTATCGGCGTGCATTTCGACTGTTCTAGGCCCACTGATCGCCGTTCCGGCTGGATACACTGAGCAGGCATCTGGACCGTAATGAGCGGGTTGGACGGGCAGAGTAGGTTTTCGCGATGCCGCCTTTGCCTCCTGGCCCTTATGCGGCTGAGATCCTCGGTGGTCTGTGGGAATCTTCCCTGGAGCCGGCCGAGTTGTCGCGGCGCACCTTGGAGCTGACCACTTTGGCAGCAGAACTTACGGCTAACCCCCGAGCTCATTGAGGGGCCTCGCGGACCCGGCCGGTTGTGTGGCGCCTGCGGCGCAGGGGATAGATCGTTTTACGGGTGGGCACCGACAAGATCTGGCGGCGCCGGCCCGGCCGCCGCGGCGCACCGGACTGTGAGTTGGCATGCTTGATCAATGATCGGAGGGGACCCGGGCGTGGGCGGCGAACCCCCTGGTGAGGCAAAGGGGCGAAATTCTTGGACTCTCGCGGCAGTCGCCGTCGCGGCGTTGATCGCGGCTGTCGTGCTTGTTCTGGTTTCTGGTCGGGGCGAGACACCTCAACCACCAGCGGCCGGCGCCGCGCCCACAAGCGAACCGACCTCGGCTCGGATGGTTACGACGTCGCCGACATCGCCCACCACTGTTGTTGAGCTGTCCACCGACCCCGAAAGACGGGTAGGCGTAGACAGCCCATCGGGCGAGGGCTGTTGGGTCCAAGCCGCTTCGGTCAGTTGCAGCACGCGCACCGGGGAGTTCAACTTCCCAGCGCCGATGCCGGACCCGGATCCAGCGGGTGGACAACACGCGGCCAACATCGTCACGATCCGCGCAGACGGCGATTGGGTTTGGACGCTTGGAAACTTGGGCCTCGTCGGTGACAACGTCGCCACTCTGGTCTACGGGATCACCTATCGCGCACATGGATGGACCATCACACCCGCACGCGAAGGCATAACTGTCACCAATGACAAGACCGGACGCGGAATGTTTTTCAGTATCGACCGTGTGGAACCGTTTTAACCGTCGGATGTGAGTGCCGCGAGCGTCAGCTATCCGTTGCCACCTCCTCGGCCCGCGGCGCCAGCAAAGGACGTGACCCGGCCGACACGCCGGGCGCAGCCCCGTCGCGGCCGGGGTCCGGGGGTGCGGGAATTCAGGGGCGGTCTTCCGCTTTCTACCCGGCGGTCCGCCCGGCGCGCGTCGCCGTGGCCGACGACGACCGCTCTGCCGAGGCGCGGGTGCCACGCTCCGTCGGCTTGGGCCGGGTCACCGCACTCGGACCCGCGGCGGTCGACTCGGCCAGGACTGGCAGCCGGTCGACCGGGCGCGGACGGGTGACCGGCGCCACGATCTCGGCAGGGGCTGCCGCAGGCGCCAACGACTCGGGCTCGACGACGGTGCTCGTGACCACCGGGGCGGCGGAGTCCTCAGCGGGCGCCTCAACGGCACGGACCGGCACCTCGGCGACCGGGGCCGGGGTGCTGAGAGCACTGCGGGCGGTCACGTCCTCGCCGGCGACGACAGCTGCCGCGGCACCGAGACCGGCCGGCGCCCCGGGAGCTGGGAGGAGCCCGCCGAACAGCCCGGTCAACGCGTCGGTGATGGTATCCAGACTGGCCTGGATGGTGTTGCCGAACACCGCCTCAATGGCCGACAGGAGGATTCCCGGCAGCGCGCCGACCACACCGGTGAGCTCACCGGCCAGGAAGTCCTGGAAAGACCGGCTGGCATCGGCGAGGGTCTGTCCGACCTCAGTCAGCGGCGCGGCCAGTCCGGTGGTCACCACCTGGACGGCCGTGGCGATGTCACCGTTGCTGAGCGCCTCGACGGCGGCCGACAGCACCGCGGGGATGTTGCCCACGGCGGCGCCGACGCGGGCCGGAATCGAGTCGGGTCCGACCAGCAATCCGGTGAGCGCGGTCCCGACGTAGCCGACAACCTCTCCGGCCGCCGTCATGATCAGGGGAGCCGTCTGGTTGAGGACCTCCGCGACAACTTCATTGATGAACTGCTGCGGCAGGAAAGCACCGAGGACACCGGTGAGCGAGCCGCCGAGGCCGCCCAGGGTCTGCAGAACCCCGATGAAATCGGTGAGCGGCAGCGCGACCCCGGTCAACGCGATCTCGGCGGCAGCAGGCGCAGGCACGGCCGATGGACGCAGCGCCGGGCCGGCTATGACCGGAGTCAATGCGATCGCACTGGCTCCGACGACGGCAGCCGTGCCGGCGGTCAGGTATGAGCGGACTGAGATCATGGCGCTTCCCCTTGCCTTGGGCCGCGAAAACCCGGCCTAGCTGAGAATAGCCTGAGCGACCGGGATCTGCGCTATCGGCCGAACCCGAGCAGGTTCCGGACCCGCACGCCATCACCCTTAGGCGTTGGCGTTGCCCGCCTTCCACTGCGACCACGGGATGTTCCAGTCGCCCAGACCCTCGACGCCGGACAGTGTCGAGCCGACGGTGCCGACCACCTCGACGACGTCTCCACGTTTGGTGTTGTTGTAGAACCATTGCGCATTCGACGGGCTGACGTTCAGACAGCCGTGGCTGACATTGTCGCTGCCCTGCGAGCCCACCGACCATGGCGCCGAGTGCACGTAAATCCCGCTGTAGGACATCTGGGTTGCCCAGTCGACCTCGAGCCGATACCCCTCCGGCGAATTCGTCGGAACCCCGTAGGTCGATGAATCCATGATCAGGCGGGAGTACCGGTCACCGATGGTGTAGACGCCGTTGGGGGTCGGGGTGCTGTTTTTGCCCATAGAAATCGGCATGGTCATCACGACCTCGCCGTTGCGCCGGACGGTGAGCAACTTGGCGTTGTCATCGGCGGTGGCGACCACCCGGTCGCCGATGCTGAAGGTGCCGTTGGTGCTCTCCTGGCCGAACAGACCGTTCCCGAGGTCCACCCCGAAGGTGTCCACCTTGACCGTCACCGTGGTTCCCGGTTCCCAGAAACTCTGCGGGCGCCAACGGACCTCACGGTTGCTCAACCAGTAGAAGGCGCCCTCGACCGGCGGGTCGGTGGTAACGGTGATCGCCTTCTCCGCGGCCACCCGGTCGGGGATGTTCTCATCGAAGCGCACCGCGATGGGCTGGCCGACACCGACCACGCTGCCGTCGCCTGGCGACAGGTACGGCATGGTGAGGTTGGCCGGCGAATGCGACTTGAAGCTCATCGCCTCGGTGACGATGCCGCCCAGGCCGAACGACTGTGCCGTCAGGGTGTAGCGCTTGTTGTATCCGAGCGGATCGGTGGTGGACCAGTTCAGTCCGTCCGGGCTCAGATCGCCCGCGACCTCCTCGCCCTCGTCGTCGACCATCGTGACCGTCCCGAGAACACCGCCCTGAACGGTCAACGTGACCGGTTGGTCGACGGGTACCCCGACCGCACCGTCGCTCACGTTCGCGGTGAGATTGGGGACCAAAAGGTTGCCATAGGGTGTGCCCTTGTCGGCGAGCACCTCGGGCCCGGAGTCCTGTCCACAGCCGCTGAGGCCGAGCACCAAGGCTGGAATCAGCAACAGCAGCGCCAACCAGGACCGAAGGTGCGCACGGGGAGGGGCTCCGACGTGTCGCATGCTCGAGATTCTATGGGCAGCCCATGACACCGCGCGACTTTGCAGGTCAGGGCTGGTGGGGATCGGATTTCACCTCAGCTGCGCCCGCCTGTTATTGTCGCTGGCACGCGCCGTTAGCTCAGTTGGTAGAGCAGCTGACTCTTAATCAGCGGGTCCGGGGTTCGAAACCCTGACGGCGCACCGGTAGGGCCGCCGCGACGGCGGTAGGTGCGTCAACATCATCCCAACCCGCGGACGGTCGTCCTGAAACGGTTGCCGACATCGGCGATGCTCGGTGGCGAGCAGTTCGGCAAATGCTTGTCGATAGCCCTTGTCCGAACTAGACGATAGCGTTGCGGCTTTGACGTGGGGCTGTGCAGATCCTACAGTTGAACTAAGATTTTGCTGAGTTATGCACTGGAGAGAGTCGACAATGGCGACGGACGGTGGGGTTCCGCAACCCGGGCGCCCTGACGACACCGACCCGCCGGTGCGGATCCACAGCTGCAGCAGGATCGGCAGGCAGGCCAATCCGCCACGTTCCGGGCTCGGGGCCTGGCTGCAGCGGCGCTGAACTAGTTGCGGATCGAGCGCACGACGATCACCACGGTGACCGCCCCGAGGCCGGCCAGCGTGGCCGCCACCGCCGGTTTCTTGAGGAAACGCAACACCGCAGACTTCAGGTCGTCGGCGAGACGTTGAGGGTTGGCCCGCTCGGCCAGCGAGTCGACTGTCAACGCCAGATGGTCGCGTGCCGTCGCGATCTCCTGCTTGATGACCTCGGGATCCCGGTCCGCCACTTGGTGTCCTCGCTTCCGCCCTGAACAAGAGCCGCACTGCCGCATTACCCTAGAGCAGCGATGTGCCCGCGATGGCCAACGGGGCGGGCACCGGCCGATCGAAGGGATACCCGAGTGACCGAGACAGCACGACTGCAAGCCGGCGACAAGGCTCCGGCGTTCAGCCTGCCCGACGCCGACGGCAACACCGTCAAACTCTCGGACTTCAAGGGCCGCAAGGTGATCGTGTACTTCTACCCGGCGGCATCCACCCCGGGCTGCACCAAGCAGGCCTGCGACTTCCGGGACAGCCTGGCCGAACTCAACGGGTCCGGGATCGACGTGGTGGGAATCTCGCCGGACAAGCCGGAGAAGCTGGCCAAGTTCCGGGACACCCAGTCACTGACGTTCCCGCTGCTGTCCGACCCGGACAAGAAGGTGCTGACCGCCTGGGGCACGTTCGGCGAGAAGAAGATGTACGGCAAGACCGTCCAGGGAGTCATCCGCTCGACCTTCCTGGTGGATGAGAAGGGCACCATCGAACTGGCCCAGTACAACGTGCGGGCCACCGGCCATGTCGCCAAGCTGCGCGGGGAGCTGTCCGTCTGACAGTCGTTCGCTCACAACACCGGCACCAGATGTAACACCGGCACCAGCCCTACCGACATCACGGTCGAATAACTTTTTCGCGCGGACCCGCGCGGGTTGACGACCGGAGGGCCGATGACGCTTCTTGGACGCCTGGTATCGCTGGTCGCGGGGGTGCCGATCATCGCGGCGGCGGTGATCGCCGCACCCGTTCAGCCCCCGCAGCCGCTGGGGTGGGAGCCCCAGATCGTGCAGGCCTCCGGGTCCGCAACGACGGTGCTGGCAGCGCACTACGTCCGGTCCGTCCGCAAGGCCCTACCGCACGGCGTCGGCTCCGAACGCGGTATGCAGGTCCAGACCATTCGCATCAAGCGGGCGATCAGCGCGAAGTTCCCCGAAATCCGCGAGATCGGCGGGGTCCGCCCGGACAGCATGAAGTGGCACCCCAACGGCCTGGCGATCGACGTGATCATCCCGGACTACGACACCGCGGCAGGAAAGGCCCTCGGTGACCGCATCGCCAGGTTCGCCCTGACCAACGCCAAACGATTCGGACTGGAGCACGTCATCTGGCAGCGGACCTACCACCCGGCCAGCGGAAAGCCCCGGCTGATGGCGGATCTCGGCAACGACGACGCCAACCACTACACCCACGTGCACATCGCCACCTACGGCGGCGGGTTCCCGAGCAGTGGCGAACGCTATTTCGACTGAGCCGGGCTGCCCAGCTTCGCCAGCAACAACGCCTCGGTGAGCGCGGCGCGTTCCAGCACCCCGAGGTGCAGGCTCTCGTTGATGCTGTGGGCCTGGGTGCCCGGGTCCTCGACGCCGGTGACCAGGATGGTGGCGTCGGGGAACGCCGCGGCGAATTCCGCGATGAACGGAATCGACCCACCCATCCCCATGTCGACGGCATCGGTGCCCCACGCCTCGCGGAAGGCCGCACGGGCCGCGTCGTAAACCGGGCCGGTCACGTCGATCGCGTAAGGCTGGCCGATATCGCCGGGAGTGACGGTCACCCGCGCCCCCCACGGGGCGTGCTGCTCCAGATGGCGGCGCAGCACCTGCAGATGGTCGGCCGCATCGCCGCCGGGCGCAACGCGCATGCTGATTTTGGCGCGAGCCCGCGGGATCAGCGTGTTGGACGCCTTGGCGATCGCGGTGGTGTCGATACCGATCACCGTGATGGCGGGCTTGGCCCACAGCCGCTGGGCGACTGTGCCAGAACCGATCTCGTCGACACCGTCGAGTAGACCGGACTCCGTGCGCACCCAGTCGGGGTCACGATCGACCGGTGCGGCATGGGCCTCGTGCAGTCCGGTCACCGCCACGTTGCCGTCGTCATCGTGCAAGGTGGCCAGCAACCGCACCAGCGCGGTCAGAGCGTCGGGCACCGCCCCGCCCCACAGTCCCGAATGCAGTCCGTGGTCCAGGGTGGCAACCTCCACCACACAGTCAGCCAGACCGCGCAGCGACACGGTCAGCGCCGGAATCTCGGCGGTCCAGTTGTCCGAGTCGGCGATGACGATCACGTCGGCGGCGAGTTTGGCACCGTGCGCAGCGAGCAGGGCTCCCAGCGACGGCGAACCGCACTCCTCCTCCCCCTCGACGAACACCGTCACTCCGACCGGCGGCCGGCCACCGTGGGCCCGGAACGCCGCGAGGTGGGTGGCGATCCCGGCCTTATCGTCGGCGGTGCCGCGGCCGTACAACCGGCCGTCCCGCTCCATTGGCTCAAAGGGAGGCGAATCCCATTGTGCGGCATCGCCTTCCGGCTGTACATCATGGTGGGCGTAAAGCAGCACGGTGGGCGCTCCAGGCGGCGCGGGATGGTGGGCGATGACAGCCGGGGCTCCGCCCGCGTCGACGATCTCGACACTGGCGAATCCGGCCTTGCGCAACAGCCCGGCGACGGCATCCGCGCTGCGGTGCACCTCGGGGCGTCGGTCCGGGTCCGACCACACCGATTCGATGCGCACCAGATCCTCGAGATCGCGCCGGACATCGGGCAGCACATCGCGCACCCGTGGGTCAGATCGGTCATTCGCACGGATCACTACCCATGCGCGAGCAGACACAAAGTCGCCGCATCGACGCGCAAATGTGGGACTTTGTGTCTGCTTCGCGGGGAGGTGAGGGGCGCAGGGGGGGGCGCGGGGAGTTAGGCGGTCTCGAGGACGGCCACCGCCGCGGCGGTGTCACCCTCGTGGGTCAGCGACACATGGATCACCACATCGGCCAGGTGCTCGGCTATGGCCCCGGTCAACCGGACTTTCGGGCGGCCCCACATATCGGTGATGACCTCGATATCGCGGTGGACACCCTCGGGCAGCACCGGCCGCCGGGCGAACCGGGAGCCCGACCAGGCCTTGATCACCGCTTCCTTGGCAGCCCAGCGGGCGGCCAGATGCCGGGCCGCCAGTGAACTCTTGTCCGCGGCGTCGCGGCGTTCACCGGGGGTGAAGGTCTCGGCGAACACGGTGCCGGGCCGGTCGACCTGCTCGGCGAAGTCCGGAATGAACACCAGGTCGATACCCACGCCGACGATCGCCACGTCGAGACCCTAGCCGACGTAGGTCCCGTCCCCGCCGAGGCGGGCGGCCGGGTCGAGCAACATGGCCGCCTCCTGGTCCTTCTCCGGGGAATCGTGGTCGAAACGGCGATCGGCGGGCCGCTCGTACAGCGGCCGGCCGCCGGCGATGGCCGAGGCGAGCCGCCGTTGGCCGGCCAGCACCCGTTCGGCGGCCCGACGCAGGTAGTCCTCCCGGTCCTCGACGGACAGCGCGGCCACGAAGGCCTGCGGATGCACCAGCGCCACCAGACCCGAAACGTGGCCGAAGCCCAGGCTGGTGACCAGGCCCGCTTTCAGTCCGAACCGCTCACCCAGGTGCAGGGTCTTACGCGGCCAGACGAAGTGGCCCGCACCCGCCATCTCCTCGTCGAGGCAATCCAGGCTGCGATTGGGCGGAATAACCCCGTCGCGCAGCACCTGGCACAGACCGATCATCTGGAACACCGCCGCACCACCCTTGGCATGGCCGGTGAGGCTCTTCTGGGACACCACGAACAGCGGCGCACCCGGCGAGCGCCCCATCGCCTCGGCAAGGCGCTCATGCAGTTCGGTCTCGTTGGGATCGTTGGCCAACGTCGAGGTGTCGTGCTTGGAGATCACCGCGATATCGTCGGCCCCGACGCCCAGCCTGCGCAGCGATCGAGCCAGCGCCGACTCGCTGCCGCCGCGGCCTGCGCCCAGCGCACCGAGGCCCGGTGCGGGGATCGAGGTGTGCACACCGTCGGCGAAGCTCTGGGCGTAGCCGACCACGGCCAGCACCGGTAGGCCCATCCGCAGAGCCAGATCGCCGCGGGCCAGCAGAATGGTGCCGCCGCCCTGGGCCTCCAGGAAGCCCAACCGGCGCCGGTCGTTGGCGCGGGAGATCTTGCCGTCGCTGATCCCGCGGGCCCGCATCATCTCGGTGTCGGCGGTGGCCGCCATATCACCGAAGCCGGTGATGGCGTCGGAGGTCATATCGTCGAAGCCGCCGGCCACCACCAGTTCGGCCTTGCCGAGCCGGATCTTGTCCACGCCCTCCTCGACCGAGACCGCCGCGGTGGCGCAGGCGCCGACCGGATGGACCATCGCGCCGTAGCCGCCGACATAGGACTGCATCACATGTGCGGCAACGACATTCGGCAGTACCTCCTGCAGGATGTCATTGGGTTTGGGGGTGCCCAGCAGGTTGCCGTGGAACATCGTCTGCATGCTGGTCAGACCGCCGATCCCGGTGCCCTGGGTGTTGGCCACCAGGCTCGGGTGCACCCAGCGCATGAGTTCGGCCGGGGTGAATCCCGAGGACAGGAACGCGTCGACGGTGGCCACCATGTTCCACAGCGCCACCCGGTCGACGGAATTGACCACCTCGGCGCTGATACCCCACACCTTCGGGTCGAACCCGGTGGGGATCTGGCCGCCCACGGTGCGGGACAGGGTGACCTTGCGCGGCACCCGGATCTCGGTGCCCGCCTTGCGGATCACCTCCCAGTCGCCGCCGTCGCCGACCGGGCGGACGACGGTGCGCTCGGGGTCGGCATTTTCGAATGCCCGGGCCTCGGCCTCCGACGACACCACGAATCGGAAGTCGCGGTCCAGGAAGACGCTGACCAGCAGGTCCGTCGAGTGGTCGGCGTGTAGGGCGCCGTCGGCGACGAACTCCCTGATCCCGCAGCGCTGCACGACGGCGTCGTGGTAGCGCTCGACGATCTCATCCTCCGGCACCAGGTCGCCGCCGGCGGTGTCGTACCACCCGGGCTTCGGATCGTTCTCCCAGACCAGAAGTCCGGTGGTCCAGGCCAACTCGAGCACCCCGGCGGCCGAGAGCTCGCCGGAGACCTCCATCTCGAAGCGGGTCCGGGAGGATCCGTACGGCCCCAGTTCGGCACCGCCGACGATCACCACCAGATCGGCCGGATCGACGTCGAGGTCATCCCAGGCTGGCGGCGGCGCCGCCCGATGGCCGCGGGGCGGGGACGGCAGTGCGGCGATGGTACCGGCCGGCGGGCCGCCGTCGTCGGAACCCGAAGTGCCGGAACCCGCGGTGCCGGAACCTCCAGTGCCGGAGGACATTCCCTCGCGCGCCCTGGCGGCCAGTTCGGCCATATCCAGTTCGATCTCGCCCAGACCGCCGGTGAGATCGGCTTGGATCGGGGCCGAAGCGGCGGCGGCCCTGGCCTCCGCCGAACAGAGGTCGAGCAGCAGGGCCGCCATCTCGGCGGTGCTGTAGGTCCGTACGCCGGCCTCCTCGACGGCGTCGACGATGGCGTCGTTGTGTCCCATCAGACCGGTGCCCTTGGTCCAGCCGATCAGCGCGTGGGCGATGGTGACCCGTTGCGCCCAGGACGATTCCGCGCTCCACCGGCTGACCACCGCGTCCAGCGCCGACTTGGACTCGCCGTAGGCGCCGTCGCCGCCGAACATGCCGCGGTTGGGCGAACCCGGCAGCACCACGTGCAGCCTGGAGTCGATATCGCGGTCGGCGCCGATGGCCGCGCAGCCGCCGACAAGCCGTTCGACGGCCCACAGCAGCACCTTCATCTCCATCTCCGAGCGCGACCCGGCCTCGGAGAGGTCCCCGGCCACCCGCGGCGCGGCGAACGGGAACAGCAGCGTCGGGGTCTGGGCGTCCTTGACGTGGATCGCCTTGGGGCCCAGGTTCTCCGTCTGATCGCTACCGACCCAGGACACCAGCGCGTCGATATCGGCGTAGGACGCCATATTGGCCGGCAGCACCCACAGTGCCGCGCCGAACCGGGCGTGCTCGCGATACAGGGTCTTGTAGAACTCCAGGCGCTCGTCGTCGAGTCGTGAGGTGGTGGCGACGACGGTCGCGCCGCCGTCGAGCAGTCCGGCCACCACCGCCGCGGCGATGGATCCCTTCGATGCGCCGGTGACCACCGCGACCTCGCCGGCGTAGCGGCCGTCGGCCGGGCTCTCGGCGCCGACGGCGATCCGCGCGTACAGCGAGGCGTGGATCAGCCGGCCCTCGGCCAGTGCGCGGGCCCGCCACCAGTCGGCCTGGGTGGCCACCGCGTGGCCGGCACCCTCGAACCGCTCGGACAGCGCCGGCCAGTCCGCCTCGATATCGTCCTCGCCGGCCAGCCAGAGCGTGACCAGGTCCTCCCGGGCGCTGGCCCACCGGTCGTCGAGCAGTACCGCCTTACGGGCGTCGAAGACCGGCGCCACCAGACGCGGCCAGTCCGAGCCGAGTTCGGAGGTCACCAGGTCGATCAACTCGGCGTCACCGGCCGCAGATGGCGCGGACACCGGGGTGTCGAGTCCGAGCTGAGCCAGCACCATCCGGGCCGCCGAGGCCAGCACGCCGTCGCGGCCGGTCAGTGTCTCGGCGAACTCGTCGAGCGCGGCCGAGTCGACCACCGCGCCGCCGGCGGCGGTGCCGGCCGAGGGCAATGCCACCGCCACACCGCGGCGGGCGGCCACCGCCGCGACGGCCGCGTCGATGGCCTTGTCCACCGACGCGGCGTCGGACAGCGCCCCGTCGTGCAGACCGCCCAGCGGCCCGCCTCGAACGCTCTCGCCCTCCCGGGTGCCCAGTGCGAGTTCCACGGTGACGTGCCTGGCCCAGCCCGGCCCGAGTTCCCAGGTCTTGGCGACCCGTTCGGCGACGGCCCCCGGCCGCTTTCCGGACGGGCCGAGGACCGTGCGCAACTGGTCGTTGACAGCGTCGGTCAGCACCGGGCCGAACGGCTTGTAGGTGCGGGCCAGTTTGGCGACCTGCCCGCGCAGCGCGGCGAGATCGGCCTCGGCGGCGCCGTCGATGGCCCCCAGGTTCAGCTCGGAGCCGAGGTCGACCAGCAGTTGGTTGCGCCGCGAGGAGGCCCCGTCGGTGATGGACTCGATCGAGTCCAGCGCCTCGATCTGGTCGATGCGCATTTTGGCTGACAGTGCGATCAGCGCCACGGTGGCGTCGGAGGCATCGAATCCGATGTCGTCGGGGCGCGGGCCGCTTGACGCCGGCGCGGGCGCGGCTGCCGCCGGCGCAGCCGATTCCGGGGCCGGCTCGGCCGCGGCGGGCGTGGTCTCCGGCCCGAAGTCCTCGGCCGGATCCTCGGCCGGATCCTCGACCGGATCCTCGTCACTGGCGAACAGCACCGCGGCGTCCCGTTCGACGTTGAGCACCTGCACCGTGCTGTGCGCGTAGTCCGGCAACTTCAGGGTGTTGCGGGCCAGGCCGGCGACGGTCGGTGCGGATTTAACCCCGATCTCGACAAAGCGCTCCACTCCGAGTCCGCCGGCGGCCTCCTCGGTGAACAGCAGGTCCTGGGTCTCGATCCAGCGCACCGGGCTGGCGAACTGCCAGGCCAGCAGTTCGATGACCACCCGGCGGCCGAGTTCCTGCCGGCGCTGGGTGATCCAGGTGTCGTAGTCGGCGAGGATCTCATCGAGCGAGGTGGCTGGCACCAGATCGCGGATCTCGGCGATGAAGTCGCGGTCCAGGGTGAACAACCGCGGCACCAGGTTGGGGATGTAGCGGCCGATGAGCACCGACGCGTCGGCATCATCGGCGATGATCCGCTCCAGGGAGCGACGGAACTCGTCGACGCCGTTGCGCAGCACCTCGGAGTGGAACGGCACGTCGATACCGGGAACCTGGATATAGGCCCGCTTGCCGCCGGTGATCTCCAGTCGGCGTTCGACCTCGGTCTGCAAGGCGTCCAGACCCCGGACGGTGCCAGCGATCGCATACTGCGATCCGCGCAGATTGTAGTTGACGATCTGCAGGAATTCGCCTGTGCGCTCGGCGATCTCGGCGACGAAGCCGGGGACGTCGTCGTGGTCGAGGTCCATCTGGGTCGGACGGATGGCGGCCAGCCGGTAGTCGGAACGGCCGAGCTCGTCGCGCGGAACCAATTCGTGCATCTTGCTGCCCCGGTGGAATACCACCTCCAGCAGTGCTTCCAATTCGAAAACGCCTGTCACACAAGCCAGTGCGGTGTACTCGCCGACCGAGTGGCCGCAGGCGATGGCACCCTCGACGAATGCCCCCTGCTCGCGCATCTCGGCGACCTGGGCGGCCGCCACCGTCGCCATGGCGACCTGGGTGAACTGCGTCAGGTACAGCACCCCGTCGGGATGGTGATAGTGCACACCGCCGGCGACCAGGCTGGTCGGGTTGTCCCGCACCACATGCAGCACCGAGAATCCCAGCGCGTCGCGGGTGAACGCATCGGCACGGTCCCACACCTTGCGGGCAGCCTTGGACCGGGAGCGCACCTCCATCCCCATGCCCTCGTGCTGAATTCCCTGCCCCGGGAACGCATATGCCGTCTTCGGCGCGGCCAGCCGCGCGGTCGCCGACATCACCAGTTCGCCGCCCGTGCCGGTCCCCCCAGTCGCTTCGCTCCCGCCCCGCCGGGCCCTCGCCGAAATCTCCAGGACCTCTGCTCCCAGGTCGATTCCGACCCGGTCGACCCGGAAGTCGACCTCATCGCCCGGGAAGACCATGCCCAGGAACCTTGCGGTCCAGCCGACGAGTTTGGCCGGTGGAATCGGCTTACCGTCGGTCGCGGTCACCACATGCTGGGCGGCGGCCGACAGCCACATCCCGTGCACGATCGGTGACGGGAGTCCGGCCAGCAGCGCCGCGGCCCGGTCGGTGTGGATCGGGTTGTGGTCACCGGAGACCTGGGCGAACGGCCGCATATCGACGGGGGCGGTGACGGTGACGTCGCGGCGGCGCCGCCGCGGGGTGTCGGTGGCGTTGCGCGAGACCGCTCCCCCGGCGCGAACCGGATCGGTGAGCTCGGCCGGGCCGGTGCGGCCGCGGATCGCGAACCGCTCCTCGAGCACCGCAAGCACGGTGCCGGCGGCGTCGCTGACGTTGACGGTGACCGGCACGACGCGGCCGACCTCGGTATCGATCGCGACCGACGATGTCGCGGTGATCACCAGTTGGGTGGCCTGCCGGGGCAGCGGCTTGAGCAACCGGGCGGCGTGGTCGAGGTGCACCAGGGACAGCAGTCCCTCGATGACCGGGAAGCCGGTATCGGTGACGGCCGCACCGATGGCGGCGAAGACCGCGGGCCAGCACCTGCCGACCAGTGCGTCCGGGACCATGGTCAGGGTGGGCGCCAGCGGCGCTCCGAAGGTCGCGGTGACACCGGTGTGGTCGGCGACCCGTTCCGGATCCCAGTCCACCGTGACCGTGGTCGAGCCCCCGGCAGGGACGGTCAGCGCATCGGGACCGTCGACCCCCGCGGCGATGGCCAGCACGGCGCGCATCGCGGCGGCGGCGTCGGCGGTGATGACCACCGGGGCCCCGCCGTCGGCGACGGTGGGCGGCAGGGTGAAGGTGATGTCGATCCAGGTGCCGGACAGCGGAACCCGCAGCACCACCCGGTCGGATCCGATGACCTCCAGCCGAGCGCCGGTGGAATGGTTTGTGGCGGTGCGGTCTTCATAGACCTGCCACTCCGAGGGCGGTGCCAGCCGGTGCACGGGGTTGATCGCGGTCCGACCGGCCCACAGCACGTCCGGGGAGTCCAGCACGACGCCGAGCGGGCCGGTGACATCGGCGCGCACCTGCAGCCGGGAGACCGCCGGCTGCGGCACCAGACCGCCGGCCAGCACCTCGTCGACGGCGGCCTTCTCGAACCGGTCCAGCAACTCCCCGACCGGCTCGTCGACCCGGGTGATTCCGGCGACGGCCGCGGTGCCGGGAATGACACACACCTGGTCGGCGGTGTAGCGGGCGTCGTGGGCCTGCCACAGCGAGTCGCTGCGCCACCACCGGCGAACATCGGAGTCGATCACCGGCACGAAGTTCACCGGCTTACCGAGGGTCTTGCACAATTCGACGAAGAAGGGGACGTCGGCGGGGTGCAGCAGCACGGTTGCGGCATCCGGATGCCGTTCCAGCAGCGCGTCGATCGCCAGGCCGGGATGGTCGAGCAGAGCCTCGCCGTCACCGGCGAACAACGTCTCGATGGCGCCGGTGTCGCGGGTGTCCAGACGCGCCTCGGCGCGCTGCAGCATGGCGGCGAACCGATCCCGCCAACTACCGTCCAGCCACGGCGAGTCCGGGGTCCTGGTGTCCGCGCCGGCCGATGTCGCCGGCCAAGCGGCCCCGGTACTGTCGCCCGCGCCGATGGCCAGTTCCAGGTAGCGGCGCAGCCACTGCAGATAGGTCATGTCGGCGACATCGCCGAAGTACGGCTTGGCGGTGGCCGCCATCGCCGTGATGATCTCGTCGCGACGCGCCGCCACCGCCTCGGCGTCACCGGCGACCTCATCGAGCAGCCGGCCGCACCGGGAGGCGGAGTTGTCGATCTCGTGGATGTCGGCACCGAGTTGGCTTCGCCCGGAAGCCATTCCGTTGCTGGCCTTGCCGGCACCCACCCAGGCCTCGGTGCCCGCGGTGTCGACCAGCAACTGCTTGACCGCCGGCGAGGTGGTGGCCTCCAGACAGGCCATCGTGGCGGTGCCGACCAGGATGCCGTCGACCGGCATCAACGGATATCCGTAGGCCAGCGACCAGCGGCCGGTGAGGTATTCGGCGGCCTGTTCGGGCGTGCCGATACCGCCGCCCACGCAGACGGTGAGGTTGGGCTGCGAGCGCAGTTCGGAATAGGTGGCCAGCAGCAGGTCGTCGAGGTCTTCCCAGGAGTGGTGGCCACCGGCCCGCCCGCCCTCGACGTGGGCGATGATGTTGCGGGCCGGAACCTCGGCGGCGATCCGGATCACCGAGCGGATCTGCTCGACGGTGCCGGGTTTGAAGCAGATGTGCTCGATGCCGGCGGTGGTGAGTTCGTCGATGAGGTCGACGGCGTCGGCCAGATCGGGCAGGCCGGCGCTGATGACCAGCCCGTCGATCGGGACCCCGGACGCCCGGGCCTTCTGGACCAGCCGCTTGCCGCCGACCTGCAGTTTCCACAGGTAGGGATCCAGGAACAGCGCATTGAACTGGAAGGCGCGGCCGGGCTCCAGCAACTCGGTGAGTTCAGCCATCCGGCGCTCGAAGATCGCTTCGGTGACCTGACCGCCGCCGGCCAGTTCCGCCCAGTGGCCGGCGTTGGTGGCGGCGGCAACGATATGCGCGTCGACCGTCGTCGGCGTCATACCGGCCAGCAGCATCGGCGAACGGCCGGTGAGCCGGGTGAACTTGGTCGACAGCTTCACCGAGCCGTCCGGCAGGGTGATCGCGGTGGGCGCATAACTCGACCAGGGCTTGCCGACCTCGGGGGCCGCGCCGACGGTGAACAGGTTGCGCTGTCCGCCACGGGTGGCGGCCGGAACGATGCCCACGCCGAGACCCCGGATGACCGGTGCGGTCAGCCGGGTCAGGATGTCGCCCGGGCCGAGGTCGAGAATCCAGTGGGCGCCGGCCTCTTCGAGCTCGCCGACGGCGTCCACCCAGTCGACCTGGCCGACCAGAATGTCGTGGGCCATCCGGCGGGCCAGCCCGGTGTCCAGGCCCACCGATTCGGCCCACCGGGTGACGAGTTCGACGCCGTCGGCCAGCCGGGGGGTGTGGAAGCCGACCTCGACGTCGACCGGATCGAACACCGGTGAGAACACCGCCCCGCCACGCAGTTTTTTCTTGCGCTCGGCGGCCTCGGTGTCGGCGACCTGCCCGCAGTACAGCTCGAAACGCGAGAGCTGCTCGGGGGTTCCGGTGATGACCACCGAGCGGCGGCCGTTGCGGATGGACAGCACCGGCGGCAGGACGGTGCGGACGTCCCGGGCGAAATCGTCGAGTAGCGCGGCGATGCGTTCCGGTTCGACGTTGGTCACCGAGACCATCGGCGGACGGTCACCGAGCGCGACGATGCCCCGGCGACGGGCCACCAGCGTGCCGGCGGCGCCGATGAGTTGGGCCAGTGCCAGCAGCTGCACGTCCATGCTGCCGCCGGCCTGCAGCGCCGCGACGGCCAGCACGCCCTGGGAGTGACCGGCCGCGGCGACCGGCGGGGAATCGGCGACGTCCAGACCCTGGCGGGTCAGCGCCCGGATGGCCGCGATCTGGGTCAGCAGAACCCCGGGCAGCGACACCGCCGCCGAGGTCAGCTGATGGGGCGCCGGAACCGGCTCCCCGGCCGCCAGTGCCCGCACCCACTGCAGCGGTTCGAAGCCGATCGGGCGGACCACGACGATCTCATCGGCCACCGGCTCCAGCAGCAGCTCGGCCTCGCCGGCGATCCGGGCGAGCTCCGACTCGATCCCCGCGGTGGTGACGAGTTCCTCGAGGCTGGCCAGCCATGAGCTGTGTCCCTGCCCGCCGAACACGACGGCGTACGGCTCGCCCGCGTTGAGTCGGTCCACCAACGCCCGAACACCTGACCGGTCCGCGGTGCGGTCCGCGGTCCCGTCGTCACCGGATGACAACTGGTCGTGTTCGTGGATCGTCACTGCGTCTCCGTCTCCCTGCCATACGCGAAAGCAGCACTAAGAGTCCCATAAGAACAGCGGTCATTTCGCCCTGTTTAATAGTTACTCAGCAGTTCTACGCACGGGTAACCCGGCGCTGGGTAACAGCAGCCCCGATGACCGTCGGGACCGGCCGGGACAAACGTCCTGCATGAACGTGGTTACGGTCGGGTAGCCACAATACCGCTGTTCACAGCCGGATTGTTATCGAATCGTTACCATTCGATCGGCGGCGGCGGCGGCGGCTTCACCGGGCGGTCTCCCGGGGCGGTCCCGGCAATTGTTTCGGTGAAATTGGGCCGGGCCGATAGCCGGCAAATACCTACCATTGAGTAGGTTATTGCCGCGGAATTAATCCCACTGGCCGAATTGCGCCTTGAGAATGTTGTTCAGGTCGACACCGACGCCGGCGACCGTGCGCGCGTCGATCTCGAACTGGTGCAGATGGGCGGCCGGGTGCACGACCCCCTTGGGGGTTCCCCAGTTGTGCTGCCAGAACCACGCGCCCAGACCGTCCTGTAGCGCCCACTCGATGGTCTTGGAGTTGCCATAGATCCCCACCCGCTGGTGTCCGAGCACTGATTCCCACCCTCGGATATAGGGCGCTACCTGCTGTTTGTACTGCTCATAGGTGGGATTGTCGTCAATCGAGGCGTAGATGGGCGCCGCCACCGGACCACCGGCCGCGGTGTGCAGCTCCCACCCGCGTTTGGCGTGGGTGACCCCGGCCGCCTGCCCGCCGAGCCAGTCGGCGGTCGAGGCCTTGCCGAACTGGTAGTTGGACACGATCTTCAGCCCGGCCTGGTACAGATCGCGCGCCTCGGCCAGCAGCATGGGCTTGCCCAGCATCCACTGCGCACCGGGCCGGCGGTCGGAGACGTAGCGAATCGCACCCAACCCGCCGGCGGCCTTGATATCGGCCGCACTGAGCACCCCGGCCGCATAGTCGAACAGAATGCCCAGCGAATCGGGCGAGGCGGCCGCGGGCGTGACGGCACCGGACAACGCACCCAACCCCGCCGCCGCCGGCGCGGCGGCGGCCAACTTCAGCATGGTTCGGCGGGACAGCGACGAGCCGGACATGAGCCCACCCTAAGACAGCCGTCGCCGTATCCCGGTGATTGATCCGGCACCGGCCGGTAACGGTTCCGATGCCCGCCTCGATATCCGGTACAGCCCCGCGCTGCCGAGCCACCGACTCCTCGGCAGCGCGGGCTTTCAGCTTTCCCGGGCCCGCGCCGACTCCAGCAGCAGCCGGCGTTCGGCGGCCGCGACATTGCGCCGGGTCCGGGACACCGCATCCGGGGTCACCGAGATCGAGGTGATGCCCATCCGGACCAGATGCTCGGCGAAGTCCGGCCGGATGGAGGGGGCCTGGCCGCACAGCGACGAGGTGATGCCCAGTCGCCGCGCGGTGCTCACCACGCGGCCGATCGCATCGAGCACCGCCGCGTCGGACTCGTCGTACAACTCCGCACACTGATCGGAGTCGCGGTCCACACCGAGGACGAGTTGGGTCAGGTCGTTACTCCCGATCGACACCCCGTCGATGCCCAGCCCGACGTACTCCGGCAGCCAGTACACCACCGAGGGCACCTCGGCCATCACCCACCGGTGCAGGCCGCGCTGGCGGCCCAGCGGGCTGGCGTCGACCAACTCCAGGCACCTCTCCAATTCCCAGCGGGTGCGCACGAACGGAATCATCAAGTGCAGGTTGGGATTCTGTTCGCGGACCCGGGCCAGTGTCTGCAACTCCAGGTTGAACAGTTCCGGGTTGTCGACGTACCGGTAGCAGCCCCGATAGCCGATCATCGGGTTGTGCTCCTCGGGTTCGAAGGCGTCGCCGCCCGCCAATGCCCGGAACTCGTTGGTGCGGAAGTCGCTGGCCCGGTAGACCACCGGCCGCGGCGCGAAAGCGGAGGCGACCCGGCCCACCGCCTCGGCCAGTTTGTCGACCAGGACGGCCTGCTCGCCGGCGGCGATCAGCGCGCGCGGATGCCGGTTGCTCAGCGCGTCGGTGAGCATCGTCTCCGCCCGCAACAGTCCGACCCCGTCGACATCCTGGGCGGCGACGTCGTCCGCGGTGTCGGGAAGCAGGATGTTGACGTAGATCTTGGTCCCGGTCACCTCGGCGGCGGCGACCACCGTCGGCGCGGCCTGCTCCCCGGCCGCCGCGGTTTTCGCCCCCCCGATATTCGCCCGGCCGGCCAGCACCCGGCCGTGGGTTCCGTCGACGGTCACCACCATGCCGTCGGACAGATCCCTGGTGGCGGTCCGCGCCCCGACGATGCACGGCACCTTGAGTTCGCGGGCCACGATCGCGGCGTGACAGGTCATCCCGCCGGTGTCGGTGACCAACGCCGCCGCACGGCGCATGGTGGGCAGCCAGTCCGGGTTGGTCATCTTGGCCACCAGCACCTCCCCGTCCTGCAGGCGGGCGCCCTCGCTGACGTCGGAGAGCACCCGCACCACCGCAGATACCACCCCCGGAACGGCGGGCAGACCCTGGATCAGCACCTCGTGCTTCTCCTGCGCCGGTGACCCGGCCCGGTTGAGGGTGGTGATCGGGCGGGTCTGCACGATGTAGGTCTTGCCGTCGGCGATCGCCCACTCGGTGTCCTGCGGGCAGCCGGCATGTTGTTCGCTGCGGACCGCGATCCTGGCGATCTCACGGACCTCGTCATCGGTGAGCACCTGCGCCTCGGCCTGGGTCTCGTCGAGTTCGACCCGCTGGTCATTCCCGTCGGAGCCGCGGATGATCTCGAAGGATTTGTAGCCGGTGTGCCGGGACAGGATCTCCCCGGTCTTCTTGTCCACCACGTAGTTGTCGGGTTCCACCGACCCGGAGACCACCACCTCGCCCTGCCCGAACGCGCCCTCGATGACCACCCGGTCGGTGGCGTCGGTGGTCGGGTCGGCGGTGAACGCGACACCGGAGCGCTCCGAGGCGATCATCAATTGGACGACGACCGCCATCGCCGGGTCTGCGGTGAATCCCCGACTGGCCCGGTAGGAGACGACCCGTGGCGCGAACAGCGAGGCCCAGCAGTTCTTTACCGCCTCGATCAGATCCTGCTCGCCGCGCACATTGGTGTAGGTCTCGTTCATCCCGGCGAACGAGGCATCCGCACCGTCCTCGCCGGTGGCCGAAGACCGCACCGCGACAAAGCAATCCGTCCCCATCCCGCGGTAGGACTCCAGAATCCGTTCCTGGACATCCGGTGCCATCCCGGCCTTGAGCACCAGGGACTTCATCGTCGAGCACATCTGGTCGAACCGGTCGGTGTCCAGGGCGTGCAGCATGGCCTCCCGGTGCGCCGCGTTGAGTTCGTCGGTCACTCCGGCGGCCCGTATCGACGCCAGGTAGCTGTCCCGCAGTACCACGAAGCCCGGCGGGACCGGAAGTTCAGCCCTGACCATCTCGCCCATGTTGGCGCCCTTGCCGCCGGCCTCCTCGGCGTCGGCCATCCCCAGGTTCGCAATATCCTCGACGTATCGCATCAGCATTCTCCTCGTAGGTGATCAGCAGGCGGTGCGGCAGAGAGCCAACGCCTCGGCGACGGACTCGGCCAGATCTCTGGTGGTGTCGATGCGGTGGGCCCCCGGCCAGACGGTCTGACCCTCGGGGCCGGCCAGCGCGGCGGCGATCTCCGGGGTGACCTGGGAGGTGGTGCCGGTCCGGGTGCGGATCCGACTCACGGTGGCGTCCAACGGTGCGGCACAGGCGAGTTCGACCATGATCGCCGCAGCCTCAGCGGCCGCCCGGCGGGCCCGCTCCCGGTAAGCCGGGTCCGACCAGGTTCCGTCCAGGATCACCGTATGACCCTCGCACAGGCCGAGGTGCGCCCGGCGCAGAACAGCGTCATAGACGGCTTCGATGTTCTCCCGGCCGTACAACCCCTGACCCAGGACACCCGGCTGCCCGGCGATCTCACCGCTGGCGACCATGGCCGACCGCACGTCGTCGGTCGAGATCACCTGGGCGCCGACCCGGTCGGCAATCCCGCGGGCCAGGGTCGTCTTACCGGTGCCGGGGGCGCCACCGACCAGGATCAGCCGGACCGTGCCCTCCCGGAGGTGCTCGCGTGCGATCACGAGATGCCCCAGCGCGCTGTCGGCCGCCCCGGCGCCGCCCTGGGTGTGGCGGACACAGTCGACCTTGGCCCGCACCACCGCGCGGTAGGCGATGTAGAAGTGCCGCAGCGACTCCGGAGCGTCGTCCCGCGCCTCGGCCAGGTACCGGCCCAGGAAGTGCGCGGCGAGGTCGGGACGGCCCAGGAACTCCAGGTCCATCGCCAGGAACGCCGCATCGTCGATACCGTCGACGTAGCGCAACCGGTCGTCGAACTCCAGACAGTCCAGCAGGGCGGGCCCGTCGGGCAGACAGAAGATGTCGTCGGCGAGCAGGTCGGCATGGCCATCGACGATTCTGCGGTCGCTGATCCGGCGGGCGAACAGCACCGCCCGCCCGGCCAGGAAGCCCAGTGCACGACGGCCGATCTCCTCAACGCAGTCCGGATCGAGTCCGGGGACCACGCCGCCGGCATAGCGGGCCAGCTCGGCGAGATTCTCCCGCCATCGCGCGCCCACCTCATCGACGCGGGCCTCGTCGTCCACCTCGCGGCCGCGCCCGGCACCGGCGTGGAACCGGGCCAGCAGTGCCGCGATCGCCGTCAACTGTCCGGTCACGTCCTGGCCGCGGCGCACCATCGTGGCCAGCCGGCGCTCATCCGGGTGGCGGCGCATCACGATGACCGGCTCGGGATCGCCACCCTGCGGAGACTGGAAATGGGCGACACCGAGATAGCTGCCCGGGGCCAGCCGGGAGTTGAGCATGACCTCGTGGGCGCAGGCCCGCGCGCGGCTGGCCGTCGTGGAAAAGTCCAGGAAGTCGGTGGTGACCGACTTCTTCACCTTGTAGGCACGGTCGCCGACCAAGACCACCAGGCCGGTGTGCGTCTCGGTGATCTCGGGACGCAGAGCATCGGTGCTGTCGGTCAACTCCCACCCCCGCTGTCTCGGCGACCCCTGCGGCCCAGCCCATCCTGCACCGGAAAGGTCCCCGCAGCCGAGGGTACAAAGCCACCGGATCGACCTATGGTGGAGGTGAAACCGAGGGGTTGAGATGACCACAGCGACAATCGACACCCGCGTGCTGACCGATCTGGTTCAGCTGGCGTGCCGCGCGCCGTCGGTGCACAACAGCCAGCCGTGGCGCCTGACCGCCCGCGACGGCGCGCTGCGGTTGTTCGTCGAGCCGCACCGGGTGCCGCACGCCACCGACCAGTCCGGCCGGGAGGCGCTGATCAGCTGCGGCGCCCTGCTGGACCACATCCGGGTGGCCGCCGCCGCGGCCGGCTGGCAGGCCGATGTCGCCCGCTTCCCCAATCCGAACGAGCTCGACCACCTGGCCACCGTGGGTTTCCGGCGACGGGAGTTCGTCACCGACGCCGAGCGGGCCCGCGCCGACGCGATCGCGCGGCGGCGCACCGACCGGCTGCCGTTCGCCGAACCGCCGGCCTGGGCCGCATTCGAGCCGGTCCTGCGCAGCACCGTCGACCCCGACCAGGCCAGCCTGCACATCCTCGGGGACCAGGCGCGGCCGCGGTTGGCCGAAGCCACCCGGCTGACCGAGGCACTGCGCCGGTACGACAGTTCCTATCACGCTGAATTGCACTGGTGGACAGCTCCGTCCGAGGCCACCGACGGTGTGCCCTACGACAACCTGGTGCCGGTCTCCGAACGCGACCGGGTCGATATCGCCCGTGCCTTCCCGGCCGGCGGGGATCCCGACCAGCGCGCCGCGGTGGCCCGCGACCGCTCGGTGATCGCGGTGCTCTGCACCGACGGGGACAGCCGCCGCGAGGCACTCGGCTGCGGCGAGGCGCTCTCGGATGTGCTGCTGGAGGCCACCATGGCAGGCCTGGCCACCTGCACGCTGACCCACCTGACCGAACTCGAGGCCAGCCGATCGGTGGTCAGGGAGCTCACCGGCGGCGGTGACCCACAGCTGCTGATCCGGATCGGACGGGTTCCCGAGATGTCCGGGCAGCCGCCCGCCACGCCGCGGCGCCCGCTCGGTGACGTGCTGGAGTTCGATCGATGAGACGGGACTTCGGGCCCTACCGCGACACGGGTGCGAGCTGGTCGGATCGAGCAGGGACGGGATGAATCCCTGGGGAGGGTGGAGACGATGACCCGAGCAATCCGACGGCACCAACCGCGCCGGGTGTTCCGTGACCGTCGGGAGGCCGGCCAGGTGCTGGCCTCAATGTTGACCGCCTACCGCGGCAAACCCGACGTGATCGTGCTGGGGCTGGCCCGGGGCGGGCTGCCGGTGGCCTACGAGGTCGCCCGTGAGCTGGGGGCTCCGCTGGACGCGTTCATCGTCCGCAAGCTCGGCGCCCCCGGGCACGAGGAGTTCGCCGTCGGGGCGCTGGCCAGCGGTGGACGGGTGGTGGTCAACGACGACGTGCTGCGCGGCTTGAAGATCACCCCGGCGCAACTGCGCGAGATCGCCGAACGCGAGGCCCGGGAGCTGGTGCGACGGGAGGCCGCCTACCGCGGCGGACGGCCCCCGCTGGACGTCACCGGCAAGACGGTGATCCTGGTCGACGACGGCCTGGCCACCGGGTCCTCGATGCTGGCCGCGGTACATGCGCTGCGCGAATCCGAACCCGCCGAGATCGTGGTCGCCGTACCCGCGGCCCCGGAGTCCACCTGCCGGGAGTTCGCCGGCATCGTCGAGGACGTGGTGTGCGCCTCGATGCCGACGCCGTTCATGGCGGTCGGCGAGTCCTTCTGGGATTTCAGCCAGGTCACCGATGACGAGGTCCGGGAACTGCTGGCCACACCGACCACCGGGGCACCGCCGGCATCCACCCACCCCAGTCCGGCCGAACTGGTCGCCCAGGTCGCCATCGACGCCCCGGGTGGGATGCCGCCGGCCGATGTGCTCGACGACCTGATCGGCGACGCCCGCGTCGTACTGATCGGCGAGAGTTCCCACGGCACCCACGAGTTCTACGCCGCGCGTGCCGAGATCACCAAGTGGCTCATCACCGAGAAGGGCTTCAATGCCGTTGCCGCCGAAGCGGATTGGCCGGATGCCTACCGGGTCAACCGGTACGTCCGTGGGCTCGGTGCTGACGGCTCACCCGATGAGGCGCTCGGCGGCTTCGAGCGGTTTCCGGCCTGGATGTGGCGCAACACCGTCGTGCGCGACTTCGTCGGCTGGCTGCGCTGGCATAACGGCCGCTGCGCGGCCGACAGCCGCCGGCAGGCCGGCTTCTACGGGCTGGACCTCTACAGCCTGCACCGGTCGATGCAGGAGGTGGTCGGCTACCTCGAGGGGATCGACCCCGCGGCCGCGGCCCGCGCCCGGGGCCGCTACGCCTGTTTCGACCACTCCACCGGGGACGACGGCCAGGCCTACGGTTACGCGGCGGCGTTCGGAGCCGGACCGAGATGTGAGCGCCAGGCCGTCGAACAACTGGTGGAAATGCAGCGCAATGCCCAGGAGTACCTGAGCCGGGACGGCGAACTCGCCGAGGACGAACTGTTCTATGCCCAGCAGAACGCGGTGACGGTCCGCAACGCGGAGGCCTACTACCGCGATATGTTCGCCGGCCGGGTCACCTCGTGGAATCTGCGCGATAAGCACATGGCGCAGACCCTGGGTGCCCTGATCTCCCACCTCGACCGCGCGGGCGGCCCGGAGCCCGCCCGAGTCGTCGTGTGGGCGCACAATTCCCACGTCGGTGACGCCCGTGCCACCGAGGTCTGCGCCGACGGCCAACTCACGATCGGCCAGCTGGCCCGCGAGCAGTACGGCGCCCAGTGCCGGCTGATCGGGTTCTCCACCCACTCCGGCACCGTCACGGCGGCCAGCGACTGGGGCGGTCTCGCCGAATGCAAGACGGTGCGTCCGGCGCTGGCCGGCAGCATTGAAGAACTGCTGCACGAAACCGGCAGGGGCGAGTTCATCATCGCGATGCACGACGGCTCCCCCGCCGCGGACGCGCTGGAGACGGTCCGGTTGGGCCGCGCCATCGGGGTGATCTACCGGCCCGAAACCGAACGGCAGAGCCACTACTTCCACGTCCGCCCGTCCGATCAGTTCGATGCGATGATCCACATCGACTCGACGCGAGCGCTGGAACCGCTGGAGCCCACCAGCGTGTGGATCGCCGGGCAGAACCCGGAGACCTACCCCAGCGGTCTGTGAGCGGAGGCAGATTGAGTCAGTCGGTTGCCGGGCACCGCATCGTCACGCTGTGCATGAACCCCGCCCTCGATATCACCACGAGCACCGAATCGGTGCGCCCGACCGACAAGCTACGGTGCGCCGCGGCCCGCTACGACCCGGGTGGTGGCGGGATCAACGTCGCCCATGTTGCCGACGTGCTGGGCGCCAGGTCGGCGGCGGTGTTCCCGGCCGGCGGACCGGCCGGGGAATTGGTGAACAACTTGCTCGTCGCCGAAGGCCTTGCCGTACACCGGATTCCGATCGGAGGGGCGACCCGTGAGAGCGTCACCGTGAACGAGCTGAGCACCGAGCGCCAGTACCGGTTCGTGCTGCCCGGACCGGAACTGACAGTGGCAGAGCAGACCGAATGCCTGCTGCAATTGCGACGGGCCGCCGCGCATGCGTCCATCGTCGTCGCCAGCGGCAGCCTTCCCCCCGGGGTACCGGAGGACTTCTATCAGCAGGTCGCGAACGTATGCGCCGATATCACCACGATGTTCCTGCTGGACACCTCGGGAGCGGGCCTGCGCAATGTCACCGCCGGGGTGTTCCTGCTCAAGCCCAGCCTGCGGGAGCTGCGCGAATGCGTCGAACGAGAGTTGACGACCGAGGCCGAGCAGATCGGCGCCGCCCGCGAGCTCATCGCCCGGGGCGCGGCCGAGTGTGTGCTGGTGTCGCTAGGCGCCCACGGCGCCCTGTTGGTGACCCGCGATCGCGCGCAGCGGTTCGCGCCGGTCAGCGTGCCAGCGGGCAGCGGGGTGGGCGCCGGCGACGCCATGGTGGCCGGGGTCGCCGTCGGGCTGACCCGGGGCTGGCCGTTGACCGAGGCGGTCCGGCTCGGTATCGCCGCCGGGGCGGCGACCCTCCTCACCCCGGGCACCGCACCCTGCACCCGCGAGGACACCGAACGGCTTTTCGCGCAGAGCGAGAAGGCCAGCGATATCGACGTGCTCGCCGGCTGAGCGCACAATGGCCTGATGGCGCACACCTTCACACCGCCGTCGATCGTGGTCGGCATGGACGGGTCGCGGGCCGCCGTCGCGGCCGCGCTGTGGGCCGTCGACGAGGCGGTCGGCCGTGGCCTCGCGCTGCAGCTGGTGGCGGCCGCCGAGCCCGGCACCGACACCGCAGCGGCCGAGGCCGCCGTGCGCGAAGGCGTCGCAGCCGTCGAATCCGCGGGCCGGCCCGAGTTGCTCGAGATCAACGCCACGGTCGTCGCCGACACACCGCTCGGCGCCCTGCTGGAGGCGTCCCGTACCGCGGCGATGGTCTGCGTCGGCGCGGTCGGTCTCCGGCATTTCGAACCCGGCCGCATCGGCTCGACGGCCGGGGCACTGGTCGCCGCGGCACACTGCCCGATCGCGGTGATCCGGGACGGGCGACGGCATAGGTCGGCACCAACCGGGTGGGTGGTCGCCGAGCTGGATCAGACCCCGGACAGCGCGGGGGTACTGCAGTTCGCCGTCGAGGAGGCGCGGCTGCGCCGGGCCCCGCTGCGGGTACTGGGCACCTGGCAGTCCGAGGACCAGGACCCCCGCAGCGTCGCCGAATCTAACCGGGTGGTCCGTGCCCAGCTGGACCGGCGCCTGGAGACCTGGAAGCACCGCTATCCCGACCTCGATGTCGAGCCGGTGGCCGTCCGCGGCGGCGGACTGGGGTACCTGACCGATCACGCCGCGTCCATTCAGTTGGTGGTGATCGGGGCGCGGAACACCGCCGGCGTCGCCGAACTGCTCGGAGGGGCCGGGGCGGCCGCACTGCGCGACACCGCCTGCTCGGTGCTCGTCGTCGACCCTCAGCGCCTGCTTTGATGAGCACAGCGCCTGCTTTGACGAGCAGATAGGGTTGCACCATGGTCAAGGTCTTCCTCGTCGATGACCACGAAGTCGTCCGCCGGGGCCTGATCGACCTGTTGAGCGCCGACCCCGAGCTCGAGGTGATCGGCGAGGCCGGATCGGTCGTCCAGGCGATGGCCCAGATTCCCGCCATGACCCCCGACGTCGCGGTGCTCGACGTCCGCCTTCCGGACGGCAACGGCATCGAACTGTGCCGCGACCTGCTCTCGAAGATGCCCGATCTGCGCTGCCTGATGCTGACGTCATTCACCTCCGACGAGGCGATGCTCGACGCGATCCTGGCCGGCGCCAGCGGCTACGTCGTCAAGGACATCAAGGGAATGGAACTGGCCCAGGCCATCAAGGATGTCGGCGCGGGCCGTTCGCTGCTGGACAATCGCGCCGCGGCGGCGCTGATGGCCAAGCTTCGTGGCGCGGCCGAACGCTCGGATCCGCTGTCCGGACTGACCGACCAGGAGCGGGTGCTGCTGAGCCTGCTCGGTGAGGGCCTGACCAACAAGCAGATCGCTGCGCGAATGTTCCTGGCGGAGAAGACCGTCAAGAACTACGTCTCGCGGCTGCTGGCCAAGCTCGGCATGGAGCGTCGGACCCAGGCCGCGGTGTTCGTCTCGAAACTGGACCAGCGGCACCGCCGGGACGGCTGATGCCGGCAGCCGTCCCACCCGCGGGCAGCGGGGTTCCCCCGGCGCTGCGCGACACCCTGTCGCAGCTGCGGTTGCGCGAGTTGCTGGCCGAGGTCCAGGACCGGGTCGACCAGATCGTCAAGGGCCGGGACCGCCTCGACGGGCTGATCGAGGCCATGCTGATGGTGACCTCCGGGCTCGACCTCGACACCACCCTGCACACCATCGTTCGCACCGCCACCAGCCTGGTCGACGCCCGTTACGGCGCGCTCGGGGTGCGCGGTACCGGCACCGTCGGCGAGGAACTCATCGAATTCGTGACCGACGGTATCGATGACGCCACCCGCGCGCGGATCGGTCCGCCGCCATCGGGCCGGGGGGTGCTCGGCGTCCTGATGGACGACCCCAAACCGATCCGCCTCGATGACATCCGGCTGCACCCGGACTCGGTGGGGTTTCCCGCCAACCATCCGCCGATGCGTACCTTCCTCGGCGTCCCGGTGCGCATCCGAGACGAGATCTACGGAAATCTCTACCTGACCGAGAAGGCCGACGGCCAGCCGTTCAGCGAGGATGACGAGGTGCTGGTGGAGGCATTGGCCGCCGCCGCCGGTATCGCGATCGCCAACGCCCGGCTCTATGCCCAAGCCCGGGCCCGCCAGTCCTGGATCGAGGCGACCTGCGATATCGCCACCGAACTTCTCGGCGGTGCCGATCCGGCCCGGGTCTTCCGGCTGATCGCCGATGAGGCACTGCGACTGACCGAAGCCGACGCGGTGGTCGTCGCGGTTCCGCTCGACGGTGCCGACGGTGAGACCGACGGGCCGGGCAGGGCCGCGGACAGCGACGAACTCGTGATCGTGGAAACCGCCGGCCCGGCGACCGCCGCCGGGTCGATCAGCATGGCGGGCAACGAGATCGGTGCGGCGTTCGCAGAGCGCACCCCACGCCGGGTCGCGGCCCTGAATCCGGCCGAGCCGCTGATGGCCGACCCAGGCCCGGCCCTGGTGCTGCCGCTGCAGACCACCGAGACGCTGGCCGGAATGGTGGTGGCGGTGCGCCGGCGGGGCGCGCCGGAGTTCACCGCCGAACAGCTGACCATGGCGGCCGCATTCGCCGATCAGGCGACGGTGGCCTGGCAACTGGCGGCCACCCAGCGCCGGATGCGCGAGTTGGACGTCGTCTCCGACCGGGAGCGGATCGCCCGCGATCTGCACGACCACGTCATCCAGCGGCTGTTCGCCGTGGGACTGTCGCTGCAGGGGACGATCCCCCGGGCCCGGTCGGCGGACGTGCAGCAGCGCCTGGCCGATATCGTCGACGAGTTGCAGGGTGTCATCCAGGACATCCGCACCACGATCTTCGACCTGCACGGCGGCTCGTCATCCACCCGGCTGCGCCAGCGGCTCGATGAGGCCGTCGCGGCGTTTTCCGGGCAGGGACTGCGGACCAGCGTGCATTTCGTCGGCCCGCTGTCGGTGGTCGACGCCGCGCTGGCCGATCACGCCGAGGCCGTGGTCCGCGAGGCCGTCAGCAATGCGGTGCGGCACTCCGGGGCGCACACCCTCAACGTCAACGTCCGGGTCGAGGACGAACTCAGCATCGAGGTGATCGACGACGGGTGCGGAATACCGGCCGACATCACCGCCAGCGGACTGAACAACCTGCGGGCCCGAGCCGATGAGGTCGGTGGAACCATGACCGTCACCGAAGCACCCGGCGGCGGCACAATCCTGCGCTGGGTGGCGGCGCTGCCCTAGCCGGCTGGCGCCGTCGTCGTCACCGCGAGACGATGACCGGCATCTTGGCCCCGTGGATCACCGCGGTGCTCACCGAGCCCAGCAGCATTCCGGCGAACCCGCCCCGGCCACGGCTGCCCACCACCAGAAGCTGGGCCGACTCGGCCTGCTCGAGCAACTGGTGGGCGGGCCGGTCGGCGACGACCACCCGGCGCACCAGCACATCCGGGTAGCGCTCCTGCCAGCCCGCGAGCCGCTCACTGAGGGTCGTCTCGCCCAGCGCCTGAAGCTGGGACCAGTCCACACCGGGGAACTCGAAGACACCGGAGTCACTCCAGGCGTGCACGGCCACCAGGTCGACACCACGGAACGAGGCCTGCTCGAAAGCGATGGCCACAGCCCGGTCCGAGGACGGCGACCCGTCCACGCCCACCACCACCGGCGCCTGCGCCGGATGCGGCATCAGCGGATCCTCGTCGTGGATGATCGCCACCGGACATTTCGCGTGGTGCACGAGTCCGGTGCTGATCGACCCCAGCAGCCCGCGGGCGAATGCTCCGCGCCCCCGGCAACCCACCACCATCATCTGCGCGCCGGTGGACAGGTCGGCCAGCACGGGGACGGCGGGACCGGCGACCATCTCGGTCGTCACCTCGATCCGGGTGTCCCCGGCGGCCTCCTCGACGGTCTTGAGGGCGGTGTCGAGAAGGGCGCGGCCCTCCTCCTCCTGCCACTGCAGATAACCCGGCGGCATCGGCACCTCCGGGAACGCCATCACAGCAGGCGGCGTCAGGACGTGAACCAGCCTGAGTGCGGTGCCGCGCAGGGCGGCGTCGCGGGCCGCCCAGTCGACCGCGACCCTGGACACCGACGAGCCGTCCACACCGACGATGACCGGCTCAGTGCTTGCCGCAGTAGACATTTCGCTCCTCTTCCTCGCGCACCCGTAGTTTAGGGTTCCCGAACCCCCACCGTCAGGGGCCTTGGTCACTACCTCGAGGCCAGAATCCCCTGTTCGACCTTAGACGTGCCGAACGCCGGCACCGGTGTGGCCTAGGGTCAGAACCCATGGTGAGTAAGAATCCGTTCGGTGCCGGCATCGTCGATTCCGGTCAGCGGGTGCGGATCGACCCGCGGATCCATGACGCCGTCCTGTTCGACCTCGACGGGGTCATCACCGACACCGCCTCGCTGCATGCGGCGGCGTGGGCCCGGATGTTCGACGAGTACCTGAGCGGCCGACCGGCTGCCGAGGCCGAGAACCACGATCCGTTCACCCCCGACGACTACCGCCATTTCATCGACGGTAAACCGCGCTACGACGGGGTGCGCGATTTCCTGGCCTCCCGGGGCGTCACGCTGCCCTGGGGCAGCGCCGGCGACGCCCCCGCCACGGAGACCGTCTGCGGGCTGGGCAACCGCAAACAGGAACTGTTCGCCGCGGCGATCGCCACCGGGGTGCCGGTCTTCGAGTCCACCGTCGCTCTGGTGCGACGGCTGATCGGGACGGGCGTGCGGGTGGCAGTGTTCTCCGCCAGCCGCAACTGCGCGACCGTGCTCCAGACCGCGGGTATCGCGGATCTGTTCGAGGCCCGGGTCGACGGCGTGGTCGCCGACGAGCTCGACCTTCCCGGAAAGCCGGACCCGGCGATGCTGCTGGAGGCCGCGCGTCGGCTCGGGGCGCGGCCTGGGCGCACGGTGGTGGTCGAGGACTCCGAGGCCGGAGTGACCGCCGGGCGGGCCGGCGGCTTCGGTCTGGTGATCGGCGTCGACCGCACCGGCGAAGGCGGGGCCACACTCAAGGAGTGCGGCGCCGACGTTGTGGTCGGCGACCTCGCCGAGGTGCTGGTGCGCTCGATCGACCGGCGGATGTCCACCCTTCCCGACGCCCTGGCCGCCTTCGGCCAGCTCGCCGGCGTGGTGGGGGCGCGGCGCCCGGCGATCTTCTTCGATTTCGACGGCACCCTGTCCGATATCGTCGATCAGCCCGGTGCGGCAGCGCTGGTGCCCGGGGCGGCAAAGGCGCTGCAGTCACTGGCCGCGTTGTATCCGGTGGCGGTGCTCTCCGGCCGCGGCCTGGAGGACATTCAGGCCCGGGTAGGCCTACCCGGTCTGTGGTACGCCGGCAGCCACGGGTTCGAGATGGTCGGCCCGGACGGCAGCTATCACCGCAACGAGACCGCCGCCGAGGCGATTCCGGTCCTGGCGGACGCCGCCGCCGAACTCACCGAGCGGCTGGCCTCGATCCCCGGGGTCACCGTCGAGCACAAGCGTTATGCCGTCGCCGTGCACTACCGCAACGCCGCACCGGAGGCCGCAACCGCCGTGACGGCCGCGGTGCATGACGTCGGCGGCCGCAACGGCCTGAAGGTGACATCGGGCCGCAAGGTCGTCGAGTTGCGCCCGAATCTGGACTGGGACAAGGGCAAGACGCTGGAGTGGATCGCCGACCAGGTAGCCGGGCAGGAGCCGCTACTACCGATCTTCATCGGCGATGACCTGACCGATGAGGACGGCTTCGATTCGGTTCTGCATGACGGGATCGGGATCGTCGTGCGCCACCTCGAGGACGGCGACCGGGCGACCGCCGCGCGGTTCAGTCTCGACGATCCCGCCCACGTACGGGAGTTCATCGAGCGTCTGGTCGCGCAGTGCGATATCGACCGCCAGATCATGGCCAGCCCCTGGTCGTTCACCTTCGGCGGCTACCTGCCCGAGCAGGAACGGCTACGCGAGGCGCTGTGCACGGTCGGCAACGGCTATCGGGCCACCCGCGGGTGCGCCCCGGAGGCCGACGCCGGGCCGTTCCACTACCCCGGCACCTACGCCGCCGGTCTCTACAACCGCCTCGTCGACGAGGTGTCCGGGGTGGAGGTGGTCAACGAGAGCCTGGTCAACCTGCCGAACTGGCTGTCGCTGAAGTTCCGCGTCGACGGCGGCGACTGGTTCGACGTGGACACCGCGGAACTGCTGTCCTACCGGCAGAACATGGATCTGCGGCAGGCCGAACTGACCCGGGAGTTCCGGTTCCGCGACCCATCCGGACGCACCACCAGCGTGGTGCAGCGGCGGATCGCCGCCATGCACCTGCCGCATGCCTGCGCGCTGGAGACGACGCTGTTCGCCGAAGACTGGGCGGGCACCGTCGAATTCCTGTCGATGATCGACGGCGACGTGCGCAACGCGGGAGTCGAACGCTACCGGGCACTATCCGATGACCACCTGGTCGCCACCTCGACGACGGCGCTTTCCGGCGACTCGGCGCTGCTGGTCTGCGAGACGGTGCAGTCACGGGTGCCGATCGCGGTAGCCGCCCGCACGACGGTGTGGCGCGGCGAGGCACCACTGGCCGTCGATATGCGCTTCGTCGACGAGCCGCGGCGGACCGGCCACGATCTGGTGGTGCGGGTGGAGGCCGGCGAATCGGTGACCGTGGAGAAGATGGCCGCGGTCTTCACCGGACGCGATCCGGCCATCTCCGAACCCGGCGATGCCGCGGCGCGGTTGCTGACCCACCTCGGCCGTTACTGCGATCTGCGTGAGGGGCACATCCGGGAATGGGCGCACCTGTGGGAGCGCTTCGACATCGCCTTCGAGGACAGCCCCGATGCCCTGCGGGTGGCGCGGCTGCACATGCTTCAGCTGTTGCAGACGGTGCCCAACCGGGCCGAGGATCTCGATGCCGGACTGCCCGCCCGCGGCCTGCACGGCGAGGCCTACCGGGGCCACATCTTCTGGGACGAACTGTTCGTCTTCCCGGTGCTCAACCTGCGCTCGCCGGTGACCACCCGCTCGCTGCTGCGCTACCGGTTCCGTCGGCTGCCGGAGGCGCGCCGGGCCGCGGCCGAGGCCGGGTACGCCGGCGCGATGTTCCCGTGGCAGTCCGGCAGCGACGGCCGCGAGGAAAGCCAGAAGCTGCACCTGAACCCGAACTCCGGACGGTGGAACCCGGACGCCAGCGCCCGCGCCCATCACATCGGGATCGCGGTGGCCTACAACGTCTGGCAGTACTACCAGGTGACCGGCGATCTGCGCTATCTCATCGAGAACGGCGCGGAGATGCTGGCCGAGATCGCCCGGTTCTGGGTGAGCCGAGCCGAGTTCGACGAGGCCAAGGGCCGCTACGTGATTCGCGGTGTGATCGGACCCGACGAATTCCACTCCGGCTATCCCGACCGGCCCTATGACGGTATCGACAACAACGCCTACACCAACGTGATGGCGGTGTGGGTGATCGTGCGGGCCCTGGACGCACTGGACGCACTGCCGTTGCGTAACCGCCTCGACCTGATGGAGACCCTCGGCATCCACGGCCGCGAACTGGACCGCTGGGATGAGGTGAGCCGGCGGATGTACGTGCCCTTCCACGCGAGCCCGGATACCGGATCTGCGCCGGGGGTGGAGGTGATCAGTCAGTTCGAGGGCTATGCCGACCTGGCGGAACTGGACTGGCACGGGCTGCGTGAGCGGTACGGCAACATCCAACGACTGGACCGCATCCTGGAAGCCGACAACGACAGCGTCAACCGGTACAAGGCCTCCAAACAGGCCGATGCGCTGATGCTGTTCTACCTGTTGTCGGCCGACGAGTTGCGGGAGATGTTCGCCCGGATGGGATACCGGTTCACCCCGGAGCAGATCCCGGCGACGGTGGCCTACTACCTGCACCGGACCTCGCACGGCTCGACGTTGAGCGGTGTGGTGCACGCCTGGGTGCTGGCCCGCGGCGACCGCAAACGCGCGATGCGGTATTTCCAGCAGGTGCTGGCCTCGGATGTGGCCGACATTCAGGGCGGCACCACCGCGGAGGGTATCCACATCGCCGCGATGGCCGGCAGCATCGACCTGCTGCAGCGTTGTTTCACCGGGCTGGAGACCCGCTCGGACCGGCTGATCCTCAACCCGATGTGGCCGGACAGCCTTGGCGCGCTTCGGATGCCGATCTATTACCGGGGCTACCGGCTGCATCTGACGGTCGTCGGCCGCAGCGCCGAGATCAGCGCCGAGCCGGTCGACCTGCCGCCGATCGAGGTGGAGTGCCGCGGCCGGGTGCAGACCCTGAGACCGGGAACGTCGATGCGGTTCGAGTGAACGGGGACGGGTCCGGGGTTGCCCCGGTGTACCGGTTCCAGGGCACTCAGCCGGTCCGGCTGGCCACATCGTCCCCGACGAAGGCACCGTCGAGCAGCCAATTCGCGACCTCCGGCAGCGGACGGCGCGGGGTCGACGGCAACGGGTCGGCATCGACCGCCGCCCGCCCCACCCGCATCAGCATCTGCGGATGGCCGCTGGTGCCGAACACATCGTCGCGCACCGCCGCCCGGGTCTCGGGTATCTCCAGCGGGTCGGTCATCGGGCAGGTCGCCAAACCCATCGCAGTCGCCGACAACAGCACCAGGCTGGTCGCCTCACCGGCCCGTAGCCGAGCGAGATCGTCATCGGCTTCGGTGCCCAACGCGACGACGACGCCGTTGTCCTGTTCGGTCCTGTCACCCAGTCGCGGCAGCGGATCGATCTGGCGCAGCATCACCCCGGCGCGGGCGGCCCGCGCACCCATCAGGGCGATATCCCCCCACGGCACCGGCCAGGAACTGTAGGTGCGACGGTCGGTGCGGCGGCGGGCGATCGCCGCGGCCAGCATCACGTCGAGTTCCCCGGGAGACTGGGCAACCACCTCGACGGCCGCCAGGTGACCGGGCTCGGACGGGTCGGGCAGCCGGTGGATCCTGGCCCGCCAGCCGATGGCGGCCAGCGCCACGGTGCAGTGGTGCAGTCCGGCACCACAGCTCAGCAGCACGTCCCGCCGGTCGGGGTCGGTCCGCGGCAGGCGCCGGCGGGAATCGGCGTAGAGATTCAGGCTGCCCGGGCCGACCCGCCAGTGCCAGGGCTGCGAGTTGTGCACCGATGGGGCGCGGGTGGCCAGGGTGAGCACCGCGCGCATGGTCTCGGCATCAGGAAAATCCGCGCTCACCGTCGCCGACCCCTCATCATCGACCCACCGCGATCATCGATCCACAGTGGCCGACGGCGGGCCGGTGGCGACAGAGACGTAAGTCCCCAAACTCCCGGGACTTACGGTGACCGACCTAGATCGGGACGAACTCCGAGATCAGCCATTGGCCATCGGTGTGCACCAACGTCACCATCACACTGCTGGTGGCCAGTGCGGGAGTGGGCCGACTCGTGCTGGTGGTGACCTGATTGACGAAAACCAGCACCTCGGCACGTCCGGGCCGGATCGTCGAGACGGCGGCCTCGGCGACATTGGCCTCGGTCTTGACACCCCGGTCCCTGGCCGCCGGAACGACGGTCTTGTCGGTGAAATCGGTGTACTGACCCAGGAACGGCTCGGTCAGATGCGACTTGGCGGTTGCCAGATCGTTGTCGAGATTCTCCGGCGAGTAGGACAGCAGGGCCTCGGTTCCCACCTTGGCCGCTGCGACGACCTGCTGTTGAGCAGCGGCGTCGGTGAGCCGATCCGGACGGTACAGCCACCAGTACACCGAACCCGCGGCGATCGCCGAAACGAGCAGCAATGCGACGGCCAGCACCGCCACCGGGCGGGCGCGGCACCAGGCCGTGACCCGCTGCGCCGCGTTGGCGGGCGGGGCTGCCACGGCCGGGTTCTGATCGAGGTCGGCCTCGGTGGTCTCGACGTCGATTTCAGTGGTCTCGACGCCGGCACCCACAGCGTCATCCGCCTCCGGCTTGTCCGGCGAACTCATGGCACAAACTCCACATCCGACATCTTCCAGATGTCACCGTCACGGGTCACCGTCACCCTCATCCGCCACGGACGGGTGTCTTCCTTCGCGCCGCTGGCGTTGGTCACCTTCGAACTCGCCGCCACCAACACGACACCGCTGTCGTCTCGAACCGACTGCAGGGCCGCGACACGGACCGAACCCTTGGTCACGGCCTGGGAATCGATCGCGGTCTTGACGAAATCGTCGGCGTCGCGGGCGAAGTCCTCCCGGAACCGACCGGCGGAAAGGTCCAGCACCCGTTGCACGTCCTCTTCGGCACGGGTGTGGTCGATGGACAGCAGCGCCACCACCCCGTTGCGCGCCGCCTCGACCGAGGCCCGGTCCCGGTCACGCTCGGCGGCAACCTGACCGTGTTTCCAGAGCATCAGGGCGGTCAGCGTCAGCCCGGCCCCGGCCAGCAGCGCGACACCGGCCAACGCCCCGACCCGCCAGGCCGGCACCCGGGACCGGCCGGCCCCAGGTGTGAGATCGGGGTCGGCGTCCTCCCCGGTGCCGCGCAACTCGGCGGCCCTGGCCCTGGCGCGGTCCGCTTCGGCCCGCGCATCGGCTTCGGCGGCCTCCGCCTCGGCGAGTTCGGCCAGCACGTCGGTCGGGCGGTCATCGCCGGCAGTCACGGGCGAACACCTCCTGGACCCCGAAACCCCCGATCCTAGTGGCAGCGGTCTGCCAGACTCTCCAAGCATGCGGCTCGATCGGATCGGCATCTCCATGATGCTGGTGGCTGCATGCCTGGTGACCGCCGCACCCGCCGCGGCCGAGCAGCCGGTGCTGCACGACGTGACCTACACCGTCTACACCGACGTCCCGTTCTTCGCCGAGATCTACTACCGGGACGCCGAACCGGCCAACTACGCCGACTACAGCCACAACCCGTACCTGTTCAGCCCGAAGGCCGAGGCCGACCTCGGCCCCGACAAACCCTGGGTGCTCAACGTCAAACTGGCCAATCCGCAATATTGGGCGATGGTGCTGGGCACCTCCGGCCAGTCTCCCAATCCGCCGAATTTCCACTGCACGCTGGCGGTGGACGGAACGGTGGTGGCGACCAACTCCGGAGCCAAGGGCGCGTTGTGTTCGCTGCGGCACTGGTGAGGGTCAGGCGTCTCCACGCACCCACACGGCCCGGGCGTTCTCGAACGAGCAGGTGAGGAACAGCCCGTCCGGCGCCTGGGCCACGGCGTTCTCGTAGCCGGTGCAACTGCCGTTGAGTTCCTTGACGCCCATCATGGGCGGCGACCGGAAATACCGCGGCTCATAACGCCGCGGTGAGCCGCAGAACACCAACCGCCCCCACGAGGTGGTTCCGAACACGTAGAAACCGGTGTCCGCGCACGGGGCGCCGAGCACCACGGCCGGCTTGATTCCGGGTGTGCAGAAGGCGTCATTGCACTCGTCGGCCAGCGCCGGTGCGGGCCCGGCGAGTCCGCCAGCCATCAGCGCAACGGCAGCGGCTACGGTCAATCGCACCGGCTCACTGTCCCATACGGGTGTCTGTGCAGTCCGGCGGTCAGGAAGAAATCCCGACCTTGCGGCGCGACGACCGAGAGGAGGTCCGAGGGTGGACCCCACCGACGACGAAATCGCGCGCGCGGCCGAGGCCGAGGCCGAGGCCGCCGAGGCCAGGGCCGAGGCGGCCCGCGCCCGGGCCGAGGAGTTGCGGCGCCAACTGCAGGCCCGGGACGCGATCCCGGGGGATACCGAAACACCCACGGGTGACGACACATTCATCGAGCCCGCCGCCGCAGCGCGCCGGCCCCGTCCGGCACTGCCGTCGGTCGTCCTGGCGGCCGCGGCGCTGCTCACCACTGTCCTGGTGACGGCGACGGGCTGGATGATCTGGCAGCACCGCGAGGTCACCCAGCAACACCAGCGCAGCGCCGAGTACGCCGCGGCCGCGCGACAGGGGGTGATCAACCTGATGGCCATCGACTACGCCACCGCCGCGGACAGCGTGCAACGCGTCCTGGACGGATCGACCGGACGGTTCCGGGACAATTTCGCCGAGACGGCAGACGATTTCGTCAAGGCCCTGCAGGACGAGGAGATCGTCACCAAGGCCACCGTCAACGATGCCGCGGTGAAGTCCATGACGCAGGATTCCGCCGTCGTTCTCGTCTCGGCCACCTCCCGCCGCGAAGGCAAGCGGGCACCCGAGGACCAGCAGCAGCCGCGCCTGTGGCGAATCACGATGAACCTGGTGCGCGAGGGCGGCCAGATCAAGATGTCCAGCGTCGAGTTCGTCTGATCATGGACCCCGCGCAGCCGCAATGGCGCCGGTTCGCCGCGCTGGCGGCCGATCGGCACGATGCCCCCGCCGGGGACTACCCGCAGTTGTGGCAGTGGTCGGTTCAGCACCCGGCCCGGTTCTGGCGCGCGGTGTGGGAGTTCTTCGACGTCCGCGCGGCCACCGGACCCGGGCCGGATGAGGCCGGGGTGCTCGCCGACCCGACGATGCCCGGCGCACGGTGGTTTCCCGGGGTGCGACTGAACTACGTCGACCAGGTGCTCCGGCAGGCCTCCCGGCCGGGTGCAGCGCTCATCGGCATCGACGAGGACGGCACCCGAACCCGGATCGACTGGTCCGAACTGCCCGGGCGGGTCGGCGCGGTGGCAGCCGAGTTGCGCCGGCTCGGCGTGCAGCCCGGCGACGGCGTCGTCGCCTACCTGCCCGATATCGCCGAGGCGGCGGTGGCATTCCTGGCCACCGCGGCGGTCGGGGCGGTGTGGTCGGCCTGCGGGCAGGACTACGCACCCGAGGGTGCCGCGGCGCGGCTGGGTCAGCTCGCTCCCACGGTGCTGTTCAGCTGCGACGGCTACCGCTACAACGGCCGATGGGTCGACAAACGGGCCGACACCGCCGACCTGCTCGACGCCCTGCCCGGCGATCCGCACCTGATCCTGCTCGACGGTGCGGCCTACCGCGGCCTGGTCGCCGCACCCGTCGAGCCGGATGTCACCCCGGTGCCGTTCGAGCACCCGCTGTGGGTGCTGTTCACCTCCGGTACCACCGGACGGCCCAAGGGCATCGCGCACGGCCACGGCGGAGTGGTCCTCGAACATCTCAAAGCCGCTGCCCTGCACGTCGACCTCGGCGGCGATGACGTGTTCTTCTGGCAGACCGCGCTGAGTTGGATGATGTGGAACTTCCGGCTGGCCGGCCTGTTGTGCGGGGCGACCGTCGTCAGCTACAGCGGCCATCCGATGCACCCCGACGCCGACCGGTTGTGGCAGCTGCTGGAGACCGAGGAGGTCACCGTCTTCGGCACCAGCCCCGGGCACCTGCTGGCCTCCCGTAAGGCCGGACTGCACCCCGGCGCCGAGCACGACCTCAGCCGGCTGCGAACACTCGGCAGCACCGGTTCACCACTGCCTGCCGACCTCTTCGAGTGGGTCGCCGCCGAACTCGGCCCGGCCGTGGAGGTGTCCTCGATCAGCGGCGGGACCGACGTGGTGACCGCTTTCGCCGGTGGCACCACCGGGGTGGCGGCCAGGCCGGGCGAACTCGCCACCCGCTACCTGGGGGTGGATCTGCACAGCTGGTCGCCGGCCCGCGAACCGTTGACCGGCGAGGTGGGCGAACTGGTGATCACCACCCCGATGCCCTCCATGCCGATCGGATTTTGGAACGACCCGGACGGATCTCGTTACCGCGCAGCATATTTCGACCACGAATGGGCCGACGGTCCGGCACCCGGGGTGTGGCGTCACGGCGACTGGGTGACGCTGACCGAGGGCGGATCGCTGATCATCCACGGCCGCAGCGACGCCACGCTCAACCGCCACGGGATCCGGATGGGCTCGGCCGACATCTACGAGGTGGTGGAGGGCCTCGACGAGGTGACCGAGGCGTTCGTGCTCGGCATCGACGGTCCCGATGGCGCCTACTGGATGCCATTGTTCGTCACGCTGGCCGAGGGCCACCACCTCGACGCCGCGCTGGTGCAGGAGATCCGCACCCGGATCCGCACCCGGCTCTCGCCGCGGCATGTGCCCGATGACGTCATCGTCGCACCCGGTATCCCGCACACCCGAACCGGCAAGAAGCTCGAGGTGCCGGTCACCGCGATCATGGCCGGCCACACCGAGGTGTCACTGGACCCCCGGGCGATCGACCGTCCCGAGCTCATCGACTGGTATCGCGAGCGGGGACGCGAGCGGGTAGACAGGAAGAATGCCTGATTCCGCACCGACAGTATTCATCACCGGCGCCGCAGCAGGGATCGGCCGGGCCACCGCACTGGCATTCGCCCGCCGCGGCTACCGGGTGGGCGCCTACGATCTCGAGCTCGCCGGACTGGCTTCGCTGCGCGAGGCGATCACCGCGACCGGCGGCGACGTGGCGATCGGCCAGCTCGACGTCACCGACGCCGATGACTGGGCCCAGCGGCTCGAAACCTTCACCGGCGGCTCCCGCCGGTTGGACATCCTGGTCAACAATGCGGGCGTGCTGAGTTCGGGGCGATTCGAGGACATTCCGCTGCAGACCCAGCGCCGGATCGTCGACGTCAACGTCTACGGGACCATGGCCGGACTGCACACGGCGTTTCCGTATCTGCGGGACACCGCCCGCGCGCAGGTGGTCAACCTGTGTTCGGCCTCGGCCATCTACGGCCAGCCCGAGTTGGCCACCTACTCGGCCACCAAATTCGCCGTCCGCGGCCTCACCGAGGCCCTCGAACTGGAGTGGCGCCGGCACGATATCCGGGTGATCGCAATGTGGCCGCTGTTCGTGGCCACCGCGATGGTCGACGGCCTCGACACCGGCAGCACCAAATCCCTGGGCGTGCACCTGAGTGCACAGGACGTCGCCGAGGACATCTATGCGGCCACCCACCCGAACCGGACCTGGCTGACCAAGGTGCACTACCCGGTGGGGCGTCAGGCCAAGGTGTTCGCCGGCCTGGCGCAGGTGTCTCCGAGTTTTGTTCAGCGACTGTTGAACAAATCGGTGTCGCACACCTGAAAACCGGCCGCCGACCCGTCAGCCGAACGAACTGCGTGGCACCCGCTGCGGCTGCTGATTCTGGACGAATGACGAACACAAACCGATTTTGCTGGGTACACACGGAATACCGTTGATGGTCGGGGTGCTCACCGGCGCCAGGCATTCCGGGGTGTAAGGGTTGCGTTCGAAGCCCGGGGCGCAGGTCTGCGCCCCTGCCGCCGGTACCGGCCAGACCGCTCCGAAAGCCGCCGCAGCGGCCAGCGCCACACCACCCAACGCCCCCGTCAGGGAGCGGACCAGAGTTTGCCAGCGGGTTGTCATCATGGCCTTTCGTCCGTATTCAAGCCTACGCGTAGCATCGTCGCCATGTCGCAACCGATGCCCTCCCCTCCGGCTGCGCCGGCCCCATCCGGCCCGACCCGCTGGCTGGCCGCCCTGGCGACGGTGATCTCGCTGCTGGCGGCCGGTACTGCGGCATGGGCTCTGCTCAGGCCCGCGCCTGGGCCTGAGCCGGTCGGCAATCCGGCCGCCGCCGACCCCAAGGCCACGGCCTGCGACGCATTCATGCTCGTCAGCCAAGGGGTGGCGATCCAGACCCGCAAGGACCTCGGGCCTGAGCCGGCCGCCCGGGAGGCCGTCGCCGCCAACGCGCGCCTGGCCATGGCGGGCGGCGCCGCCTATCTGCGTGACACCGTCCCGTCGAATACTCCCCCGGAGCTGGCCGAGCCGCTGCGGACGTTCGCCGACCAGTTGCAGACCATCTCGCAGTACTACCTCGCCGGACAGGTCAACGACGATCCGGACCAGGCCGCCCGCCTCACCGCGGCCGACGAGACCACCAAGAAGCTCATCGAGCTCTGCAAGTAGACGCCGGCATGGGATCGACAGGACGTTGGGCGCCATCAGCGCGCTGGGCACTGCGAGGCGGCCTGCTCGCCACCGGCATCCTGCTGGGCGCGGCTCCGGCGGCGGCCACCGACGAGCCTCCTCCCACCGATAACGGCCCCGCCCCGGCGCCGACCACCGTGCCCGTCCCGCCCCCGACCGGGATCGGCAACCCCCTGGCACAGGCCGGGAGCGGCCCCGCCGGGCCGCTGGGCCTGCCCGATCTGTCCGGCTACGAGACCAACCTGATCCTGGGCCAGAATCCGGTCCCGTCGGCTCCGGGCACCCCCGCCCCGGCGGCGCTGCCCAGCCTCAGCGCCTTCAACCCCGAATACCTGCTGGCCCAGAACCAGGCGCCGGCCCCACCCGGTGAGGGCATGATCGCCCCCGGCCTGGGACCGATGCCGGATGATCCGGGGACTGGACGAATCGCCTTCCTGCGACGGCTGCACGAGATGTACCAGGGCGGCGCGCTGACCGGTGCCCTGCTGGGCCAGGTACCGCCCGACGAGCGCGTCGAGGTGCTCCCGGCCCCGGAACCCGACCCGGTCGTGTACCCGTCGGCCGCGCCTCCGCCGGCCGGGTGATCCCGCACTACCGGGCTTTATCGGGATCCTCTGACGTAGGTTCTCTTTCGTGCGAGTTGACGGACGCGAGGTCACCGTTTCGGGTGAGCTGCTGCAACCGCTGACCCGCCGCACCACCGATATCGTGCGGGTCACCCTGGCCGGTCTTTTCCTGGCCCTGGTGATCTTCAGTTCGATCATCACCCGCAGCGACTGGGTCGGCCTGGAGAAGTCCATCTCGCGCATCGTGGGTGTGCTGACCCCCACCCAGTCGAACCTGGTGTACCTGGCCTACGGCATCGCGATCGTCGCGCTGCCGTTCGTCATCCTGATCGGCCTGATCGCCGGCCGGCAGTGGAAGCTGCTCGGCGCCTACGGTGCGGCCGGTTTCATCGCGGTGCTCTCGCTGTCCATCACCGGTGAGGGCATCACCGCCCCGCGCTGGCATTTCGACCTCAACGAGCGGCTGTCCACGACTCTGTCGCAGTTCCTCGACGACCCCCGCTGGATCGCCATGCTGGCCGCGGTGCTGACGGTCTCGGGCCCCTGGCTGCCGGCCCGGTGGCGACGCTGGTGGTGGGGCTTGCTGCTGGCATTCGTCCCGATCCACCTGATCGTCAGCGCGGTGGTTCCGGCCCGCACACTGCTCGGCCTTGCCGTCGGCTGGTTCGTCGGCGCGGTGGTGGTCCTGGTGGTCGGCACCCCCGCACTGGAGGTTCCTCTCGACGGTGCGATCCGCGCCTTGGCGCGCCGCGGTTTCGTCACCGACACGTTCACCGTGGTTCGTCCCGCCGGGCGAGGCCCGCTGGAACTGTCCGCCACCGACCAGACCGGCCGGGATGCCATCGTCGAGCTGTACGGCCCCAATCAGCGCAGCGGCGGGGCCCTGAGACAGTTCTGGCGCTGGCTTGTGCTGCGCGACAAGGAAACCGCGCCACTTCAGATGTCGCTGCACCGCGCCGTCGAACACCGCGCCCTGATGGCCATCGCCATCGGAGACCTCTGCGTCGCCAACACCACCACGCTGAGCGTCGCCGCCCTGGACCGGGGTTGGACGCTGTTCGCCCACACCCCGCCGCGCGGAAACGCACTGGCCCATCTCACCGACCCCGACGCCGCACCCGCTATCTGGGAAGCCCTCGGCGTGCTGCACCGCCACCAGATCTCACACGGGGACCTGCGGCCCAGCGAGATCACCGTCGATGCCGGAACCGCACTGTTCGGCGGCTTCGGTAATTCCGAGTACGGCGCCTCCGATGAGCAGTTGCAATCCGATGTCGCCGAACTGCTGGCCACCACGGCCGACCGGTTCGGCGCCGCGCCCGCGGTACGGGCCGCGATCGGCGTATTGGGCACCGATACGGTGCTCGACGCCTCCCGCCGGCTGACCCGATCGGCCATGCCGGCCCGCATCCGCAACAGTCTCAGCGACGCCAAGACCGTGATGGCCGCCGCCCGCGACGAGGTCAAACTGCAGACCGGCGCTGCCGCGATCCAGACCGAGACCATCACCCGGTTCACCCGCAAACAGGTGATCCAACTTGTCCTGCTGGTCGCCCTCGTCTACGTCGCCTACCCGTTCATCAGCACGGTGCCGGCCTTTGTCAGTGAGCTTCGCAACGCCAACTGGTGGTGGGCGGTGATGGGGCTTGCGGTGTCGGCATCGACCTATATCGGCGCGGCGGCAGGCCTGTGGGCCTGCGCCAATGAGGTGGTCTCATTCCGGCATCTGGTCATCATGCAGTTCGCCAACACCTTCGCCGCCACCACCACACCGGCCGGGGTCGGCGGGCTGGCGTTGAGCACCCGCTTCCTGCAGAAGGCAGGCCTGGGCACCGTTCGGGCCACCGCCGCGGTGGCGGTGCAGCAGGCGGTGCAGGTGATCACCCACGTCGCTCTGCTGATCTTCTTCAGCGTTGCGGCCGGCGCCTCGGCCGACCTCTCGAAATTCGTCCCGAAGCTGACCCTGGTGTACCTGATCGGCGGCCTGACATTGGGCGCGGTGGGGACCTTTCTGTTCGTTCCGAAGCTGCGGCACTGGCTCGAAACCGCCGTACGGCCCAAGATCAACGAGGTCGGCGGCGACCTGGTAGAACTCGTACGAGAGCCAAAGCGCTTCGCCATCATCGTATTGGGCTGTGCCACAACCACTCTCGGCATGGCCTTCACGCTCTGGTGCAGTATCGAGGCGTTCGGCGGAGGAACAACGTTCGTCACCGTCACGGTGGTGACGATGGTCGGCGGCACGCTGGCGTCGGCAGCACCCACACCCGGTGGCGTGGGCGCGGTCGAGGCAGCGCTGATCGGCGGCCTGGCCGCTTTCGGGGTGCCCACCGCCGTCGCGGTGCCGGCGGTGCTGCTCTACCGGGTGCTCACCGTGTGGCTGCCGGTTTTCGCGGGCTGGCCCATCATGCGCTGGCTGACCGCCCGGGACATGATCTAGACACCGCCGCGAGAACTCTGGAGGACTGCGATGACCGAGTGGCATGACCTCACCGGGCACGTGGCGCTGGTGACCGGCGGTAACAGCGGAATCGGACTGGGGATGGCCCGCGGGCTGCACAAAGCCGGTGCCGCCGTGGCCATCTGGGGCACCAACGAAGCCCACAACGACGCCGCGGTGACCGAACTGTCCGCCGACGGCTCCGACGCTGCGGTCGCCGCCTTCCGGGTCGACGTCAGCGACGAGGAGGCCGTCGCGGCCGGTGTCGCCCAGACCCTGGCGACCTTCGGCCAGATTGACTCGTGCTTCGCCAACGCCGGGGTGCCCGGCCGTCCCGCACCGATCGACACCATGTCGACGGAGGAATGGCGACGGGTGATGTCGGTGAACCTCGACGGACAGTTCTTCACCGTCCGCGCGGTGGCCGGCCATATGAAAGCGCGGCGGACCGGGTCCATCGTGTTCACCAGCAGTGTGTCGATGACCGACGGGCTGGCCTTCAACATCCACTACGCGGCCGCCAAGGCGGGGCTGATGGCGATGGCGCGCGGTCTGGCAGTCGAACTGGCCCGGGAAAGGATCCGGGTCAACGCGATCGTGCCGGGCTGGACCGAGGCCGCCATGACCGAGGGCCTGCTCGACTCCCCCGCCGCGCAATCCAAGATCCTGCCCAGGGTTCCGCTGCGGCGGTGGGGCACACCGCAGGACTACGAGGCGACGGCGGTATGGCTGGCTGGGCCCGGATCGAGCTACTTCACCGGGCAGACACTGGTGATGGACGGCGGCTACACGGTCTTCTGAGGGCCTGGTTCACTCACCTGTGGGCACAATCAGCTGATTCAGCGCACTGCCCGCGCGTCGGTTCGCTAGTCGTTCGCCGCGTCGAGTCGGTACTTGTCGATGAGGGCCTTGAGTTCGTGGAAGGCGGCAGCGCGGGCCGTCACCACGTCGGCAGACTCCGAAGGGCTGTCAATCGGCATCTTCTGCGATCCATAGAGGATCGGGCCGAGGCGTCCGCGCAGATCCTCGCGCCGCTTGGCCATGACAGCGCTTTCACGTTCCTCACGCAGGGCACGGTCGATGTCGGCGGCCTGCTGTGCGCATTTGCCGATCAGCTCGACGCGCTGCTTTACCGAGTTCTCCAGTTTGGCGATCTCGACCTTCGCGTCGTGCAGCATCTGCTCGTCGGCCTGGCTGAAGTTGCGGATCGACGCGGCGTCCGCGGTGACGGCGCGGATCTTCCCGGCCCGGCGCAGATTGGCGGCGATCGCCTCCAGGTCGGCACGGAAGTCGAAATCAGCGGGATCGCCGAGCCATCCCGACCTGGCGGCCTCGGACGCGGCGATCATCAACACCGACGCGTCGGCCTGCTCGTAGAGACGCGCGCCGGCCGACCCGAACTCCTGCTTGCGTTGCTGTGCGAGGTGCTCAAGGCGGCGGGCTGCGTCCTGCTTCCGCTTCTCCTTGAGCCGCGACCAACCGGTGAACCACACCAGGCCGCCCAGCCACAGCACTTCCAGGACCCAGCCGGTCACCGAGCGGGCTGTGGACGGGTTGTCCGCCCCGTATTGCACGGCCAGCCAGGTCCCCAAATAGTAGGGCCAGGCGACGGCCACGAAAAGAACGAACAACAGAATTGCGAAACCGCAGCCTGCGCCATCATTAGTCTTTTTCGCCCCCATATTTGGGATGCTAACGACTGACGGCGACAGCTCTGCGCGGATCGGCGGGTACGGTGCGGACATGCCCCTGCGCTACGTCGACCCCCACCGGCGCCGCGGGCGTGGCTACCGGGTCGGTGAGAGGTTCGGACGCTCCCCCGCGGGGCAGTGGTTCGCCCGCCGTGTCTCGACCCGTCTTGACCCTGTGCTCTACCGGGCGACGGGCGGACGTTTCACGACCTCGATGGGCGTCGTTGTCAACGCACCGTTAGTGACGATCGGCGCCAGGTCGGGTCAGCCGCGGGAGGTGCAGCTTACGTACTTCCATGACGGGCCCGATCCGATCCTCATCGCCTCGAACTTCGGCGGGACGAAGCATCCGGCGTGGTACTACAACCTGAAGGGGAACCCCCAATGCCGTTTCGGGGGTGAGGATTTCCTGGCCAGCGAGGTGACCGACCCCGACGAGCATTCCCGCCTGTACGCGCTGGCTGAGCAGGTCTACGCCGGGTACGGCGACTACCTGGCCAAGACCGCGCCTCGCGGACGCCGGATTCCTCTTTTCCGGCTGAGGGCGACTGAGTAGCTCCCGATAGCAACATTGTCCGAAAACTTGCGGGCAAATTGCGGGTCGAGGAACGTTTCGTCGGAACTCCTAGGGCCGCCAACCAGGCTTTAAGGGCGCATGGTGCGGAAAACCAATGGTGCGGGCGGAGGGACTCGAACCCTCACGCTCTCTCGAGCAATGGCACCTAAAGCCATCGTGTATGCCAATTTCACCACGCCCGCAGGATGTTTCAGCCTAGCTCACAGCGCACTCGGTGTTTGTCAGTCCATTTGCTTACCGTGGTGGGACAGGTTGCGGATAGGAGGCCCGACTCGTGCGTCCGACGGAGGAGTTTCAGCTCGTACAACGGCTTATCTCATCGGGATTGAATGACTGCGAAGTCGCAAGACAGTCGGGGATACCGAGAGCCACCGTTCGGGATTGGAGACGGCGCGAACACATTCGGGAGAGACCCACAACGGACTCGGCTTGCGGCATTCTTCACGATTTCGAGGGATTCCCAGCCAACGACTACTGCTACCTCCTTGGCCTGTACCTCGGTGATGGATGCATTT